>NZ_JBNMIC010000045.1:0-18447 GCF_050873065.1 Brotaphodocola sp.
ATCTATCCGCAGAACGGAATGCTTTACATCTCACTTGTGACGATTGTGGACCAGTCTGTGTTATGGACACTTGGTGTGAAACTCACAACTCCGGAGGGCACGGAGGGCGGATTTAAACTCAGGAAAATGATCAATCCGGCGACAATCGCGATTGCTCTGGCGCTAATCTTTATTCTTGCGGGAATTCCAGTACCGGGAGTGATCAATACCGGTTTGCAGAAGATCGGGGGAACGGCAACACCGATTGCGATGATCTATCTCGGTGGAGTCTTTGCCTGTATGGATATCCGCCGCTATGCGTTTAAACCGGAACTTTACGGAATTGTGTTCGTAAAGATGTTAGTAGCACCGCTGCTTGTTTATCTGGCGCTCTGTCTTGTGCCGATTTCCCCGGAGATCCATATGACGATGGCGCTGCTGACTGCAATGCCGGCGATGTCGTCCGCCGTGATGATGGCAAAATCCTCGGGCTCAGAGGGAGATTACGCAATGGGAGGAATCTTTGTGACGACGATCGGATCTATTGTGACGCTTCCGCTCGTGTGTTGGCTCCTTGAGCACCTGTTTGCAGTGTAAAGATTAAAGGTGTTGTAGGCTCTTGGCAATAAAAAAAGTACCACGTCTGATTGTGTTGGTCAGGCATGGTACTCTGTATTTTATTATAGAAAGCATTTTGTGCAGCTTATCGGAGCTTAGGAACCGCTGATCCAGGAGATCACAAAGCTGATGCCGGTTGCTGCCAGAAAGAACCAGACTCCCGGAGCTTTTAAGAGGGTAATGCCAACTGGCTCTTTAAGAAAAATCCATCTGGGAAACCATTTTAACTTTCCTATGTATAAAAAGAAAATGACTGCTGCAATAATCATGCAGGAAAGAGCCACTCCGCCGAAAAGGATGGAGATCAGCAGAGAGAGAAAGCCATTCACCGCGGTACTGTCCGCAAGAAGAATGGGGATGACTCCACCCACAAAATTGATGATCATGTGAAGTGCGATGTTGTAGCGGATCCGTCCAGTGGTGCTGTACAGATAGGCAAATACCATTCCGAGCATGGTGGCATAGAAAAACTGAAAGCAGTTTCCGTGAAAAAGCCCAAAGCTGAGTCCGGAGAGCACCACGGCAGTCTTCTGGCCGAAGGGAACGAGCCGGTCAATCAGATATTTGCGAAACATCAGTTCTTCCATAACCGGAGCGATCAGCACGGTTGTGAGGAAGACGACACCGACGTGCATCCCTGTGATCAGGTCATCCAAAGGATTTTCCTGTACCGTTCCGCTCAAGGTGCTGGCGATTGCCATGAGATATTGCCCGATCAGATTTCCGATGTAAGTCATTCCGAAACAGAAAATCAGAAGTACGGCAAAGTCGCTTGCCGGAATTGTCTTTTTGTCGGTTTTTTTCCACGAGGGAATCCTGTTCATCACCCATGCAAAGACGGGAAATGCGATTCCGTACATGGTAAACTGAGAGAGCAGCATGGCGACATCGCTGCGAAACAGAAATGAGAGGTCAAAGATTCCGGCGGTTGCGAACGAAAAAAGTCTGAGGGCAATCGTGAGGAAAAACGATGCGACATGGTTTACGATCAGAAAGATGACGTAAGCCCATGCAATATGGGAAAGCTGTTTTTTTGCGTTGATATTCATTGTATAATGGATTCACCCCTTCTTTTTCCTTTTGTTTCAATGTTTATTTGAATATGATGTTTTTATCTGTGTTTCTATTTTTTATTTTTTATCTGTGCTGTATCTCAGTATTGTTTCACAACTGGAAAGAATTGTCAAGTGCAGAGCTATTATCATTACGACAAACATATGAGTAAATAAGTTATGAACACGCCTCTTTTATGATAAAAAAAGAGAAGGTCATTTCCTGTCCTCATTGTCCCGCTTTATGAACGGTTGACCGGATGGATAAATGACCTTTTTATTCTATAATTTTTTATTTAACACAATTTTCAACACGTTACGTTCTCTGCCTTGGTGGGGTTTTATAAAGCTCACCGACAAACCCGTTTGGATTTCCAGATACATATCCCTTACCATGAATAGCCTCTAAATGAGCTTGTACCTCCTTGTCCTTCGGTAGATCGCGAAAATTTTCTCTGCGAAGATCATATTCAGCTTGTGTTTCAATTTTAAGGAATTCTTCTTTCAGACTCATTTTTACTACCCCTTTCAAAATTTTTTCATCATAATTGCAAGTACCAAAAACTTCATTCAGGAGAGTTCCATCTGCTTTACACTCACGGATAATACACTTTAATGCTTTTTCTTCATCAACTGGTTTTCCATCTAAATCATAATAGTATATTTCAAAATAGTCCCCACCAGCAGGGGTTTTTCCCATTATTTTCTTGTGAGTCATATTCTTCACCGCCAATCACTTGAATAATAATTTCAAAAGCACTGTCCTATTAGAAAAGTCAGTTTCAAATGTTGATCGATTATGTGTAAATTTTGCAACAGATTCAACAAAATCTTTTTCATTTGAATTTTTACCATACTTGGTCGGTGACTTCTTTTTCAAATACATCATATCACATTTCATTGCATTTATCCAACCTTGACATCACGACAAACGCATAAATGATTATCTACCACCAATTTCATCTTTACTACTGTGGGAAAACTTTCGCAAGAAAATCACGCGCCAAGTCTGCGCGAGCGTCAGACTTAATTTGGATCAAAATCCGAGGCTCTTGGCTAAATTTTTGTCAAAAATCCGGAGCGATTCAAAAAAAGAACGAAAAAATGGGCATAAAAATGAGGACAAAAAAATAGGAACAAAAGATATAAATAGCAAAAATGACGATAAAAAAATAAAAATTCAACAGGAAGAACAAAAAAACCACTAAAAAATCTAAAATAAGAATAAAATTGTTCTTGACAAAAAACAAACGTGAGAGTATAGTGACAAGTGGCTTTTATGATGTATACTGGAATTTGTGAAACAGAAGTTATTACCAGAAAAGATGAACACAAGTGATGTAAGAGAAAAGTGAACAGGTGATATCGGTCGTTTATGACCTAACACGAGACGTATGCTCAAGGAAGAGTGTCCCTAGGGAACGTCTCGTTTTTTTTAGAACGCATATCTGGAAAAATGCAAAACTTGCACGGTTCCAGCGGCTTTTTGTATATCAGGGTGAACGTCGATTGGAAAAGCAAAGTAACACAAAAGATTCAGCAACGAGAAAAGCAAAGATTACAAAGAGAGGAAGTAAAGCAAATGAAAAAGACATTGGCAGGAATCGCCCTTGGCTGTGTGCTTGCAGTTTCTCTGACTGCATGTGGCGGCTCTAAGAGCACTGAGACGACTGCTGCAGCTTCTTCTGCTGAAACTAGTGCAGCAGGCGAGAGCTCCGCAGCAGCAACCACAACGGATGGTTCTGGAAAGATTGTACGCGTTGCAGCAGTAGATCCGCAGGTAGCGCTGGATCCGCAGCAGTACACTTACAGCATCGTCATGAAGATCACGGACAACATTACGGAGTCCCTGCTGACCACGACGGAGAACGGTCTGGAGCCGACCCTGTTAGCTTCCATGCCGACCATCTCTGAGGATCAGATGACTTACAGCTTTGAGCTTCTTCCGGATGTGAAGTTCCACAACGGTGAGACCCTGAAGGCTTCTGACGTAAAGTATTCTTACGAGCGTCTGGTCAAGATGGCAAAGATGGCAACCCTGTTAGAGAATGTAGTTGGTTACGATGAGCTGAGCAACGGTGCAGCAGAGGAACTGTCCGGTATTCAGGTTCAGGATGACACCCACTTCACCATTCAGCTGACAAAGCCGTATGCTCCGTTCCTTTCTGTTCTGTCTACCGCTTACTGCGCAATCTATCCGCAGGCTGCTTGCGAGGAGGCAGGAGATAACTGGGGTATGAGCGTTCTGTACGGTACTGGCCCGTTCAAGATGGACAGCTATCAGAGCGGTGTTGGCGTAACCCTTTCCCGTTTTGAGGATTACCATGGCGACGGCGTAAAGCTTGATGGCCTGGACTACAAGTTCATCGAGGATGTAAACACTCAGGTTCTTGAGTATCAGAAGGGCAATGTGGACTACGTTGACGTAGATCCGTCCATCTACCCGGTATACTCCAGCAACCCGGATCTGAAGGATCAGATGCACGGCTTCCAGCCGACCGGATGCTACAGCCTGACTGTAAATTCCAAGACCTTCCCGGATGCAAAGGTAAGAGAGGCAATTGCTCTTTCCATCGACCGTAAGGCTATCTGCGACAGCATTCTGCATGGCACCGCTACGGTTCCGACCTCCTACATTCCGGCTGGAATCATCGGACATGATGGCAGTCTTCCGGAGTTCGAGTACAATCCGGAGCAAGCAAAGCAGCTCCTTGCTGAGGCAGGATACCCGGATGGTATTGATCTGCGTGTAACCGTAAACACCAAGTATCAGGGTAACGTTGCAATCGCAACTGCATTCCAGCAGCAGGCAAAGGCAGCAGGCATCAACGTAGAGGTTGAGCAGGTTGACTCCGCAGCATGGTCTGATATGAAGAAGAGCGGTGGCGTTGATTGCGGTATTGCTAACTGGTATGTAGATTACGCTGATCCGGAGAGCATGCTCTATCCGATGACCAAGACCGACACCAACTCCAGCTTCTGGCACAACGACGAGTTTGACAAGCTGCTTGAGGATGGTATCGCAACCACCGATGAGGCAGAGCGTCTGGAGATTTACGCAAAGGCAGAGCACATCATGACCAGAGAAGATTGGGCAACCACTCCTCTGTACAATGAGACCAAGTTCTACCTGCTGAACCCGAAGATCACCGGATTCCAGATGGATTCTACCTTCCGTATGTTCTGGAAGAACGCAGATATTCAGTAGTCATTTGCGCAAACTTATACAAATGTTCTGAGAAGAGGGGGGCTGTGCATGTTTTGCAGCCTTCCTTTCTCACTATTATAGGAGAAAATCAATGCTTTCATACACGGCAAAACGCCTGGTACAGACAATCTTTGTTCTGGTAGGCATCAGTCTGATTACATTTGTCCTGCTTCAGGTAGTTCCGGGAGATCCGGTTGCACTGATGCTGGAGAAGCGTGCGGATCCCGAGACGATTGCGAAAGTTCGTCATGAACTGGGGCTGGATCTGCCTTATTATGTACAGTATCTCAATTTCATTAAGGGTGCAGTTCATCTTGACTTTGGCACCTCCTATTTTACAAAAGAAGTTGTAACGGACGCGCTGATGCGCTGCTTTAAGGTAACGGTAAAGCTGGCCTGCATGTCCTTCGTATTTGCTGCAATTATTGGAATTCCGTGCGGTATCTTTGCTGCTGTAAAGCGCGGAAAAGGAATTGATACCGTTGTCATGGTCCTTGCGATCATCGGTGTATCTGCACCGGCATTCTGGGTAGCAATCATTCTTCAGATTATTTTTGGATTAAAGTTGAACATTCTGCCGATCTCCGGATTTGATTCCGTGGCGGCTTATATCCTGCCGAGTATCGCTCTTGGCGCTCGTTATGCAGGAAATATGGCACGAATCACTCGTACCAGTATGTTGGAAGTGCTTGGTCAGGATTACATCCGTACCGCAAAGGCAAAGGGTGTAAAACACTGGGCAGTCATTCTGAAACATGCACTGAAAAATGCAATGATTCCGATTGTAACCCTTGTGGGAACCGACTTCGGTTACATGCTGACCGGTTCCATGCTGATTGAGAAAGTATTCTCCATCCCGGGTATCGGTAAACTTGCCGTTGATGCAATGTCAAACCGAGATCTGCCGCTTCTTGAGGGAACGGTTATGTACATCGCGTTTGTCTTTGTTGTGGTAAACCTGCTTGTGGATGTTTCCTACGCATTTCTGGATCCGCGGATCCGTTACGGGAAAGGAGCGGCCTAAGAGATGGCAAAGAAAGTATTTGGATTTTTTAACAAACAGAAGCAGTTCGAGCAGGATGTCATGGAAAATGGCATGCAGTATTCGAGCTTTTACGGCGACAGTTTCCGCCGCTTGAAGAAGAATAAGATGGCCATGTTCTGTGCAGGTCTTCTGGTTCTTCTGGTGCTGATGGCAATTTTTGCTCCGCTGATCGCTCCGTATGATCCGACGTATCAGGATTACAGTGCGGTTTTAGCTGGACCGAGTCTGGCACATCCGTTTGGAACCGATGAGTTTGGCCGTGATATTCTTTCCAGAATTATTTACGGTTCCCGCGTTTCAATCAGTATCGGTATCGTTGCACAGGTCATTGCTTCGATCGTGGGAGTCACCCTCGGCTCTTTAGCAGGCTACTACGGTGGCTGGATTGACAACACGATCTCCCGTATCATGGAGATCTTCCAGGCTTTCCCGGATCTGATCTTTGCAATGGCAATTATGACCTTCCTCGGAAAAGGCGTGCTCAACCTCTTCATCGCACTCGGTCTTCTGACCTGGGTTCGCACCGCCCGTATGATCCGTGGCTCTGTCATGCAGTTAAAAGAGAAGGAGTACATTGAGGCGAGCCGTGCCTGCGGTGCTTCCACTTACTGGATCATCATGAAGGGACTTGTCCCGAACTGCCTTTCCACGATCATCGTTCTCGTAACGCTCGGTATTCCGAATGCAATCATGTACGAGGCATCCTTGAGTTTCCTTGGAATCGGTATCCAGCCTCCGACTCCGTCATGGGGCAATATGATCAGTGCTGCGCAGACGTTCATCAGCTATCGTCCGGTATACAGCATTATGCCAGGTGTGGCAATCATGATCACGGTTATCGCATTCAATATTTTCGGCGACGGTTTAAGAGATGCGCTTGACCCGAAGTTAAAGAACTAAGGAGGTGTGTGAAATGGCAGAGAAAATTTTACAGGTAAAAAATCTGAAGACCTATTTCCACACGCAGGCGGGTCTGGTAAAGGCTGTCAACGATGTGTCCTTTGATGTGGAAAAGGGAAAAACCCTTGGAATCGTGGGTGAGTCCGGCTGTGGAAAGAGTATCACATCCCTGTCGATCATGGGTCTGGTGGAGAAGCCAGGAAAGATCGAGGGCGGAGAGATTCTCTTTGAGGGCGAGGACCTCTTAAAGAAGACGGAAGATCAGATGCGTCAGATCCGCGGTAAGCAGATCGCGATGATTTTCCAGGAGCCGATGACCTCTCTGAATCCGGTTTACACGATCGGAGAGCAGATCACGGAGGCTCTGCTTCTTCATGAAAATATGACGAAGCGTCAGGCGAAGGAGCGCGGAATCGAGATGCTCAAACTCGTTAAAATCCCGCTTGCGGAGCGCCGTTTCGATGAGTATCCGCATCAGCTCTCCGGTGGTATGCGTCAGCGTGTCATGATCGCAATGGCGCTCTGCTGTAATCCGGAAATGCTGATCTGCGATGAGCCGACGACAGCACTCGATGTGACGATTCAGGCACAGATCCTTGATCTGATCAATGAGCTGAAAAATGAGACCGGTACTTCCGTCATGATGATCACCCATGATCTCGGCGTTATCGCAGAGGTTGCCGACGATGTCATGGTTATGTATGCAGGTAAGGTTGTCGAGCATGCAACCTGTGACCAGATCTTTGAGAAACCGATGCATCCGTATACCGATGGTCTGATGAAATGCATTCCGAAGCTCGATGACGATGACACAAAGGAGCTGAGCGTGATCAAGGGTATGGTGCCAAGTTTTGACGACATGCCGAAGGGCTGTGCATTCTGCCCGAGATGTCCTCAGGCGCGCGAGATCTGCAAGCAGAAGATGCCGGAGCTCGTGGAGGCAGAGGGACGCAAGGTCCGCTGCTTTAAGTATACAAAAGAATGGGAGGAGAACGTCTGATGAGCGAAGCAAATGACAAGACCCCTCTGTTAGAGGTCAAAAATCTGCGAAAATTGTTCCCGGCGAGATCGTCCTTTTTCGCAAAAGAAAAATCCTGGATCAAGGCAGTTGATGATGTATCCTTTACCTTAAATCCGAGAGAGACACTCGGTGTCGTAGGTGAGTCCGGATGTGGAAAGTCGACGATGGGCCGCTCGGTTCTGCGTCTGATTGAACCGACTTCCGGTCAGATCCTTTACAAGGGAAAGGATTTCGGAAAAGCTTCCGGTCAGGAACTGAGAAAAATGCGTGCAGACATGCAGATCATTTTCCAGGATCCGTATGCATCCTTAAACCCGAGAATGACGGTCGGTGAGGTTATTGCAGAGCCGTTAAATATTCAGAAGCGTTATAAGACTGCTGAGGAGACCCGTGCCCAGGTACTCAAAGTTATGGAAGTCGTAGGTCTTAATCCGAAGTACTACAACCGTTACCCGCACGAGTTTTCAGGTGGTCAGCGTCAGAGAATCGGTATCGCGCGTGCGATCGTGCTCAGTCCGTCTCTCGTTGTCTGCGATGAGCCGGTATCTGCACTCGATGTTTCGATCCAGTCTCAGGTGCTGAACCTGCTGCGTGAATTGCAGAACTCGATGGGAATGGCATACATCTTCATTTCCCATAACTTAAGTGTCATCAAGCATATCTCTGACCGCGTCATGGTTATGTATCTCGGTCATGTGGTTGAGATGGCGGACAAGAAAGAGCTCTTTGCGAACCCGTCCCATCCGTACACACAGGCACTTCTGTCTGCAATTCCGATGCCGGAGCGCCATTCCAAGAGAAAGAAGATTATTCTTCAGGGCGATCTTCCGAGCCCGGCAAATCCGCCGGCAGGATGTATCTTCCATACCCGCTGTTTCATGGCAAAGGACATCTGTTCCACGCAGAAACCGGAGCTGCGAGACATTGGAAACGGCCATATGTGTGCCTGCCATTTCTGTGATGGCTGCAAGTAAAACTTGTTGTACGTCATGTACTTAATAAAATTGTGTTAATACTTAAATATCTGTAATCGAAGTGTGTTTGGCATCTGCTCTTTTGGGGCAGGGTGGCAAACGCACTTTGGTTTTGAAAAAAGAAAAAATGAAACATGTGAAAGGAAGCGTAGTGTCATGAAAATCACGGATATCAAGATTTACAAGATGCAGGTGCCGCTTGTGCGCCCGTTCCGCATTTCTCTCGGACTGATCACCCATGCGGTCAGCTGTCTGGTTGAGGTGGAAACAGATGAAGGAATCACCGGATACGGAGAGGGATCTCCGGGACCGTTTATCACCGGTGAGAATCTTGAGGGTACGATTGCAACGATCGGGCGTATCAAGGAGAAGCTGATCGGTGTGGATCCGAGAGATATGGAGAAGGTATATGCTGTGATGAACCGTGCGGTTGCTTATTGCGGAACTGCAAAAGCAGCGATTGACATTGCCTGCCATGATATCATCGGAAAGAGCGCAAATCTTCCGCTCTACAAGGTGCTTGGCGGAATGTCCGGTGAGATTGAGACCGATATGACGGTCGGCATTGATGATCCGCAGGTGATGGCAGAGCGTGCGAGAGAGCATGTGAAGGCTGGATTTAACGTGATTAAGACGAAGGTCGGAACGGATTTTGCAACCGATCTTGCAAGAGTTCGTGCAATTCGTGAGGCTGTCGGCGATGACGTGAAGATCCGTCTGGATGCAAACCAGGGATGGAAGGCAAAAGAGGCTGTTGAGCTGATCGCCCGCCTGAATGAGTACGATATCGAGCTTGTAGAGCAGCCGGTTCCGAGATTTGATTTTGAGGGACTTAAATTTGTCACGGCTCACAGCAGTGTTCCGATCATGGCAGACGAGAGCTGCTGGGATTCCAAGGATGCGCTGCGTCTGGTATCTGAGCGCGCAGTAGACTACATCAACATCAAGCTGATGAAGTGTGGCGGTATTTACGAGGCAAAGAAGATTGTGGCAATTTCTGAGGCAGCAGGCGTGGAGTGCATGCTTGGATGTATGGCAGAGGAGAGCGGTATCGGCATCACCGCAGCAGCTTCCCTCGGCGCAGCAATGAAGAACATCACCCGTGCAGATCTGGATGCGACGTTCTCTTTGAAGGCACTGCCGTTTGAGGGTGGATTTGATGTCAAGGATACGAGACATCTGGTTCTGTCTTCTGAGGCCGGTCTTGGAATCCGCAGCCTGAAGAAGGAGATGTTCTCATGAACCGTATGACAGAAGAAGGAAAGAAGCAGTTAGAAGCGCTGGTCGCTCAGGTGATGGAGGATTGCAGTGCGCGTGGTGTTGCAGTCGGCATTGTAAATGCAAAGGGAGAGATCCAGTACGAGCAGTATTTCGGTTACAGAGATGAGGAGAATAAGCTCCCGATCAACCGTGACACGATCTTTGGTATGGCATCTGTGACGAAGTCTTTTACGGCACTGTCAATCATGCAGATGCAGATGGATGGAGTTCTCTCTGTGGATGATCCGGTGTCCAAGTACATTCCGGAATTCACAAACAAGAATCAGGATCAGCCGGTAAAGCTGTGGCATTTAATGTGTCACAGTGGCGGATATTTCCCGCTTCCGCGTATCGTTGTGGACAAGACGGCTCAGGCGATGGGAATTGAGGATACGCTTGAGGAGGAGCTGATTTACCGCAGGGACTTTGCTGATGAGGGAATCCGACTTGTCGCAGAGCGTCTTGACAATCAGACTCGTTTTACGGGTCGTCCGGGTCAGCGCATGAGCTACTGCAATGATGGTTTTGGACTGCTCTCTGACATTGTGCGCCGTCATTCGGACTGCGATTCATTTGCGGAGTATCTCGACAAGCATGTCTTAAAGCCGATTGGCATGGAAAGAAGCAACACGAGCTTTATCCGCAATACGTTGGATGAAAATGCAGCTGTTCTGTACTCTTTTGAAAATGGAGAGTGGAGAGCAGACCGCGATTACCAGAATGATGCTTTCGTGCTTCACGGTGGCGGAGCCATGAAGTCTACTCTGGGCGACATGATGAAGTATGCAGTGATGTATTTAAACGAGGGAACTGCAGAGAATGGAAATCGGATTCTGGATCGCTATTCCGTTCAGGAGATGGAGAAGCCGAGACAGTTTATGAAGCCGGGTGTTTACTACGGATATGGTCTTGAGACGAAGCAGGTTGAAGACCGCGCAGTCTATGAGCACGGCGGAAGTCTGCCGGGAGTTTCTTCCAACTTCTCGTTCTGTCCGCAGGAGGAAGTCGGCATAGTGGTTCTGTGCAATACGATGGATGTGTCTGTGGTGGCAATTGCAGATGCTGCTCTTCGCGCATACTGTGGTCTTGAGGTTTCTGAGAAGCGTCAGGAGCATGGAAAACGTGAGTGGAGTGAGGAAGAGCGCAAGGAGCTTGCCGGAACTTATGTATCTGGAGAGGGCGATGCGTTTGAACTCAAGGATGAAAATGGAAGCCTGACGATGTCTGTAAACGGAAAGGCAGTGGATCTTCAGGCTGTTTATCCGTATCAGGGAATGGTTCGCAAAAAATATTCCGATATTTATCTGACTGCAATTCGCGATGAAGAAGGTCATGTGTTTGCTGCGCGTTATGGCAGCCGGATTTTTCCGAAAAGTGAGCAGTAAGGCAAGGCTTTGCAGCTAGTTTTACCTTGATTTCAGAGTGGATGAGATTGAGATGGTATTTGGGGCGCTCCATCGTCTGAGCAGATATCCATGTGAACACGCTCTCGCTCCGGGTTTCGGACGTAGCGGTGCATAAGGTCGCAAAATACGCGACCTAAGCACCGACGCCTCAACACGGGTTCGCATTGGATATTCTCTCAGCCTCGGAGCGCCTGAAGTTTTTGCTTTTTTCAGTTGAATTGAATTCTTATCTGTGCTATAATTCTAGTTATTCAGTTATTCAGTTATTCAGTTATTCAGTTATTCAGTTATTCAGTTATTCAGTTATTATCCCATTTTTTTCTTTTATAGTGATTTGAAATTTTCCAGAGTATTAGATAATTTGTATAAGATTAATATTTATAGCGCTTATCATAATTTTGCGCCCTATTTTATTTGCCTGGTATATGAAATGAGTGCTAAAAAGTTAAGAGGGTTATTTATGTGAGTAGTCATAGGTCACTTATTTAGGCTTTCAGACGTGGTAGTTCATTTGAGTTATGTAATAGCAGTGAATAAAGTAGGAAAATATAGTGAAAAGGCGACGGAGCAGGAAAGATTCTGCAAACCCGTGTTGAGGCGTCGGTGTTTAGGTCGCGTATTTTGCGACCTTATGCACCGCTACGTCCGAAACCCGGAGCGAGAGCGTGTTTGCAGAACTTTATCCTGCGATCGGAGCCGTAAATCTTGCAATAAAATAATAAAGTATTGAAAAAACATTGAAAGAGCATTGAAAAAGCGCAGTTGAAACTTAGCGCGACAAAAATCTGTCACGGGCATAGAGGTTTTGCACAGAAAGCAGAACCTATAAAAATTGCCATAGATTTTCAATAATCCAAAATAGAAAGGGGAAGAGACATGGTATTTTGTGCACGATGTGGGAGAAAACTGAGCGAGGGGACGAAATTCTGCCCGGGTTGCGGAGCGCCAGTACAGGGGCAGAGAGCCCAGCCTTTGCACGCGGAGGGAGAGCGACGGGGAACGTCTCAACCGTCGCAGGCACAGTCCTGGGAGACTTTGAGTCAGGCGAAAGATTTGAGCGGAGAGTTTCAGGCAGAAGATATCGAACAGAACAAGCTGATGGCGGTGCTTTCCTATTTTTCGCTTCTTGTAGTTCTGCCAATCCTCCTCGCGAAAGAGTCAAAATACGCCCGGTTTCATGCAAATCAGGGTTTGATTCTTATGATTGTGACAATGGGATGGCAGTTTGCTTCATCGATGCTGACCGTTGCCTTCAGCCGTTTTTGGTGGCAGATGCGCTTTGTGCTTCCATTTACCGGTATTGTCTATATATTGTTATTGGTTTTGTTTATTATGGGTGTGGCAAATGCATTGAGTGGAAAAGCAAAAGAGCTTCCGCTCATCGGAAAATTCAGAATTTTAAATTAAGAGAAAAACAAAAAATCAGATTTTATTCAGAACTTATATCCAAGTAAATCGCAATTCTAATTATATCTAAGCAGATCACAATTCTAATTCAAAAAAACGTTCATAAAAAATCCAGAATAAAAAGGCTTCTTTTAGGGAAAAGGATGTTGAAACCATAATCCTGCCCGGAAGAAGCCTTTTTTGATGGAATTAATCGTTAATAAAATGAATTCGTTCCGGATGGAAGCGGTCTGCCTGTGGACGGCTCTCTGCCGGATAGCCGAGAGGGAATAAAGAGAATACAGCTACATTTTCCGGGAGATCCAGGAGTTTATGGACAGACTCCATGCGGTCCTCGATGGGAGCGATTCCGATCCAGACGCCGCCAAGGCCGAGCGAATCGGTTTCAAGCCAGATATTCTGCTGGCAGATTGCCAGATCAATCTGTGCAAAATCCGGGCGGATCAGTCCTTCTGTTCGATAAACCGGAACAATGACAACCGGCGCGCCTGCGGCACAGCCTGAATAAGGAGTGACGGAAGCCAGCTTCTGAATTTTTTCTTTGTCGGTCACCACATAAAACTCCCAGGGCTGCTGGTTGCAAGCGCTCGGAGCCTGCATTCCGGCTTTTAAAATCTGCATGATTTTTTCTTCTTCGACCGGTTTATCTGCATATTTTCTTACACTGATTCTGTGAAAAATGCTATCCATAAATCATTTCCTCCTCGCAAATAAGATAGGTTCATCTTATCATAAAAAATGGTTGAAATCAAATGCTGGACGGATGGACCATATCTTTTCTTAAAGATTTGTGGTAAAATGATATGGAATTCAGAAAAGAAAAAGGAGTGAGAAAAATTTTGAGACGAGCAGTGGCACTTATTATGGCACTTGTTTTTCCGATTAGTTTGATTGCGAGTATTGTCCTTAGCCTTTTGCATCATCCGTATGCATCTCTTGCGCTTGGAATCGCATTTGCAACGATGCTTGTTTTTCCGGTTTTTTATCTGGGCGCAACATTTCCGAAACATATGGCGGATATCTATGTGAGAGTAAAAACAAAATTGATCGAATGGTCAAAATAGTAGGATAAAAGATTGGAGAAAGGAAAAAGGCAAATGATCGTTGCAGTTTGCATAGATGACAAAAATGGGATGATGTTCAATAAACGCCGTCAGAGTCAGGACCGGCTTCAGAGACATCACTTGAGAGAACTGGCTGATGGCAGAGCGATCTGGATGAATGCGTACAGTGCTGTCCTTTTTCAGCGGGACTGTGAGAATCCGGATGGAGGAGAGACAGAAAAACAGGGATCTGCGGCAGATGCGAATATCTGCGTGGCAGAGGATTTTCTGGCGCAGGCAGGCGAAGGGGAATTCTGTTTTGTGGAGAATCAGAATGTCTCGGAATATGAAGAAAAAATCGAGTCCGTTCTTCTCTATAAATGGAATCGAGTCTATCCATCTGACCGTTTCTTTGACTTGAACTTGAGTGACGGGGACTGGGAGATGACGAAGATGGAGGAGTTTGCCGGTTCTTCCCATGAGAAGATTACGGTGGAGTATTATCAAAAGAAAAAGAAAACAAAAGAAGAGGACGGAGAGTAGTCAGATTATGAGAAAACTGAAAATATGGATTGCAGGTCTGGTGACAGCGGTGTCACTGGTTCTTTCTGCATGTGAAGAAATACCGGAGCTGGAATTATCGGGGAGTGTTCAGGCGACGACGGAGGCACAGGCGGCGACAGAGGCATCATCGTCAACAAATGGCTCAGAGTCGGAGCAGACAACCGGTTCTTTAAACGGGAAATTCAGCCTTTCTGAAGTGCCTGAATATTCAGGAGATCCGTATGTGGCAGTTCACGACAATGTTCCGTATTTTACGGAAGCGGAGCTTAAGGCGGCAAAGGATTCATTTGAATCGTACAGTGAACTGGACAATCTTGGACGATGCGGTGTTGCCTACGCATCTGTCAGCACAGAGACGATGCCGACAGAAAAGCGGGGAGACATCAGCAGTGTAAAGCCGACAGGCTGGCATTCTGTCAGATATGACAATGTCGACGGAAAAAGCCTCTATAACCGCTGCCATCTGATCGGTTATCAGCTGACCGCAGAGAATGCGAATAAACAGAACCTGATCACGGGAACGAGATATCTGAACGTGGACGGAATGCTTCCGTTTGAAAATATGGTGGCAGACTATGTAAAAGAAACAAAAAACCATGTACTTTACCGTGTGACACCTGTTTTTGAGGGAGATAATCTGGTGGCATCAGGCGTGCTGATGGAGGCAGAGTCCGTCGAAGATCAGGGCGAGGGAGTGCTCTTTTGCGTCTATGCCTATGATGTTCAGCCGGGAATCACGATTGACTATGCAACAGGCGAGAGTGCACTTTCTGGTCAGGCGCTTGCCGGAGTGACGACGAAAACGGATAAGAATTCGACGGTAAAGGCAGCAGAGACGTCAGGAGGCTCTGACACAAAAGCAAATGACACAAAAGCAAATACAAAGAAAGAAAAGAAACAAACCTACATTTTGAATGTCAATACGGGAACGTTTCACAAGCCGGATTGTTCTTCGGCACAGAGAACAAAGGAAGAAAATAAAAAGCAGGTAAAAGAGACAAGGACTTCGATGATTGAACAGGGATATTCCCCGTGCAAGCAGTGTAATCCGTAGCAAGGAAAATAAAGCAAGTTTGTCTGACAGAAAAATGGAACGAAGAAGGGAGATACACGATGAAGGTATGGACAGAGACCATTAAGGAGATAGATGGAAATAGAGAAAAACAGGCAGGTGTACAGGTAGAGCCGGCATCCTATACGGCATATCTGATCGATAACAATCCGGATGAGAAGGAGCGGCTTCGGAAAGCCGTGATCATCTGTCCGGGAGGTGGATATCGGTTTGTGTCTCCTAGGGAGGCAGAGCCGATTGCACTTCAGTATCTCGCAATGGGATATCATGCTTTTGTCCTGTCTTACAGCGTAGCTCCGAGCCGCTTCCCGCAGGCACTTGAAGAACTCGCCTGGCTGACGGCCCATATCCGCAGACATGCAAAGGAGTGGAAGATCCAGAAAGATGGAATTGTGGTCTCCGGATTTTCGGCAGGAGGCCACCTTGCGGGAAGTCTTGGGGCATTCTGGAACCAGGAGTGGCTGGCAAAGGCTGTCTGCGCGGAAAATGAGGAGATCAAACCGAATGGAATGATTCTCTGCTATCCGGTTGTGACGGCGGGAGAGTATTGCCATAGGGGCTCTGTTGAAAATCTGCTTGGGGAGCGTGCCGGTGAGAAGAAAGCTCTGGATGAGTTTTCTCTCGAACTTCAGGTCGGGGCACATACGCCAAAGACCTTTCTCTGGCATACGGTGACAGATCAGACTGTTCCGGTGCAGAATTCTCTCCTGCTTGCGAGTGCTCTGGTACAGAGCGGAGTAAATCTGGAGATGCATCTCTATCCGGTCGGTGCGCATGGACTTTCACTTGCAAATGAGGAGACGGCGGTTGGTCAGGCAAATCGTGTGGAGCCACAGTGCCAGAACTGGATAGAACTTGCGGGGATCTGGATGAAAAATCTTTAAAGATTTTTTTGTCTGTAGGAAAAAATTTATGTATATAAGGAATGAAAGAGAAAGATGAAGATACTGGCAGTAGATGATGAGAGACCGGCACTTTCCGAATTGGAAGATGCAATTGCGGCGGCAGCTCCGGAAAGTGACATTTATTCTTGCATGGATGTAGAATCTGCGATTGCGATTATGGAAAAACAGATCTGTGATGTTGCGTTTTTGGATATTCATTTGCCGGAACTGAGCGGTGTGGATGCGGCTAGGAAATTGAAAGAAATTTATCCGAAAGTGAATATTATATTTGTGACGGCTTATGGGGAATACACGGGAGATGCGATGAGCATGCATGCGAGTGGATATATTATGAAGCCGGTGACGGAAAACAGTGTTCGGATGGAGATGGAGGATCTGCGCTTTTTGCCAGTCTCCGGGCAGAATCAGAACGCAGCGATTGCGACGGCGACGGAGGAGAGGGATTATTCGGACGGATCGGAGGACCTGCCAAAACTTTCGATTCGTGCGTTTGGAGATTTTGAGGTGTTTATCGATCACAAGCCGCTTCCGTTTCAGTATAACAAGACAAAAGAACTTCTGGCATATCTGGTTGACCGCCGGGGAGCGGTGTGCAGCAATGCGCAGATCATGGGAGCACTCTGGGAAGATGATGAGGATGAGCGCGGTCACATTTCCTACATGAAAAAATTGCGCACGGATCTGATCGTATCACTCACGAAGGCAGGCTGCGGAGATGTGATTTTAAGAAGGCGTGGAGCCATCGGAGTTGCAAAAGAAAAGATAGACTGTGATTATTTTGACTGGTGTGATGGCAAGCAGGATTCCTTTGACCGTTATCATGGAGAATATATGTCACAGTACAGCTGGGGCGAGTACACGCATGGAATGCTCGATGAAGTTTTTTACAGCAGAATGAGCAAATAATGGAATAAATAATGGGTTTATGAGGAGAAAGTTCGTCTCAGAGTGTCCATTTTGTATCTATTTATCATTTATAATAAGGACAAGAAATGTAATTGTGAAGATGATGAGCAGTTGACAGGAAATGATAAAGGAGGCCGGGGATGGGGGATTTAACGTCATATTTGGAAAAATGTGAGCGATTGGACAATCCGGTTAAGAAGCTGAATATGCTTTTTGCCATGAAAGCTCTGGATATGGAAGATCATCTCTTGGAAAAAGAGGATCAGGTTAGAATGGGACAGATTCTGGACAAGATGAATTTAGGAGCAGATTTGCTTCAGCGGCAGGATGGACACAGGGAGATGAGCATTGAGGGGGCACTGCTGGTTGCAGAACCTTATATCGAACATGCACTCAAACTGGAGTCAGAGCTTGAGCAGTCGAGAAGACCTCATATTCCGGGAAAGTCGGACATGAGGATTCCTCCGGATGCAGTCGAGCAGGTATCGGTGTCGGCACGGATGATTCGCGGGGCAAATATGCTGATTCAGACGTATTTTCCGAACGATATGGTATTTGCAAGTGCGCTTCAGGTAGCGGATGAGCGGGGGGATTTCAGTATTTACCGGGATCTTGTCAAGGGGGAGCCGGATAGGCGCATGTTGAAATCCTGCTATGAGGCGGATTGTGCCTCATTTCAAAAGAGTGGGATCCGTGCAGAGTGTGTCACGTTTGAGGAGTATGAAAAACAGGAGAAGACGAAGCTGTATGAAGATGTGCTTGAGAAAAGTGCAGAGCGTACCGCATCGTCAGCCAAAGAAGGTTCACGAGAAAGAATTTCTTTTCAAGAGATGGAGAGAAGAGAAAAGAAAGGAATTGGAGTGAAGAATGAAATCGATCACAATCATGAGCGTACACGTAGCCTTGGAGATCTGGGGCGCGCTGTTCTGCGTGGCAGCGGCCTTCAGCATCCAGGCAAGCGGTAGAGAGGTATTTCGAAAAAATCGTGCCCAGTACGCGCTGCTTGTTTTCAATGCTCTTTTGTTGGTCACGGACTCCTTGGCATGGTATTTTCGCGGAGATCCCTCAGCTGTCGGATATTATATGG
>NZ_JBNMIC010000046.1:0-18293 GCF_050873065.1 Brotaphodocola sp.
ATTCCTCTCTATTCTTTTCTATTTGGGGATTTAAGTTCCCACTAGGACGCCATCAGCGAATAAGTCATGCAAACACGCTCTCGCTCCGAGTTCATCGCAACGGTGCATAAGGTCGCAAAATACGCGACCTAAACACCGACATCTCACACGGGTTTGCATGTACTTTCCCGCTTCCGTCGCCACATACTTTAACTAAATTTACTGTAAAAAAAATTCAAGTCGACGTTCGTAAAGTTATCGTTTCTATAAACTTACTTTAAATTGTCTCAAGATCTGCCATCCAGATGTTTCGGGATGCATCACTCGGCATGCGCAGATCGCCTCTCGGGGAAACTGCAACAGAACCAACCTTCGGTCCGTCCGGCAGGCAGGAACGCTTAAACTGCTGTGCAAAGAAACGGCGGTAGAACACGTTAAGCCACTTCCTGATGAAGTCTGCCTCGTACTCTCCTGCAAATGCACGAAGCGCCATATGATAGATCTTCGACGGCATGTAGCCGAAACGAAGCACATAATAAAGGAAGAAATCGTGAAGCTCATACGGTCCGACGAGATCTTCCGTCTTCTGGGAAATCACGCCATCCTCCGGCGGGAGAAGCTCCGGGCTTACCGGAGTGTCGAGGACATCGAGAAGCACATCCCGAAGTTCTTTTTCCCCACAGGTGTCTGCGAAGTAACGCACAAGATGGCGCACAAGCGTCTTCGGAACGGAAGCGTTGACTCCATACATCGACATGTGATCTCCGTTGTAAGTTGCCCATCCGAGTGCAAGCTCGGACATATCACCGGTACCGATCACGAGACCGCCAACCTGGTTTGCCGTATCCATGAGCACCTGCGTTCTCTCACGCGCCTGTCCGTTCTCGTAAGTCACATCGTGATTTTCCGGATTCTGACCGATATCAGAGAAATGCTGGTTCACCGATGCGCGAATGTCGACCTCTTTTAAGGTCGCTCCGAGTTTTTCCGTCATCCGGCAGGCATTCTGGTACGTTCTGTCCGTCGTTCCAAAACACGGCATCGTCACGGCATGAATCTGATTTCTCGGAATCTCCAGAAGATCAAAGGCACGGGCAGTGACGAGAAGAGCCAGCGTAGAGTCAAGTCCGCCGGAGATTCCGAGCACGACATGCTTTGCTCCGGTGTGCTCCAAACGCTTCTTCAGTCCCATCGCCTGAATCATGAAAATCTCCTCACAGCGACGGCTTCTCTCCGACATATCGGACGGAACAAACGGGCGGCTGTCAATATAGCGCAGCAGTTTTTCCTGCTGGCAGTTCTCCATCTTCTCCGTGTTTAAAGAAAACTCGATCGTCTCATAGCCGGTCTGATCCGGAGCCGGACAGGTCGTTGTCTTTCTGCGCTCCGACTGCAATCTCTCAAGATCGAGATCCGCACTGATCATTCCCGGATGGAAACGCTTGGACTGGGCAAGAATCGTTCCGTTCTCCGCGATGATGTTGTGGCCGCCAAAGACGAGATCCTGAGTCGACTCTCCCTCTCCTGCATTTGCATAAATATATGCAGAAAGAAGGCGGGCGGACTGACCACTGATCAGTTCCCTGCGGTAACTGTCCTTTCCGACAACCTCATCACTCGCAGAACAGTTTGCGATCACAGTCGCTCCCGCAAGCATATGGCGGATGCTCGGCGGGCACGGAACCCAGACATCCTCACAGAGCTCCGATGCAATCACAAGCTCCGGATGTTCCCGGCAGACAAACAACAGATTCGTTCCCATCAAAACTTCCCCATCCTGCCACTTTGTCATCTCCGGAATGTGATTTCCCGGCGTAAAATGACGGCGCTCATAAAATTCTGAATAGTTTGGAAGATTGATCTTCGGAACGACACCGAGAAGACTTCCATCGCAGACCGCCGCTGCTACGTTGTAGAGCTTTCCTCTGTGCATCCACGGAAGTCCCACAAAAATAATCATGTCCAGCCCTTTTGTAAAGGCTACAATCTCCTCAAGTTCTTTTCTTGCACTGCGAATCAGCGCATCCTGCAGAAACAGATCCCCACAGGTATATCCTGTCATACAGAGTTCCGGAAAAACCATCAGACCGACGCCCTGTTCGTGTCCCTTTGAAATCAGCTTACAAATCTCTTCCCGGTTGTGAACCGGATCTGCCACCCGGATTTTGGGAGTGGCTGCCGCTGTACGGAAAAAACCGTCTTTCATATTTTTTTCCTCCTAATATAGTGAGTCGATTATAGCATACTTTCCCGCTTTCTGGTTTACTTTTTGAGAATTATTTTGTACAATAAAGGTAATCTTGTGCCGCTATTCAGAGATTTTATCATTTTCTCTATCAATAAAATGATAAAATGCAAAAGAGAAAGGACGGCACAATTATGGGGAACTGAACTGCAAGGGAGCGAAAAAACATGAAAATTTCTACAAAGGGCCGTTATGCCCTCCGCATGATGATTGAGTTTGGATTAAATCCGGACCAGTGCACAAAGATCAGTCAGGTTGCACAGCGTCAGGGAATCTCTGATAAATATCTCGAACAGATTGTAACACTTCTGCACCGCGCCGGATATGTGCGCAGTATCCGAGGCGCTCAGGGTGGTTATATGCTGACCAAGAAACCGGAAGAATATACCGTCGGCATGATCCTGCGCCAGACAGAGGGAAGCCTCGCGCCGGTTGCCTGCCTCGATGACGACATCAATCAGTGTGAGAAAGCAGACCGCTGTGCGACGCTGACAGTCTGGCAGCAGCTCAAGGATGCGATCGACCAGTGCGTCGACAGTGTGACTCTCGCCGACCTGATTGAGGAGCAGAAGCGCAAGCCGGGATACAATCTGATGTAACACAATAAAACGAATTTCCAATGAAATGAATCTCAATGAAATGAAACAGAGGACTTTCCTAATCCGCACTGAAGGATCAGAATAATCACTTCAATACAGGAATAGGAAGTCCTCTGTTTTTTTACTTTCAAAATTATGGGGATCTTATTTATGCCTGCTCTCCTGTGATCTCCATGCTCTGCATCTCATTGTTCTGGTACAGTTTCTGGAAGGAAATGTTATCCATTGCCTCCTCAGAAATGCTGACGCAGTTATCCGCAATACGGTCAATGTTGTAGAGCAGATTGGAATACTCTTTTGTCAGATTCGATGAGCAGGCATTTTTTTCCACGCGCGATAAATGCGCCTTGTTGTTCTGCTTCTGCAACTTTCGGATGATCTCTTTCTTTTCGTAAACTTTTTCGACGATGTTCTTATCACCGTTTTCAATCGCTTCCATCGCACTCTTAAAGATCATCTCGAGTGTGTCAATCCCTGTCTCAAGTTCTTGGCACGCATCCTGAGAGAAGATTCCGCCCTGGCTCTGGGACAGCTGTGCCACCTCGCCGATCTCCTCACACCGGTCCGCAATGCGGTCCATATTATTGCTGATGTAGAGCAGCCCTGCCGCCTGCTCCGACTGCTGCTGCGTCAGTGTGCCGCTGGAAAACATTTTCACGATATAGCTGCCAATCTGCTCCTGAAGTTTTTTCACCGCATGGTGCATCTCCGTAAAATTCTGATAAGATGTCTGAGGATCGTCCCCCACGAAAGAAAGTTTCATGCTGTCAATCATCTTGACAACAAATTCAGATACTCTCGTGATCTCCTCGGAAGCCAGATACAGCGCTACGGTCGGCTGGGAAATCACGCGGTTCTCGAGATATTTCGGCTCATAGGACTGAAGGCTCTGACGATCCTGTCCCCGCACAAGAAAGGTGACAATCTTTACCATAACCGGAATCAGCGGCAGCCATACCAGTGTGCAGACAACGTTAAACGTCGTATGCGCGTTTGCAATCTGTCTGGAAATCACATCGAGCTCTGCACCCTTCGGGGAAATCAGGCGCACAAATCCTGCAAGCACCGGGATAAAGAAAAGAAAGACGATACTGCCGGTGATATTGAAAATACTGTGTGCAAGTGCCGTTCTCTTTGCATTTTTCGACTGTCCGATCGAGGCGAGAAGTGCCGTGATTGTTGTACCGATGTTGTCTCCGAGAAGAATCGGGATTGCACCGGTCAGACCGATCACACTCGTCACTCCATCCGGTCCGGGCTGGGAAGCAAAGTTCTGAAGAACCGCAATCGTCGCGGAGCTGCTCTGTACCACGAGGGTCATTCCGGCGCCGAGCAACACGCCAAGAATCGGAAGATGCGAAACTTTTCCCATCAGTTCAACGAAAATCGGGCTTCCGGCAAGAGGTTTCATAACTCCACCCATGATCTCAATTCCCTCAAAGAGAAGTCCGAAAGAAAAAATTACCATGCCGATATTTTTAACTTTTTCCTTTTTTCCAATAAAATTCAGCAGAAATCCAATAAAAATAATCGGGTAGATATAGTTGCTGATCTTAAATGCCATCAGCTGTGCCGTCATCGTCGTACCGATATTTGCACCAAAGATAACAGAGATTGCCTGCGGCAGACTCATAAGTCCGGCACTCACAAATCCAATCACCATAACCGTCGTTGCGGAGCTGCTCTGAAGCACAGCCGTGACGAGGGCACCCGCAAGCGCTCCCATAACTGCATTTCTCGTAAGGAAACCAAGAATCTTTTTCATTCCCTCTCCCGCTGCCTTCTGAAGTGCATCGCTCATACTGTTCATTCCGTACAGAAACAGGGCAAGACCGCCGATCAGGCCAAAAAAGATCTTTACATGTTCATTCATCTTCGCTTCTCCTTTGTGAAAACTTTTCCTCTTCTTCAAGTTCTTTCTTTTATGTTCATCATGTTCGTCGAGATAAATATAATCGGTTATGAAGAACCCTTGGTTAAAGCAAAGTTAAATCCATGTAAAATTTTGATCTTTTTCTGCCCTGGTTTGATAAAATTATGTAAAAAAATGACCTGCATACGAAATTCATTAACTGACACTCCAACGGCTAAAGCTCGTTGGGTTCTCATATACATGAACTTCCAAATATGCTCGAAAGTATATAAGACTAATTCGTTTCTATGAGACTTTCATTATCAATCATTGTAATCCTCTCGTATACAGGCCATTTTCCCCGTTAATTTCTTGTTTTATTCCGTTTATTTCTTGTTACTGCAACCTTGACTATTTCTTTCGTTGATCGCTTTTTTAGCCCTCGTGCACCAGGATCTTCTCCGCAAGTGCAGTCTGCTCCTTCGTCGGCGTCGGAACTCCGTCGAGCGGATAGCTGATTCCAAGCTTCTGCCACTTTGCGAGTCCGAGTGTGTGATACGGGAGAACCTCAACTCTCTTTACGGTCTTTAACTCCTTGATCAGATCATCGAGTTCATGCAGTCCCTGCTCGTCATCCGTGATTCCCGGAACAAGGACGTGGCGGATCCACATATCTTTTCCGATCTCGGACAGATATTTTGCCATCTGGACGATGTTTGCATTGTCCCATCCGGTCAGTTCCTTGTGCTTTGCCGGGTCAATCTCCTTGAAATCCAGCATCACGAGATCCGTATTCTTCATCAGCTCATTGAACTTGGAGAAAAACGGCTCTTCCATTGTGAACGGGTTTCCGGCGGTATCCAAAACCGTGTTCACCCCGTGCTGCTTTGCGATCTTGAAGAACTCATTCATAAAATCAATCTGAAGCAGAGGCTCTCCGCCGCTGACGGTGATTCCGCCATCCTTGCCCCAGTAATTCTTGTAACGGTATGCGCGTTTGAAAAGATCCTGCGCCGTCCACTCTTCTCCGCCCTCAAGCGCCCAGGTCTCCGGATTGTGGCAGTACTTGCATCTCATCCGGCATCCCTGTGTGAAAACGACAAAACGGACACCCGGCCCATCCACGAGACCGAAAGTCTCAAGCGAATTGATGTGTCCCACGGTCTTTTCTGATTTCTGCATCATTTCTGTGTTGCTGCTAATCATGTGATATTCCTCCAAAAAATCTATCAGACACAAAACGCCGGTTTCCGGCGGGAAAACTCCCGCCGGAAGCCGGCGCCTGTAAAGGCCGGACGGTCATTCCGTTCCGAATCCTTAATAAAATTACATCGTTGCGTGGCAGGTTCTGGAGATAACATCCATCTGCTGCTCTCTGGTCAGGTCGATGAACTTTACAGCGTAACCAGATACACGGATGGTGAAGTTTGCATACTCCTCCTTCTCCGGATGCTCCATAGCATCGATCAGCTTCTCAGTACCGAATACGTTTACGTTCAGGTGATGAGCGCCCTGATCAAAGTATCCATCCATAACCTGTACCAGGTTATCGATACGCTCCTGCTCGCTGTGGCCCAGTGCGTCCGGGTTGATGGTCTGGGTGTTGGAGATACCATCCAGTGCCCACTCGTACGGCAGCTTAGCTACAGAGTTCAGGGAAGCCAGCAGACCGCTCTGCTCTGCGCCGTAAGACGGGTTAGCACCCGGAGACAGCGGCTCGCCTGCTCTTCTTCCGTCTGGCATGTTACCGGTTGCCTTACCATATACAACGTTAGAAGTAATGGTCAGGATAGAGGTAGTAGCCTCGGAGTTACGATAGGTGTGACGCTTCTTCAGCTTCTCTAAGAAGGTCTTTAACAGCCATACTGCAATATCATCTGCACGGTCATCATCGTTACCGTAACGCGGGAACTCGCCCTCGGTCTCGAAGTCCATGATCATGCCTTCCTCATCACGGATAGCCTTAACCTTAGCGTACTTGATTGCGCTCAGGGAATCTACTACGTGAGAGAATCCAGCGATACCAGTTGCGAAGGTTCTGCGTACATCGGTATCGATCAGAGCCATCTCAGCTGCCTCGTAGTAGTACTTGTCATGCATGTACTGGATCAGGTTCAGGGTATTTACATACAGACCTGCCAGCCAATCCATCATAACGTCGTACTTTCTGATAACCTCATCGTAATCAAGATACTCGGAGGTGATCGGTCTTAACTCCGGACCAACCTGCTCTCTGGTCTTCATGTCGCGTCCGCCGTTCATAGCGTACAGCAGGCACTTAGCCAGGTTTGCACGTGCGCCGAAGAACTGCATCTCTTTACCAGTCTGGGTAGCAGATACGCAGCAGCAGATGGAGTAATCATCGCCCCATACCGGCTTCATAACGTCATCGTTCTCGTACTGAACAGAGCTGCTCTTGATGGAGATGTCAGCTGCATACTTCTTGAAGTTAACCGGCAGCTTGGAGGAGTACAGAACAGTCATGTT
Organism: Brotaphodocola sp.; assembly: GCF_050873065.1. Classification (GTDB taxonomy): domain Bacteria; phylum Bacillota; class Clostridia; order Lachnospirales; family Lachnospiraceae; genus Brotaphodocola. The sequence continues at coordinate 7,163 of NZ_JBNMIC010000046.1, forward strand.
CGGCTCCGGGCTCGGTCCCATGTTCTCTAAGGTGTGCAGGAAACGGAAATCGTTCTTGGTTACCATGGAACGACCGTCTACGCCAATACCACCAACTTCCAGGGTTGCCCATACCGGGTCTCCGGAGAACAGCTGGTTGTAGGACGGGATTCTTGCGAACTTAACCATACGGAATTTCATTACCAGATGGTCGATCAGCTCCTGAGCCTGCTCCTCGGTAAGGGTTCCGTTCTCAAGATCTCTCTCGATATAGATATCAAGGAAGGTAGAGATACGGCCAACGCTCATTGCAGCGCCGTTCTGGGTCTTAACAGCTGCCAGGTATCCGAAGTACAGCCACTGAACTGCTTCCTTCGCATTCTTAGCCGGCTGAGAAATGTCATAGCCGTAGGACTCAGCCATAACCTTCATCTCTTTCAGAGCCTTGATCTGCATGGACAGCTCTTCTCTCTGACGGATTACATCATCAACCATGGTGCCATCTCCGCAGTTAGCGAAGTCGTTCTGCTTCTCCTGGATCAGGAAATCGATACCGTACAGAGCTACACGACGGTAGTCGCCTACGATACGTCCACGGCCATAGGTATCCGGAAGTCCGGTAATGATCTTGTTGTGACGAGCTTTCTTCATCTCCGGGGTGTAAGCATCAAATACGCCCTGGTTATGGGTGCGGGTGTACTCGGTGAAGATCTTGTGCAGCTCCGGATCCGGCTCGTAACCGTAGTTCTGGCAAGCCTGCTCAGCCATCTTGATACCGCCGTACGGCATGAATGCTCTCTTTAACGGCTTATCGGTCTGAAGACCAACAACCTGCTCAAGGTCCTTATCAGCCTCGCTGATGTAACCCGGCTTATGGGAGGTGATACCGGAAACGATGTGAGTATCCATATCCAGAACGCCGCCCTTAGCGCGCTCCTCTTTCTGCAGTCCCTGCAGGATTCCCCACAGCTTGTCGGTAGCCTGAGTCGGGCCAGCCAGGAACTTCTCATCACCGTCATACGGCTTATAGTTAGTCTGAATGAAGTCTCTTACATTAACTTCCTCTTTCCAGAGACGGCCATTAAAGCCTTCCCACTGATCAACGTGCATCATAAATGCAGTCCTCCTTAAAAATGTTTAAAAATTCATTGGGTCATTAAGTTATCGTTATTTTGTTCACATTTGACATTCAGTATCATAACATAAATTTTTTAAAACACAAGCGCCTTATTCATAATTTTTCTCATGTTTGTTAGAAAGTACACAACCCTTGTATTTATTGGGATACATGTCCGAATTTTCTCTCAAAACATGCAAATTTCCCGTCTTTTCGAGCATTCTCAAACTGGATTCAGACGGGCTTTTATGCTAAAATGGATACAACTTGTTACATTAAAGGAGGATTTTTCTATGGCACTTCATGTTATGGATGAGGCGAACCGCTGTCTGGGATGTAAAGTTCCCCAGTGTCGAAAAGGATGTCCGATCTCCACTCCGATTCCGGATGTCATCCGTCTTCTCAAAGAAAATAAACTTGACGAAGCCGGCAGAATTCTTTTTGAAAACAACCCTCTGACCACTGTGTGCAGCCTCGTCTGCAACCACGAAAATCAGTGTGAAGGTCACTGTGTTCTCGGTAGAAAGGGCGCTCCGGTCCATTTTTCCACAATTGAGAGCTATATTTCCAGCACCTACGCGTCCAAGATGACCGCCGGTCCAAGCCCGTCAAACGGCATCAAGGCTGCGATCATCGGCTCCGGCCCCGCAGGCCTGACGATCGCAGTCATTCTCTCCCGCTACGGCTACGATGTCACAATCTTTGAAGGAAAAGATCAGATCGGCGGCGTGCTTCGCTACGGCATCCCGGAATTCCGTCTTCCGAAAACCGTTCTCGATGATTTCAAATACCGCCACATCGATCTCAAAGGCATCAAGTTCCGCCCGAACACCCATATCGGCGGTGCGATCGGTATCGATGATCTCTTCCGCGACGGCTACAAGGCGATTTTCGTCGGCACCGGCGTCTGGAAACCGAATGCCCTCCACATCAAAGGTGAGACTTTCGGAAATGTCCACTTCGGCATCAACTATTTAAATAACCCGGACAGCTACCGTCTCGGAGAGCGCGTCATCGTCATCGGTGCCGGAAATGCCGCTATGGATGTCGCAAGAACCGCGCTCCGCAAGGGAGTCCGCGAGCTGACCTGTTTCTCAATCACGAAGGAAGTCGCCGCAAGCAAACACGAATTCAGCTATGCACAGCTCGAGGGCGTCCAGTTCGAGTTCAACAAGAAACCAGTTGAGATCAAAGACAACGGCGTGATCTTCGAGGATGTCGAGGAAGCGGAAGATGGCACGCTGACCGTCATTCCGGGGACAGAGACTTTCTACCCGGCAGACAGCACCATCATCTCGATCAGCCAGGGACCGCAGAACCGAATCGTCACCACGACGACCGGTCTTGACGCAGACCGCCGCGGTCTTCTCGTCGCAGATGAGACCGGCCACACGACCCGCCCGGGAATCTTTGCCTCCGGCGATGTCGTAAACGGCGCCCGCACTGTCGTCGAGGCAGTTGCCCACTCCAAGGTTGTCGCAGAATCCATGCACCGCTATATGCAAAACCTCGTTCACGGTGAGACTCCGGAAGAGGCCTTTGCCGACAGCGAGGGGGACAAGCCGGAAACAACGCCGGCAGATGCAACCGCAACTACAAACTAGCAGCCATACATCCATGCATCTGAAAAACATCTGAAAAATTGAATCCAAAAAGAGCGATGGAAGAAAATGAGTTTGTCTTCTCACTTTATTCTTCCCATCGCTCTTTCTTTTATTCTTGTTTGATTCTTGTCTGATTCATAATTTTACTGTGGCTCTGCTGTAGTTTTACTGTGGCTTTGCCTCATTGAGCTGTTCCTTCACAAAATCCGGAACCTGATCTCTCGGGAACTGTACATCATACTCGAGAGTCTCTCCATTCTCTACCATCGTGACATCTATATTGAGGTCTGAACTCTGATAGAAACGGTTGTAATAAAGCATTCTCGGCTCTGTCATCACATTCCGAAGCTCGTCAATCTGTTTCGGATCTGTGATCGTGATCGTCCGGTACTTATCTCCCCGGTAACCGTAAATCTGCACGGAACGAATGTCTGCCTGTGCGTATTTCGAGTCAATCTCGGCTCCCTGCGCCTTCAGCAGTGCAATCGTCTTCGTAAAGGATGGATAAACCGGATAGTAATTCATATCTGTAAAGTCGTCATATCTCCAGTAGCGAGAAGGATTTGTTTCCTGCTCGCGGTTTCTGCGCTCCTGCCACTCCAGACTCTCGCGCTCCGGCTCTGTCACGAAACGGATCAGGCCAATCGGCGCTTCTTTCTCAAGACGCTCAAGTGTCATAGCGGAGAACTCATCCTGATAAGCCTCAAGAAGTTCTTTTTTCTGTGTATCCGTCAGACCGGAAAGTTTTGTCTCCATCGTTCTTTCCCTGCGGAAATAAACCGAATCCACATTTTCTGCGCTCTGCGCAAGAAGCGGGAAGTTCGCTTTCTGGAATTCCTCATCTGCAAACAGACGATTCACCGCCCCGGAGACAGAATCCAAATCAATGTAATACTGACGATACACCTTGCGTCCGCTCTTTAACTCATAGGAAATCATTACCTGATAAATCGATTTTGCGCTGTTCTCATCAAAATAATCTACCTGTGCTCCATCATAAACCGCTCCGCCAGAGGAGAGATTCTGCGGTGTCTGCTCCACACCGGCAGTTGCAAGTGCAAGAAGATTTTCCACGTCCGTGCTGTGCATCTGACTAAGAACTGCCTTTGAAGTATTCTCAGCATTATAAATCCAGCTTCCGTCTTCCTTCTGCTCAAATGTCCCGTAATCCACCCATCCGTTGAGTTCTCTCATCCAGACAGCTCCCGATTTCACCTTACCTGCCGACGGCAGATAGCGGTCATATCCAAATGTGTCATAGCGGAATGCAAAGAGCACCGCCACAGCTGCGAGAAGGCAGGCAACCAGCTGCCCACGATTTTTAAAGAGCTGGCGGAAATCAAAATGATAGATAATCTCGATCACGCAGTGTGCGAGAACAACTCCGCAGATCACTCCGAAAACTGCCCAGCCGGTTGATTTCCGAAACTCCCAGAACATCAGCGCCAGACTGAGACCGGCAAGAACCGCAATCGGAATCCGAATAACCGGACAGCTCACAGAAAATGCCATCGCCTTTCCGCTTGCTTCCGACGGGCGTTTGCGGTAGAGCCAAAGACTGAATCCGGTCAGCAGGGCGGATACTGCCCACGCCGCTGCAACGCCTCCGGTGATCGCATGACCCGACTGATATTTTTCAATCTGCATCATATATTCCAGAATCGGAGAAATTCTCCGGCTCGCCTCGAATGCCTGCTCTCCCATGTCATATGCATAAGTCTGGAAAAATGTGGAAAAATATCCCTGGATGATCATCGATACACACGGAACAAATCCAGCTAAAACCATGCATCCGAGAATTCCGACAATCAGATTTCCCGTCAACATTGCGGCTGTGATCACTGTCGTGTAAATCAGCATAAAATACGTCATGTGAAGTCCGAAAGAGGACACTGCCACCGGAACAATCACCGGGGACTCCACTCCATTTCCGATTGCGATGATGACTCCAAGTACAAGAGAAATTGCATATGGAAGCGCCAGAATCACAATCCCATCCACAAAATTCACTGCATAAAAGATCTCACGGCGCACCGGAAGGCTGTGATAGAAATCCACCTTGCTGCGCGAATTCAGGTATGAAAAACCGCTGAGTCCGCAGACAAGCCCAGCCACCGCCATCACTAAAACCATCGCGCCATTTTCAAAAGACAGCCAGATCTGCATCTGATCCCGATACCACAACAGCCCCTGCTCATAAACCGGGTAATCCTGAATCTCTCCCGCAAGAAAGGCCGCCGTCACCGGATAAAGGAAAAAGAATCCGATTCCGATCAGGGCAAGTGCCCAGATCCGGCTTCTCAAATCTTCTTTCATCAGCTTAAAAAATAAGTTTTTTGACGTCATAACCGACTACCTCCGTTTCACTGATAAAGATTTCCTCAAGGGAAAGTGGAATGGTCTCATAGAAAACCGGATCTGCTTTCTGCATCACAAACTCCACATGACTCAAATCCCCTCTCACCGTCAGCGTCATCAGTTTTCCTCTCTGCTCGGTCTTTAAAATCTCAAGTCCAAGCTCTGCAAGATCTGATGGCTTCATACCATCGCGGAGCACGCACTGTACTTTGTGGATGTTCATCTTCATCTCATCGAGATCCCTGCTTAAAAGAATTCCGCCCTTGTGTAAAAGTCCCACATGATCGCAGATGTCCTCGAGCTCGCGCAGGTTGTGCGAAGCAATGATCGGAGTCAGATTTCTCTCCTCCATATCACTTGCAAAAATGCTCTTGACTGCCTGGCGCATCACCGGGTCAAGCCCATCAAATGTCTCATCACAGAACAGATACTCGGTTCCGGCACAGACTCCGCAGATCACGGAAACCTGCTTCTTCATTCCCTTTGAGAACGTGTTGATCTTCCGCTTCTCATCCAGACCAAAGCTCTTCATCAGAGAGTGAAAACGCGTCTCATCAAAATTCGGATACACAATCCGGTAATACCGCATCATATCTAACGGAGTCGCATTTGCAAAGAAATGCTGATCGTCCGAAATATAAAAGAACTTTCGCTTTGCCTCGGGATTCTCAAACACATTCATCCCGTCGATCGTGATGCTTCCCTCATCAGGTCTCAGCACTCCTGCCATCATCCTGATAAAGGTACTTTTTCCCGCACCGTTCGTTCCGATCAGGCCAAAGACACTGCCTTCCCGGATCGTCGCATTGATATGGTCAACTGCCATGATTCCGTCAAATCTTTTTGTGAGATTTACTGCTTCAATCATACGTTCTTTTCCTCCCCCTTCTGATTTTCTTTTTGCGAATCTTCTGATTCTTCTAAATCTTCTGAAAGTTCCGAATGATCACTTGCGTAGCGATCGTACACTTCACCGGCTGTCTCAAGAAATTCTTGCCGGCTGATTCCGATCTTTCTTGCCTCCTGGGCGAGCCCTTCCATCTTTCTCGCAAGTTCCTGCCCTCTGGCATTGCGGAGCTTTCGGATACTCCCGACGAAACTCCCCCGCCCTTTCACGGTGTAAATAAATCCGTTTCGCTCTAGTTCCCCGTAAGCTCGCTGTATTGTGTTCGGGTTGATTGAGAGTTCCATCGCCAGACTTCTGACTGAGGGCATCTGGCTGTCCTCCTCAAGCACTCCCAGCAGCATGAGCTCCTGCAGCTTCTCTGCAACCTGTTCATAGATCGGACGGCTGTCTTTATAATCCAGCAAAATCATCCGCCTCACTCCTTTCGGTTTTCCATTTTGATTTTGCTTCTAATTCGATTTTTCTTTTCATGTTTCGGTGGTTCTTCCTGTGTCCTTTTCCTTTGTTTTGGGTTTTCGTTTGTCTAGTTTTCGCTTGTTGAATTTTTCTTGCCTGTATCTAAGTGTACTATGTCTCTTAATACACTTATATCACACTGGATCCGAAATAGCAAGTGACAGATTTCTTACGTTTTTATGACGCTTCACCTAAGAGAATAAGATCTTCATCCACTGACATATTAACGCAACGCCGTAAGGCAGATACGATTTATGCAAACCCGTTTGAAGCGTTGGTGCTTAGGTCGCGTATTTTGCGACCTTATGCACCGCTACGCTGAAACTCGGAGCGAGAGCGTGTTTGCATGAATGTAGTCTGCCGTCGGCGCCTTAATTAATTCATCTGCTCATCATTGACACTGACTTTTGGGAATGATATGATAGAATCCGATTGCAATCCGATTATTTTTGTAGGATTTAAAAAACAGAAATCAAGAACTGACCCCATAGAATAATCCAGTGCCGGATCAAATGTAAGTAAACTCAGAACTGACACTGAAAAAGAGAAAGAAAAAGAGAAAAAGAAAGAGGAACGATTCACTATGCTTAATCAATTTTCAAGAACCGAACTCCTGTTGGGAAAAGACAATATGGAGCGCCTGAAAAATGCCCGCGTTGCCGTATTCGGAATCGGCGGAGTCGGCGGATACACCGTTGAGGCACTTGCCCGCACCGGTGTCGGTACCCTGATCCTGATCGACGATGACAAGGTCTGCTTAACAAACATCAACCGTCAGATTCTCGCAACGAGAAAAACCGTCGGCAGACAGAAAATCGAAGTTGCCAAGGAGAGAATCCTTGAGATCAACCCGGATGCACAGGTCATCACCCACCAGACTTTCTACACACCGGAGACCGCCGATCAGTTTGATTTCACCCAGTATGACTATGTGGTTGACGCGATCGATACCGTGACCGGAAAGATCCAGCTCGTCTGTCAGGCACAGGCGGCAGGCACCCCGATTATCAGCTGCATGGGCGCAGGAAACAAGATGGATCCGACTGCATTTAAAGTAGCTGACATCTACAAGACTTCCGTCTGCCCGCTCGCACGCGTGATGCGCCGTGAGTTAAAGAAGCGCGGAATCAAGAAACTCAAGGTTGTCTACTCGGAGGAAAAGGCACTGACCCCGATCGACGACATGGCAATCAGCTGCCGTTCCCACTGCATCTGCCCGCCGGGAACCGTCCGCAAGTGCACGGCCCGCCGCCAGGTTCCGGGAAGCAATGCGTTTGTTCCGTCCGTTGCCGGTCTGATCATCGCCGGAGAGGTCATCAAAGATCTGACGAACCCGACCGAATGGGCACAGGCAAAATAAAACTATTTAGGAATCACTGAAAAACGAAATACAAAACAAAAAATTCGTAACTGCCTTCCATCATATCCCATTATTTGGAAAACCGGAAAGCCGTTACGAATTTTTCTTTTTACTTTAACGTTATCGTATTTATTTATTTTTATCTTATGTTCATCTTATTTTTTCTCATCGTACCAGTCTAAGAAACGATGTGTCTGACCATCCTTCTTATACGCGATGACGGTGTTTAAATTTACATTCTCCACACTCTTGAAAATATTGCTCTCAATAAACGGGTTGATCTTCTTTAAATCGCGGATCAGGTTCTTGATCTCCATACGCTTTGACACGGTGCGTCCGTTCGGATCACAGGTCGTACAGGTGTCCGTGAAGTGGCACGCACACTGGATGAAGCGCAGATCATTGTAATCGCGCCAGCGCTTGATGTCGTCCTCGCGGATCAGGTAGAGCGGGCGGATCAGCTCCATGCCCTCAAAGTTTGTACTGTGCAGTTTCGGCATCATTGTCTGCACCTGACCGCCATACATCATTCCCATCAGAATCGTCTCAATCACATCGTCATAGTGGTGACCGAGCGCAATCTTGTTGCATCCGAGTTCCTGGGCCTTGTGGTAGAGATAGCCGCGGCGCATGCGGGCGCACAGATAACACGGGGATTTCTCCACGCTGTAAACTGCATCAAAAATCTCCGTCTCAAAGATTGTCACCGGAATTCCCATCAGCTCTGCATTGTGCTCAATAACCTTACGGTTTGCCTCACTGTATCCCGGATCCATCACAAGGAAGACCAGCTCAAACGGGAACTTGTTGTGACGGCGCAGTTCCTGAAACAGTTTTGCCATCAGCATCGAGTCCTTTCCACCGGAGATGCAGACTGCAATTTTATCGCCCTCTTTTACAAGCTCATATTCGTTGATCGCCTTGGCAAAACGGCTGAACAGCTCCTTGTGGAAACGCTTGCGAATGCTCTTCTCGATGTTCGCACGGCGTTCCTCCATATCGTCCTCCGCTGCCATCTGCTTCAAGATCCATCCGGAATATCCCTCATCAAGACTGTACGCGTCATAGCCGAGTGCATCAAGCTCCTCCGCGAGATCCACACTGATCACACCGCGGATACAATAGAGAATGATTTTCTTTTCCTTGTCAAGAAGCTCCGGATGAAGGCGAACCTCCTCCATATCCATGTGAACCGCTCCCGGAATGAAACCGTGCTGGTACGCATCCTCATCGCGGATGTCAATCAGCTGATAGCTTCCCTTCTCCAATTTGTTTAATTCTTCAATCGATAATACCATCTTTTCCTCTTTCTTATCCATCAAATATGCCAACCACATTCTGTTGATAAACATTTATCCCTGCAAAGCATTTCAGGCTTCACAGGGCGCAATTTTCAATTTCCCATAAAATAAAAAAGAATCCTGCTCGCAGGATTCTCCGCCTGCGGCGGGTTGTTTCTACAACATCATTCACTACCGCCGCAGTGCGATCCATGCGGAGCATTTTTGTATGATAGGACGCAATTTCCTATCATACAAAAAAATACAGAAAAGTCTGCGAAAATGCAGACTTCCTGTATTGTAAACCAAATCATTTCCTTTTGTCAATAAGCCCCGGCAGCGTGCAGAAAAAAGCACCGAAAAAGTTATGACTCGCTCATTTTCCTGCCTATCTGCTCAAAAATGAGACAAATTCGAGATGGCGATCCATGGCCTCCCCGATTTTTCCGATGACTTTTCCCATCGTAAATGCCGCAAGCACCGTGCCAATTCCAAGTCCGTCAATCCGGCCGAGCACCGCAAATGTCAGAATTGCAGTGACTGCCAGGCAGCACACATCAAACGTCACTTTTACGCGGGAATACAGGATCTTTGTGATCGCAGAAACCTCTCGCGGAAACAAATCTGTCGGAACGATCGGCATCTTGCATCTGTTTGAGAGCGCAATTCCGACGCAGAGTGTCAGATAGCTGATCACAAAATAGGCAACTCTCAGCGCCATCGTCTGCGGAAGCAGATCAATCCATGACTTATGAATGTCCACAAAAATTCCAAAAAAGAATCCCACAACAAAGCTGAACAGATACTGCGGGACAAATTTTTTCCGCATGATCAGCAGACTCAGAACCAGAATTCCCTGAAAGATGTAAGTCCATGTTCCGAGTGTGAAGAACGGAAGCACTTTAGAAAATGCATACGGCACACTCGAAATTGCGGAGATTCCGGATCCGGAGTGAAGCATCAGCACCACACCAAAACTGTTGATCAGCACAATGACGAGAAGTGCGAGTTCTCCGCGCAGGACGAGTTTTTGCTCTCCCTGATGATTCTGTTCTGCTTTTAAACTTGATTCCATTTTTCTTTATCCTTCTTTCTGTCTCTTCCCCCGGAAAAGAAAGCGTGTTGCAGGATTCTTTTTCTCAATACAAAAATTAAATGCTACTTGATTGTGATACGGCCCTGTCCCGACGGATTTGCATACTCTGCCCCGACATTTCCGCCAAGATAGGTATTGATATAGTCGGACAGCACATCCACGTCGACCATAACTTCATCTTTCAGAATTTTCGCACCAGCAAACATCGTCATTCCGTCTCCCGCGGACTTGAGCATGTAGTTGTGCGAGGAAACCGTGTATGTCCGGTTCAGATCAAGCGGCTCGCCGTTTACCTTCACATCCGTCACACGGTAAGCACCGGATACTCCAAGGAAATTGCCCTTGTCATCGAGTTTCACGCTCGACGGAACGGAAGTATCGATTGTGTAAGTCACGCCGGATACCTGAAGGAAACCACCACTCTCTTCCGGAGCATTCTTCGATGCCATCTCAAGAGCATCTTTGAGCTGCTGTCCGGTAATCTCAACGAGACAGATCATATTTCCATACGGAAAAACTGCAAGCGTATCTTCGTAAGTGATATTTCCGGCTGCAATGGAACTGCGGATTCCGCCTCCATTGCTCAGTCCGATGTCTGCGCCAAGCTCATAGCGGTAAGCATCTGCGGTCAGATCACCGAGGTTCGTCTCAGCGTTGCGGACTGCTCTCGCGCCGGTCTCCGGATTCTTGTCCGTCAGATCGACATCCGTATGTCCAAGCACCGTCTTTAAGCTCTCCTGATAGACTGCCTGAATCGACTTGATATACGCATCGGTCTGTGCATCCACTGCCTTGCCGTCCTCATTTACGACAGCACTGCCCGGAATCGTCAGCGTCATGCCTGTGCGAAGCAGGTTCTTGTTGCGGATCTTGTCGCGGTTTGCGTTGTAGATCTCTCTCCAGCGGGATGCGGATCCAAGCTGCTTCTTTGCAATCCTGCTCAGGTTGTCACCTGCCTTTACCGTGTAGGTAGA
>NZ_JBNMIC010000047.1:0-18237 GCF_050873065.1 Brotaphodocola sp.
ATCACAAGATCAGTGACATAATCCAGATGGAAAAATATCGAGTCCTCTATCAATGTGCAAGGGAATGCAATGATTTTGACTCCTTTGTAAAGACCGTGGCGTAGTTTTGTGCAATTTTTCAAATTTGCTCATTTATAGTTCTATGAATAAAGAATAAATATTGGCAATCTTTTCGTGAATTTGGTATAAATAATTCATAAACAAAACATGAACTCATGAAGACATCAACAAAGGAGGAGTCGAGTGATGGCACTGAGAAAGGAGGAACGGAGATGTTTTTCAAGAAGTATGGAGACATTGTAGTCGGTATCTTTTTCATGGCACTGTCCGCAGCAATGATGGTGATGGCGCAGATGCTCCCGAAGTCAAAGGTTATGGAGGTTGGACCGGAATTCATGCCGATGGTCATCGGTATAATTACCTTTGCACTTGCAGCAGCGCTTACGTTCTTGAGCATCAAGAACTTTAAGATGCACAACGCGGAGTTAAAGGCAGATGACGTGGAGGACTGTGATTACAAGCGTGTGCTTGAGAGCGTGATTCTGATGCTGATCTACGTGTTTGTGATGAAGCCGGTTGGTTTCATTCTTTCCACCCTGGTGTTCCTGTTCTGCCAGATGATGGTTCTTTCCCCGGACGACGAGAGAGGAAAGAAGCAGGCGATTGGACTTGCAGTGATCGATGTGGTGTTTACCCTGGTGGTATTCTTCCTGTTCCGTTATGGATTTAAGATCGTTCTGCCGGCAGGAATTTTCTCAATTAATTTGTAGGAGGCGAAAGAGATGCAGGCATTAGGACTTTTGGGAAATGCATTTGTGAGCATTATGCACCCGGCATCCATTCTGTTGATGATCGCCGGCGTAGCAATCGGTATTGTATTTGGTTCCATCCCGGGACTGTCCGCTTCGATGGCTGTGGCACTGATGTTGCCGCTGACCTTCTCGATGACACCGTCCCTCGGTATGAACACTCTGGTAGCTGTTTACATCGGAGGTATCTCCGGTGGACTGATTTCCGCAATTCTGCTGAACATGCCTGGTACGGCATCTTCCATCGCAACGACGTTTGATGGATATCCGATGGCGAAAAAGGGTGAGGCAATGAAGGCTTTAGGACTTGGAATTGTGTTCTCTGCACTGGGTTCCATTTTCTCCTTCCTGGTACTTACCTTCTGTGCACCGCTTCTGGCAGATGTGGCACTGAAATTTACTCCGGCTGAGAACTTTGGTATCTGCTTCTTCGCTCTGACGATGGTAGCAATCCTTTCTTCCGGAAACATGATCCGCGGTCTTTTAGCTGGTATGCTCGGCCTGATGTTCACCCTGATCGGTATGGCTCCGATCGATGGAACCGCGCGTTTTACCTTTGGAAACACGAACCTGATGGCAGGTTTTGATACCCTTCCTACCCTGATCGGTATCTTTGCAATCTCGGATATCCTGATCACTGCTGAGGCAATGGGTAACGGAAAACTTGAGACAATCCCGATCAACAAGGTAAAGGGATTCGGATTCAGCATGAAAGAGTTTGTTTATCACCTTCCGAACTTCTTCCGTTCTGCACTGATCGGAACCGGAATCGGTATTCTTCCTGGAATCGGTGGTTCTACTTCCGGAATGCTTTCCTACGTAACTGCTAAGAATATGTCCAAGCATCCGGAAGAGTTCGGAAAAGGATGCCCGGATGGTATCGTAGCAACTGAGTCTGCAAACAATGCGACAATCGGTGGTGCAATGATCCCGCTTCTGGTACTTGGTATCCCGGGTGATGGCGTAACCGCAATGATGCTTGGTGGTTTCCTGATTCACGGTCTGTCCGCAGGTCCTCTGCTGTTCGTAAAGAACGGTGATGTCGTATACGGAATCTTCGCTGCATGTATCATCTGTACTCTGATCATGCTGGTTGTAGAGTGGACCTGTATCAAGGGCTTTGTACAGGTACTGAAAGTTCCGAAGCACATCCTGCTTCCGCTGATCCTGGTTCTGTGCTGTGTAGGTGCTTATGCAACAAACAACCGTATCTTTGATGTACAGTCGATCCTGATCTTCGGTGTAGTTGGATATCTCTTCCACAAGTTTAAACTGCCGACGACCCCGTTCGTTCTGTGCTTCCTGATCGGCAGCATGCTTGAGACTTACCTGCGCCGTGGTATCATGCAGTACAAGTCCTTCGGAGCATTCTTCACAAGACCGATTTTCGATGCATTCTTCTTCGTTGCAGTAGGTGTTCTGGTTTGGTCCGTATTCAAGGAGCTGAAAGCATTCTACGCAAAGAAAAAAGCAATGGGCTGATTGAGTTGAATTGAGTTGAGTTTGTATTTGTTTCATGAACTGAGAACGATATGATGGCTGATTGGAAGATCAGTCATCATAAAGATAAGCAACAAAAACTATATAAAGGGAAAAGGAGCTACAACTATGAAAAAGAGATTTCTGGCAACAGCACTGGTAGGAGCAATGGTAATGGGTCTTGCAGGATGCAGCGGCGGAGCTGACAGCACAACCGCAACGACGGCGGCAGCAAAGGCAGATTCTTCCGCAGCAGAGACGAAGGCTGAGAGCGGCGAGAGCAAGTCAGATTCCTCCGCATCAACTGCTACAAGCGACTGGAAGCCGGCTTCCACCGTATCCATCGTCGTACCGGCAGGCGCAGGCGGCAACACCGACCTTTCCGCTCGTGTTTTTGCTCAGTATGCAAAAGAGCTGACGGGTGTTGATTTCATCGTAGTAAACGCAAACGGTGCAGCTGGTTCCGTAGCAGCAAACCAGGTACTTTCCGCAGAGCCGGATGGCACGACTTTCCTGTATGGCCATAACCTTGTAAACGTTGCAAACATCGCAGGTGTAACCGACTACAACTACACCGCATTCAAGCTGGGACCGACCTTCGCAAAGGATCCGGCACAGCAGCTGTATGTAAACTCTGAGAAGTACAAAGATCTGGATGACTTCATCGCAGCAGCAAAGGCAGCACCGGGACAGTTAAAGGCTTGTACCGAGGTTGGTGCATACACCTACTATGAGCTGCTTGCATTTGAGAAGCTGGCAGGCATCGATCTGGATCTGGTAGATGTAGGATCCAACTCTGATAAGATCGCTGCAATGCTTTCCGGTCAGGTAGATCTGATGCCGGGTGCATACATCAACTGTAAGGATTATCTGACCGCTGGCCAGTTCACCTGCCTGGGTGCTCCGACCGAAGAGCGCTATGACCTGATCAAGGACATCCCGACCTTAAAAGAGCAGGGCGTAGATCTGGTATATCCGGACTGTGACTTCTCCTTCTACTTCCCGAAGGATACCTCCGATGAGATCATTACCTGGTATGAGAACCTCGTTCAGCAGATCCTTGACGATCCGAAGGCACAGGAAGCAATTGCAAATGTAGATATGATGCCGTACTACTTAAACGCAGCAGATTCTGAGAAGAACGACGAAGAAATCTACAACACAATCAAAGAGATCGCTGACAGCGTAGAGAAGTAAAAAGATTTAGAGCTTGAGAATCAACTGAAAATTTGATGATGAAATCCGAAAACCCCGCAGGTGGAAATTCCGCTTGCGGGGTTTTTGTATTGGTAAAAATAAGCCTTTGCGAGTGTCGATTTATGTGTAAAATTAGAAAATTGATGAAATTGTGTTCTGTAATCCCAGACTCTTATCCAACTGTCCGCGCACATAGTCGGTGGCAAGTGCAATGAAATACTTTTCCGGCTTTGTCAGGTAAGAGCCCTTCAAAAATGAGATGCTTCGCATCCAGCGGAGTCTCGGCGGAACCGTAAAATAGACAATATCCTCACTCGGGCGGACGTAGGACTGTGGAAAGAACGCCGGAGCAATCTGGGATTTGACCATGCTGATGACCGTCGCCGTGCTGATGGATTCAAACAGAACTTTCGGGGAAAATCCGGCGTTTGAGAAGCACAGATCGATCATATCACGCATTCGAGTCTCTTTCCCGAGAAGAATGAAGGAATTGTCCCGAAACAGCGAAAGATCGATCTCGGGCAGGGTCTCCCAGCTTTTTTCTTCGGCAAGATGGGCGAGAGGGTGAGAGGATGGAACGCCGAGCACCATATACTCGGAATCCATGTTGATGTATTCGAGATCCGGGTGGACACTCCGCTCATAGTAGGAATTGCAGGCAAAGTCCACAACCTTCTGAAGAATCAGGCGTTCCATCTCCTTGACACGGGCCTCGTGGATCTCAAACGTGATATCCGGATATTTCTGATGAAAGACCGGATAAATCTTTGAGAACATCCGTGATCCCGCTTCCGGGGTGTAGGCGATTGAGATTTCACCGCGTCTCTCCTCGGCGATATCGTGAATGATCTTATATGTCTCTTTTTTCATGGAGAGCATTTCTTTAGCAGTATCAAGATAGATTTTTCCCGCATAGGTGGGAATCATTGTCCGGTTGCGGCGCTCAAAGAGGGGAACTCCGAGTTCCTTCTCAAGGCGCAGTAACTGCTGATTCAGTGCCGGCTGGGTGAGAAACAGCCGTTCCGCTGCCCGGGAGATGCTTTTCTCCTGTTCAATCGCAAGAATATATTCTAACTGATGAAGATCCATGTTCTTTATTCCCTCTCTATCTTCTTTTTATTTTTTTATTCCAGCAGAGATGCTGCATTCTTGTAGCAGCTGATCTGGTGTTTCTTTCCTTTTTTCAAATCTTGAAAGCAAAGATTCCGTAAATTTGTTAACAAATTAATCTAATAAATAGTTAGAGAAAATATAATTTTCAATAAGTTGTATTTAGCTATTAGGACAATTATAATAAAAACAGATCAAAAAAACAACGTTGTTGAAAAGAAAATAGTAAAAATAACAAGAATATGGATAAAAATCTTGTTAGGAAAAAGGAGAGTATTCACATGGGATTTCGATGCACACCACCGACAAAAGATCCGGTAGCGACACTGGCATATAAGCCGTGGACCCTGGCGATCAAACCGTTTCAGGTAGCCCCGCAGACCTGGTATGTGGCAGGTCAGACCTGGGTTGGCTGTTACCTGATTGACACCGGAGACGGACTGATTCTGATTGATACGGCAATCACAGAGAGCCTTTACATGCTTGTGGATTCCATTTATCGTCTCGGCTATAAACCGGAGGACATCAAGATGATCCTGATCAGCCACGCACACTTTGACCATTGTGGTGGAGCACGGGCGATGAAAGAGCTGACCGGAGCACCTCTTTACATGTCCAAGGAGGATTGGGAGTTTATGAAAGCATGTCCGGATGAGACGATCGCGATCGACAAGGACGATCACGCACAGCCGTTTGAGCCGGATGGTTTCTTCTCAGATGAGGAGCCGATCCGCCTTGGAAATGTGGAGATCCGCACAATGCTGACACCGGGTCACACCGTCGGCTGCACGAGCTTTTTCTGGACCGTGACCAATCCGGCAAACGGCGAGAAATATGTGGTCGGCATGCATGGTGGTGTCGGCGCCAACACGATGAACAACAAGTACTATGCGACGAGCCGTTATCTGACGCCGGATCTGAGAGAGCGTTTCTTAAATGACGCAGAGAAAATCCGCAGCATTCATGTGGATATTGCACTTCCGAGCCATCCGAATCAGATCGAGATCGTGGACCGTGCAGGGCAGTACACGGATAAGAGCCAGCCATTCCTTGATGATACGATCTGGGCGCAGTTCATCGATGAGAGAGTGCGTCAGGTTCGCGTGGTGATGGAAAAAGAGAACGAAAAGTAAAACTAAGCGGAACATACTTAGTTGGAGTTGGGGACAAAAGAAACAAAGTATCAGGGATTTTTCAAAGGAGAAGTGTATGGAAATGTATATTGTACTTGCGGTGACACTGTTTATGATGGTGATGTTCGTCTGGCACAAAGTACCATTTGGTGTGACGACGATGACCTGCTGCATTGTGCTTGCTGCAACGGGAGTGCTGAAACTTTCGGCAGCCTTTACCGGATTTGGAAACAAGATTGTTGTTCTGATTGCACTGATGCTCGCACTGAGTGCGGCACTCACAAAGACGAGCCTCGTCGCGCGGATCGGCACGATGATGCAGAGCATGAAGGGAAAAAGCGGAATTGCCCTGATCCTGATGTTCTACATTGTTGGTATGGTTTTTGCACAGTTTATTCCGAGTACGGCAGTTATCAGTATTATGATCGTCTTTCTGATGACACTCGGAAACACCGGTGATGTGACCGCAAAAAGACTTCTGCTTCCTCTGCTCGGTGTTTTGTGTGCATGGAAATTCCGTTTCCCGATCGGTCTCGGAGCATCCACCTTTGCACAGATCAATGGCTATTATGAGGGAATCATCTCTGATCCGTCCATGCAGCTGACGATGATGGACCCGTTCTTCTTTGCAATTCCGTCGATGATCGTTCTGGCAGGTTTCTGTATCTTTGGATGGAAGCTGATGCCGAAGGATGATGGAGATGTCGATAAGAGTGCTCTGAAGGACTCTAAGAAAGCAGCTGCTCTTACCCATGGACAGGAAGTTTATGTTTATGCAGTGTTTGTAATTGTTATGCTCTTAATGATCTTGAACAAGTGGACCGGAAATCTTCTTTATCTGGCACCTGGCATGGGTGTTCTCGCTCTGCTTTATGGTGGGGTGATGAAGCCGGATGAGGCAGTAAAGGCGATGACTGTTGACATGATCTGGATGATCGCAGGCGTTCTGGTTGTCGCAGATGCACTTGGTTCCTCAGGTGCAGGTGATCTGATCGGAAATGCAGTTCTGGCAATCCTCGGTGAAAATCCGAGCTCGATGATGGTAATGTTCGTCTTCTCCGCAGCAACGATTGTGATGACAACCTTCCTTTCCAACACGGCAACTCAGGCAGTCCTGATCCCGATTGCGGCATCGATCTGTCTGGCAGGTGGCTGGGATCCGAGAGGCGTTGTGCTGATCATCGGTACTGCAAACATGTTTGCACTCGGATTCCCGTCTGGTTCCGGCGAGGCGGCTGTTGCATTTGCAGCGGGTGGATACAACCCGGTGAAAGTTCTGAAATTTACCGTTCCGTACATGCTTTTGGCAATTATCACCTGTGCGCTGACCGCCCAGTTCATGTATCCGCTGTACTAAAAACAGACAGAATCATGGCGCAATTATGATGCGCAAAAACAGAGTTTATGTTTATATGGAAAATCACGCGATAAGTTTTTGCAGACATGAAATTGAATAGGAAATAAACTCAGGCTGAGAAGATTTTGATGCGCTCATTTTACAGCTAGGTGAGCAGGAATCCTTCTCAGCCATTGGAGCATAAAAGACAGAAATTCAGAAAAAAGAGCAAAGAAACAATCAGAGATGGATTGACAATTCTGTTATCCGATTTTAAACTTTAAAAATCGATAAGCAAAAACAGTAGAAGTAGAAGAGGGGAGAAAAATTATGTCGATGAAATCGGAGTATGAGGAGTATCTGGGACGTCAGGAGAAAATGAGGAAAAATCCGATGGCGCGGATCTGGATCAACCAGGAATCCCGCTACGTAAAGCCTTTTCAGATGTACGGAAATCTGTATTATGTGGGCGACAGCTGGGTGTGTGCTCACATTGTGGATACCGGAGAGGGACTTCTTTTGTTTGATGCAGGAAACTGCGGAAACGGAGCGACCGCGATGTTGATTCAGGCAATCTGGGAGATGGGATTTAACCCGGCGGATGTGAAGTGGCTGGTTCTCTCACATGGCCATGTGGATCACATCGGAGCAGTTAATTTCTTTAAGCGGATGTTTGGAACAAAGATTTATCTTGGCGCACGGGACGCAAAGATGTTTCGTGAACATCCGGAACTTGCACTCGTGCAGGAGAGTACCGACTACATGGACGAGCTCTTTGTTCCGGATGTGGAGATCCATGAGGGAGATGCGATCAAATTTGGAAACACAGAAGTAGAGTTCCATGAGGCTCCGGGTCACACAGAGGGAGTGATTTCCTGCTTTTTTGATGTGACGGATGGCAAGGAGACGAAGCGTGTCGGATATTACGGAGGCTTTGGATTCAATACGCTTCAGAAAGATTATCTGATCGAGATCGGAGATACCAGTTATTCGATGAGAGAGACGTATCTGCACTCAATCAAGAAAGTGATCGATGAGAAAGTCGATATCTTTATGCCGAATCATTGTGTCAATGTTGATCTCTTAAACAAGAGACAGTTTATGATCGATCATCCGGAGGCGCCGAATCCATTTGTCGATGAGAATGCGTGGAAGAATTATCTCCAGATGAAGTACGATGATTTGAAAAAGCTGATGGCAGATCCTGCACAGAATTAATTTGTATCGCAATCAGGGACAAGAAAATAAAAAAACAGAGAGCTTTTATGCACAAAAAACCGCCTTTTTTCTGCAAAAATGGCGGTTTTTTTGAACTTGTTTCCGAATTTGTACAGGCTTTTTTCTGCAAAATTTCGGTAAAGAATCTGTAAAGAACGAAAAAAGAGCGAAACGAGATGGAACCGGTACCGGAATTTGTACAGTTTTCCCATAAAATCAGGGGTCTGCGCACACACACTGAAATTTGACATGGACTCGGAAACGTGATATACCTTTCACAACCAGTAGACATGATGTTACTGTTCATGCGTTGTACAGTAATGACATAATTTCTTCAATTAGAAAAGGAGTTGTTTATTATGAAGGAAAGAAAAATCAGACTGGCAACATTGGATGAGGCAAAGGCGTTTGTAACAGCGGCAGGAAAATGCGATTTTGATATTGATGTTTATTATAACCGTGTTGTGATTGATGCAAAATCTATCTTAGGTGTTTGCAGCCTGGATCTGACCAAGGATCTGACTGTGAGAATGTACGGAGAGAATCCGGAGTTTGAGGCAGTTTTGGATGAGCTTGCACCAGAGAAACATTCAAGAATTGCGTAAGATGTATGGTTTTGGATTATATCCATTAGGCGTATTAGGAGGGCGACGTAAGGCAGGAAAGATTGAGCAAACCCGTTTGAAACGTCGGTGTTTAGGTCGCGTATTTTGCGACCTTATGCACCGTTACGTTGAGAATCGGAGCGAGAGCGTGTTTGCGAGACTTTCTCTGCCGTCGTCGCCATTTATCTATCTATTTATCTATTTTATATGATCGAATCTTCTCCGAATTCCTCAATATGTGATTGCTGCTTTTCTGGTTAAGTTAAAGCATCTCCATAAACTGCCGTGCCGCCTGAGAAATCGGCACGTTTTCATTGTGTGCGACGACCATCTGTCTCGTCGGCAGTTCTTCCTCAAGGTTGACAATAAAGAGATTCTGCTCATCTTCCGGAATGCAGTAGTCTGGCACAAAGGCGATTCCGAGGCCGATTCTTGCAAGATCGATCAGAAGATCGTTGCTGGAAATTTCGATTTCCGGGACAAGGTCGAGCTGGTGGCGCTGGAACATGCTGTGCAGAAATTCGCTTGTTGTGCTCTTGCGGTCGAGCATGAGGATCGGGTAAGTCTGAAGTTCTTTTAAGGAAACACTCTTTCCGCGCAGGGCAGAATACTCCTCGTTTGCGACAAAAACGTCGTGGAACTCCCGGATCACGCGGACGTTATGACTGCTTGATAGACCGGAGTTCGGATAGTTCGTGATTGCAAAGTCGACCTGACCGGATTCAAGGAGTTTGGCACAGGCGATCGAAGTCTGGTTGGTGACCTTGATGTGCACGCCCGGATAGAGACGATGGAACTCCTTTAAATAGTGAAGCAGGTAGTAACGGCAGATTGTGTCGCTTGCACCGATGCGGAGCTGACCGCCGTTTAAGGTGTTTGCCTCGAGAAGCTGATTTTCTCCCTGACGGATCAGGTTCATCGCAGGTTCAATATGCTTGAGCAGGATCTCTCCCTCCGGGGTCAGTTGAACGCGCTTGGTGCTGCGGATAAAGAGAGGCTGATTCAGTTTCTTTTCTAAGACTTTGATCGACTGGCTCACGGCAGACTGGGAGATGAAGAGCTGCTTGGAGGCCTCCGAAAAGCTCAGAGTGTTGGCGACATGATAGAATACTTTATATAATTCGTAGTTGATATCCATGGTTATTAGTTCTCCTTATAAATTAAAAATATTTTATCAGAAAATGAGGACGTTGTAAATGGAAAAATTGACAAATTAAAAAAAACGTTGTATAGTTACTTTGTAAAGTAAAGGCGCTTTGGGTCTCCCAGAGCGCCTTTTTCTTGTTTGTAGGAGACTGCGACGGAACAAAAACAAAGGGGAGAGCGCTGATGAAAGAACTGATTGAGCACAGAGAGGGAATCAACCGGCTGATGGCACGGTACGGAGTGAAGTTCGGAATTTACAA
Source organism: Brotaphodocola sp. (assembly GCF_050873065.1). Classification (GTDB taxonomy): domain Bacteria; phylum Bacillota; class Clostridia; order Lachnospirales; family Lachnospiraceae; genus Brotaphodocola. The sequence goes on from NZ_JBNMIC010000047.1 coordinate 10,294, forward strand.
AAACAACGAATTCCATGAGCAGTTGTTTCCGTTTGATCCGATGCCGAGAGTCATTTCGGCAAAAGAATTTGAGTTTCTGCAGAGAGGCCTGACGCAGAGAGTCGATGCGCTGAATGCATTTCTTGCAGATGTGTATGGAGAGAAAAAAATTGTAAAAGACAAGGTGATTCCGGAAGACTTTATCTTTTCTTCAAAGGGATATCTGCCGCAGTGCGAGGGAATTGTTCCGCCGAAGAAGATTTACAGCCATATTTCGGGAATTGATCTGGTTCAGGCGAAGGATGGAGAGTGGTATATTCTCGAGGACAATTTGAGAATCCCGTCAGGAGCCTCCTATCCGATGATTGCGAGAGAGCTGACACGCCGTGCTTCTCCGAGGACCTTTGTGAACAATCACATCGAGGATAACCGCGGCTATGCATCGATGCTCAAACAGATGATGGACAATGTCAATACCAGCGGAATCAATGTCGTTCTGACACCGGGGCGTTACAATGCAGCGTTCTTTGAACATTCTTATCTTGCAGAGCGCTCGGGAGCGATTCTTGCGATGCCGCAGGATCTGTTTGTGGAGAACAATTATCTCTATTACCGCCAGTACGGAGGGGCACAGCTTCAGGTCGGAGCGGTTTACCGCCGGATTTCCGATGAGTATTTAGATCCGATGTGTTTCCTGCCGGAGTCTCTGATCGGTGTGCCGGGCATCATGGATGTCTACCGGAGCGGTCATGTGGCACTGATTAATGCGCCGGGAAATGGAGTTGCGGATGACAAGGGCATTTACTATTTTGTTCCCCATATGATCAAATATTATCTCGGGGAAGAGGCGATCTTAAAGAATGCTCCGACGTATCTGGCATTTTATGAGAAGGACCGGAACTTTATTCTCGAGCATTTAAACCGGCTTGTCGTCAAGGATGTCTCGGAGGCCGGCGGATACGGAGTTGTCTTCGGAAGTGATTTGAGTGCAGAAAAGCTTGAAGAACTCCGGCAGATTATTTTAAATGAACCGCGCCGTTTCATTGCACAGGAAGTCATTGATTTCATTGATCTTGACATTGTGGATGACAGCAGCAATGGCGAGCATCTCGTGCCGAGAAAGGCAGATCTGCGGGCCTTTGTGCTGACCGGGGAGAAGACGATGGTCTGGCCGAGCGGTCTGACCAGATTTTCGAGAAATCCGGATTCGTTTGTGGTAAATTCATCTCAGGGAGGAGGCTTTAAAGACACATGGGTATTATCTCGTTAGAAAAGGCGGATCATCTGTTCTGGCTTGGACGTTACACGGAGCGGGTGTTCACGACATTAAATACATTTTTTACTTATTATGACAAGATGCTCGATATTGAGGACGATGTGTACAAGACGTTCTGTGAGAAGTTGGCGATTCCGATGGTGTACAAGGATAAGGAGGATTTTATCCGTACTTACCTGTTCTCCCAGAATGACCCGAATTCCGTGTACAGCAATATGCTCCGCGCATTCGACAATGCAGTGGTGCTCCGGGATGAGCTCAGCAGCAAGACGCTCTCCTACATCCAGATGGCACTGGACTGTATGGAACATGCCTCGGACTCCCAGGCTTTAGTCTATGATCTTCAGCCGGTCATCGACGATCTGTTCGCATTCTGGGGCTGCCTCGATGACAACGTGGAAGATGAGGAGTGCCGCAATATCATCAAGTGCGGAAAATATTTGGAGCGTCTGGATCTGTACATGCGCCTCGATTATCCGTATCGTCAGATTGAAAAAGAATACAATAAATTCTTAAACCGCTTGCATAAAATCCGGATTGGGTATAATCTGTCAGAGGTAGATAAATTGTCTGAGATTATCAATCTGGGAGAAGACTGGAAATCCCGCTATTACGATGCGATCAATGCGCTGTGGAAAGTTTTCTGAGTGACAGGGGTGATGATTTGAAGAAGCTGCGTTTTCACTATGAAATGACGCTGAATCTGGACCGGGAAGTGCGGGACCATCATGTTCTGCTTCGCTGCCGTCCGATCGAAAATGAAAATCAGCATCTGCTTGCCTATCATTGTGAGGTGCTGCCGGAGATTTCCCTTTTTCTCTCAAGCGATGGATTCGGGAATTCGGGATACACGGGAGTGATTCGTGGACCGCACCACTTTTTTACTGTTAAGGCGGACGGAATGGTGCAGAAGACGGAAAAACGGTGCACGGATTTTCATCCGATGTACCGCTTTCCGTCTGTTCGGACGATGCCGGATGAGAGAATGAGAACCTTTTTGAGAGAGACGGAAGGGATGCTCGGAAAGCCGTTGGAGACATTTGAGGATGTCCGGTTTCTGATGAGTCGTCTGCACCGGCAAATGCAGTATGTCCCGGGTGCGACGACGACCGCGACGACGGCGGCGGAGGCCTTTTTGGATGGGAGAGGAGTCTGTCAGGACTATGCACACATCCTGATTGCGCTTTGCCGGATTGCCGGGATTGCAGCGCGCTATGTCGCGGGAATGATAATCGGCGAGGGCGCAACGCACGCGTGGTGTGAAGTCTGGCTGGATGGGGCCTGGATCGGGCTTGATCCGACGAACGACTGTCTGGCAGGAGATTCCTATATCCGTCTTTCTCAGGGGAGAGATTTCGCAGACGGAGCGGTGGACCGCGGATGTTTTGTGGGATTTGCATCTCAGACACAGCAGATTTATGTAAAAGTAGAAGAAGTTGAAAAAGAGACAGACAAAAGAGACATCGTGGGAAAACCGGACGCTTAGAGAAGGGACGGGAAACGAAAGCGATGACGGAAAAAAGACGACAGAATGGAAGAGGACAGAAGAATGGAAGAGATGACGAGGGATGTGGTCTCGGTCGGACTTGCGGTGGACGAACAGCTTCGCGTGAAAAAGCATGTGCTGCAGCCGGATGGCTATGACGGAAGCGGAAAGCGGATTTGCATTGTGACCGGAACCCACGGAGATGAGCTTGAGGGGCAGTATGTCTGCTATGAGATCAACCGGAGAATCCGGGAACACAAGGAGTGCTTAAAGGGCCGGGTGGAGATCTATCCGGCGTTAAATCCTCTTGGCGTGGATTCGATTTCCCGGGGAATTCCCATGTTTGATCTCGATATGAACCGGATTTTCCCGGGAAATGAGAGCGGAAGTGTCGCAGAACACGTTGCGGCAAAAATTGTGCAGGACATTGCAGGTGCAGATCTCTGCCTCGACATCCATGCGAGCAACATTTTCTTAAGAGAGATCCCGCAGGCGAGAATCAATGTCAATGTGGCGGAAGGGCTGCTCCCGTTTGCGAGACGGCTGAACTTGGACTTCGTCTGGGTACATGCGGCGGCAACGGTTCTTGAGTCCACACTCGCCCACAGCCTAAACTCGATCGGAACTCCGACGGTGGTTGTGGAGATGGGTGTGGGAATGCGTCTGACAGAGAGCTTCTGTCACCAGCTGACGGATGGAATCTTCTGTGTGATGAAAGATCTCGGAATCTGGGATGGCGAGACGAAGGAGTCAAAAGAGCCGATCGTGTCGGAGGACGGGGAGGTTGGCTTTTTGAATGCCGGAGCTCCCGGAATCTTTGTGCCCTGCGTGGAACACTGGAGAAATGTACAGGAGGGAGAGCTTATCGGGCGCATCTTAAATCCGCTTGAGGGAACGGTTGAGGAGGAGGTGCGCGCGCCGATCCACGGAATGCTCTTTACTCTGCGAGAGTATCCGGTTGTGTCCTGTGGTTCTCTGATTGCGCGTGTCCTGGGAGGTGACTACGAATGAGAAAAGAAAAAATTTTCACTCTGAAAAACTGCTACCGGGATGACATGGATGTTTACGGGTTTCATTTCGGCAAAGGCGAAAAGTCCGCATGTATCGTCGGAGCGATGCGCGGAAATGAGATTCAGCAGCTCTATATCTGTTCTCAGCTTGTGAAAGCGCTCAAGGAACTCGAGGAGAAGGGAGCGATTGTCCACGACAATGAGATCCTTGTGATTCCTTCCGTCAACCACAGTTCAATGAACATCGGAAAGCGTTTCTGGGCGACGGACAACACCGACATCAACCGGATGTTTCCGGGATACAGCGAGGGCGAGACGACACAGAGAATTGCGGGCGGAGTGTTTGAGGCGATTCAGGGTTACAGCTATGGAATCCAGTTCCCGAGCTTTTACATTCCGGGAGACTTTGTGCCCCACATCCGTATGATGGAGACGGGATTTCAGAATCCGAGCCTTGCAAACCTCTTCGGACTGCCCTATGTCGTGATTCGCAAGCCGAAGCCGATTGACACGGCGACGCTCAATTACAACTGGCAGATCTGGAATACAAACGCATTCTCCGTCTATACAAGTGCGACGGATTACATCGATGAGCCGTCGGCGAGAATGGCGGTTGCCTCGGTTCTCCGCTTCCTGACGAGGATGGGAATTCTGCGTTACACGAGTCACAGCGGCTACATTGCGAGCGTGCTCAGGGAGGATGATCTGACGAATGTGAAGAATGATCTTCCGGGACTCTACCGCAGACATGTCGATCCGGGTCAGGAGGTGCACCGCGGAGAGGTGCTCGCGTCGATCATCGATCCGCTTGAGGGTGAGGTCATCAGCCAGATCCTCTCGCCGACGGACGGAATCGTGTTCTTTGCACACAGCGCGCCGACCGTGATGGAGGGAACAATCATTTTCAAGATTATCCGTCGTTTGCATGAGTAGACATTGACATTCAGATTTTATGAAAAATGTGGCAGGAGAGCACGCAGTGAGTGTGTGCAGAAAAATCCTGCCACATTTTTTGCAGATTCAAGGGATTTCTGAGGATTTCTGAAGAGATCTGAGACGATCTAAGACTGTACAGCGGCAGAAAATTATTGTATACTAATACTAATATGGAAGCATAATGTGGACTTAAATAAAAAGATACGAAGTTAGAAGATAAAAATAAAAAGAAAAAGAAGCGTGCATGACCGCATACTCGGAGGAAATGATAAATGGAGAAACTCATACAGATTCTGCAGCTGCTGGGAAGTTATCGGATTCCGGCAGTTATTTTTAGTGTAGAGGTTTTTGCAGCAGTCTGTCTGCTGCTTGCCGGGCTGAGTCTGAGTGGGGAGCGCCGATATGGAAACCTTCATGCGGGCAGAGGCGGAAAGAAAAACAGGCAGACAAAAACACTGTTCTTTGAGCGTGACCGGGAACCGGAACTTTTGATCCGCCGGAAAGACCGCTACCCGGAATTTCAGACAGAGAGTTTTGCTTCCGTGTTCCGTGTGACGAAAGAAGAGATGCAGGCGGATCTGACGTGTTTTCTGGATCGGATGGAAGAGAATTTCGGAAAGAAGTTCTGGAAGGCGTATCAGCAGTGGGACGGCGAAAAAGAGTTCGAGATGGAAGTCCGCCTGAAAGAAGAAGGGGGCTGGTACCGGATCCGTGTCCTGAGAAGCCGGGACGGGGAGTATGACTGGTTCCGTTTCGTGGACATCACGCAGTACCGCGATCAGATTACGCAGACGGAGGAGAAACTCGAGAAGGCGGAGGAGGTCAGCCAGTCAAAGACGACCTTCCTGTCCAATATGTCGCATGAGATCCGTACTCCGATGAACGGAATCATCGGTATGCTCACGCTCGCACACGGAAAGTTGAACGGTCACGAGGCGGAGCCTTATATCGAGCGTGCCCAGCAGCTTTCCCAGTATCTGTTATCTGTCATCAACGATATTCTCGATATGTCCCGGATTGAGGCAGGAAAGATTGAACTCGAGAAGAAAGCGTTCAGCCTTTGCGCGATGGCAGATCAGCTCAGAGCGATGTTCCAGAAGAATATCGAGGCGAAGGGAGTTGCCTTCTCGGTTGAAATGCAGGATTTTGATCTCGACTGGGTGATCGGGGATGAGCTGCGCCTGTCACAGGTTCTTGTAAATTTCCTCTCCAATGCGTCCAAGTTTACGAGCAGCGGAGAGATTCGCGTAGTCTTCCGCCAGCTCTTGAAAGAAAGCGGAAAAGTCAGCCTGATGATGCGTGTGCATGACACGGGAACCGGAATGGATGCCTCCTTTGTGAGCAGAATCTTCCGCCCGTTTGAGCAGGAGAACAGCCATATCGCGAGACAGTATGGCGGTTCGGGACTCGGCATGGCGATCACGGACCAGATCGTGCGGCTGATGGGCGGTGAGATCGTGATTGACAGCATGAAGGGAAGAGGGTCCGACTTTACGGTCTATCTGACTCTGCCGATTGCAGAGGATCAGAATCTTGGCAGTCAGGCGCTCGAGGAGGAGCGTGCAGCGGAACTGTTTGACTATCAGGGTATGCACATTTTGATGGCAGAGGATAATGAGGTCAACGCCGAGATTGCAGTCAGCATTCTTGAGATGGATGGAGCAAAGGTAGATACGGTTGCAGACGGCAAACAGGCTGTGGATCAGTTTGCGGCGTGTGCGCCGGGAACTTATGATTTTATCCTCATGGATATTCAGATGCCGGTCAAGGACGGAAGAACTGCGGCAAGAGAGATCCGTGCGATGGACCGTCCGGATGCAAAGACGATTCCGATTTTTGCACTGTCGGCAGATGCGTTTGTGGAGGATCAGCGATTGTCAGCGGAGAGTGGAATGAACGGACATTTCTCGAAACCGATTGATTTTGAAAAGATGAAAAAAGAGATCGGAAAGATACTGATGAAAAGAAAATGAGTCGGGGAGTGAATCAGATGAGAGAAGAAAAGCGCGGTCAGAAGAAAGCGGGTGGACCGTCGGGTGAGATGGGACCGGAGCAAAAAAAGAGTGGAGAGACTGGAAATCAGGAAGAGCAGATGAGTGACGGGAAGCGAAAAATGCCGAATGGAAAAGTGGTGGCAGGTGCGCTCTCCCTTGCAATTCTTGCGGGAGGTTCTGCGATGCTCTGGAAAGAGTATCAGGCAGGAGCACTTTTTCATCCGGAATATTTCCTGAGCCGTCAGGAACTTCGGGGAAACCAGATTTCTTTTGCCGACAGTGACCGCTATGCGAAGAACAATCTGCCGGAGAAGGACTCCTCGGACAATGAAATGCTCGAGAAAGATCCTCAGGCAAAAGATAAGACCGGTCAGGAGATGCAGGATGTATCTCCGCGTGTCACGATGGATGAACAGAAGAAGGAGATCGGAAATTCCGGAAATCTTCTTGTGGAACAGATGCCGGATTATGCAGATGCAAATACCTCCGACAGGAATTTCTCTGATCTTGGAAACAGCGGTGCGATGATGCTGGTTTCCGGCGGGGATAAAGATGCACAGACAGAGCGCGTCTCCGTCGCAAATGCGGGGGGAGGATCGGCGGACGGCAGAAATGAGAATCCTTTAGAACCGTCAGGCGCGACGACAGTGAACGGAAAGACGGACAGTGAGAGGGAGAATGGATCGGGAGGTTCTAGTGGAGACTTTGGCGGCGGGGAAACGGGAGGAAAAGACAATCAGGGAGGAAATCCGTCAGTACCGGATACCCCGGACAATCCAAATCCGTCAAATCCCGACACACCGGGTCCTGCTCCGGCTCCGGACAATAACCCGACAGAGGGAAAAGACTCTAATCTGAGTGATCCGGACTATCCGGACAAATCAGAAAAACCCCAGCTGCCGAAGGATCCGTCTTTCAGCGGAGACACTACACTTTACCCGTCTTTTCCAAATTCAGGAATCTCGTCGGATGAGAAGGCACAGAATGCAAAGCTTATTCTGGTTCCGTGTATCGATGATTCAGCGGAGACGCTCTATCAGGGCGCAGTTCTCACAAAATGGAAACTGCTCTGTTCGCTCTATGCCTATGTCGATGTGGGTGGAACGAGATACCGCCTGACGGATTACAGCGATAACTTCCGAATCGGTGAATTTCCGGAGACCGCGACCAAGGACATGACGGTGAAGTTTTATTTCCGCGGAAATGCGAACTGCCCGTGGCAGGAAGTTTCCTACACCTTCCCCGTCGAGTACAGTAAGATTG
>NZ_JBNMIC010000048.1:0-17369 GCF_050873065.1 Brotaphodocola sp.
AGCATAAGAAGAATAAATATATAGGGCGGGGACTGCCCGAATTAACGCCTGTGGAGATAGTAGGTCACGAGGTCTGTGAAGCAGGAAGCCCATTGGCTTTAGACAATGGGCAGTTCACATTAATAAATCAACTTTGGGGTTATATGCTCCACGAGGATCGACTAAAAAATGACAGACAGAAAACTGTGGAGAATTAGGCGGGTTTACTGAGGAAAGGATTTGACAGATGAAGATAAAGATGGTAGATGTGGCGAGACATCTCGGGATTTCTAAGGCAACGGTATCTCTGGCGGTTCACAACAAACCGGGAGTCAATCAGGAGACGAGACAGAAGGTTTTGGACTGCATTGCGCAGATGGAAAAAAACGATGGGATGATACCAGAATCTGTGTCCGTAAGTCTGCAAAATGGACAGCCTCTGCTGATTAAGGTAGTGATTCTGAATCATCAGAAGAAGGTCGTCTGTGACCCGGAATTGGATCTATGGTCGGAAGTTCTTGCGACGTTCGATGCACAGGCGAGAAAAATGGGATATCTGTACGGACTGACCTATGTGGGGGAGGATGAGGAGGAGATTGCAAATGTCATTAGAGAGTGCAATCTGGATCTGGTCGCCGGAGTCATTGTGTTTGGAACGGAGATGGATGAGACAGACAGGGAGATCTTAAGCCAGATTCATAAACCGATCGTCCTGTACGATTGTGATGTTCCAGATGGAAGATACAGCAGTGTCTGCATCAACAACTATGGAACGGTACACAAGGCATTGGATTATTTGAGAGCACATGGTGCTGATCAGATTCGATATTTTTCCACGGACAAAAACATCTACAATTTCAGAAAAAGGAGAGAGGCATTTCAGAACGATATGATTTCGTCGGGGACAATTCCGGAGAAGAGCGATTTTGTAGCACTTGGAAATACAATTCCAGAGATTACGCAGAATGCATTGAACTGGTTCCAGACGCATCCTCTTCCAGATGGAATTCTGCTTGAAAATTATCAGGTTTCGATTGGCACAGCAGTTGCGGTACGGAAACTTGGAATTCGGGTACCGGATCAGTTAAAACTTATTGGAATTGATGAGGTGCCGGAGTACATGGCATCGGGAATTCCGTTTGTTCAAATGAAAATCCCGCATGCGGAGCGCGCCCAGATTGCAATGGAATTGCTTGAAAAAGAGATTCGTGGAGAGTGGTCGGCAAGACTGAAGGTGTTTGCAGAATCAGACCTGATAGAGTGACTGAGGGATGGCGTGATGGCGCGCGTAAGATACAAAAAGGTCAAAGAAAAAGAAACGGAATCAGAAAGAAATAACAACAAAATAGGAAAGAAAAAAGAAAATCAGGAGTGTTTAAACGATTTTGTTTAAATACTCCTGATTTTTTGTGCATTTAAGTCAAAAACTGGTGAATTTGTTTATGAAACAAGCAGAAAAAGTTAAAATGCGTTTAAGATAGTTGAAAAATTCAACAAAACAGAGTAAGATAAAGATGCAAAGTTCAAATGAGTTTAAACAAACTTGAATGAAAAGACAGGACGGGGACATAAGAGAGACATAAGTGAGAGAGAAGAACTTCAGGGGGAAACAAAAAAATATGGGAGGTAACAGGGGATGAAACAGACAAATAATGTGTATGAGGGGGAAAATCGTTCGCTCCATATGAAAGAGCGAATCGGCTATGGAGTTGGAGACTTTGCAAACAATATGATGTATGCTCCGGTCAATTCTTTTTTCACATACTTTTTGACAAATGTGGCGGGACTTGGTGCAGGAATTGTGGGGACAATTCTGCTTCTGTCGCGTCTGATGGATGGTGTGAGTGATCTGATTGTGGGAACATTCATGGAAAAGATTCACAGCAAACATGGAAAAGCGCGTCCGTGGCTTCTGTGGTGGTGCGTTCCATTTGCAGTGTCTCTGGTATTGATGTTCAGTGCTCCGGATTTTGGAACAACGGGAAAGATTGTCTATGCGTTTCTGACCTATAACCTGGCAGTGACAGTTGTGTATACTGCAATCAATCTTCCGTTTGGTTCTCTGGCAGCGCTGATGACGAAGAACCAGACGGAACGAGGATATTTAAATATTTCTAAGATGGTATTTGCATTTGGTGGAGGAATGGTTGTCAATGCACTGACGCTTCCGCTTGTTAAATATTTTGGAAATGATTCAAGTGCGTGGATGAAGACATTTGTGATTTACGGTGCAGTTGCAGTTGTACTGTTTTTGGTTGTATTTTTCACCACGAAAGAGGCGGTCACTGAGGAAGCTGAGAAGAATGATACTGTTGAGAAAGTCAATATTTCAGAGGCGCTTAAGAGTCTTGTAAACAACAAATACTGGTTGATTCTGCTTGCAATTTTCTTCTTAAACAGTGTGGTAAATGCTTTTATCGGTGTAAATGTGTACTATGCGCAGTTTATCATGAAAGATGACAGCCTTGTTGGAAGCCTCTCGATTTTCCAGAATATTGCTTCGTTCGTCGCGTTTGCAATGTGCACCGCAATTATCCGAAAAGCAGGAAAGCAGAAAATTGCGATTGCAGGTGTGGCAATCTCTTTTGTCGGATATGCGATGGTTCTTGTCAATCCGACAAGCTATGCAGTGCTCTATACGGCAGCTGTTGTCAAAGGAATTGGAAACGCAGCACTCTCAGGCGTGATGTATGGAATGCTTGCAGATACGGTTGAGTACAATGATTGGAATTCCGGAATCCGTGCAGAAGGACTTGTGTTCAGTGCAAATTCGATTGGACAGAAGATAGGTTCTGGTATCGGATCAGCAATTCTTGGTTGGGTGCTTGCTGGATTTGGTTTCGTGAGCTCTTCTGCAATTCAGCCGGACAGCGCCATCAACGGAATTCGCATGATTTTCCTGTATGTGCCGATTGTGGTATTTGCAATCATGTTTGTCATTCTGCTCTTTTATAAACTCGATGAGGAGTACGGCGGAATTGTAAAGGAACTTGAAGCACGGGCAGAGAAAAAGAATGCTCAGAAATAAACAGAGTGAAAGAAATTAAAAGAAAGTAAAAGAAAGCAAAATAAAGTGAAACAGAGCAAACTAGAGTGAGATAGCATGAAGTGGGAAGCTGGAGAAGATGGAAAAAATGGAAAAGAGAAGTGTGGAACAGTATAAGGTTTTTGATTTGAATATAAAGGGAAGCAAAGCCGGAAATCCGTTTAAGGAAGCAAAGTTGGAGGCTGTTTTCTCAAATGGTACGGAGAGATATCGTGTAAAAGGATTCTATAAAGGGGACGGCAATTATGGAATCCGTTTTATGCCGGGGAGTGTCGGAGAGTGGAAGTATGAGATTTTCGGCATGGATGTGGATGATGAGAGGATCGTCTGCACGGAGGATGATAAAATCGGAGAGGAGAAAAATGATGAAAACGGAGAGCGCAGAAGCGGAAGTTTCCTGTGCACTCCGGCTTCCGAGGAAAACCATGGACGGGTTCTTCTCGCAAAGAATGTTTACCAAAAAGGCGAGGTAAATTTTTATCCGACTGAGGATGAATATCACTTTGCATATGAGGATGGAACGAGATACCAGCCGTTTGGAACGACCTGCTATGCGTGGATCAACCAGAAGGAGGAGATCCAGGAGCAGACGCTTGAGACTTTGAAACAGACTCCATTCAACAAGATTCGGATGTGCATTTTCCCGAAGTCTTACTCCTACAATACGGAAGATCCGGAGATGTATGCGTTTGAGGGGGATGCTGAAAGCGGTTTTGATTTTGAGCGGTTCAATCCGAAATTTTTTGAGAATCTCGAAAAGCGGGTAAACCAGCTTGATGAGCTTGGTATTCAGGCAGACATCATTCTCCTGCATCCGTATGACCGGTGGGGATTTAGTAAAATGACGAGAGAGCAGGATATTTTTTATCTCACCTATGTCGTTAGAAGACTCTCTCATTTCAAGAATGTCTGGTGGTCACTGGCAAATGAATATGATCTGATGCCACAGAAGCCGGTGGAGAACTGGGAGACCTACGCACATGTCATTATGGAAAATGATCCCTATGGACATCTTCGCTCCATTCACAACTGTATCCCGTTCTACGATCACAGCAGACCCTGGGTGACGCATTGCAGTATCCAGAGAATTGATGTGTATAAGACGGCAGAGATGGTAACGGAGTGGAGAAAACAGTACCGCAAACCGGTTGTGATCGATGAGTGCGGATATGAGGGAAATATTGATTTTGGCTGGGGAAATTTAACCGGAGAAGAGCTGACGAGAAGATACTGGGAGGGCTGTGTGCGCGGTGGTTATTTATCTCACGGCGAAACCTATGTGGATCGTGGAGATCAGATCTGGTGGTCTCACGGCGGAACGCTGACAGGAGACAGCGTGGCACGGATCGGATTTTTAAAGCAGATTTTGGCAGAAACGCCGGTGGATGCAGAACCGCTTGAGTTGACACCGGAGAATCACGAGGAGAATTGGGATGCGCCGTGTATGCATCTTGGGGATGAGTTTTTCCTGTATTACTATGGATTCTCCAGACCGCTTTACCGCAACTATACTCTGCCGGCAGGAAAGAAATACAAACTGGAACTTATTGATACCTGGAATATGACGATTGAAGAACTTCCGGAAATTTATGAAGGAAAAATCCGAATCAAAATGGGTGCAAGACAGTATATGGCAGTTAGAATGAAACAGGTAGAGAGTGAGAACGTGTGAGGATAAGTTGAGTGTAAAGATGAGAGGTAAAAGAAAATGAGAAATTCGTTTCCATTTCGCAGGATTCTCTGGGTCATCATCGGAAACCTGATTATCGGTGTGGGCTGTGCGCTGTTTCGACTTGCAAATTTGGGAACAGATCCGTTTTCCTGTATGAATCTGGGAGTCAGCAGTCATCTGCCGATCAGTTACGGGACGTACCAGATGCTTTGGAATTTTGTCTTTTTTATTCCGATGTTGATCTGGTACCGGGAGGGAATTCAGTTTGGATCTTTTGTCAATATGATCGGTGTCGCTTACATGTCGGATTTCATTGTCTGGCTGTGTGGACATGTCGGAATCGGTGTTGAGCAGATGCAAAGTCTGATCGGGATTCGTCTGGGGATTATGGTGATTGCGCTTCTGTTTTACTGCGTCGGAGTCGCTATCTATGTTGAGTGTGCAATCGGAGTTGCCCCGTATGATGCGCTCGGTCAGATGATTGAAATCTGGACGAGAGGGCGGGTGAAATTTTCGATTGCGAGGGTTCTGCTCGATGTGGTGAGTGTCGCGATTGGGTTTGCGACGGGAAGCGTGATTGGAATTGCAACACTTGCGACCGCTTGTATGACGGGACCGCTTGTCACATGGTTTCGCAGAAATCTTGCGAGCAGAATGATAGCATAAAAAATAAAATTAAATCATGGATAAACTCTAGTCACTGTGAAAAGAAGAGAATTTCCTTTTTTGCACAGTGACTTTTTTGTATGACAAGATTTTTGTATGATGGGAAATTACGTCCTATTATATAAAAATGCTCCGTAGAGATGTACTTTGGATTTGATTTTTTGTTTTCTAAAAAATTTTCTTCGAACACTGAGAAACGGATATGGATAAAGCGTACAGATCGTGTATAATGGTGGCAGGGATATACCGGAGTATCCGAATAAAGAATTCGATTCAGAGAAGGAGGAGAAGATCAAGATGGAGATAAAATCAGTTGCAGTTTTGGGAGCGGGGGCAGTCGGCTCATACATCATTTGGGGACTTTATAAAGATAAAAAGGTTAAACTCGGCGTGGTTGCGGAAGGAGAGCGCGCAGAGCGCCTGAAGGCAAATGGATGCAGGATCAACGGGGAGGTCTACCGCCCGGATATTTGGTCGCCCAAGGAGGCACACGGCGTGGATCTTCTGATTGTCTCTCTGAAATACGGGGCACTTCCGGGGGCAATGAAAATGATCCGGACGATTGTCGGTGAGAACACGATCGTGATGAGCCTGATGAACGGAATTGACAGCGAGGAGCTGATTGCAAAGGAGATCGGGGAGTCTCATATTTTGTATTCTCTGATTAAGGTTGCTTCCCAGAGAAAAGAAGATGGTTGCTACTTTGACCCGGAGACGACGATCGGAATTATTTTCGGAGAAGTTTCTGCTCCGTATGAGAGTGAGCGCGTGCAGGCGGTCAAGGCACTCTTTGCAGATACCGGAATCCGCATCCGCTCGACTGACTGTATCCGCGAGGAGATGTGGAGCAAGTTCCGCCTGAATGTCTGCAACAACCTTCCGCAGGCGATTCTCGGGGCGGGAGTCGGATGTTACCGCGACAGTGTTCATATGAAAGCGATCAGCGATGGTCTGCGTGCGGAACTTGAGGCGATTGCAGCGGCAAAGGGAATTGATATGTCCCGGATTGCGTCTTCTTCCACGCATGGAGCACCGGTGCGCCCGTCGGCGAGATATTCTACTTTGCAGGATCTTGAGGCAGGCAGACACACGGAGATTGATATGTTCTCCGGCGCACTGATGCGCATGGGAAAAGAGCTTGGAATCGCGACTCCGTACAACGAGTATACCTATCATATGATTAAGGCACTCGAAGAAAAGAATGACGGAAAATTTGATTACGACGATCAGAACGAGGAGCTTGTCTGGTCAAAATAAGTTTTGAAAGATGGGCATAAAATTTTCTTTCACCGCGCTCTGTTTTGTGATATGATGGGACAAGCAAGATAGTTAAAAAAATGGCAAAGGAGATTTCTCATGGGTGAACTGTTATTTATGAAGCCTTATTGCAAGGAAGTTATTTGGGGCGGAACAAAATTAAAGAGCATTTATGGTTATGAGACACAGGGCGATCACACCGGAGAGGCGTGGGTGATCAGTGCAAATCCGGACGGTCAGAGTGTTGTGACGGACGGAACGTATGCAGGAAAGACGCTGAAGGAACTCTGGGATCAGCACAGAGAGCTTTTCGGAAATCTGGAAGGCGAGGTATTTCCACTTCTGATCAAGCTCATCGATGCGAGAGATCATCTGAGCATTCAGGTACATCCGGACGATGAGTATGCGTACTCTCATGAGAACGGAGAGAAAGGAAAGACCGAGTGCTGGTATATCGTGGACTGTGATGAGGGAGCGGACATCGTGATCGGTCACAAAGCCCAGACAAAAGAAGAGCTGAAAGCGATGATCGATGAGGGAAGATGGGATGACCTTCTGAACGTGATTCCGATTCACAAGGGTGATTTCTTCTACATTCCGGCAGGCACGGTTCATGCGATCCGCAAGGGAACGCTGATCCTCGAGACCCAGCAGAACAGTAACATCACCTATCGCCTGTACGACTATGGAAGATTGCAGGACGGCAAGCCGAGACAGCTTCACATCAAGCAGAGTCTTGACGTGATCCGCTGCCCGCAGGAGCGTGAGAATACTGTGCAGGAAGCAGTCGAGAAAGACGGAAACATCAGCCAGCGTCTTGTGAGCTGTCCGCTGTTTACGGTGGATCACTTTGAGATTGCAGAGAAGATGACAATGGAACAGCCGTATTCCTTCCTGATTGTCGATGTCCTTGAAGGCGAGGGAAGCGTGAATGGGCGTCCGATCAAGAAAGGGGATCACTTCATCGCGCCGTTTGGCTGTGGCAATCTGGAATTTGACGGAAAGCTTGAACTGATCACCTCTCATGTTTCTTAAAATGTCGATAAAAGGCGGATAAAAAAACGGATATAAAAGATGAGAGAACTTGAGCAGAAATGAGAAAATAAGAAAAGGAGAGCAAAACTATGCTGTTTGGAGCACTTGAAGCAGGCGGTACAAAAATGGTATGCGCAATCGGAAATGAAAATGGAGAGATTTTAGAGCAGAAGTCGATTCCCACAACGACTCCGGAGGAGACGATGCCGGCAATTCTGGAATATTTCAAGGATAAGGAGATTTCAGCAATCGGAGTTGCCTGCTTTGGACCGATCGATCTGAACAAGAATTCTGAGACTTACGGATACATCACTTCCACACCGAAGATCCCGTGGAGAAATTACAACATCGTCGGTGCAATCAAGGATGCACTCAAGATTCCGGTTGGATTTGACACCGATGTAAATGGCTCTCTTTTAGGAGAGGTGACCTGGGGCTGTGCAAAGGGGCTGACGGATGCTGTTTATTTCACAATCGGAACCGGTGTCGGTGCAGGAATCATGACCAACGGAAAGATGCTTCACGGCATGCTTCATCCGGAGGCTGGCCATGTGAAGATGGTTCCGCGCAGCGGTGACACCTACAAGGGAAAATGCCCGTACCACGGAACCTGCTTTGAGGGTATGGCAGCAGGCCCGGCAATCGAGGAGAGATGGGGAGCAAAGGCAATTCAGCTCGCAGACCGCGAGGAAGTATGGGATCTTGAGAGTTATTACATTGCTCAGGCACTGATGGGAATCGTTCTGACGCTCAGCCCGCAGAAGATCATTTTAGGCGGCGGCGTCATGCACCAGAAACAACTCTTCCCGATGATTCGCGAGAAGATGCTCAAAGAACTGAACGGCTATATCCAGGCAAAAGAGCTGGCTGACATTGACAATTACATCGTTCCGGCAAGCCTCAACGATGATCAGGGAATCATGGGCTGCATTAAGCTGGCGATGGACAGTCTGAAAGAGGAAAATTAAGTAAGGATCTGACGGCAATGAGAGAAAAACTGACACAGCACGACGTAGAAAAAATTCAACAGGAGATTGACCAGAGAAAACTGGTGGAGCGCCCGAAACTGATTGAGGCAGTCAAGGAAGCGCGCTCACATGGAGACTTGAGTGAGAATTTTGAGTATCACGCGGCAAAGCGGGAGAAAAATCAGAATGAGAGCAGAATCCGTTATCTGGAGAATATGCTTAAAAATGCGATTGTGATTTCCGATGCTTCCCGCGAGGACGAAGTTGGGCTGAATAATACGGTGACTCTTTTCATGGAAGATGATGACGAGGAAGAAGTCTACAAGCTTGTGACAAGCATACGCGGAAGTTCGATCCACAACATGATCAGCACGGAGTCGCCGCTTGGGCGGGCGATTCTGCGCCATAAAGTTGGCGACCGCGTGCTGGTGCAGGCAAATGAGACATACAGCTATTATGTGACAATCCGAAAGATCGAGAACACTGACGATTCGGACGACACGATCCGGAAGTATTAAACGAAATATCCCGCGCCACCATTGGCTTTTGTTTAAGTCGATGGCGGTGCGGGAATTTTTTATATGATAGGAAATTGCGTCCTATCATACAAAAAATGCTCCGCAAGGATGCGCACTCGGCGCAGGGGAAGATGGTTGCCAAAGCACATTCTTTTTTATGGTGAAGCGGAGATCTCCGATGTGACAATTTATTTGCGTGATTCTTCGGAGGCTTCCGTGGCAATCTCATCTACAAGATGCTCGAGTTCATCTCGCTTAAGCCCAGGTTCACAGCTGATGGAATAACAGAAGGTTTCGTCATGCCAGATGGCGAGAACATAGTTTCCGTTTTCTCCTTTCAGGATAAGAGAAAGTCCGTCAAGATCCGTTGTGATGACATCGGAATATTCGTTGTAATCCCCGGAATTGTCCGTCTCTTCTCCTCTTGCGGACTGGCGGTAGGTAATTTCATTGTCAGTACCTCTGTAAGTGATCTGTGCAAGCTCATCAAAGTAGGAGGTGTACTCGGTGGAATTCACTTCAAACGGGAAATCATAGAGTCCAAAGACCTTAAATCCCATTCTCCGGGAGAGTTCATTGATGGATTTGCAGGTCTCAATCGACGAAGTTCCCGGGGCACTTCCAACCCCTTCGACGGGCGGTGGATTTGTGATCCGGTTGACCATCTGTGGGAGTGTCGAAGCTCCAATTGCGAGGATCAGGAGGCTGGCACATACAGGAAGGTAGCGGGAAAATCTCTGGAACGGAAAGAGTTTCTTCTCCTGAGAGAGCACAACATTTTTCAGAATTCGACTGCGCATCTCATCCGTGACTTCAATGTGATCCATGATTTCTTTGTAGGAGTTATTCTTGGGGGATTTACTCAAAGTCATACACCTCCTTCAAAATAAATCTCAGCTCCGCGCGTCCCCGCCTTAGATCTGAGCGGATTGTGCTCTCCTTGCGTCCGAGAATCTTTGCGATCTCCGCGGTCGAGTAGCCCTCGTAATAAAACAGGTGAATGGCTTCCCGATATTTGTCGGGAAGATTTTTGACGGCTTCCCAGACAAAGGAGAGATCGTCTTTTTTCTCGTCGATCAGCTTCTCGTCAAGCTCATCGGTCATGCGGAGGCGGTTGTAGGCAATCCTGTTTTTGGAGAGATTGGCGGCAACCTTTAAAAGCCATGCTTTCTCGTGTGCCTCATTTTCAAATGAGGGGGCGGAGTCGAGGTAGGATATCAGGGTATCCTGAAGGAGATCCTCGGCATCGCTCATGTTGTGCACGTAGGAGTAGGCAAGGCGCAGGATGGAGTTTCCGTAAGTGTCAAGAATGTAGCCGGCATTCTCTGCGAGAGATTCCTGACGTGCCAGCCGCTTTTTTCCAGATGCATATCTATAAATCTTTGCGTGGAAGACCGACAGAAATTTTTTCAGTGATCTCAAAAAATCGAAACCGCCCGGCGGGCAGGAAAGTTCCAATGAAAGCATACTCATACAAATACAAATCCCCTTAAAATTTCTTTGGTGTGTCGTTTGTTGACGCGCAGATGAAAGCTGCGCCGGTGAGAGATATTACTGACATTCCGGTGTTGCTCAATATCTGTTCCTGCGTTACTCGATGTCAGCAATCAGAGCGCTGATCTCATCGACAGAGATGCCATCTGTGCTGATCGAGTAAGCATAACCGCCGTCTGTCCAGATCGCAGTTTTCACCATGCCATTATCTCCCTTCATTGTGACTTCGCGTGTGCCGATCTTGGAAGTGGAAGTCTCGGAGTAGGTATTGTAGTCCCCGCTGATATCTGCGCTGTCTGTATCAGAATTTTTGTCATAGAGACCTTTTCGGATCCGCGCGATCTCTGTGCAGGAAGTCTCAGAAGTGCTGTTGTCTGCTGTTGCATCTTCCTGACCGTTCTTTGCGTCGTAGTCTCTGAGGTAGATTACCTCAATCATCTCGTTTCCGAGGGTGCGAAAGACGTTCGCAGAGACTCCCTGAACCGCCTCGGGAACCTTGATCGAAAATCCCGCAGCTGTCTGAGCGTCGGCGAGACTTGTGTGGTCTGTGAACGGGTTTGGCATCGAAGCCATCTGCTCAGTCTCATTTGCAGTGGGTTCGTGTGCCGAAATTTCATTTGCTGTGGTCTCAGCCCTGGTTGAAATCTCGGCCCCGGCCGCAGCCTCGTGCCTCGCGCAGGCACTCATCGAGACGAGTGTCAGAAGACCGAGAGCTGTGAGACAGGTGCGGATCTTGCGGCTGCCGGTTGTTTTGGTACTGCTTTTCTGATCAAAGCCATTCTTGTTCCAGTTTGCTGCGTTCTCATTTTTGTTTGTTCTTCTCATAATAAAATTCTCCTCATCTTTCTTAGTTTGTTTTTTGTTTTCTACCCTTTATACAGATGAGGAGAATGAAATGTTGCAAAAAAAATAAAAAAATTTAAAAATTGTTTATTTGCAGAAATCAGATCCATTCATCGGATCCATTCAAATCAGATTCATCCATATCAGATCCATCCGCCGTCCATGGCGATGACCTGTCCGGTCAGGTAGGAACCCTTGTATCCGAGGTGGTAGACAAAGTCGGCAACTTCCTCCGCTGTTCCAAGACGGCCTGCCGGAATCTCGTCGACGAGCTGGAGCATCTCATCTTCCTCCATCCACTGATTCATCTCCGTATCAATCGCTCCGCAGGCAACAGCATTCACCTGGATGTTGCTCGGTGCAAGTTCCTTTGCGAGTGCGCGGGTGAAGGCATTGATTCCGCCCTTTGTTGCGGAGTAGGCAACTTCACAGGAAGCTCCGACATTTCCCCAGACAGAAGAAATATTTACGATCTTTCCGGAACCGGCGGAGAGCATCATCGGGATTGCCAGTTTGCAGCAGTTAAAGACAGAGGTCAGATTTGTGCGGATGATGCGGTCCCAGTCCTCACTCGTCATATCCTGAAGAAGTCCGATGTAATCGACACCGGCATTGTTGACGAGGACGTCGAGAGAGCCGTACTGCTTGCGGATGAGGTCAAACAGTTTTTCACAGTCCTCCATCTTTCCCATATCTCCGAGGAAAGCAGTGCAGCCAACCTGATAGCCGGAGATCTCTTTTTGCGCCTGAAGCAGTTCGCGCTCCCGGTGTGCACAGTTGATGATGACGTTATATCCTTTTTTAGCAAATTTTACGGCGATCGCCTTTCCGATTCCGCGGGAAGCACCCGTTACAAGCACTACTTTTTTAGACATACAAATACGCTTCCTTTCTTTTTTATCTGCTGTTTTTTGCTGCATTTTTTCTGAAACCAGATTGAAATCAGATTGAAAAATCTGATAAGTCAATTATAAGTTTTTCGGGGAGAATGAGCAAGGAAAATTCTTGAATCCTTTACGATTCAATTACAATTTTCGTAACTCTCTGTATCTTAAAAGAAACTTGTGTTATACTGAACCACAGTTACCTGATTGAAGCGCGGCAAAAGCGTGAATCACAGGAATATATGTGGGAAGATATGTGAAAAAATATAGATAGAAAATGGTAATAAAAAATCGTGATAGAAAATCAAAGCGAACAGGAGTGAAACATGGAAAAAAAGTATGATCTGGTGATTATCGGTTCCGGACCGGCAGGACTGGCAGCTGCGATTTATGCACAGCGGGCGAGATTAAATACCCTTGTGATTGAGAAAGAGATGATCAGCGGCGGACAGGTGCTGACGACATACGAGGTTGAGAATTACCCGGGATTTCCGGGAGTGGACGGATTTTCCCTCGGAATAAAATTTCGGGAGCACGCAGATCATCTCGGAGCAGAATTCGTCACCGATGAGATCATGGGAATCCGTCTGATGCAGGAGGCTGATCTTCAGATGCCTGATGCTTCGGAGGATGGAGCAAGGGATCTGCGCGTTGCACAGGTGGAGACACCGGGGGATGCAGAGATTGTGCCGATCGGAGAAAGAAACAGGGAGTCTGGTGACAGTGCAGGGGAACGCATGGATGCGGGCGGACATTTGGATTTTCAGAAGACGTGGAAAGTGCTCACCGGAAAGAAAGAAACTTATCTTGCAAAGACCGTGATTCTGGCTTCGGGAGCAACCCATAAAAGTCTCGGAGTGCCTGGAGAGGAGCGCCTCAGAGGTTCTGGCGTGAGCTACTGTGCGACCTGCGATGGAGCTTTTTTCCGAAAAAAGGAAGTCGCTGTCGTCGGTGGTGGGGATGTGGCACTGGAAGATGCGATTTTTCTGTCCCGGATGTGCAGCAGGGTGTATCTGATTCACCGGAGAGGGGAGCTGCGCGGGGCAAAGGTACTTCAGGAACAGCTGATGGCGCTTGAAAATGTGACGATTCTCTGGAACACGGTGGTGGAAGAAATCTGCGGAGAGCAGAGGGTGGAGAAGCTTGTGCTCAGAAATGAAAAGAGCAAAGAACACTCTGAACTTCCGGTGAGCGGAGTCTTTGTGGCAGTGGGAATTGATCCGAACAGCGCACTTGTGGAAGATTTGATCAAAATGGATCACGGGTATGTGTGTGCCGGAGAGACGTGTGAGACGAGTGTGCCGGGTATCTTTGCGGCGGGAGATGTGAGAACAAAACAGCTGCGCCAGATTGTAACGGCTGCGTCAGATGGCGCAAATGCGGTCAGCAGCGCCGAGCGCTATCTGAATGCGTGGAAGCAGAATCATCGTTAGAGAGAAAGACCGATCAAAATCAGAGGGAGATCAAATAGATGAGGAAGAAAACAATCAGGATTCTGACCCTGAGCTGCGTGTGCGCGATGACTTTGGGGGTGATTCCCGCCTATGCAGATGTGCAGAAATCTCAGCATACCGTATCGGTTGTGGCATCGCAGGGAAATTATGAAAATATTGCTGTCTCACAGGTATCTGATTATGTGAACATCAGAGAGAATCCGAACACGAGCAGTACGATCGTCGGAAAGATTTATAACAACTGCGCCGCGACGATTCTTGAGACCGTCGAGGGAGAGGGCGGAAAGTGGTACCGGATCCAGTCGGGTGCGGTAACCGGATACATCAAGGCACAGTATTTCGTGACCGGAGATGCAGCCGAACAGCTTGCACGTTCGATCCGGAGAGAGTTTGTCACGATCAGCGCAGATGGACTCCGCTTAAGATCTGAGCCGAATCTGACGAGCACGACATTGACGCTGCTCTCTCAGGGCGCAGAGTATATCGTTGTCGACGATGAGGGGGATTTCTTTAAGGTGGAGATCGATGAGGATCTTGTCGGTTACGTCTCCAAGAATTACTGTACGGCGCGCGTGGAATTTGATCAGGCAGTGACGCTTCAGGAAGAAAAGGAAAAGAAGGCGGAAGAGGAGAAGAGAAAGCAGGAGGCAGATTCCGCGATTGCCCAGCTTGAGGAAGTCCGCAGAGTGGAGGCCAAGGAGGAAGCAGAGGAGAGCCAGACAGGAGAAAATGGCACTGTGATTGCGCCAAATCCGTCCGGCTCAAATTCTTCCGCGAATGGAGGATCGGCACCGGCAGCGTCGAGTCCGTCCTCTGACAATGGGGCGACGATCATTGCCACGAAACCGGATGATGTTGCGACAACCTCACCGGCACAGAACAACAGCAGCAATGGCAGCGGAAACAGTGGGACAAGCAGTAACGGCAGTACCGGCACGAAGCCGTCAGCGACTGTCGTACAGCCGTCGAATTCATCGTCTTCCTCAAATACCACCACCTCAGATTCCAAGAAGAGTGCGACGATCAAGGGCGGTGGCGGACCGGGCTCCGCAGCGGTTGTCACAGCGACGAGAACAGCGATTGTCGCCTATGCAAAACAGTTCCTCGGAAATAAATATGTGTACGGTGGGACAAGCCTGACGACGGGCGCTGACTGTTCCGGATTCACGCAGGCGATTTTTGCACACTTTGGAATCACGACGGGAAGAACCTCGAGAGATCAGGCCCAGAATGTCAAGACAATCCCGATTTCGAGCATCCAGCCGGGCGATCTTCTGTTCTATGGAAGTGGAAGCAACATCACGCATGTGGCAATTTACATAGGAGATGGAAAGGTTATCCACTCGAGCAATCCGAGAACCGGCGTCATCATCTCCCCGTACAACTATCGAACCCCGAGCAAAGCGGGAACATTCTTGGATTAAGGGGGAGGTATGGAACAGAAAAAACAGTATTATGGTCTGGATGTCGTGAAATTTGGTCTCGCCCTTCTCGTTGCAGGCCGCCACATGATCCAGGTCTTTTACGCGCAGGAGAGCAGCTGGCGGCTGATTGTCGGCTCCTGGCTCTCCAATCTGGCGGTGCCGTTTTTCTTTACGGTTGCGGGCTTTCTGCTGTTTCGGAAAATCTGCGGGACAGAGAATTGTGCAAGGGAAGGCGGAAACCGGAATGGAAAGAAAAATGAAAATAAGAATGAAAATAAAAATGGATATGGAAATGAATGCGAGAGCAGCAAGCGTGGATGCGAAGATGGTCGCGGGCGAAGCCGCAAAAAGGCACAGAAGAGTGGGTGGAGCCAGGTTTTAAAATATTGCTGGCGCATTTTGAAACTTTATGTGCTCTGGTGTGTGATTTACTGGCCGATCGACATTTACAACTGGTACCACGGGACGGCATCGATCAAGGAGACAGTGATCTTTTATATCCGCTCGTTCTTCTTCTCGAGCACGATTGCCCAGCTCTGGTATCTGCCGGCGCTGATCACGGCATGTCTGATTGTCTGGTGCGTGTCCCTCGGCGCGCGGTATATCACGCCGGCTCTTCTTGTGACGGGAGCGCTGTTTGCGGCGGGGTGTCTCGGAGATAACTGGTATTTCACGGCGATGCTTCCACAGAAGATTCAGGACCTGATTTATCTGTACGGACAGCACTGCATGACGATGAGAAATGGAATTTTTTACGGAAGTTTTTATGTGTGTCTGGGGCTTCTCTTTGCGAAGAAAAAGAAACAGCTGCCGTTCCTTCTGTCACTTATTCTGGCCATTTTCTTCTGCTGGGTGATGAAGAAAGAGGTGACGCGCTGCGGAAATATCAACATCGTGATTTCTGCTGCACCGACTGCCTATTTCCTGACGGAGGCTGCGCTTGCACTGCGTCTTCCGGACTGGAAACTTTTCACAAGACTGAGAGCGATGAGCGAGTGGGTGTATCTGTCCCATTTTTATTTCTTTTACTTTTTTTCATGGACGGCGAAGATCAATCCGCTGCCGCTCACAGAGAAAAATATTATGCTCTGCATCTTTATCCCGATGCTGATCTTTGCATGGTGGATGGCGTGCCTCGGTGAGAAGAGAAGATGGGTCAGAAAACTGATCTGAGTGGGAAGCAAAAAGTAAGAAGCAAAAGTGAGAAACAAAGTGTAAGAAGCAAAAATGTAAGAAGCAAAATGAGGAGGCGCGTCTGCGCCTCCTCGAATTTTTTATGGAATCTGATTAAGTGGAAAAGCGAAATGTTAAGTGAAACGATTACTCAAATTCCGGCTCAATCAGACCATATGTATTGTTCTTTCTCTTGTATACGACATTGACCTGATCGGTCTCTGCATTCAGGAATACATAGAAGGTGTGGCCAAGCAGTTCCATCTGAACGCAAGCCTCTTCCGGATCCATCGGCTTTACTGCGAAGCGTTTGGTCTTTACGATGTCGATCTCGTCATCGGTATCGAATTCCTCGTTGATGAACAGATCTGAGAATGCCATTGCGCTCTGCTTCTTGTCGATCAGTTTATTCTTATATTTTTTCATCTGACGCTCGATGATCTCTTCTACCAGATCGATGGAGACGTACATGTCGTTGCTGGATTCTTCAGCACGGATCATATTTCCCTTAACCGGGATCGTAACTTCGATTTTCTGTTTGCCTTTCTGCACGCTGAGAGTGACGATTACCTCTGTGTCCGGATTAAAATAACGATCAAGTTTTCCGATTTTTTCTTCTACTGCTGCACGCAGGCCCGGAGTCACATCGATGTTTCTTCCTGTAATAGTATAACGCATAGTCATCAGCTCCTTCTTTTGAGATGACTCCAGTATAGCACACAAGTCCGAAAAATTCAACAAAAATACGCAAATTGTTGTGACAATTATTCTTAAAAAAATATAAATAGAAATATTTCTGTATAAGAATAAGTATTGAACTATAAATGAGCAAATTTGAAAAATTGCACAAAACTACGCCACGGTCTTTACAAAGGAGTCAAAATCATTGCATTCCCTTGCACATTGATAGAGGACTCGATATTTTTCCATCTGGATTATGTCACTGATCTTGTGAT
>NZ_JBNMIC010000049.1:0-16677 GCF_050873065.1 Brotaphodocola sp.
AAAAATCACTTTCAAAACGATGGAATGACTTAAACGGAATGAAGATTCAGAGAGATTTATACAGTGCTTTTTTAATAATGAATATTTCAGGTGATTTAGAAAATTTTGATATAGAAAAATGCAATGATAGATTTCATACTTTTAAAACACTTCATGATATAGAAATTCAAAGATTAAAAAACACCTATACTTTGAGTAGTATGGGCATTTAAAAAGTAGAAAAAACGGTTTTGACACGAGCCGTATGTTATCGTTAATTCGTTCATTAGAATGATTGATAATGAAAGTCTCATAGAAATGAATCAGTCTTATATACTTTCGAGCATATTTGGAAGTTCATGTATATGAGAACCCAACGAGCTTTAGCCGTTGGAGTGTCAGACTCAGAATATTTTTGTATCGTCCCTTTGTATCATTCTCCATCTTTCACCATGCCACCATGCCTTTTTTGCTTCTGTGCATGGTTTCCTTGTAAAACCGACTAAGTTGGTATATAATATACGTTAGCGGTAAATGCAGGAAGAAAATAGATGGAAGTCCTGCAGAATCCTGCAAAAAAGAAATGGATAGAATACATGTATCGCAAAGTCTGTTTGTTGTATATGGAAATATATGGAAAAAACGGGAAACTTTGAGATATAGAAAGATGTATGGAGGGAGTTATGCTGACATTAGAGAATGTGTCCTTCGAGGTACCGGGAGAAAAAGGACAAAAAGAGATTATTCGCAACATCAGTCTGAATGTGGATGATCACAAGTTTGTGGTGATTACGGGTCCGAACGGTGGCGGAAAGTCCACACTGGCGAAGCTGATTGCGGGAATTGAGCGTCCGACATCGGGAAAAATTTATTTTAACGGTGAGGACATCACGGAGAAAACCATCACGGAACGTGCCAATATGGGAATCAGTTTTGCATTTCAGCAGCCGGTTCGCTTTAAGGGAATTCAGGTGCTTGACCTGATCCGTCTCGCAGCAAAGAAGAACCTTTCTGCGGCAGATGCGTGCAAGTATCTGTCGGAGGTTGGACTGTGCGCGAAAGATTATATCAACCGAGAGGTCAACGGAAGCCTTTCCGGCGGAGAGCTGAAGCGTATTGAGATTGCAACCGTTCTGGCAAGAGGAACAAAGCTGTCTGTATTTGATGAGCCGGAGGCAGGAATCGATCTTTGGAGCTTCCAGAATCTGATTCAGGTATTTGAGCGAATGAGAAAGCAGACGGACGGTTCCATTCTGATTATTTCTCACCAGGAGAGAATTCTTGACATTGCAGATGAGATCGTTGTGATCGCAGATGGAAAAGTGAGCAGACATGGCGCAAAGGATGACATTCTTCCGGGACTTCTTGGCACGGCATCGGCTATGAATCCCTGCGACAAATATTATCAGGGAGGGGCACAGGCATGATTGACGAGATTCAGAAGCACATTCTTGAGGAGGTAGCAGACCTCCACAGCGTTCCGGAGGGAGCATACAACATCCGGGCAAACGGTCAGATGGCAGGAAGAAACACGACCGCAAACATTGACATTGTATCCAAGACGGACAAGAGCGGCATCGATATCCGCATCAAACCGGGAACAAAGCATGAGAGCGTGCACATTCCGGTTGTTCTGAGTGCAAGTGGACTCAAGGAAGTGGTATACAATGATTTCTATATCGGTGAGGACTGTGACGTGGTGATTGTGGCAGGATGTGGAATTCACAACTGCGGAAACCAGGATTCCCAGCATGATGGCGTCCATCGCTTCTTCGTCGGAAAGAATGCAAAAGTAAAATACGTCGAGAAACATTACGGAGAGGGTGAGGGAGACGGAAAGAGAATCCTGAATCCGGTCACCGAGGCCTATATGGAAGAGGGAAGTGTCATGGAGATGGAGATGGTCCAGATCAAGGGCGTGGACTCCACGAACCGTATGACGACCGCAGAACTTGCCGCAGGGGCAAAGCTGGTTGTGCGGGAGCGTCTTCTGACCCACGGGGATCAGCACGCGGTCAGCGGCTATACCGTCACACTGAACGGAGACGATGCGAGCGCAGATGTGGTGTCCCGCTCCGTTGCAAAAGACCATTCCTACCAGAAATTTGATTCCCGTATTGTCGGAAATGCAAAGTGCACCGGTCATACCGAGTGTGATGCAATCATTATGGGCGATGCAAAGATTCTTGCAATTCCTCAGCTTGAGGCAAACAACATCGATGCAGCTCTGATCCACGAGGCAGCGATCGGAAAGATTGCCGGAGAGCAGATCATCAAACTGATGACCTTAGGTCTTACAGAAGAAGAGGCGGAGGCTCAGATCGTCAACGGCTTCCTGAAATAAGACGGAAGATGGAAGCCGGAACAGGCATTTAAGATAAAAAAAGAAATTTAAAAAGAAATTTAAAGGGAAGTTTAAAAAGAAGTTCAAGGGGAAATTCAAAGAAACATCCGATAGAGCCGTCGAAAAAGGACAAGAAAAGACGGAAAATCGGGAACTGAGAACAGAAGATCGAGAACAGCAAGGCAAAAGACATGAAAAATCTGATTGCTTTGCTGTTTTTGTATTATTGGTGTTAAAAATTCAGAAAATATGCTATAATAGGCGCAAAAGAAACTCAGAAACATCTCGAGAGGAGGTGCAATTTTTGACGATCAGAGAACAGCGAGAAAACATGGAAGCGGAGTATTTGAGTCCGTATGCTTCTTTGAGCAGGAACAGTGAGGGGAGAGAGGTCTGGGAGGAGCCCTGTGATATCCGGACAGCTTATCAGCGGGATCGAGACAGGATTCTTCACTGCAAAGCATTTCGGCGCCTGAAGCATAAGACTCAGGTCTTTTTTATTCCGGAGGGAGATCATTACCGGACACGCCTGACCCATACGTTAGAGGTTGCGCAGATCGCACGGACGATTGCGCGTGCACTCAGACTGAATGAGGATCTGACGGAAGCGATTGCACTCGGTCATGATCTCGGACATACGCCGTTTGGTCATTCCGGGGAGGCAGTTTTGAACCGGTTGTCGCCATTTGGTTTTGTTCACTCGGAACAGAGTGTGCGGGTTGTGGAAGTGCTTGAGAAGAACGGAAGAGGACTGAATCTGACGAGAGAAGTCCGGGATGGAATCCGGAATCACCGGACGAGTGGCCATCCTTCTACTTTAGAGGGAGCGATCGTGCGAATTTCCGATAAAGTGGCATACATCAATCACGATATTGATGATGCGATCCGCGGAAAGATTCTTGAGGAGAAAGACATTCCGGAGATGTATACAAAGGTACTGGGGCACAGTGTCAGGGAACGTCTCGACACAATCATTCATGATATTATCCTTAACAGCATGGATTGCCCGGAGATTTTGATGTCCCCGGGAATGGAAGATGCCGTTCAGGGACTTCGCTCGTGGATGTTTGAGCATGTCTATGAGAATGAGATTCCAAAGGCAGAGGAGGGACGGGCACAGCAGCTGATTGTGTCGCTGTACCGGTACTATATGGATCACATTGAGGAACTGCCGGAGGAGTATCGCCTCTTGATGGAACAGAGAGGAGAGGCAAGGGAGCGGATAATCTGCGACTATATTGCGGGAATGAGTGATGGGTACGCGATTGACCGCTTCGAAGAACTGTTTGTCCCGAAAGCGTGGAAGATTCTTTGATAAGTCGACTTGAAAATTGAGATATGGATGCTGAGTACATACAGACAGAAGGGAGAAGAGAGAAACAGATATGTATTATCCGGAGGAAGTAATAGAGGAAGTACGGACGAGAAACGATATTGTAGATATTGTCTCCCAGTATGTAAATCTGCAGAAAAAGGGAAGCAATTATTTTGGACTGTGTCCGTTTCACAATGAGAAATCTCCGTCCTTTTCCGTCTCTCCCCAGAAACAGATGTATTACTGCTTCGGGTGCGGAGCGGGAGGAAATGTCATCACATTTGTGATGGAGTATGAGAATGATACATTTCCGGAGGCGATGAAGCGTCTTGCCGACCGGGCAGGCGTAAAGCTTCCGGAGATTGAGTACACACAGGAGGAGCGCGCGAGGGAAGACAAACGCTCCACTCTTTTGGAGATCAATAAACTGGCTGCCAATTATTTTTATTATCATCTGCACCAGCCGCATGGAAAAATCGGGTATGAGTATTTCAAAAAACGAGCCCTCAGCGATGACACGATCCGCAGGTTCGGTCTTGGATTTGCGAATAAGACGGGAAATGATCTCTATCAGTACCTGCGGGCAAAGGGATACGGAGATGAGATTTTGAAAGAGTCCGGCCTTGTGACGATTGAGGAGCGGGGAACGTACGACAAATTCTGGAATCGTGTGATGTTTCCGATTATGGATGTCAACAGCCGCGTGATCGGATTTGGAGGCCGTGTGCTCGGGGACGGGGAACCGAAGTATCTGAACTCCCCGGAGACCCTTGTTTTTGATAAGAGCCGAAATCTGTACGGACTGAATTACGCGCGGACGAGCCGGGAAAAATATATGCTGCTCTGCGAGGGTTATATGGATGTGATTGCGATGCAGCAGGCTGGATTTCAGAATGCGGTTGCCTCGCTTGGAACGGCGTTTACCTCCCAGCAGGCAATGCTTTTAAAGCGCTATACCGAGCTTGTGATTCTCACCTATGACAGTGATGGAGCAGGTGTGAAAGCGGCCCTTCGTGCGATTCCGATTCTGAGAAATGTCGGGCTTTCCGCAAAAGTTTTGAATCTGAAACCGTACAAGGACCCGGATGAGTTTATCAAAAATATGGGTGCTGATGCGTTTCGGGAGCGGATTGCGAATGCAAAAAACAGTTTCCTTTTTGAGATTGAGGTCTTAAAGAGAGACTATCAGATGCAGGATCCGGAACAGAGGACAAAGTTCATCCATGCGGCGGCGGAGAAACTTCTTGAATTCACAGAGCCGCTGGAGCGGGATAATTACATTCAGGCTGTTGCCGGGGAACAGATGATTCCTTACAAAGATTTGAGAAATCTCGTAAATCGCCTCGGACTCAGCCGCGGTGTTGGTGACCGTTCCGGGCAGAATTCGGAATATGGAAATTCACCGGGCGGACGGGAGAAGCGCAAGAAGGTGGATCGGGATGAGGGCATTCGCCGTTCCCAGAGACTTCTCCTGACCTGGCTGATTGAAAAACCGAAACTCTTTGAGAAAGTCCGGGGAATTGTAGGACCGGATGACTTCGATGAGCCGCTCTATCATCAGGTGGCAGAGATGGTATTTGCGGAACAGGAGAAGGGCACGTTAAATCCCGCAGAAATTCTGAATCATTTTATCAATGATGAAGAACAATACAAAGAGGTGGCGGCGCTGTTCCATGCGAACCTGAAGGAGTCACTGAATAATGATGAGCAGAAGAAGGCATTTTCAGATACCGTGCTGAAAGTTCGCAAGCACAGTCTGGATGAGGCGAGCAGAAGTGCCTCGGATATTGTGCAGCTGCAAAAAATCATTCAGGAACAGGCGGCATTAAAGACACTTCATATCGATATTGACAGTTAAGCGTTTGAGATTGACAGGGATGGGACGCTTTGGCGGATCGATCCAATCGAAAACGGAATGACGGCATTTTGGGAGCACATCTTATGGAAAGGGCGGATAACTATGGAAGAACAGAAGCAGACACAGACATTTGAAGAAAAACTGACGCACCTTGTGGAAGAGGCACGCAAAAAGAAAAATGTGCTGGAAAATCGAGAGATTCTGGATTCCTTTCGGGGAGAGATTCTGGATCCCGAAAAACTGGATCGGATTTATGAATTTCTGGACCGCCATCATGTAGATGTCCTGCGAACGGAAGATGAGGACGAGATGGATCCGGATCTGTTTTCCGAGGAGGATCTCGATGAGGAAGAGGAGATCGATCCGGAGAAAATCGATTTGTCCGTGCCGGAGGGTGTCGGCGTTGAGGACCCGGTTCGGATGTACTTAAAAGAGATTGGAAAGATTCCGCTTCTCTCGACGGATGAGGAGATCGAACTTGCGAAAAAGATGGAACTGGGAGATCAGGAGGCGAGAAAACGTCTTGCCGAGGCAAACCTGCGCCTTGTCGTCAGCATTGCAAAGCGATATGTGGGACGTGGAATGCAGTTCCTGGATCTGATTCAGGAGGGTAACCTCGGTCTGATCAAGGCGGTCGAGAAGTTTGACTATCGAAAGGGATACAAGTTTTCCACCTACGCAACCTGGTGGATTCGTCAGGCCATCACGAGGGCAATCGCCGATCAGGCGAGAACGATCCGAATTCCGGTCCACATGGTTGAGACGATCAATCGTCTCGTGCGCACGTCGAGACAGCTCGTTCAGGAACTTGGGCGGGAACCTACTGTGGAGGAGATTGCGGCGCGCATGGAGATTCCGCCGGAGCGCGTGCGTGAGATCCGGAAGATTTCTCAGGATCCGGTCTCTCTTGAGACGCCGATCGGGGAAGAGGAGGACAGCCATCTCGGCGATTTCATTCAGGATGACCATGTCGCAGTTCCGGCGGAGGAGGCTGCCTTCACGCTTCTACATGAACAGCTGATGGAGGCACTCTCAACACTGACGGAGAGAGAGCAGAAAGTGCTTCGCCTGCGTTTTGGGCTCGATGACGGAAAGCCGAAGACACTTGAGGAAGTCGGCGGAGAATTCCATGTGACGAGAGAGAGAATCCGCCAGATTGAGGCGAAGGCGCTTCGCAAACTGCGCCATCCGAGCCGGTGCCGGAAACTGAAAGACTATCTGGATTAAAGGCATGGCGATATAGAATTAAACAATATTATAAGATTACAATATAATTACAATATATGGAAAGAGAGATACAGATTCTGTGCAGATAAAGTTATCAAAGAGACTTGAGACAATTGTGGAGATGGTTCCTGTGACCGGAAAAGACAGCTGTGTGGCAGATATCGGGACAGATCACGGCTTTGTCCCGATCCGTCTGATGGAACTTGAAAAGGCGGGACGGGCGCTTGCGATGGATGTGAGAAAGGGGCCGCTTCTCAGGGCGCAGGAACATGTGCTCGCGTTTGGAATGCAGGATCGGATTGAGACGCGGCTTAGTGATGGAATGCAGAAGCTGAAGGCAGGGGAGGCAGATACTGTCGTGATTGCCGGAATGGGCGGAGAGCTGATGCTTCGCATCCTGAAATCGGCAGATCCCGAGGTGATTTCCGGGATTCACACCTTTCTTCTGTCCCCGCAGTCGGAACTTGCCGTTTTCCGTCACGGGCTCGAGGTGCTTGGGCTTGCAATCCGGGAAGAGCGGATGCTTGAGGAGGATGGAAAGTACTACACGATCATGCGTGTGGAACATGGAAAGATGCACGCGGATTCCGAGGCAGAATACCGTTATGGCATGTGTCTTACAGAGGATTCCATTCCGGTTCTTGGAGAGCTTCTCGGAAAGGAAGAGAGACAGTACCGGGAGATTGCAGAGCATTTGAACAGGCAGGAAAAAGAGGGCGCGAAAGCTCGTCTGGAGGAAATTTCCGTGCTCTTACAGCAGATTGAGGAGGCAAAACAGAGATTATGCAGTGCAGAGAGATCATAAGAGCCCTGGATGAGCTTGCACCGCGGGCTTATGCCTGCGACTGGGACAACCCGGGTTTTCTGGCAGGACGGGCAGAAAAAGAAGTAAAGACGATTCTTGTGGCTCTGGATGCGACGGATGAGGTGATTGATCAGGCAATTCAGATCCATGCGGATATGATTGTGACCCATCATCCCCTGATTTTCAGGGCACTCAAGCAGGTCAATGATGAGCAGTTTATCGGCAGGCGGATTGTGAGGATGATTCAGGCAGATTTGAGCTATTTTGCGATGCACACAAATTTTGACATTGCACCGGGATGTATGGCGGATCTGGCAGCGGATCGGATCAGCCTGGATGCGGAGGCGCCGCTTGATGTGACGGTGCGGAATGAGAATGGAACCTTTGGAATCGGAAAGATCGGTGAGCTTCCGCAGGAGATGACACTCGAGGAGATTGCCGGACGGGTGAAAGAGGCTTTTGACCTGCCATTTGTGACCGTTTACGGAAGCAGACAGGTGACCGGGAAGATTCAAAGAGCGGCGATTTCGCCGGGATCTGGCGGAAGCATGGTCCGGACTGCGATTTCGCAGGGAGCAGGGGTTCTGATCACCGGGGATATCGGACATCACGACGGAATCGATGCGGCCTCCTGTGGGATGGCGATCATCGATGCGGGCCATTATGGTCTGGAACATATCTTTATTCCATTTGTGGCGGAATATCTGAGAAAGACATTTGCGGATCAGGTCACGGTGGCTGAGGCAGATCCGGCATTTCCGGCAATAGTGGTATAATGAGTGCAAAAACAAACTAGAATCTTTTGAGAGTACATGGCGGACAACAGGAGGGCAGGCAAATGATTCATGTGACGGTAGAAGGAGAAGTGCGCGAGTTTGAGGAAGAGACACTTCTCATGGATGTGGCAGCACTTTATCAGAGAAAGTTTGATTATGACATTCTTCTTGCACGGGTAAACGGAAAACTTCAGGAACTGCATAAGCGGGTGAAAGACGGGACGGAGATTACATTTCTGACCGCGAAAGACAGACCGGGTATTATGACTTACCAGAGAAGTGCGGTTCTGATTCTCTTAAAGGCGATCTATGAGGTGATCGGAGCCGACCACCTGAAGAAAGTCGCCGTGGATTTTTCGATTGGAAATGGGCTTTTTATGGAACCGATCGGAGATTTTGAGGTGACACCGGAGATTGCAGGAAAGATCCGCGATCAGATGCGGGCATATGTGAATGCGGCAATTCCGATTATGAAGAGAAGCATGAATACGGATGAGGCAGTGGAGCTCTTCCATCAGCACAAAATGTACGACAAAGAGAGACTTTTTCACTATCGAAGAGTTTCCCGCGTAAATATTTACAGCATTGGAAAATTTGAGGACTACAACTATGGATACATGGTGCAGAATACCGGATATATCCAGTATTTTGATGTGATTGCCTATAAACGCGGACTCGTGCTTCTGCTTCCTGACTCCTCCAATCCGACGGAGATTCCAGAGTTTCAGCCGCAGGAGAAACTGTTCTCCGTCCTGAAAGAAGCGAAAGACTGGGGCAGAAGCTTAAAGATTCCGACGGTTGGATCGTTAAATGAGCAGATTACACAGGGAAAACTCAATGACCTGATTCTGATTCAGGAAGCCCGGATGGAAAAGAAGATGGGCGATATTGCGGAGATGATCAAGAATCAGCCGGACAAGAAATTCGTGATGATCGCCGGTCCGTCCTCCTCGGGAAAGACGACGTTCTCCCATCGCCTTTCGATCCAGCTGAGGGCAAACGGCATGGTTCCGCACCCGATCTCGGTGGACAATTATTTTGTCAACCGTGTGAACAGCCCGAAAAATCCGGATGGAAGTTACAATTACGAAGTGCTTGAGTGCCTCGATGTCGAGAAATTCAATCAGGATATGACAGATCTTTTAGCGGGAAAGACGGTTCAGCTTCCGGTCTATAACTTTGTGACGGGAGAGAGAGAGTATCAGGGAGACTGGCTGACGCTCGGCGAGAATGATATTCTGGTTATCGAGGGAATCCACTGTCTGAATGAGAGACTCTCATACAGTCTTCCGAGAGAGAACAAATTCAAGATTTATATCAGTGCACTCACGCAGCTCGGAATCGATGAACACAACCGGATTCCGACGACGGACGGTCGGCTGATCCGTCGCATTGTCCGGGATGCAAGGACGAGAGGTGCTTCCGCCCAGGATACGATCCGGATGTGGCCGTCGGTTCGCCGCGGAGAGGAGGAAAACATCTTCCCGTATCAGGAGGAGGCAGATGTGATGTTTAACTCGGCTCTCGTCTATGAACTGGCAGTACTCAAGCAGTTTGCAGAGCCGGCGCTCTTTAGTGTCCCGCGCGACAGTGCAGAGTATGTGGAGGCAAAACGCCTGCTTAAATTCCTGGATTATTTCCTCGGAGTCGGCTGTGAGAACATTCCGCAGAACTCGATTCTTAGGGAGTTTGTCGGAGGAAGCTGCTTCCGCGTATAACAACACTTACTTGACAGTTTTAAAAACCAATGGTAGAATAGACACGTTTGAGCAGGACAGATGGTCGCTGCCACAAGACCGAAAGGTTGTGGGAGAGGAAAGTCCGGGCTTCACAGGGCAGGGTGCCAGATAACGTCTGGCGGAGGTGACTCTAGGGACAGTGCAACAGAAATATACCGCCGGTTCGCGCCGGTAAGGGTGGAAAGGCAGTGTAAGAGACTACCGCCTGGCTGGTAACAGGCAGGGCACATGTAAACCCCACTTGAAGCAAGACCGAACAGAAAGCATAAGGCGGCCCGTCTGCTTTCGGGTAGGTCGCTTGAACCAGGTGGCGACATCTGGTCTAGATAGATGACCATCCAACGACATAACCCGGCTTATCGTCCTGCTCATTCAAAAAAGTGCGTGAATGGGCGCACCGGAAATATTTGATGATGAATTGAGAGCTCTCCGCACAGCGGGGAGCTTTTTGCATAACTCAGAGTGGATGTGAGAAAGGACGGCTTTCAGTGAGAAAATACCGATGTGCGTGGCGAACCGGATTCCGGCGGATTCTCATTCTGTTGATCAGTGTGATTTTTATTGCGCTGTCTGCGGGGGAGAGCCGGGCAATGGAGGCGCCTGGGGATGGAGGCAGTGACTGGATCTATAAAAATTATCACTGGTATTATCGCGATCCGGACGGAAGCAATCACACCGGATGGCTGAAATACGGCGGAGAGTGGTACTGGTTTTCGGAAAGTGGAGAGATGGCGGACGGGGGCAGCCAGATCGTTGACGGTGTGATGTACTATTTTTTCATCAACGGCCATATGGCGAGAAATCAGTATCTCGGACTGGAGTTTTTTGGAGATGACGGACAGCACCAGAGCAGCGGGGATATCCGGACGATCGGAAATGCAGAGGTCACAACGGAGCAGAAGGATCTGATCACCGATGCGCTCTACCTCGTTCCGCGCGGCTGGCTGGAGCGTTTTGTGAGAGATGGCTGGCAGATCATGTTTTACACAAAGAAGAAATACTTTGCGGCACCGTCGACCGATCTCGGGATCTATTATGTCTATCACAGTGTTGACTGCGAGTATGAGAAAGTGAAGACGACAAAACCGGAGGCTCTTCTTGAGGCGATGTGCGAGTATGTGGGAGAGGCAGCGGGCTGTTATCGGGAGAATGATGAGCGGATGGCTGTGCTGTGGAATGCTTATCCGGTGCTTCGGGGAGTTTTGGAGATTCCGGATTATTACGCGAGTGACAGCAAGTTTTATTTCGGAAAACTCGTGTCCGCCTATTTGGAGGGGGAGAAGACCGCTGAGATTCGCCGCGCGGCGCCGGAAGTCTGCGAGGTGATCGAGGAGATTCTCCACCAGAATGACAGTGAGGAAGAGCGGGAATTTTACAGAAAACAGGCAGAACTTGCAAGAGCGGAGGCAGAAGCCTACGAAGAGCGGGTGAGAGCGGAGGGAGGACCGGGAGTCAAGCAGGAAACGACACAGGAAGTACAGGGAGAATGATTCTAAAAAAATAATGAGAAGAGAGATGGGAATTGAATGAAAAAAAGAGCTGGCTTATTCAGCCAGCTCCTCCCACTGAGCATAGAGCGTTTCCAGATTTGTCTGGAGCGCTTCTTTTTCTTTGTTGAGCTCGACGAGACGGGAAACATCGGTGTAGATCTCCTCCTGAGTCAGGAGTTCATCGATCTCGGCATCCCGGGTCTCGAGTTTTTCGATCTCGGTTTCAATCTTTTTTAAATCATTCTGGCGTTTGCGGATCCGGGCCTGTTCTTCCTTCTGTGCTTTCCAGTCCTGCTTGGTGTCGGAACCTGCATCTGCACTGTTTGCGCTGTTTCCGGCCGCTGAGGAAGACCAGACGCTCTTTCCGACACCCGGAATCTGCTGGGACGAGGTCTGCGCGTTGGCTCCCGGAGCGTAGAGATCGGTCATCAGTTCCTTCTTCTCGAGATAGTAATCGTAATTTCCGATATAGTTGATGAAGGTCTGTCCGGTCAGCTCAAGGATTCTTGTCGCGGTCTGATTGATGAAATAGCGGTCATGCGAGACGTAGAGCACGGTTCCGGTGTAGTTTTTGAGGGCTTCCTCGAGGATCTCCTTGGAGGTGATGTCGAGGTGGTTCGTCGGCTCATCGAGGATCAGGAAGTTTGCCTCGGAGAGCATCAGCTTTGCGAGGGAGACACGTCCGCGCTCACCGCCGCTTAAGTCAGAGATGCGCTTGAACACGTCATCCCCGGTAAAGAGGAAGGCTGCTAAAATGTTTCTCACCTGCGTGTTGCTCAGATTCGGATAGGCATCCTGAACTTCCTCAAACACCGTTTTTTCCATATGGAGGACGTGGTGCTCCTGATCGTAGTAACCGATATGCACCTTGGAGCCGAGCGTGATGGTTCCGCCGTCGGACGGAAGCATGCCGTTGATCAGCTTTAACAGGGTTGTCTTTCCGGTTCCGTTATTTCCGATGACAGCGACGCGCTCTCCTCGCTTGACATCGATATCCGCGTGGGAGAACAGAGTCTGGGAGCCGAAAGATTTGCTCAAATCCCGGATGGTCAGGACATCGCTTCCGCTGACAATGTTTGGCTCAAGCTTGATCCGCATCTCATCGCTGATCTCGGCAGGCTTGTCGAGAATCTCGATTTTGGAGAGCATCTTTTCACGGCTCTCGGCACGCTTGATGGATTTCTCGCGGTTGAAGGATTTAAGCTTTGCGATCACTTCCTCCTGATGGTGGATTTCCTGCTGCTGGTTCAAATATGCCTTCATCTGTGCAGCGCGGATCATCGCCTTCTTCTCGCTGTAATCGGTGTAGTTTCCGAGATACGTCGTGCTGCGCCCGTTTTCAAGTTCTACGATCTTTGTCACAACGCGGTTTAAGAAATAACGGTCGTGGGCGACGATCACAACGGCGCCGTTATATCCGCGCAGATAGTTCTCGAGCCAGGAGATCGACTCCATATCGAGATGGTTCGTCGGCTCGTCGAGGAGAATTACGTCCGGTTTGGAGAGAAGCAGACGGCCGAGAGAGACGCGGGTCTTCTGGCCGCCGGAGAGCGTGGAAACCTGCTTGTCAAACTCGTCCTCATTGAATCCGAGACCCTTGAGGACGCCGACAATCTCGCTTTTCCATGCATAGCCGTTTTCCAGCTCAAACGTGTGGTTTAAACGGCTGTAAGCGGAGAGCATCTGTTCGAGTTCCTCGCCGGAGGCATCGCGCATCTGAAGTTCGAGACTGCGGATCTGTTCCTCCATCTCGATGATCGGCCGTTTGACCTCTTTAAGCTCCTCATAGATTGTGCGTCCGCTCTCGAGATCCTGATGCTGTGCGAGATAGCCGAGCGTCTTTCCGCGGGAGAGAACGGATTCTCCGGTGTCCGGGGAGAGTTCTCCGACAATGATTTTTAAGAGGGTGGATTTGCCGGCACCGTTGATTCCGACGATCGCAGCCTTCTCCTGATCCTCTACATGAAAAGAGACATCCGACAAGATCTGGTCTGTTCCGAATGCCTTGCTGATATGGTTGCAGGATAATATCATAAATAAAACCTCATTTCTTGTTTCTCAATTTTTGTTTTTCAACCCAAATTTGTTTGTTTATAGTTGTTTGTTTATGTTTGCTTGTTTACACCTGTTTCTTCTTGGGGTGGACGAAGATTTAGGCATACTACGAAAAGTATAGTATAAAACCTTCAAATTTTCAATCATTTATCCGGAAGGGTTTTGGAGAGCACCGTCCATTTGGGGACAAAATCCGTTGCTGTCCGCGCAGGGCGTGAACGGTAAGATATTTCTGTCACTGTACGTGTATATAAACAGTTTGACATAAAAATGGCAAAAGGTTATAATAGAAAACAGTTGACAGACAGTAGAGAGGTGGCAGGGAATCATGGAAGGCAGAGAAATTTCAAAGGCGGTAATTACCCGTCTGCCCAGGTATTACCGTTATCTGGGAGAACTGATGGAACTTGGTGTGGAGAGAATTTCCTCCAACGAGCTGAGTTCCCGGATGAAAGTGACGGCATCACAGATTCGTCAGGATCTGAATAATTTCGGTGGTTTTGGTCAGCAGGGATATGGATATAATGTAAAGTATCTGTATACGGAGATTGGAAAGATCCTCGGAATTGACCGGAAACACAACCTGATTATCATTGGTGCCGGTAATTTGGGACAGGCGATTGCGAACTACGCCAATTTTGAGAAGCGTGGATTTATCATCAAGGGAATGTTTGATATCAACCCGCGTCTGATTGGTCTTGTAGTGCGCGGAATTGAGATTCGCGGAGTAGATGATTTAGAGCAGTTTATCCGGGATAACAATGTGCAGATGGCAGCGCTCACAATCCCGAAGACAAAGGCGCCGGAGATTGCGGACCGTCTGGTCAGCGCGGGAATCAAGGCGATCTGGAACTTTGCACATGTGGATCTGAATGTGCCGGATGATGTTGTGGTAGAAAATGTACATCTGTCCGAGAGTCTGATGCGTCTTTCCTATCGTGTGTGCCGTCTTCAGGATCAGAAAGAAGAGCAGGAGCGACGCGCAAAGGAGAAGAAAGAGAAAGAAAAGAAATCCTAAATAAAAAGAAAAAGAGGAATGGTTTCGGAAAAAACGGATCGTTTCGTACATGATGTGGCGGATACCGGCAGGAGAAAGAGCATGTCTCATTTCGCCTGCCGGTTTTGCGCGTGTATGTTAGAAAAATATCTAAAATAAAAAAGATCAGGGACAGGAGGCGGGCGGATGAGGTACTTTGTGACCGGCAGGCAGATGAAACAGATTGATCAGGACACGATAGAGCGGATTGGGATTCCGTCGCTTGTCCTGATGGAGCGGGCAGCGTTAGCGATTGCGGATGCCGTGGAAGAAATGATCGTAGCAGAAGGAAAATCCGGGAAATCGGCGCGGATTCTGATTGCTTGCGGAACGGGAAACAACGGTGCGGACGGAATTGCAGCGGGGAGGATTCTTTGCGGGCGCGGATATGAGGCGGTGGTGCTTCTTGGCGGAAATCCGGATCACGAGACGGAAGAACATCGCAGACAGCAAAGGATTGCCGAGGCGCTCGGCGTGCCGATCGTAAGAGAAGAGAGCGAGAGCGCCGGAAGCTGGAATGTGATTGTGGATGCCGTGTTTGGCATCGGACTTACGAGAGAGATCACCGGGGAGTGGAAGACATTTCTCGAGCATCTCTGTGAGATTGTCCGCCGGGACAGCGCCAAAGTGGTGGCGGCAGATACCCCGTCCGGCATTCACTCCCAGACGGGGCGCGTGATGGGAATCGCGCTGAGGGCAGACCTCACCGTGACCTTTGGCTATGGAAAGACCGGACTTTTTCTCTATCCCGGGCGGACTTATGCCGGAAACGTGCGGGTGGCCGAAGTGGGATTTTCTAATGTCAGCTTAAAGCGTGCCGGATGGGACTGCACTTCCCTTGAGGAGGCGGATCTTGCAGAACTGCCGGCGCGCCAGCCGGACGGAAACAAGGGCACATTTGGCAAGGTCCTTGTGATCGCCGGGAGCCGGGGAATGAGTGGAGCGGCGTATTTTTCCGCGCTTGCAGCCTACCGGACCGGAGCGGGGCTTGTGAAAGTCCTGACGGTTCCGGAAAACCGGACGGTGATTCAGATGCAGCTTCCGGAGGCGGTTGTCTCGGTTTACGACCCGGAGGCGATTGCGGCTGAGGAACATTCCACCGATTTTCTGAGAGAGGCGTGCGACTGGGCAGATGTGATTGTTCTCGGGCCGGGGCTTGGTCAGGAGCCGTATGTCGAATATCTCGTGGAGGCGGTCCTGGAGCATGCGTATGTGCCGCTTGTTCTGGATGCAGACGGGCTCAACACGGTGGCATCCCATCCGTACCTGACGAGGTACTTTACGGAAAATATTATTTTGACTCCTCACATGGGAGAGATGGCAAGACTCTGTTCCTGCCCGATTTCGGAACTCAAGGAAGATCCGGTTCAGGCGGTGAAATCGTACAGCAGCCGGTATGGAGTGACCTGTGTGATGAAAGATGCATCGACGGTGATCTCCGATAAAGATGGGAATGTCTGGCTGAATACAAGCGGGTGCAGTGCGATGGCAAAGGGCGGTTCCGGGGATGTGCTGACCGGAGTCATCGCAGGTCTGCTCGCGCGCGGGATGGACTGCGATCGCGCAGCGGCATTTGGCGTTTTCCTGCACGGTCTTGCCGGAGAAACGGCAGCTGTTAAATACGGAGAGAACGGTGTGCTTGCGCGCAGTCTCGCCGATGCGGTTGCACAGACGGAAAAGGAGAACCGGACCGGCAGAAAAACCGACAAAGATGGTGAATCAAGAAACTGACAGATAATTAAAAAAAAGAAGGAACAGAAGGAGATAACAGGAAAATGAAGACGTATACGCGGGTCTGGGCACCGATTGATCTGGATGCGGTTGTTTATAATATGGAATCTATGAAGAAGAATCTGAATCCCGGCACAAAGATGGTGGGTGTCGTGAAGACAGATGGATATGGTCACGGTGCAGTTCCGATTGCAACGGCGATTGATCCGTTTGTCGCAGGATATGCGGTGGCAACGCCGGAGGAGGCATATGTGCTCCGCCGCCACGGGGTCACGAAATGGATTCTCGTTCTGGGAGTTGCCCATGAGAGCCAGTATGAGGA
>NZ_JBNMIC010000050.1:0-15338 GCF_050873065.1 Brotaphodocola sp.
AAGTATTTGTGTCTGTTTTTAGATTTCCATGTTCCCATGATATAAGCATACAATAATATCTAACTTTTGGCTACCTTAACCCACCGTCTAAAGTCAGTGGGATTGCGGTAGCCTCATTTCAAGGCCGGTACGATCAAGTCCTCGTGATCTGGAAAATCTTCCTGTACCAGCACCCGGCAGGTTTCCTGGCTCAACTGTTCGTGGAACATCATAAAAGTCAAACAATGTCCCGGCATGCTGACGCTGTCCTCAGACAGCACATGCCTCGCGCAGAAAACCGCCTTCCCATTTCATTTCAAAGAAATCAGTGGCATTCTGGTCTTCTGCTCCAGTCTCACAGTGACGAGATCGCACAGGTCTTTCACCTGTTTCCCTTTTACCTGTCTGCAAGTCCTCTCTTTCCAGTCCCCTGATTGGATCCCAATTCAGGGAATCAGATCTTTCTCCCCCACAGACAGCACCGGCTGCTCTTAATCAGATATTGCATCTATCCTATCACGGAATGTCCAAAAAGACAATCCATAATTTTATATCCCACTTCTTAACCTATTCTTAACCTACTTCTCAACAGAAAATTTTGCCTTCTGCTCCTCCAAAAACTCCGGAGTCTCGAAGTAATCGATCTTCATGGAATGTTTTACCTCTGCGAGTGTCTGTGCAGCCGTCTCTCTTGCCACACGGGTTCCCTCGCGAAGAATCTCGTAGACATCGCCAATCCGGCTCTCGTACTCTTTTCTGCGCTCGCGGATCGGGCGAAGCTCTTCCTGCATGACGTTATTCAGGAACTTCTTCACCTTCACATCGCCGAGACCGCCTCTCTGGTAGTGGTCTTTCAGCTCCTGAAGGTTCTTGTAATCCGGCAGGTACTCTGCAAAATGGTCATCGTTGCAGAATGCATCCAGATAAGTGAAGACGGTATTGCCCTCGATGCTGCCCGGATCCTCGACGCGGATGTGGTTCGGATCGGTGTACATCGACATGATCTTCTTGCGAACTTCCTCCTCCGTCTCGGACAGATAAATACAGTTGCCAAGAGACTTGCTCATCTTTGCCTTTCCGTCTGTACCCGGCAGACGCAGGCATGCCTTGTTGCTCGGAAGCAGGATCTGCGGATCTACGAGAGTCTCTCCGTATACGGAATTGAACTTGTGTACAATCTCCTTCGTCTGCTCGATCATCGGCATCTGATCCTCACCGACCGGAACGGTTGTCGCCTTGAATGCCGTGATGTCTGCCGCCTGGCTGATCGGGTAGCAGAAGAAACCAACCGGAATGCTTGTCTCAAAGTTGCGCAGCTGAATCTCTGCTTTTACCGTAGGATTTCTTTGAAGTCTGGAAACCGTTACCAGGTTCTGATAATAGAAAGTCAGCTCTGTCAGTTCCGTCACGTAGGACTGAACAAAAATATTGGACTTTGTCGGATCGATTCCAACTGAGAGATAATCAAGCGCAACTTCCATGATGTTGTTGCGCACCTTCGCCGGGTTGTCTGCGTTGTCCGTGAGTGCCTGTGCATCTGCGATCATGATAAAGATCTTGTCAAACTCTCCAGAATTCTGAAGTTCCACACGGCGCTTCAAAGAGCCCACATAATGTCCGACATGCAGTTTTCCCGTCGGACGGTCACCGGTTAAAATAATTTTATTTGCCATTCGTTTCTTCTCCTTGTTCCTCTAATACTTATTCAAGTCGACGCTTGCGGAGACTTGGCGCGTGATTCTGGTCAGCTCTGCTGACATCTTCCAATCAGAATCACTGCGCTTCTCGCGGAGCGTATAACTCAGAAGGGGATTGTCTCCCCTCCTGAGAAAGTTTGTGATACCCCCACCTATAGAGGAGGGGGACATCCACTCTGAGTTTTATTATACTCAAAATAAGCATAAGATCAAACGTTATTTTGCGCACTGATATTTTAATTCCCGTACACGGGCAGGAATTTTCCGAACTGTGACACATTTTACTTTCCCGCTTCCACGATCTTGTCGATCAGATCCATATAATCTCCGCAGTACTCATTGTAAAGCGGAAGCACCTTCTCCTGAAAAGCTGCTTTTTCCTCCGGAGTCAGCTCAATCACCTGACATCCCGCTTTCTCGACAATCTCCCTTGAGCGCTGTATCCGATCCTCCCAGAGTTTTCTCTCATACTCGGCGGACTCCTTCGCACACTCCCGGATGATCTGCTGATACTCGGGACTCAGTTTCTTCCATGTGCTCTCCGAGATCATCTGCACCTCCGGGACACGCGCGTGCTCATCGACCGTCATATATTTTGCCACCTCGTAATGGCGCTCCGACTGGTAGGACGGCCAGTTGTTCTCCGCCCCGTCGATCTTTCCGGTCTCCAGCGCGGAATACACGCTCGCAAATGCCATCTGAACCGGCTCTGCCCCGATCAGTTCGACCATCCGGCTCATCAGCTCAGACTCCTGCACACGGATCCTCATTCCGACCATATCTTCGGGCGTCCGGATCGGCTTCTCCGAGGTATAAAAATTTCGCGCTCCCGCATCGTACCAGGAGAGTCCGAC
Organism: Brotaphodocola sp.; assembly: GCF_050873065.1. Lineage (GTDB taxonomy): Bacteria > Bacillota > Clostridia > Lachnospirales > Lachnospiraceae > Brotaphodocola. Next base: position 2,531 of record NZ_JBNMIC010000050.1, read on the forward strand.
AAGACCGTACCCCTCCAGACCGTGGAGAAACTGATCGCCAATCTCGCTCTCAAGCACTTTCCACATATGTTCTGCGCTGTTGTAGAGATAGGGCATCTGAAGCACATTTACTTTTGGAACAAATTCTCCGATTGAGGAAAGGGACGCGCGGGTAAAATCAATTCCCCCAAACTGAAGCTGCTCAATCACCGACTGCTCATCTCCGAGCGCTGCCCCGGCATTGACCTGAACGAGAATCTTTCCGCCGGTTTTCTCTTCAACCAGTTTGGCAAACTGGTAAGCCCCCTGTGTCGTCGGATAATCCTCCGCCTGATTCTCGGCGTAAGTGAGCACAAAATCCGGCACCACAGCTGGATTTTCCCCGTCCTTTGCCCCGCAGGCTGCAAGCAGGGCACACACGCCGGCCAGAGTGACCACGCTGAGAATTCTTCCCACGAGCCGGTGGACTACTCCCTGCTTTTGAAATCTTCGGAACTTTCCAATCTGCCTTTTCCGGTTTTCCTGCCTTTTCACCGCGTTTTCTTCTCCCACTTCTGCCATTCTCCTCTCTTCCCACTCACCAAATATTTCTAATTATAACATGGATTTGATATTCTGTACTTCCAAAAAATATTAAAAGAATCCATTTACACTCACTCTGAGCGTATAACGAAAACACAGAGACCGCCCCGGGAAGGAGCAATCTCTGTGTCTGTCTGTTCAAAGATATACTATTTTAACTTTTACATGGAACCAAGCAGCATCGGAAGTCCAAGGCTGATCTGCGGAACAAAGGTGATTAACAGCAAAGTGATAACCATGCAGATATAGAATGGAAGCGTTGCCTTTACCACCTTCTCCATCGGAAGTTTTGCAACCGCAGAACCGATGAAAAGCACAGCGCCTACCGGCGGAGTCAGAAGACCGATACCACAGTTGAGGACAACCATGATACCAAACTGGATCGGGCTCAGTCCGATTGAAGTTGCAATCGGGAGAAGAATCGGGGTTGCAATCAGGATAATCGGTGCCATATCCATGATACATCCGAGAACCAGAAGAATCAGGTTCAAGAGCAGTGCCAGAATGATCGGGTTGCTCGTCAGACCGGTAATCGCATTTGCTGCCAGATCCGGAACGTGAAGTCTTGTCAGGCAGTATCCAAAAATATTGGAGGTTGCAATCAGGATCAGCACGATGGAGAGCGTATCCACGCACTCGCTCAAAACTCTCCACACACCTTTCCAGTCAAGTCCGCGGTAAATAAATACGCTGACAATCAGGCTGTAAATAACAGCTACTGCTGCGGACTCTGTTGCCGTAAACACACCGCCAACTACGCCGAACACAACGATCAGGACCGCTGCCAGTGCCCAGAAGGAAATACTAAACTGCTTGAGCAGGTTCTTGATGCTGAACTTCTCGCCCTTCGGATAATTGCGCTTTACAGAGATAATGTAGGAGCCGATCATCAGGGTCGCTGCAAGCAGAGCACCCGGAACATATCCGGCAAGGAAAAGGCTTCCAACAGAAATTCCTCCTGCGGTCGTCGCATAGATAACCATGTTGTGGCTCGGCGGAACAAGAAGTCCCTCACAGGAGGATGTGATCGTTACTGCTGTGGAGAAATCTGCGTCATATCCCTGATCGACCATCATCGGAATCAGGATCGAACCTAAGGAAGCGGTATCTGCGGATGCAGAACCGGAAATACCACCAAAGAAATAAGATGCCACAATGTTTACCATTGCCATACCACCGCGCATCCAGCCTACACAGGCATTCGCGAGAGCAATCAGTTTTTCAGAAATACCGCCGGATCCCATCAGACATCCCATTGTGATGAAGAACGGAACCGCCATTAAGCTGAAGGAGCTGATTCCCTTTACCATCTGCTGACAGATCGTATTCAGCGGAAGTCCCTGATAAACCAGACAAAGCACCGAAGACAGTGCAACTGCATAGGCAATCGGAAATCTCAAAAATACCATAACAAAGAAACTTACAAGAAGAACCGCAATCGCCATCGTATCTACACTCATGATAATTTTGCCCCCTTCTTATCTTTATCTGCAAAAATGCTCTTGATATGGTTATAAAGTGCCTCAAGCTCAAAGATCAGCATTGCAACACCTGCAAGCGGTACCGGGAAATACATCCAGAAACGGGATACTTTCGGCATACTTACATAAGAACCCTTTGCACCGATTCCGGTTGCATACGTCCATCCCACAGTGATCATGATCACTGCCAGTGCCAGAACTGCAAGATCTGCAAGAATATCAAGGAACTTGACCAGTCCCTTCGGAAGATAACTGTCAAGCGCAGTCATTCGGATATGGGCACCTCTGCGAATTGCAAGTGCTGCTGAGAGAACCGCCATGTAGGACATACACGTCAAAACTACTTCCTCACTCCATGCCGGATCCGGAATAAAGGAAACATAGCGGCCCAAAACGGACATTGAGGTGATTGCGATATCTGCAATCAGAAGCAGCTTGCACAGAAACATGACAAAGCGGTAAGTCAGATCATATGCTGGCTTGATCTTATCAATTTTCTCAAAAATCGACGGCATTTTTCCATCCTCCTTTAAAGAATCTTAAAAAATCGGGCACAGAAGCATCCCGGCCTCTGTGCCCCCTTTTTTCTCACGGCAGCCTCAAGCTGCGCGTGGTCTTATATGCATTTGTTTTCTGGATACCTGTTTTTATCTGCTTTTGTATCTCTTACTTCATATCCAGAATCTGCTGATACAGATCCTCGTAACCCTTGGTATTCTCCTCGATTACCTTCTTGGTTGCTTCCTGCCACGGAGTCTTGTCCTCAACCTCGATGACATTGACACCATCTGCCTTCAGCTGCTCAAGAACCTCGTTCTCCTTCGTCTCGGAATTCTTACGGTTCTGCTCAGATGCATAAGCGCCTGCCTCCATAAGGATTGCCTGCTGGTCTTCGGTCAGCTTGTCCCATGCCTCATCGGTGATAACAACCTGTACAGCACCAAGTGTATGACCATCCAGAATCAGGTTCGGAGCAACCTCCGGGAATGCGTTGGACTTGTAGTTTGCGATCGGCTGCTCTGCGCCGTCAACAACTCCGGTCTGAAGTGCGGAATACAGCTCATTGAAGGATACAACGGTCGGATATGCGCCGAGACCTTCTACAAGTCCGTTCATAACCGGGTCGTTTGATACACGAAGTTTCATACCCTTTAAGTCATCCATGCCGCTGATCTCTTTCGTTGTGAAGAAATGACGGAAGCCCTCCTCACCGTAATACAGACCACGGACACCGGAACCATTCTCCTGAGACTCATTCAGGAAATCCTTTGCCAGATCGCTGGTTGCGAAATTCCAGAAATGATCACGGCTCACGAAGGTGTACGGCAGGGAAAGAAGCATGGATTTCTGTCCGCCATAGCTTGTCAGTGCGAATGCAGAAATTCTGGACATATCGATTGTTCCGCCGCCGCCAAGCATGGTGTCGAGAACATCATTCTCAGAACCGAGCACGCCGCTTGCCTGCACATCGATCGTGATCTTTCCGTCGGAAAGCTCCTCTGCCTTCGTCTTGAAATCGGTTGCCATCTGACCTACAATCGTGTCAAGCGGGTTTACCTCTGCATATACCAGAGTCACTTCCGGCATATCTGCGGTGTTGTACTTTCCTGCGGACTCTCCGTCCTTCTTCTCAGCGGTCGTCTCTGCCTTTGTCTCAGCTGCTGCCTCTGCCTTGGTTTCTGCTGCGGTTGCTGCTGCGGTTGTCGCAGTATCCGGGCTCTTCAGTCCACATCCCGTCAGAGACGTTGCTGCTACTACTGCACAAAGGGCTGCACTCATCACTCTTTTTTTCATGTTACCTTCCTCCTCTTTATCCACCTTTTTTACTTTCCCCTCAAAGTTTCTTAACTGATGTCTTTATTATAAAAAATTTATAAAGAAAAGGAAATGGTAAATTCTTGTGAAAGCTAGTATATTTTTAACCTGTTTTCTCTTTCGTTTTATGCATAATCACAATTAATTCCCTGTTCACTGGAAAATTTATGGAACGAAAATCATTTCATCGACTGAAGAATCATTGTCCGGTATTCACTCGGCGTATGGCTTGTCATCCGCTTAAATACTTTCGCGAAATAGTTCGCGTCCGCATATCCTGCCATCTGGCTGATTTTCTTGATATTTACCATCGGATCTTCCAGAAGACGCTTCGCCTCTCCGATTCGCTGTTCTGTCAGATATGCAGTAAAATTCATCTGAAAACACTGCTTGAACAGTTTGCAGAAATATGCCTCTGAATAATTCATCTCCCTTGCCACATCCTGCATCAGAAGTTCCTCACAGTAATGATCCTGAATGTACTGTGCAATCCGTTTTTTCACAAAATTGAGGTGTATCTCATCTGCGATCGGCTCCTCACGCTCATCCTCCTGTGCATTCCCCTGCTCCTTTTCATCTGAAACAGCCGGTTCGGATTCCCGTTCCGCTTCCGTCTGTCTCTCTTCCACGGTCTTCACGCTCTCCTGCACCTGCTGAAACGCCTCCTCAAGGACAAGCAAGAGTTCCTCCTCCCGATATGGCTTTAACAGATAATCCAGTGCCTGTACCCGGATTGCACTCTTCGCATAGGAAAATTCATCGAATGCCGTCAGAAAAATGATCTTGCAGTTTTTATCCTCCTGCCGGATCTGTTCCGCTGCCTGAATCCCATTGATTCCCGGCATCTCAATATCCAAAAGTGCCACCTGAATCTGATTCTCCTGCCAAGCCCGGATCGCTTCCCGTCCATTTCCTGCCTGATAAATCTCGCAGCAGTCTCCCAGATTTTTCTTTAATACTTTTGTCAGCACCGCTCTCTCAATCGGCTCATCGTCCGCAATCAGGAGACGATACTTTCCCATTTCCTCTGCTTTCCCCATTTTTCCCATAAAATTCCTTCCCCACTTCTCTTTTTTCTGTTGTCTCTCTTATTTTTAATCTTTTAATCCTTTTTCTGCGGAATCTGCATCTGCACAATCGTTCCAAATCCCGCTATGCTCCCGACTCTCAGAGAGCCATTTTCATAGAGGATTCTCAGGCGCTTATAAATATTTCCAAGTCCGATACCGATCTTTGCCGTTCTCCGTTTCTGAAATGCCTCTTTCAGACTGTTCAGCTTTTCACCGTCCATTCCAACTCCGGTGTCCGCAACAGAAATCACGACGCGGTCGCCATGCTGCCAGATATGAAGCCTGAGAATTCCACCTTCTTCTTTCTTGGAAATCCCGTGCACCACTGCATTTTCCACAACCGGCTGGAGGCTGAAGGACGGAATTATCACCGTTTCCGCATCCACCTCAATCCGGCTCTCGTATTTCAGTCGCTCACCAAAACGCATCTGTTGAATGTAAATGTAATCCTGCACAATTTTAAGTTCCTGTGCGAGCGATACAAACTGTTCTGATGTCTTGAGATTATAACGAAACAGGCTGCTCAGACTCGTAATCATCTGTTCTGTCGTCTCTGCATCCTCAATCTTTGCCATGCAGCCGATGATATTCAGGGTGTTAAATAAAAAATGCGGATTGATCTGGCTCTTCAAGAGCTCCAGCTGCGCCGTATTTAACTGGCGCTCCATCTCAATGCGCTCCACTTCCTCCCGGTGCAAAAGCTCCGCCATCTCATTGTTTCGCTTCAGCGTATTGATATACCCCTCCGTCGCATGCTTCATCCTGTTAAAAGCCACCACCAGTTCTCCGACTTCATCATGGTTTTTTACCGTCAGATCCTCCTCGCTGAAATCATTTTCTGCTATTTTTCGCGAAGAATGCGCAAGACGCATAATCGGGCGGATGATCGTCGCAAGCAGCAGGCGCATAAGTTCCAGCGAAACTCCGGTGAGCACCATCGCCACAATCATAATCATCCACGGAATTCTCGACAGAGACGGCAGTCTGTTTTCATACCGAAGATTTCCTGATTTGAGTGTCTCCTCCGTCAGCCGCTTCGCATATTTCTGAATATAATTCTGCATCGAATAGATCCGGTAAAGCTCTGTGATGTAACCGCTCTGCTCCGGATCAAGGCTAAAAAAACGATTTCTCACAGTACGGTACTGCTCATAACTGCTCACAATGCTCCATGTTCTTGCTGCCCGGTTTTCCCCAATCTGCAGAAAATCCTTCGGCAATGCCATCAGGCAGCGCTCCGTCTTGGCACAGGCATGCGTGTAGGCATCCCGGTTCTCCACCCCGCTTTCCCGAAGGTACGTGACAAAAGCCTGAGTTTCCTCTTCCATTGCCTGTTCAAAATCATGACAGCGGGAATTGTCCTCAAGAATCTGATTAAATCCCTCTGTCGCAAAATCCACCACCCAGACACTGAATAACCCCGAACACGCCATGATCAAAATGACCATCGCCGTATAAACCCCCAGTTTCTGACTGAGTGTGATCGAAAACCACATCCGTTTCAGATATTGATGTATCCTCACGTTTCCCGTTCCTTCCCCTTTTCTCGCAAATCCGCCTGCTTCTCAGTCGCTTGTTTTTCTTTTGCGTTTATTACCTTACATACTCGCAAACCCGCGCTATCGCGCTCACCCGCCTGCTTCGCAGGCTGTTTGCTCGTTAATGGCGCAAGAAAAACAAATGCCTGCTTCTCAGTCGCTTGTTTCTCTTTTGCGTTTATTACCTTACACACTCGCAAACCCGCGCTATCGCGCTCACCTGCCTGCTTTCGCAGGCTGTTTGCTCGTTAATGGCGCAAGAAAAACAAATGCCTGCTTCGCAGTCGCTTGTTTTTCTTTTGCGTTTATTACTTTACATACTCGCAAACCCGCGCTATCGCGCTCACCCGCCTGCTTCGCAGGCTGTTTGCTCGTTAATGGCGCAAGAAAAACAAATGCCTGCTTCTCAGTCGCTTGTTTTTCTTTTGCGCCATTACATTATAGCATAATCGTGGGGATGATCACAGAATTACCACAAAATTTCCACAGGAATGTCACAGACTCCTCTTAAGATAGGCTAAGATAAAAAGGTAAAAAATGATGGAAATGGGAGGTTTAAAAAGATGAGACTGTTGCTTGCGGAGGATGAACATTCTCTTTCCAGAGCAATTATTACAATCCTGGAGCGAAACGGATATCAGGCAGACGCCGTTTACGACGGGGAAGAAGCGTTAAATGCCATAGAAAGCGGACGCTACGACGGAGCGATTCTCGACATTATGATGCCGAAACTGGACGGGCTTTCCGTTCTCCGTCAGACCCGTGCACGCCAGAACCAGATTCCGATTCTTCTTCTGACTGCCCGCTCAGAGATTGACGATAAGGTTGAGGGACTTGATCTCGGTGCAAATGACTATCTCACGAAACCATTTGCCTCCAAGGAACTGCTTGCACGAATCCGTGCAATGACCCGCCTTCAGAGCCTTTCCCTCGACGCCGCCCTCAGCCTCGGAAACATCAGTCTGAACCGCACAACGTTTGAGCTTTCCTCTTCATTCGGAAGTTTTCAGCTCGCCACAAAAGAATTTCAGGTGCTGGAACTTCTGATGAACAGTCCCGGTCATCCCATCTCAACAGAACGGTTTCTGGAGAAAATCTGGGGAAATGAGCCGGCCATTGACCAGGATGTCGTGTGGATGTACATTTCCTATCTTCGGAAAAAGCTGACCGCCCTTCACGCGGACATCCAGATCCGCTCCATTGAGGGCGAAGGATACCTGATCGAACTCATTTAGCATCCATCCGTATATCACCAAAATAAATTACTCGCTGCTGTTGACGCATTGCGCAGACAACAACGGATTTTATTACTAAAGGAGGCCAGGAAGCCATGATCCGAAAACTTCAAATCAAGCTGATTTCCATCTCCATGATTTCCCTGATTCTCGTGATGAGTGTCATCCTCGGAGTCGTCAACCTCCTGAATTACCGCCATGTTGTGCTGGACGCCGACCACACGCTCGCCTTTCTCGCCGAAAATGACGGGGAATTCCCGCGAAAGGGCAAAAACTTTGACATCGGGGAAAATCCGGAATACATATCCCCGGAACTTGCCCGCGTCTCGCGCTATTTCTGTATTGAACTGGACTCGGATGACCTTGTCTGCGATCTCGATGTCAGCCAGATTGCCGCTGTCGACGAGGAGACTGCCGCTGCCTACGCAAAAGAAGCCCTTGAACTCGGCAAGAGTTCCGGCTTTCTCTCTCATTACCGCTATCTCGTCCAGACGCTGACCGATGAAGACCTGCACGAAAACACAGAAAGCACAGAAAATATTGAAGAAGAAACCGGCAACGACACAGTTGGCACGACTCCTGTCGTCCGCATCATTTTTCTCGACTGCTGGAGAAGCTTAAGCAATGCCCATACCTTCTTTCTCGCCTGCGTCTGGACTGCCATTTGCGGACTCGTCGCTGTCCTGATTTTAATGATTCTGCTCTCAAAATGGATTCTTCGTCCATTCTCCGAGAATTATGAGAAACAGCGGCGCTTCATCACCGACGCGGGCCATGAGATCAAGACTCCGCTTGCAATCATTGAGGCGGATTCGGAGATTCTCGAGATGGACATCGGGGATGACAACGAATGGCTTCAGGATATCCGCCAACAGACGAAACGGCTCACAAGTCTGACAAACGATCTGATTTACCTCTCCCGCATGGAAGAAGCACAAAACCAGATTCAGATGATTGAATTTCCATTTTCCGATCTCGCAGAAGAGACGGTTCAGTCTTTTCAGACAATGGCAAAGGCGCAGAACAAGAACTTTTCGGCCTTGATCGACCCGCGAATCAGTGTGAAAGGCGATCAGAAATCCCTTCGCCAACTGATTTCCGTCCTTCTCGACAATGCCTTAAAGTACTCTGAAGAAAACGGAAACATCTCCCTGTCACTCAGACGGCAGGGACGTTATGCCTGCCTCACCGTGACGAATTCCACCGCAGATCCGATCTCGCTGCAGCTCGATCATCTCTTTGACCGCTTTTACCGCGGAGATGAGTCGCGAAACTCCAAGACCGGCGGATACGGGATCGGACTCTCAATCGCTAGTGCAGTGACAGCAAACCACAAAGGAAAGATTTCCGCCACCTCCCCGGATCCACACACGCTGACGATCACCGTGATGATCCCGGCCTGCCCGGTCAGCAAATCATAACCAAAAACACGGGGCAAAGAAAACAAGAGAAAGAACGGAAAATAGAAAAGGAAGCAAAAAGAAAAAAGAGAAAAGAAAGAGGGAAGTGTAAGATGAGCACAGACACAGATATAGACAGCAAAGCTTTTTACGGAGACCGCCTTTCTGCGATGCAGGAGACTGCCAGACAACTTATAAACATCATAGAGTCCTACCCGGAAAATACCCGCTCAGACAGCGATCGTGACAACAAATATCATCCGGTTCTCTACTGCACCTCCCGGATCAAATCCCCGGAGAGCATGAAAAACAAGCTCAAAAAGCACGGTTATCCCCTCACCTGCGAGTCCGCCCTGACGAATGTCCGGGATGCGATCGGAGTCCGGGCGATCTGTTCGTTCTCCGACGACGTCTTTGCCCTCGCAGACTGGCTTGCCAAACGACCGGAATTTAAAATCATAAACCAGAAAGACTACATCTCCTATCCGAAACCAAACGGATACCGGAGTTATCATCTGATCCTCGAGCTTGTCGACGGACCAGGTGCCGGGCTCTTTGCCGAGATTCAGCTGCGCACCATCGCGATTGACTTCTGGGCAAGTCTGGAGCATCAGCTCAAATACAAACATGAAATCACCCACGAGGCACTGATTCGCAGTGAGCTGAAACGATGCGCCGATGAAATCGCCTCAATTGATCTGTCGATGCAGACGATCCGGGATCTGATTGATGACAACTTTAAGTAGGGATCCATCCTATTTTACGTATTCTTGGAACAAATTATTTGAAAATTGGAAAGCAACACTCAGAAAGCAGAAAGGAGCTACCGATTATGATGAAATCACTGAATGAAAAAGAAAACTTTACACCAAATGAATATAGACAGCGTGGACGAAGCCGCAGAAAACAGAAAGCCTCTCTTTTCGGTGCAAAGAAGACCGCTGCACTCTGCCTGTGCTCCGCTCTTGTCTTCGGAAGTTCTGCAGGAGCTTTTTATGGAATGCAGCAGTTATTTTCCAGTCCCACACAGGAATCCTCCGCACTTTCCGCAAACGTGGACTCCGATTCCTCACAGTTTTTGTCCCAGGCTGGTATCACGTCCGACTATTCCGATGACTCCAGCTCATCCGCATCGGACAACAACGTGCTTTCAGACCAGACACGCTCCGACAGGATCCAGACTGCCACAGACGCTCCGCATTTTCTGAACACCGTCGCGTCCGGAACCCTGATCTCCGGCGCCCAGATTTCCTCGGGAAGTCTCGACGTATCGGCAATCGCAGAGACGGCTCTCCCATCTGTCGTCGCCATCACAAACATCTCCGTTCAGGAAGTTCAGCGGTACTTTGATATGTTCGGACGCAGCGGACCATGGAACACCCAGCTTCAGGAGACAAAGAGCTGCGGTTCCGGTGTTATCATTGCAAATGACGGCACCTGGCTTTATATGGTCACAAACAACCACGTAATTGAAAATGCCGTGACCCTGTCCGTCAGCTTTGTCGACGACTCCACCTGCAAGGCCCAGCTTTGCGGTGCAGATTCCACGCTCGACCTCGCTGTGATCAAGGTTGCTCTCTCCGATCTGTCGTCTGAGACGAAAGACAAGATCGCTGTCGTCTCCGTCGGCAATTCCAGTGAGATGAAAGTCGGCAATCAGGTTGTCGCCATCGGAAATGCGCTCGGATATGGTCAGTCCGTCACAACCGGCATCATCAGCGCTCTGAACCGAACCATTCAGACCGGCAAGGATTCTTCCGGCAATGCGATCACCTCAACCTACATCCAGACCGATGCCGCAATCAATCCGGGCAACAGCGGCGGCGCACTCTTAAACATGCGCGGAGAGCTCATCGGCATCAACTCCGCCAAAGTCTCCTCCTCAGAGATTGAGGGCATGGGATATGCGATTCCGATCTCCTCTGTATGGTCCACAATCCAGAATCTGATGGGACAGTCCGGAAATATGTAAGCTGCCAAAAAAGCGCTCCGTTTATCGCGGAGCGCTTTTTTGCCATTTATATTTATTATGCAGATAACGATAACTTACTTTTTACAACGAATACACAAGGATCACAAGGATTCTGATCAGATATCATCCAGACTAGAGTGGATTAAGCCTCAGCGACTACCTTGAATGCCTCGTCCAGATCCTCGATGATATCGTCCACATTCTCGGTACCGATGGACAGACGAATCGTTGCCGGGGTGATGCCCTGATCTGCCAGCTCCTCCTCATTCAGCTGAGAATGGGTCGTGGATGCCGGATGGATAACCAGAGACTTCACATCTGCTACATTTGCAAGCAGGGAGAAGAGCTCCAGATTGTCGATGAACTTCTTCGCATTCTCTGCGCCACCCTTGATCTCGAAGGTGAAGATTGAACCGCCGCCGTTCGGGAAGTACTTCTTGTACAGTGCCTGCTGCTCCGGATCATCGGATACGGACGGATGATGAACCTTCTCTACAAGCGGATGATTGTTTAAGTACTGAACAACTTTCAGTGCATTCTCTACATGACGCTCTACTCTCAGAGACAGAGTCTCAAGACCCTGTAACAGAATCCATGCACTGATCGGAGCGATCGTTGCACCGGTATCTCTCAGCAGGACTGCACGGATCTTCGTCACGAATGCTGCCTTGCCGACTGCCTTTGTGAAGCTTACACCGTGATAGCTCGGGTTCGGCTCAGTTAAGGACGGGAATTTTCCGCTTGCCTCCCAGTCGAAGTTACCGCTGTCTACGATCACACCGCCAAGGGTGCTTCCGTGTCCGCCGATGAACTTGGTTGCGGAGTGAACAACAATATCTGCGCCGTACTCAATCGGGCGTACCAGATACGGAGTTGCGAAGGTATTATCAACAACCAGCGGAATCTTATGTGCATGTGCAATATTTGCAAGCTTCTCGATATCTACGACATCGGAGTTCGGATTTCCAAGAGTCTCTACATGGATTGCCTTGGTGTTGTCCTGAATAGCAGCCTCTACTTCCTCATAGTTAAACGGATCAACGAAAGTAGTCTTGATGCCGTACTCGCTTAAGGTATGCGCTAACAGGTTGTAAGTACCGCCGTAGATGTTCTTTGCTGCTACGATGTGATCGCCTGCATGTGCCAGGTTCTGGAAGGTGTAGCTGATTGCTGCCGCACCGGAAGCAACTGCCAGAGCTGCGACACCGCCCTCAAGAGCTGCAACTCTCTGCTCAAACACATCCTCGGTCGGGTTGGTCAGACGACCGTAAATATTGCCGGCATCTGCCAGTCCGAAACGTGCTGCTGCATGATCACAGTTGCGGAACACATAGGAGGTTGTCTGGTAAATCGGAACGGCTCTCGCATCGGTCACTGCATCCGGCTGCTCCTGTCCTACATGAAGCTGTAAGGTTTCAAACTTTAAATTTCTGTCTGCGTATGCTTTCTTACTCATAATTGATTTCCTCCTCAAATTCAGATCTATTTTTTGTTTCCTTTATTTCCTATCAACTTACAAGGAGATAATAACAAACTTTCCAGATTCTGTCTAATAGGAAAAATCTGATCTTCAGTTATAGCTTCAGTCTATAACTCAAAGTGGGATCTCCTTTCTGAGGTGAACTGCCCATTGTCTAAAGCCAATGGGCTTCCTGCTTCACAGACCTCGTGACCTACTATCTCCACAGGCGTTAATTCGGGCAGTCCCCGCCCTATATATTTATTCTTCTTATGCT
>NZ_JBNMIC010000051.1:0-15127 GCF_050873065.1 Brotaphodocola sp.
GCTGAATGATGTATAGTATTTGCAGGAGACACCTTCTTTCGTGAATGCTGTAAATGTTAGTTTGGGCACTTTCATTATACAACATAATCGAATTCAAGGTGTCTTTCTTTTATGCAAAATCACGAACTTGCTCATTTATAGTATTGAAAAAATATAATCCGCAGAAAAACAGAACTGAGGAATAGATTGAGACAAAGATGGTTCACTTTCTGTTTCATCTCTGCATAGATTCTGCCTTATTTTCACCAAAAAGTGGGAAAAATAAAAGACAGAGGCGGAAAATGAAACAAAAAAGAGGTTAATTTTTTGTGAAGTAGGAGGGGAAAACTTGAATAAATCAAGGGTTAGTGTTACAATGACTAGGATTGACTGTAAAATGGGTCAGACTATAATTGTCTGGCTGGAAAGAAAAATGTTTAGGAGACAGAATTTATGAATCTCATAGAGAAATTATTTGGCACCCACAGCGAGCGGGAACTCAAGATGATTTATCCGATTGTGGACAAGATTGAGGCGCTGCGGCCCAAGATGGGAGAACTTACGGATGAGCAGCTGCGCGACAACACCCGTATTTTCAAAGAGAGACTGGCAAATGGAGAGACTCTCGATGATCTTCTGCCAGAGGCATTTGCGACTGTCCGTGAGGCTGCAAAGCGAGTGCTGAAGATGGAGCATTATCCGGTACAGCTCATCGGTGGTATCGTTCTTCATCAGGGACGTATCGCAGAGATGAGAACCGGTGAAGGTAAGACCCTCGTGTCGACCGCTCCGGCATACCTGAATGCACTGACCGGAAAAGGAGTTCACATTGTCACCGTCAACGACTACCTGGCAAAACGAGATGCAGAGTGGATGGGACAGGTTCACGAGTTCCTTGGCCTGAGCGTTGGTATCGTTTTAAACCCGATGACTTCTGAGGAGCGCAAGAAGGCATATGCCTGCGATATCACTTATGTGACGAACAATGAGCTCGGATTCGACTATCTGCGTGACAACATGGCGATCTACAAGGAGCAGATGGTTTTAAGAGGTCTTGAGTATGCGATCATCGATGAGGTCGACTCTGTCCTGATCGATGAGGCGAGAACCCCTCTGATCATTTCCGGTCAGAGCGGCAAGTCCACAAAGCTGTATGAGGTCTGCGATGTGCTGGCTCATCAGCTCGAGAAGGGCGAGGCTTCCGGTGAGTTCACAAAGATGAATGCGATCATGGGCGAGGACATTGAGGAGACCGGTGACTTCATCGTCAATGAGAAGGATAAGGTGGTAAACCTGACTGAGGAAGGTGTGCGCAAGGTCGAGGAGTATTTCCACATCGACAACCTTGCAGATCCGGAGAATCTGGAGATCCAGCACAATATCATCCTCGCACTGCGTGCAAACTACCTGATGCACCGCGATAAGGACTACGTCGTAAAGGATGACGAGGTTCTGATCGTCGATGAGTTTACGGGACGTATCATGCCGGGCCGTCGTTATTCCGATGGTCTGCATCAGGCAATTGAGGCGAAGGAGCATGTAAATGTGCGCCGTGAGAGCAAGACGCTTGCGACGATCACGTTCCAGAACTTCTTCAACAAGTTCAAGAAGAAATCCGGTATGACCGGTACGGCTCTGACCGAGGAGAAGGAGTTCCGTAACACTTACGGCATGGATGCAATCGCAATTCCGACAAACCGTCCGGTACAGCGTATCGACCACGAGGATGCCGTTTACAAGACAAAGAAAGAGAAATTCGATGCCGTTGTGAAAGAGGTTGAGGAAGCACACGCAAAGGGACAGCCGGTTCTGGTTGGCACGATCACGATCGAGACTTCTGAGCTTTTGAGCAAGATGCTCAAGAAGCACGGAATTCCGCACAAAGTCCTGAATGCAAAGTTCCATGAGCTCGAGGCAGAGATCGTTGCAGATGCAGGTGTACACGGAGCAGTCACGATCGCGACGAACATGGCAGGCCGTGGTACCGATATCAAGCTTGATGAAGAGGCAAGAGCAGCAGGCGGACTGAAAGTAATCGGTACCGAGCGTCATGAGTCAAGACGAATCGATAACCAGCTGCGTGGTCGTTCCGGCCGTCAGGGAGATCCGGGTGAGTCCCGTTTCTACATCTCCTTAGAGGATGATCTGATGCGTCTGTTCGGTTCTGAGCGTCTGATGAAGATGTTTGAGGCTCTTGGTGTGCCGGAAGGCGAGCAGATTGAGCACAAGATGCTCTCAAGTGCAATCGAGAAGGCTCAGATGAAGATCGAGACGAACAACTACGGTCTGCGTGAGAACCTGCTCAAGTATGATGAGGTCAACAACGAGCAGCGTGAGATCATCTATGCAGAGCGCCGGAAAGTTCTTGACGGCGACAATATGCGTGATCTCGTTCTGAAGATGATCACTGACATCGTGGAGAATGCAGTGGATATGTCGATCTCCGATGAGCAGAATGCATCTGACTGGGATTGGGCAGAGCTCAACAACCTTCTGACTCCGGTGATTCCGCTTCAGCCGATCAGTGCTGAGAATCATCCGGTCAGCAAGAAGAATGAGTTAAAGCACATGCTCAAGGAAGAGGCAATCAAGCTCTACGAGGAGAAGGAAGCACAGTTCCCGGATGCTGAGCAGGTACGTGAGATTGAGCGTGTCGTTCTGCTCAAGGTAATCGACAACAAGTGGATGAACCACATCGACGATATGGACCAGCTCCGCGAGGGAATCGGTCTGCAGGCTTACGGCCAGCGTGATCCGGTTGTCGAGTACAAGATGAGCGCGTATGAGATGTTCGAGGCGATGACCGCTGCGATCACCGAGGAGACCGTCCGCATCCTGTTCCACATCCGTGTTGAGCAGAAACTTGAGCGTGAGCCGGCTGCGAAGGTGACCGGAACAAACCGCGATGAGTCCACTGTTCAGGCTCCGAAGAAGAGAGAAGAGCAGAAGATTTACCCGAATGATCCGTGTCCGTGCGGAAGCGGTAAGAAGTATAAGCAGTGCTGTGGAAGAAAACTGGTGTAAAAACCGGTGTGCTTTAAAAATATAAAAATGAAAGTGGGTGACACAATGGTCGAGCTTGATCCGTACAAGTACAAATTATCAACATTCGAAAAACCATTAGTGGAAGTGAGGGATTCACTTTGACCTGGACAACAAGGTCAGACGAATCGATGAGTTAGACAAATCCATGGAGGAGCCGGGATTCTGGGACAACGCAGAGCGCTCTGCAAAGCTCGTGCAGGAGGCGAAGAATCTCAAGGACACCGTGGAGCTTTATCATGGTCTGGAGCAGCAGTATGAGGATATCCAGGTGATGATTGATATGGGAAATGAGGAGAACGATACCTCTGTGATTCCGGAGATTGAGGAGATGCTTGCAGAACTTGAGCACAACCTTGAGAAACTCCGCATGGAGACTCTGCTCTCCGGCGAGTATGACCGCTACAATGCCATCCTGCGCCTGAATGCAGGTGCAGGCGGAACGGAGTCCTGTGACTGGTGCGGCATGCTCTACCGCATGTACTGCCGTTGGGCAGACAAGATGGGATTCAAGACGGAAGTTCTCGACTATCTGGACGGTGATGAGGCTGGAATCAAGTCTGTGACGATCCAGATCAACGGCGAGAATGCGTTCGGCTATCTCAAGTCCGAGAGAGGTGTGCATCGTCTTGTGCGCATCTCCCCGTTCAATGCGGCAGGAAAGCGCCAGACCTCTTTCGTTTCCTGTGATGTGATGCCGGATATCGAGGAAGATCTGGATGTGGATATCAATCCGGATGATCTGCGAATCGATACCTATCGCTCGAGCGGTGCCGGCGGACAGCATATCAATAAGACTTCTTCTGCAATCCGTATCACGCATCTTCCGACTGGAATCGTGGTACAGTGCCAGAATGAGCGTTCCCAGTTCCAGAACAAGGATAAGGCGATGCAGATGCTGAAAGCAAAGCTGTATATGCTCAAACAGCAGGAGAATGCGGAGAAACTCTCCGATATCCGAGGAGAAGTCATGGAGAACGGCTGGGGCAGCCAGATCCGCTCTTACGTTCTTCAGCCATACACAATGGTCAAGGATCTGCGCACCGGCGAGGAGACCGGAAACGTCAGCGCTGTTCTCGACGGAGATCTCGATCCGTTCATCAGCGCATACCTGCGCTGGCTGAGTCTGGGATGTCCGGACAGAAGAACTGCATCGGAAGATTAAGCGGACAGACGCTTGCAGAAATTTTCTGAATGGAAATTCTGTATGATGCGGCGAATGAATATCATGGAAAACAGGATGCATGTTATAAAATGCTTGCATCCTGTTTCTTTTTGTGCTAATATCTTCCACATGAGCACAAGTGTGCTTGTTACACGAACAAACGACGGAGGGAAATCAGAGATGGCAGAGGAAAAGAGCAAGTATTTTGTGGTAAAGCAGAAAGCGGTGCCGGAAGTACTGTTGAAGGTTGTGGAAGCGAAAAGGCTTCTCGAATCGGAGCGGGCGCTGACGGTGCAGGATGCCACAGAACGGGTCGGCTTGAGCCGCAGCTCTTTTTACAAGTACAAGGATGACATCTTTCCGTTCTATGACAACACAAAGGGAAAAACAGTCACATTTGTGGTTCAGATGGATGATGAGCAGGGGCTCCTCTCCGATCTGCTTCACATTGTAGCAGTTTATAAGGCGAACATTCTTACGATTCACCAGAGTATTCCCGTCAATGGCGTGGCGACGCTGACTCTGTCTGTCGAGGTCAAATCCAACACCGGAAATGTATCAAAGATGGTGGAGGAGATTGAGGAACAGCAGGGCATTCATTACGTTAAGATTCTGGCCAGAGAATAAGCAGGCCGGGAAAACCAGAGAAAAGTGAGGAAGAGACAATGATACAGGTAGCAATCATGGGTTATGGCACAATCGGTTCCGGTGTTGCGGAGGTTCTTGAGCAGAACAGAGAGAAGATTGTAGCGGCAGTCGGTGAGGAAGTGGCATTAAAGTATGTGCTGGATCTGAGAGATTTTCCGGACAGCCCGGTCGCTGACAAGATCATCCATGATTTCAAGGTGATCGAGGAGGATCCGGAGATCAGCATTGTGGTGGAGACAATGGGGGGCTTAAATCCGTCCTATCCGTTTGTAAAGGCGTGCCTGCTGGCAGGAAAGAATGTGACGACTTCCAACAAGGCACTGGTGGCAGCTTACGGAACCGAGCTTCTTGAGATCGCACGTGAGAAATCCGTAAACTTTATGTTTGAGGCAAGCGTTGGAGGCGGTATCCCGATTATCCGCCCGCTGTATCGCTGCCTGAACGGAGAGAAGATCGAGGAGATCACCGGAATCCTGAACGGTACGACGAACTACATCCTGACGAAGATGGATAAATGCGGAGCGACATTTGAGTCTGCCCTGAAAGAGGCGCAGGATCTCGGCTACGCAGAGCGCAATCCGGAGGCAGATGTGGAAGGTCATGATACCTGCCGCAAGATCGCAATTCTGACCGCAATGGCAACCGGCCATGAAGTCAATTACGAGGATATCTACACCGAGGGAATCACAAAGATCACGGATATGGATTTCCGCTATGCAGAGAAGATGGGAACCTCTGTAAAACTGTTCGGAACAAGTCAGGTTGATGGTGACAAGGTACATGCATGGGTAGCACCGGTGATGATCGGAAAAGATCATCCGCTCTACATGGTCAGCGATGTATTTAACGGAATTCTCGTTGAGGGCAACATGCTCGGAACTTCCATGTACTACGGAAGCGGTGCAGGAAAGCTCCCGACTGCAAGTGCGGTTGTCGCAGACATCATTGAGGAGGCCCAGAATCTGAATCAGAATGTCCGTCTCGGCTGGGATGCAAAGCGCCTTGAGATTGCGCCGATGCTGTCTTCCCGCCACCGTTACTTCGTTCGTATTGCAGGTACCTTAGCAGATAAGGAAAAGACGGTTGAGGAGGCATTCGGAAAAGTTGAGAAGATTGTTCTCGACGGAACCGGAGAGTTTGCAGTTCTGACCGAGGAGATGACGGAGTCTTCTTTCATGGCAAAGAAGGCTGAACTTGAGGCTGAGGTGCTTCAGTTTATCCGTGCGAGAATCTAAGAAATCTCAAGATTTATATTTCTGGTTACAGTTTACAGTTTCAAATAAAAACACCGACATATTTCCTGGGATAAGTTCAGGGAAGATGCCGGTGTTTTTTTGTTTCCTTGATATAACGAGAATCTGATAGATTTTTTGGTTTGAGTGAAGTGTTTCTGATGAATTTTGTCAGGTAGTCGGGATGGGGAGAGCCTGTTCAATCAGTTCCCGGTACTCTTCAAACATTGCCTTGATTTCTGCTGAGGAGGCGGGATCATCGAGCAGATCCATGAGCCACACATACTCCTTGAAAATCACGAAACTTGAGATGATGCACAGGATTCCAAGAATGATTCCGGCGATGGCAGGAGCGCGCAGGGATCCGCTGTTTTTGGATACATAGGCGAGAATCAGTGCGGATGAGCCGAAAATCAGCTGGATCGGCGGATAAAAAAATGAGAAAATGCCGAGAATGCCGCAGAGCAGACTGATGGTAGCGCAGATATGGAATGCGGACTTTGGTGATTCAGATGGTGTCATGGGATAAGGTACCTCTCTTATTGCTTTCTTAATCATTTTGCAGAAAATGGTGTTACTGTATACGGGTAGAAAGTTTCTGAACTTCGACAAAATAGTATCGCCATTGTAGCACAAAACGAAATCAACCTCAAGGGCCGACTTGAATCTGAATCTGATATGAGGTACAATGATTACGATTTGTATGTAGGAATTTTCAGAACTGGAAATGGAAATTCCGTATGATACAGTTTTTATATAGAATATCAGACAGGATATATGGAAGCATATGGATATTATAAAAGTTTTGCAGGAAGAATTGCAGATCGGCTATAAGCAGGCAGAGGCGGCAGTTCGATTGATTGATGAGGGAAATACCATCCCGTTTATCGCCCGTTACCGCAAAGAAGTCACGGGATCCCTGAATGATGAGGTGCTTAGAAATCTGGATGAGCGGTTGAAGTATCTGCGCGCTCTTGAAGAAAAGAAAGAGCAGGTGCTATCGACGATCCGCGAACAGGGAAAACTTACACCGGAGCTGGAGGAAAAGATCCGCGCAGCTGAGACGATGGTCGCAGTTGAGGATCTCTATCTGCCGTATCGTCCAAAGCGGAGGACGAGGGCGATGATTGCAAAGGAGCGGGGACTTGAACCGCTCGCCAATCTGATTCTTCTCCAGAAGATGGATGAGGATTTGCGTAAAATGGCACAGGCATATGTCGCACCGGAAAAGGAAGTGCCGGATGTGCAGACAGCGCTTGACGGAGCAAGAGATATTCTTGCAGAGCACATTTCTGATCAGGCGGATTACCGAACCTGGATTCGCCGGGCGACGATGGACAGAGGACTGATTGTCTCGAGCGCAAAAGATGAGAAGCAGGAATCCGTGTATGAGATGTATTATTCTTATCAGGAGCCGGTCAAAAAGTGCGCCGGTCATCGTGTGCTTGCGCTCAACCGCGGAGAAAAAGAGAAGATTCTGAGCGTCCGGATTGAGGCACCGCAGGAGGAGATTCTGGCTTATCTGGAACGTCAGGTGATTCGCGGAAAGAATCCGAATCCGCACACAAGGGAGATTCTTTCAGAGGCGATTCAGGACAGCTATGCACGCCTGATTGCCCCGGCGATTGAGCGGGAGATCCGGGGAAGCCTGACGGAACAGGCGGAAGCCGGAGCGATTCATGTCTTTGGAAAAAATCTTCAGCAGCTTCTGATGCAGCCTCCGATCGCAGGAAAAGTGGTTCTCGGATGGGATCCTGCGTTTCGGACGGGATGTAAACTTGCGGTTGTGGATCCGACGGGAAAAGTTCTCGACACAACCGTAATTTTCCCGACTGCCCCGCAGAACAAGGTGGAGGAGTCAAAGAAGATCTTAAAAAATCTGATTCACAAGTATGGAATCTCCCTGATCTCTGTGGGAAATGGAACTGCTTCGAGAGAGTCGGAAAAGATTATTGTGGAGCTTTTAAGAGAAATTCCGGAAAAGGTCTCGTATGTGATTGTCAATGAGGCGGGAGCGTCTGTCTACTCGGCGAGCAAGCTGGCGACGGAAGAATTTCCGAATTTCGATGTCGGACAGAGAAGTGCAGCCTCGATTGCGAGACGCCTTCAGGATCCGCTTGCGGAACTCGTAAAGATCGATCCGGCCTCGATCGGTGTCGGACAGTATCAGCACGATATGAACCAGAAAAATCTGAGTGCTGCGCTCGGTGGTGTCGTGGAGGACTGTGTAAACCGCGTTGGAGTGGATTTAAACACGGCGTCCGCCCCGCTTCTCGGGTATATCTCCGGAATCACGAAGACGATCGCGAAAAATATTGTGGATTACCGCGAGGAGAACGGCGCATTTACAGAGAGAAAACAGCTTTTGAAAGTTGCAAAACTCGGACCGAAGGCATATGAACAGTGTGCGGGATTTCTTAGAATCAGTG
The DNA here is from genome assembly GCF_050873065.1 of Brotaphodocola sp. Classification (GTDB taxonomy): domain Bacteria; phylum Bacillota; class Clostridia; order Lachnospirales; family Lachnospiraceae; genus Brotaphodocola. The sequence continues at coordinate 8,496 of NZ_JBNMIC010000051.1, forward strand.
GAGGAAAGAATCCTCTCGATGCGACCTCCGTACACCCGGAGAGCTATGGACCGGCGCAGAAGCTGCTCAAAAAGATGGGATATGGAGTGGAGGATCTTGCAAAAGGCGGAGTTTCCGGTCTTGACAGGAAGATTTCTGATTACGGAAAGCTGGCTGAGGAGCTTGGAATCGGTGAAGTGACACTGCGGGATATTGTGAAGGAACTGGAGAAGCCGGGGAGAGATCCGCGAGAGGAGATGCCAAAGCCGATTCTTCGGACAGACGTTATGGAGATGAAAGATTTAAAACCCGGAATGATCCTTCAGGGAACGGTGAGAAATGTCATTGATTTCGGAGCTTTTGTCGATATCGGAGTTCACCAGGATGGACTTGTGCATATTTCACAGATGACAGACAGGTATATTCGCCATCCTCTTGAGGCAGTCAGTGTCGGAGACATCGTGGAGGTAAAAGTCCTCAGCGTGGATCTTGCGAAAAAGCGGATTGCTCTCACCATGAAGATCAATAAATAAAAAAGAAAGAGAATCAGCAGATCAGGTAGATCAGGCAGACCGGGATAAGCGGGATCACAAGATCAAGGTAAGGATAATCAAGGTAAGGATAAGAATTAAGAAGAAAGTAAAGACAAGAAGAGTAAGAAAGATAAATAAGTAAGAAATAGATAAGTGAGAAATAGCTAAGTAAGAAGGACAGGACAGAAGGGATAACAAGAGATGCAGGCGATGGAAAAAATAACAAACGGGCCGGAGGAGACGTATGCGTTTGGATTCGAGATGGGCAAGAATGCACAGCCGGGACAGATTTATTGTCTGGATGGAGATCTCGGAGTGGGAAAAACCGTTTTCACTCAGGGTTTTGCGGCGGGGCTCGGAATCGAGGGACCGGTAAACAGCCCGACATTCACGATTGTACAGCAGTATGAGGAGGGACGCCTCCCACTGTATCATTTTGATGTTTATCGAATCGGAGATGTGAGTGAGATGGATGAGATCGGGTATGAGGATTGTTTCTATGGAAATGGAGTCTGCCTGATTGAGTGGGCACAGCTTGTGCCGGAAATTTTGCCGGAAAATGTGATTCACATTCGGATTGAGAAAGATCTTGAGCAGGGATTTGATTACAGAAAGATCAGCGTTTATTAGGTTTGTTAAATGGATTGAATTGGTTAGATTTACTAAGTTTGTTTGGCTTTTATAATGAAACTGAAATAAAAAATTGAGAGGATTTATTGAGAGGATTTTATTTATGAAAATTTTGGGAATTGAAAGTTCATCTCTCGTTGCATCTGTGGCGGTTGTCACAGACGAAGTGGTGACGGCAGAGTACACGGTAAATTTTAAAAAGACACATTCACAGACTCTGCTTCCGATGATTGATGAGGTGTGCCGGATGCTGGAGCTTGATCTGAATGAGATCGATGCGATTGCGGTTTCCGGAGGTCCGGGATCCTTTACCGGTCTGCGAATCGGATCTGCCACGGCGAAGGGACTTGGCCTTGCGCTGAAGAAACCGCTGATCCATGTGCCGACTCTCGATGCGATGGCATATAACCTGTACGGAACCTCCGCACTGATCTGTCCGATGATGGATGCACGGCGCAGTCAGGTGTATACGGGAATCTATCGCTTTGAGCAGGAATTTGAGACGGTGATGGAGCCGTGTGCAATGGATGTCAGGGAACTTGCGCGAGAGCTGAATAAGTATGGAGAGCGTGTGATTTTCCTCGGGGATGGCGTTCCGGTCAGTGCCCAGATCCTGAAAGAAAATCTTGAGATTCCGTACTCTTTTGCACCGGCACAGTGCAGCCGTCAGCGTGCGGCGAGTGTGGCAGCGCTTGGAGCGGTTTATTTTGCGGAGGGAAAGACGGAGAGTGCAATGGAGCACAAGCCGGATTATCTGCGCAAGGCACAGGCGGAGAGAGAGCTTGAGGAGGCAAAACGCCAGGGAAAGGTTGCGGAACTTGCAGCGGGTCATTCCGTCGGAGATGGAAGCACAAAGAAGAATGCAGGTGAATGCGAAGGTGAAAGCCGGAGAGAGGTGCAGTCGTGATTCGTCTGATGGAAGCGGGCGACCTCGATCAGGTTGCAGAGTTGGAACAGGTCTGTTTTTCTGAAAACTGGTCATATAAACTTCTCGAATCCGGTCTTTACAGTGCCTATGATACCTACTATGTGTTCGCGCAGGACGGACAAATTCTGGGATACAGCAATTTAAGGATTCTTGCCGGTGAGGGAGAAGTGCAGAGAATTGCGGTGAGACCAGAGTTTCGAAAAATGGGAATTGCAGGTCAGCTGATGAGAAGCATGATGGAAAAATCTGCGTTTGAACAGGTGACTGCAATCAGTCTGGAAGTCCGTGAGAGCAACGTTGCAGCCCGCCATCTTTATGAGTCATGGGGATTTCGTGCGGAGGCTGTGAGAAAGGGATATTACCATAATCCGACAGAAGATGCCGTGATCATGTGGAAGCGGATGGAAAGCGGCGGAAATTGACATTCATTTGACATCAATTCCCACTTAAAAACAGAGAAGCTTGCGTTTATAATGCAGGGGTACCCGAGCAGGAGGGTACCCTTTTTTCTTTGCATATTAAGGTGACACAGGACAGAACATGTATAAGCAGCGGAGGAGAAAAGGCGCAGGAAGAAAACGCAAAAAGAGAGCGAGGACAGGAATTTGAAGAGATATACGGAAAGCGGGAAGATCCGCACCCTGATCTGCAACCAGTGCGGAAAACGTCTGATTGTGCAGGATGGAATTGTGAAAGAGGGATTTTTTGAGGGGAGTCAGAGCTGGAATTTTTTTTCCGAGAAAGATGGAGAGATACACCACTGGGATTTGTGTGAATCGTGTTATGATGAGCTGATCTCGGGTTTTCGGATTGCTGTGGAGACCGAGGAACAGGTTGAATTCATGTAAAGGGTGTGTTATCATTTGATAAGCGTGAACGACGAGAAGAAACTCGGGTCGTTCATAATTGTCAGAAGTGAGGAACATACATTTATGTTAGATATTTGTTTATTGGGAACCGGAGGAATGATGCCTCTTCCGTACCGATGGCTGACTGCCATGATGGCGCGCTGTGACGGAAGCAGTCTTTTGATTGACTGTGGAGAAGGAACCCAAGTTGCGTTAAAGGAAAAGGGATGGAGCCCGAAACCGATTGATGTCATCTGTTTTACCCATTATCATGCCGATCACATCAGTGGCCTTCCGGGACTGCTGCTCACGATGGGAAATGCGGAGCGCACGGAACCGCTGACGTTAATTGGTCCGAAGGGGCTTGAGCGCGTTGTCGGAGCACTGCGGGTGATTGCGCCGGAACTTCCGTTTCCGTTGCAGTTTATCGAGCTTGAGGAGCAGAGACAGCAGCTCAAAATCGGGCCGTACACGATCGATGCCTACCGCGTCAACCACAATGTAATCTGTTACGGATACTCGATTTCTATTCCAAGAACGGGAAAGTTTGATTTAGAGAGAGCAAAGGCGCAGGGCGTGCCGATGAAGGCGTGGAGCCGTCTCCAGAAGGGAGAGACCTTAGAGATTGACGGAGTGACCTACACGCCGGATATGGTTCTCGGACCGGATCGCAGGGGACTCAAGGTAACTTACTGCACGGATACGCGTCCGGTTCCGGTGATTGCGGAGTATGCGCAGGATGCAGATCTCTTTATCTGTGAGGGAATGTACGGCGAGGATGGAAAAGAAGCAAAGGCGAGAGAACATCGCCATATGACGATGTATGAGGCGGCAGATCTTGCGCGGCGTGCACAGCCGAGGGAGATGTGGCTGACGCATTACAGTCCGTCCCTGACAAGACCGGATGAATTTATGGATAAGGTGAAGAAGATTTTCCCGAGGGCAAAGGCAGCGAGAGATGGCTGGACAAGGGAATTGATGTTTGAGGAAGAAAGCGGAGAAAAGCAGGAATCATGATGATGGAAGAGAAAGAGACAGAGAAAGATACAGAGAAAGACACAGAGAGAAAAAAAGAAGGTACAAGAGAAAAAGAGAAGAAGGATGTTTTGATTCTCGGAATTGAGAGCTCCTGTGATGAGACAGCAGCCTCGGTTGTGAAAAACGGCAGGGAGGTGCTTTCCAATGTGATTTCTTCTCAGATTGCGCTGCACACCCAGTTTGGCGGAGTTGTGCCGGAGATTGCGTCGAGAAAACACATTGAGAAGATTAATCAGGTGATTGAGCAGGCACTTTCTGATGCGGATGTGACTTTGGATGATATTACGGCAATCGGAGTCACTTACGGTCCGGGACTTGTGGGGGCTCTGCTTGTCGGCGTTGCGGAGGCAAAGGCAATCGCCTACGCTGCGAAAAAGCCGCTTGTCGGTGTTCATCATATCGAGGGACATGTGTCCGCAAACTATATTGAAAATCTGGATTTAGAGCCTCCGTTCGTGTGCCTGATCGTCTCAGGCGGACACACGCATCTTGTGATCGTAAAAGATTACGGGGAGTTTGAGATTATCGGAAGAACGCGCGATGATGCAGCGGGAGAGGCGTTTGACAAGGTTGCACGTGCAGTTGGACTTGGATATCCGGGCGGTCCGAAGATTGATAAGGCGGCGAGAGAAGGAAATCCTCACGCAATGGAATTTCCGCGCGCAAAAGTTGAGGGATCTCCGTATGACTTCAGTTTCAGCGGAATCAAGTCAGCGGTTCTCAACTATATCAACAAGGCAAAGATGACAGGTGAGGAGATCTGTGTGCCGGATCTGGCGGCATCGTTCCAGAACGCAGTCGTTGAAGCACTTGTCAGCCGTGCTGTGCTTGCAGCAAAAAATTATGGATATGATCGTCTGGCGATTGCCGGCGGAGTTGCGTCCAATTCTGCGCTCAGAACAGCGATGCAGACGGCCTGTGACAAGGCGGGAATCCATTTTTACCATCCGTCACCGATTTTCTGTACAGATAATGCGGCAATGATTGGAGTGGCAGCTTATTACGAGTACATAAAGGGAACCCGTCATGGATGGGATTTGAATGCGGTTCCGAATCTGAAACTGGGAGAGCGCTAAAAACAGGGCAGCTAAGACAGCAATAGGATAATGGAGATCACTGAGACGGTTAAGAGAATTTAAGAAATTAAGAAATTAAGCTAAGACAATAAAGATAATTGATAATTAAAGATTTGTTCACAAAGAAATGCTGGGGGAAATCGGGATGCAGACGACAGAACAGAGAGAGCCATTACAGGAATGCGTAGAGCATACAGGAAAAAAAACGGGTGCAGTGGTACTTGCCGGAGGACAGGGGAAACGGATGCACAGTCAGATTCAGAAGCAGTATCTGCTCTTGGCGGGATGTCCTCTGATCTGTTATGCACTCGAGGCCTTTGAACACAGTTGTGTGGATCGGATTGTGCTTGTCGTAGGTGCGGGCGAGGAGGAGTATGTCCGCAGGGAGATTCTCGCCCCCATGCATCTTCAGAAAGTTTGTGCGGTTGTTCCGGGTGGAAAAGAACGCTACCACTCTGTCTATGAGGGATTAAAGGCGCTCAAAGGCTGCGATTATGTCCTGATCCATGATGGGGCACGTCCTCTGATTACGGCATCGATGATTGACCGGATTGTGGAGGAGACAATCGAGTGGAAGGCATGCGTAGCTGGAATGCCGGTGAAGGATACGATTAAGATTGCGGATGAGGCGGGGTATGCACAGGCAACCCCGGATCGCTCGAAACTCTGGCAGATTCAGACCCCGCAGGCATTCTCCTATGAGCTTGTGCGAGGGGCTTATGACTGCCTGATGCAGGATGAGTCTCTCCAGAAGGGAATCACCGATGATGCGATGGTTGTGGAGACCTGTACGCAGCAAAAAGTGAAACTGGTCGCTGGAAGCTATGAGAATCTGAAAGTCACGACGCCGGAAGATCTTGTACTTGCAGAGGCGCTTCTGGAACATCGGAGGGCGGAAAAATAGCGCGCCAAGTCTCTGCGAGCGTCAGCTCAAATGGGCGTGGATAACCGGAAAATGGTGAGAAAACAGGGGAATTTGGCAGCATTTGAAAAAAATGTAAAAAAAGTTCGAAAAAAGTGTTGACAGAATGAAATGTTGGTGGTAGAATCATTAATCGTTGCAGCGCTGAACGGAAACAGACGAAACGAGAGTTCACAGCTAAGACATTAAAAAATAATTTCAAAAAGCTCTTGACAAACGGAAAAACTTCTGTTAAAATAGCAGAGCACGTTTGAGGAGAGGTATCGAAGTGGTCATAACGAGGCGGTCTTGAAAACCGTTTGTCCGCAAGGGCGCGTGGGTTCGAATCCCACCCTCTCCGCTGGACAGGCAAGAAACATTGGCCTGCCAATTAAATATGATATAACTGATGTTCAGGCATCGGTACTTTGCAGAAGTACCCAAGAGGCTGAAGGGACACCCCTGGAAAGGGTGCAGGTCGTTAATAGCGGCGCGAGGGTTCAAATCCCTCCTTCTGCGCTTCCGATTTTTGAATCGGAAAAATCTTTGAAAAAAGATGAAAAAAGTGCTTGACAAACATGAAAGAGTTTGATAAAATATACAAGCTGTTTCGAGAGAGACAAGCAAACAACAAAAACTGAACCTTGAAAATGAAAGATTGAACAGTGTTTAAAACCCTGAAAATTCTTATAAAAAAGA
>NZ_JBNMIC010000052.1:0-15038 GCF_050873065.1 Brotaphodocola sp.
ACATACTTTGCGTCAAACAGTCGCTTAAAAGTAATCCCATTGGGATAGGGCTTTGTGAATAGCCATAAGCCACTTATCGTAGTCTTTCAGAAACCACGCCTGATGGCGTAGGAAACGGAGACTTCAGACGTGGTAATTCATACTCGCAGATATTTGCGGATTGTAAAGAAGCTTCCAAAAAATCCAATTCCAACTCCGAGCACGAGTGCCACAAGGATCATGATCGGATAGATCTCCTGCACCGGAATAAAGTAAAACATATTTGACAGAATCCGGAAGCGATCCATCAGATAAACCACAGATTTCGTGTACAGAAAAAACATCGCCGCAAGAGGAATCACCGCTCCCGCCAGTCCGATCAGCACACCCTCAACAATGAACGGTGCGCGGATCATAAAATTCGTCGCTCCGATCAGCCGCATGATCTGACTCTCCTGCTTGCGGAAAGCCGCGGCAACCGAGATCGTGTTGTTAATCAGGAAGACCGAGACGGCGAGAAGAACTGCAATAATCACTAAGGAGAGCAGTCCCACCATCTTGTTGAAACTCGTCAGTCCCGCCGCTGCGGTGTTCGAATAATTCACCTGACGGACTCCCTCAATTCCCTGAAGATACGCCACAACCTGCGGCTGCTCTGACAAATCGTTCAAATAAATCTCATAGGAAGAAGACCCCGCGAGCGGGTTGTCCTGCTCAAATCCGTCAGCGAGTTCCTCCATTCCCTCAAAATACTGTTTCTTAAAGGAATCCCACGCCTCCTGCGCCGACACAAATTTCATCGACCGGATCTCCGGGCGCGCGGCGATCTCCGTTCCGATCTCCTTAATCTGATCTTCCGTCAGATTTTCATCAAACAGCACCGTGATTCCCACTGTGCTCTCCACATTGTGGACCATGTACTGAACATTTGCCACAATGGAAAAAAACAGGCAAAATAAAAAAATACATGCAGCAATCGTCGCCACAGACGCAAGCGAAAACCAGATATTCCTGCATATATTCTTTACACCCTGTTTCAGACAATAAAAAAATGTACTAATTCTCATGAATCTGCCTGCCCCTTCGCTTTGCTGTCGCTGACAATCTGTCCCTTTTCCAGTTTGATGATACGCTTGCCCATCCGGGAGACAATCTCCTGACTGTGCGTAATCACCACAACAGTCGTTCCAAGCTGGTTAATCTGCTCGAGCAGTTTCATAATCTCGATCGCATTCTCCTGGTCGAGATTTCCGGTAGGTTCATCCGCAAGCAGCACTTCCGGCCGGTTGATCAGCGCGCGCGCAATTGCAACTCTCTGCTGTTCTCCTCCTGAAAGCTGCTGCGGCAGAGACTTATATTTGGAAGAAAGCCCCACCAGTTTAAGCATCTCCGGCACGGACTGGCGGATGCTTCTCGTCGACGCTCCGACAACCCGCTGGGCAAACGCTACATTCTCAAAGACATTCCGGTCCCGGAGGAGACGGAAGTCCTGAAAAACGACTCCCAGTTTTCTCCGGTATTTCGGAACATAACGCCTCGGCATTTTCTGCAGATCCATATCGTTTACAAGAATCTTTCCGGAAGTCAGTTCTGTCTCCTTCATCAGAAGTTTGAACAGCGTCGTCTTTCCAGAACCGCTTCGTCCCATAATAAAGACGAACTCCCCATCCTCAATCTCGATGTTGATGTTTCGCAGAGCTCTGCTTCCGTTTTCATAGGTCTTGCACACATTCTGAATCTCAATCATAATTAATAATCCAGGCTCTCCATATACTTCATATATTTTACAACCATCAGAGCAATCTTGAACGTGATCGCATCCTCGAATACGCGCAGGTCCAGACCGGTGCTCTTCTGGAGCTTATCCAGACGATATACCAGAGTATTTCTGTGGATGTAAAGCTGTCTGGAGGTCTCAGATACATTCAGGCTGTTCTCAAAGAACTTGTTGATCGTGGTCAGAGTCTCCTCATCGAACTCATCCGGGGATTTGCCCTCGAAGATCTCCTTGATGAACATCCGGCACAGCGGAAGCGGAAGCTGATAGATCAGACGGCCGATTCCCAGACGGTTGTAGGCAACGACATTCTTGCTGCTGTAAAAGATCTTTCCGACATCGAGTGCCATCTTTGCTTCCTTATAAGAACGGGATACTTCCTTGATGTCTCCGACAATCGTACCGAAAGCGACATGAACTTTTGTCATCGCCTCGGTGTTGAGCATGTCGAGAATCATATTGGCGGTCTTCTCGAGATCCTCGTAATTCTCTCCTGCCTTGACTTCCTTGACGAGAATGATGTTCTTCTCATCAACTGCCGTGATGAAGTCCTTTGTCTTTGCCGCAAAGAGGCTGCGGACAGTCTCAAGTGCATTGACATCCTTCTCATGCTTGGTCTCAATCAGGAAGACCACTCTCTTCACATTCGTCTCAATGTGAAGTTTCTTTGCGCGGTTGTAAATGTCAACCAGAAGGAGGTTATCAAGAAGAAGGTTCTTGATAAAGTTGTCCTTGTCAAAGCGCTCCTTGTATGCGACAAGAAGATTCTGGATCTGGAAAGCAGCCAGCTTTCCTACCATATATACGTCATCACTTCCGCCGCGCGCGAGAAGGATGTACTCGAGCTGATGCTCATCAAATACCTTGAAAAACTGATATCCCTGTACCACCTGGCTGTCTGCCGGGGAATCCACGAAGGAGAGAATGGAGCTCTCATACTCCTCCGCATCCGGGAATGTGGAAGCCAGCACTTTTCCTTCTGTATCACAAATACAGAGATCGATTCTGGTAATGCCTTTTAATCCGTCAATCGTGTTCTGAAGAATCTGATTTGAAATCATAACACACGCTCCTTATTCTATATTTTGTTGCATGGTAACTGTTCCGTCAGTCTGCACATTTTGCGCCGGCTGTGAGAAAACCTCGCACAGATACGCTGCATTTTTGAAGCCATGAGGTTTTTTTTGTCCCTGTATCCTGACAAAAAGAAACTTTCCTTAGCCTATATCTTAATGCAAAATAATAAAAAAAGCAAGCAAGTATCACACTTGCCTGCTCTTTTTATAAAAGATTCAGAAATCTTAAATTTACGCCTGTTTTAAACAGTATCCTAGTTAACGATTACCTGCTCAGTCTCCTTATCGAATACGTGAATCTTCTCCAGATCCAGAGCCAGTTTGATCACATCACCCGGTCTTGCGGTTGTGTTCGGTTTTACACGTGCAGTGCAGTTCGTATCGTTGATGTCAAAGTACAGATATACCTCTGCACCAAGCAGCTCGTATACACGGATCGTAGCCTCGATCACGCTCTTCGGAGATGCTGCGAGGAATGCCTCGTCATCATGCAGATCCTCCGGACGGATACCAAGAGTAACGGTCTTTCCAACATATCCCTTCTGATCCAGAACTTTGCCTTTCTCAGCCGGTACGGTGATGGTGTGGTTGTCAAAGGTCAGGGTCACATCGGAGCCAGCCTTGCCGACAACAGCATCGATCAGGTTCATCTGCGGAGCGCCGATGAATCCGGCAACGAACTTGTTGCATGGCTTATCATACAGGTTCTGCGGAGAATCTACCTGCTGAACCACGCCGTCCTTCATGACAACGATTCTGGTTCCTAAGGTCATAGCCTCGGTCTGGTCATGGGTTACATAGATGATGGTTGCCTGCAGTCTCTGATGCAGCTTGGAGATCTCGATACGCATCTGGCCTCTCAGCTTCGCATCCAGGTTGGACAGCGGCTCATCCATCAGGAATACTTTCGGGTTACGAACGATTGCACGGCCCATTGCAACTCGCTGTCTCTGACCACCGGACAGAGCCTTCGGCTTACGGTCAAGCAGATGGGACAGATCCAGGATTCTTGCTGCTTCCTGAACCAGTTTATCAATCTGATCCTTCGGAGTCTTTCTCAGCTTCAGACCAAATGCCATGTTGTCATATACGGTCATATGCGGATACAGAGCGTAGTTCTGGAATACCATTGCGATATCACGATCCTTCGGCTCTACATCATTTACAAGCTTGCCGTCGATATACAGCTCACCGGAAGAGATGTCTTCCAGACCTGCGATCATACGAAGGGTGGTGGACTTACCGCATCCGGACGGTCCTACGAAGATGATGAACTCCTTGTCTGCGATTTCCAGGTTAAAATCTTTTACTGCAACAAATCCGTTCGGATATGCTTTGGTTACATGTCTCAGTGATAAACTTGCCATTATATTGTCCTCCTGCTATTTCTGCCTGTGTGACTTCGGATCTCCCCATTTTATCCATCATGCCACGGGCAAACCAGCTGTTTTACAGCTCATCGGTTGATGGTCCTATCATACAATATCTCCTCTTTTTCTTCCATGTGCCGAATATCCAAATTGCTTTTCCGCTTTTTGTCAGAATTGCTTAACTAATTTAAAAAGTGCTGTAAATAACAAAATCAGGCGGAAATCCGCCTGATTTTACTGTAAAAATTCGATAAACTTTGCCTCAAAACCACTCTCATCCCCGCATTGGCACGAAAAGTTTGTGAATCTCGCCCAAGTTCGTGTACCGTTCCTTGTACAATTTCCTGTCTCAAATCTGCACAAACTGGCAAAATTCAGACAGATTCGGAGAAAATTTTTCTGTTTTTTTGGCTATTTCATGAGATCTTTCTCGCCAGCAGGTTCAGCCAGCGCTCTCCGCCGTCATGCTCCTCGTCCTCGGTGCGCCACAGACGGATGATCTCAAATCTGCCGGTCTCGCGCAGAATGCGCTCCAGCTGCTCTTCCGTGTACTCACAGAAATAACGTCCGCTTCGGATTCCCTCAAAATCCCCCTCCAGGAAGGAGAGAAACAGGACACCCTTCTGACAGAGTCCATCGGCAATCTTATCCAGAATGCCTTCCAGCTCATCCTCCGGCTCATGGATCAGTGCTCCACAGCCCCAGACTCCGTCAAAAGCTTCATTAAACTCCATATCTTCATAAGAAATCTGCAGAACTTCCAGTCCTGTGTGAATCTCTGCAAGTTTGCACATTTCCTCCGATGCATCTAACGGTGTCACGTCATACCCCAGATCGTAAAATGCGAGGCTGTCTCTTCCTGAGCCACAGCCCAGATCAAGAATCGTATCTCCCGGCTGTAAATAGCTCAGAAATTCTTCCCTCAGTTCTTCTGTATCACGGTCCACCGTATCTTCAAAAATCTTGGATGCATACTTATTATAGTAGTCTATAGTGTCCAAAACGTCCTCCTATTAAATTCTTTGATAACTGTTTTTCTCTTTTTATTCACGAAACAGTTACACTCTCTCAATCGTTTTTTCTGTAATTCGGATCTTGCCCTCTTTTAACAGGCGTCCCACTGCGCGCTTAAAGGCATTCTTGCTCATCTTCATCTCGCGCAGAATCGTCTCCGGCCGTGCCTTATCGTTGAACGGAAGCACGCCGTCAAACTCGTCGATCGCCTTCAGAACCTGCTTTGCGTCCTCATCCATCTGCATATATGCCTTCTGTCTCGGGCTCAAATCAAGTTTGCCATCCTCACGGACTTTCACCACGCGCGCCTCAACGGTATCTCCGAGATGGAAATCCCCGTACAGCTCCCGCTTCGGGATCAAACCGTAATACCGGTTCTCAACCGCAACAAAAGCTCCGAGATTCTCGTTGATCTCGTAAATCGTTCCGGTCACACGGTCATCTTTTTTATACTCTGAGTCTGCATGCATGTAGGGATATACATTCATGGTTGCTGCAAGGCGACCGCTCTTGTCGATGTAGAGCGCAACCAGACATTTCTCTCCCTTCACCACACGGTGATTCTGCTCCTTGAACGGAAGAAGAAGATCCTTCTCCAGTCCCATATCCAGAAATGCACCGATCTTTGCGACATCCTTGACCTCAAGCACGGCAGTCTCACCCACCTGAAGTTTCGGAGTTCCCGTTGTGGCAATCATGCGGTCCTCTGAATCCTTGTACACAAACACAGACAGTTCATCTCCTGTCTTGGTTCCCTCCGGAACCTGTTTGCGCGGAAGCAGAACCGCATGCTCTGCATCCTGCTGATGTCCTAAATAGACGCCAAACGCCTTCTCTCGCAGAACAGTAAGTGTCTGTATCTTTCCAAGTTCAATCATTGCATTCTCGCTTTCTGGCCGCTTATACGACCCTCTCCTGCTATTCCTCATTCTGTCATTGCCGCTGTGTCTTACAGAATTTTCAGTTCAGAAAATTCCTACCTAGAACAGTACCGAAACCATATTACTGCTTTCGCTTCGCTCAACCAGTAATCGATTTTGCCGATGCTTCGCATTCCAAATCGGCAAAATCCGCTGCCGCAACTGTATCATACGGCAGTTTCGGTTCCGAAACTACCTACCTAGAACAGTACCTAAACCATACAACAGCATACGGTGCGCCGTCCTGGTTGCAGAGTGCGACCGTCGCCGTCTCCCCATCCTCGCTGATCCGCGGATAAATCACATCTCCGAGCACCGCAGCCTTCTGGTATTCCACCCGAATCTCCCGGATCTGGATCTCCACCGGAAGCACTTCCCTTGCGATCTCCACATACTGCGCATTGTTGACGTGATGATTCGTGTCGATATGGTGACGCACAACAAGAACCGGTTCGGATTCCCGGTACTCTTTCGGAATCTCAATCCTTCTCGGTGCATACTCCATGTCCAACTTTGCCTCACTTCCGACTCCATATCCCCGGATGTCTCCCTCCTGCACTCTCGCAGGAGTTCCCTTCTCAGTGTCAAAAAAGAACCAGTGTGAATTTGCTTTCACAAGGTAATCTCCGTTCTTATCCCGAATCGTGAAATTTCGGTATCCGAAGATTCCCTTAAAATCATACGGCCATGTGCTGATCGTGATCGGTTCGCCAAGTCTCGGATAGCGTTCAATGACAATCTGCCAGAAGGAAAGCAACCACGCTCTATGATGTGCCGTCAGATAGTCAATGCCGAGATGAAGATCCTCTGACTGAAACGTCGAACAGTCCTGAAGATAGTTGATAATCCCGGTCGTCGTCAGCTCCTGATTCTGGTCTACCTCACTGTAACGAACCCGGCTGTCAAATGAATACATGCTTTCTTCCCTCTTTCTGTCAAGTCCAGTACATTATCGCATATTCCGCCGGGAATCACAACCGTTTTTTCAAAGAAAAACATGTTCAAAAAAAGGAAATGAGAGGTCTCACAATGTCGACCTCTCACCCGAAATTTATTTGTTGCCGTTCATACCGTGCACAAATGGCAACGAATTTATTGCGTTATCTTTATTTCTCGCAGATCTTTACGACAATCTTCTTAACCATGGACGGCTCGCCTGCTGCTGCCTTCGGCTTGTGGCCATCCCACGGGAAGAAGATCATGAAATCGCCTGCCTTGCAGGTTACCTTCAGACCCGGATTGGCGTTGTCAAACTTCACAACATCCTTCTCTGCATTGTACGGTCCAGCCGGATTTAACTCCTCTGCCGGTGCATAGGTCATCACTTCCTCGCCGGAGATCACATACTGAATGTCGGAGTAGTTCTGGTGAGCCTCATACTTTGCCTCCTCCCACGGAAGGGTGGTGTAGCTCATCACATTTGCATATACGTTCTTTCCGTCGATCTCGTACTTTCCATCCTCAAGGGTTGCCAGATCATGGCTCTTCAAAAAGTCGATTGCCTTTGCGTAGCGTCCCTCAATGCCCAGAGTGCGGTAAAAATCAATGTTCTTTGCGTTATCTAAAATCATGGTTCTCTCCTCCTGTTAAATCTCTGAAAATCCAATCGTCAAAATACTCTCACAGATTCCGATTCCATCCGGAATCACTTTTTTATCTCAGCTCTGTGGTCGGAATCGTATCCATATCATCGAATGCCTGGTTCTCTCCGCCCATTGCCCAGATAAAGGTATAGTTGCTTGTGCCAGCTCCGGAGTGGATGCTCCAGGACGGGCTGATAACTGCCTGCTCATTCTGCATCACGATGTGGCGGGTTTCCTGACCCTCACCCATCATGTGGAAGACCACGTTGTTCTCCGGAATCTCGAAGTACATGTAGATCTCCATTCTTCTCTCGTGTGTGTGTGCCGGCATCGTGTTCCATACACTGCCCGGCTCAAGAACCGTCATGCCCATGGACAGCTGACAGGTCTCCAGCACATCCGGATGGATAAACTGGTTGATCACGCGCTTGTTGGAAGTCTCCATCGCACCGATCGGTCTCTTTGCAGCCTTCTCAATCGGAATGAAGGTTGTCTTGCATGCCTTGTGCGCCGGTGCACTTACCATGTAGAACTTTGCCGGATTCTCCGGATCTTCGCTCGCGAAGAATACCTCTTTTGTTCCCTTTGTGATGTAAAGGCAGTCCTTATATCCCATCTTGAACGTCTCGCCGTCTGCAGTGATGCTTCCTGCTCCGCCGATGTTGAAGATACCGATCTCACGGCGCTCAAGGAAATACTGGGTACCGAAGTTCTTCCAGATGTCGATGCCCTTGTCGATCGAAACTGTCTCCGTCGTCGGCATGCATCCGAGCGTTACCATACGATCCACATGGGAGTATACCGCAACAACCTCATTCGGCACATATAAATTCTCAATCAGAAACTCTTTTCTCGTCTCTTCTGTTGTATAACGTTTGAAATCTCTCTGGTTTGCAGAATAGCGAATATCCACTCTCTCATCCTCCATACTTGTCTTTTGCAGGAATACGCCCCCGCGTCTCCGCCTGTATCTCCCATTATAAGCGATTCCATAATCATTATTCAATGGAACAAAGTACTGAAAATAAAGTGCATTTTGTAAGCGCTTTCAACAAAAAACAAAACTCACAGCAAAAACAAGACAAAAAAGACGCAACTTTCTATCACACAAAAAAAGATCCTCAGTCCGAAAACTGAAGATCTTTCTCTCAGCGCTGGGCTACAAGGATTCGAACCTTGAAAATGACGGAGTCAGAGTCCGTTGCCTTACCATTTGGCGATAGCCCAATAAGAAACAAAAACCAATATGAAGTTTTTGAACTGGGCTACAAGGATTCGAACCTTGAAAATGACGGAGTCAGAGTCCGTTGCCTTACCATTTGGCGATAGCCCATCACTGCAACGAAGATTATTATATATGATAACTTCAAAAACGTCAAGCGTTTTTTTTATTTTTTTCGATTTTATTTTTAACGCTCTTTTTTAGCGATCGAGGAAGCGCCGGCGACGCTCCCCCGCTTCTTTTAAAATGCTCAAAGATCAATTCTTTTCTATTTTCTTTTCTTCCACTGTTTCCTGCTTCGAGTCTTTGTCCGCCGTCTCTTTCCCGGAATCTCCCGAGGATTCTTCCGACTCTTTAGAAGATTCCGCCTGCGAACTTCCCGACTCCTTATCCGATTTTGAAGAAGGAGAGATCTCCTCCTCTTCCTCCTCGTCCTCATCCGGATCATCCATCGCATCCTCGGCGATCTCCGGCTTCTCAAACGTTCCGGTCACCGTCGTCGCATGTTTTCCTTCTCTCGGGGTCAGACCGCCGAGCACAAAGGTGTACGTCTTTCCGCCTTCCAGACCCTCCGCCGAGATCACACACTCATCTTTCGAGGTGTCATCCACATATGCCGGGTAATGATTGCCATCCTCATCGCGGATCAGAACCGTCGGATTCTTCCACTTCACAAACGTTGCAAAGTAGACAAAGATCTGGTCATCCTCCCACTCAGCATAGTCGATCTCGACTCCGTCATCCTCGATCACATCTTCCTCGTCTTCCGCACCCGAAGTTGTCGCCTCAGTCTCAGCTGCCGCCGAGGAAGCTGGCTGTGTCGGCGATGCCGTCTGTTCGCTCTTAGATTCTTCTACTTCCATCTCCGGGACACTCTCCTGTGACTGTGCCGTCCCGGTCTGTGTCTCCTCTGCCTGAGCCGTCTGTGATGTCTCGGTTTCTGATTCCGTCTCCTTCGCCTGCTCTGCCTTCTCGCCGAGTGCAAGTGACTCCTCGTTGATCTGCGCTGCGATCTCTTCCATCGTCATCGTCGAAAAACGCTTCATGTCATCCATGGTGAGATTCTTGTTCTGTGCAATCAACTCCTTCAAGAAATAGGCCTTTCCATAGGAAATTCCATACTCTTTCGCAAGCTCACTCACCTCGTCATCCTCGGGCGCTGCCTGCTGGTCGTAGACCACCGCCTGAACCTGGTGCTCCCTTAGCGTCGTCTCAATATCCCCGACGACACTGCTGCGAAGTTTTGACGCCTTGCTCACACTGTCGTTGTTGACAGTCACAAGAATCGCATTCTCTGTCTCATCGAGATAGCCGTGCGTTACCATCGAACCGATGACGGCATTGACTGCCACGTTTAAATCCACTCCCTTTAAATCCATGTCGGAGAGAATCTCTTTTGCGTCCTCATTGAGTGCTTCCGCCGTCAGAATCCGGCTCTTCTGATTGATCGAAAGCTCTACACTCGGATTGACATCAATCCCGATGACCGAATCCACGCGCACATTCCGGGCATGGTACTGCAAAGCGCCTCCTCCGGCTGTCAAAAGGAACAGAAAAGCGGCCGCTGTCGCTGCCGTCCGGCGCAGATGCCGCTCAAATCGAAGAATTGTTTTTTTATTCCCCTCTTCTGACGCCACCTCATCCCGCGATGCCGTCTGCACAGAGGCAATCGGAGTGATCACCCTCGGTACCGGATCCTGAGGAACCGATAAATCAAGGCGGTCAAAAAGATCTGGAGTGAGTCCGCCGACAGCGGATCTTAAATGGCTCTCAATCTGACCGGTTGTCCACCCGGCAGCATGATCTGACCCAGCACGTCTGATATCACTGATATCACCGCTGATTCTGCTCTGCTTCTGCCTGTCCGTTTCCTGCTTCACCGTCCTCACTCCTCTCTCAGATATTGTTTTAATTTCCGAACCGCGCGATTATACTTTGACAGCACAGTCGGAAGCGGCATCTTCAAATCCGCCGCAATTTCGCGATGTTTCAGCCCGGCGCCCGCATGGAGAAGCACAATCTGGCGCTCCTCCTCCTTCAAAATTTCGAATGCGGCTTTCAGGACCATCGCATCTGCCATATTTTCAATCGGAAGGCAGAGTTCCCCTGTCTCCTCGCCCATCAGTTCATCCAGTCCCACATCTGCAATCTTTTTCTGATCGCGAAACTTCATATAGCAGAGATTCCTTGCAATCGTAAAAATCCACGCCAACGGTTTTCCCTGTGACTGGTAGGAAGACGCCGAAGTCCACACTTTCATGTAAGTCTCCTGCATGACTTCCTCCGCATCCTGAGGATTCTTGATGATGGAAAGGATAAAACTGTATACAGCCCTGTCTGTATTCTGATAGAGTTGATGAAATGCCTCTTTGTCCCCGAGGCTGACCCGTATCAAAAGTTCTTCGTCGCTCAATCGGATTCCCTTTCTAATCATTTAATGCAGGAAAACTCTGTCTTATTGCATTTTTCCGGAACTTATTTTCATTCGCCGCGCGGATCGGGATCGTCATCCTCGTAGCTGTGCTCCATATGAATCATACAATATGCAGTTTTATCCTGCTCTAATATTTTCTGACAGATCTGCTCTTTTAATGCATGTTCCATCTGCTCTGTGTAATCTCTCGGCACGACAAGATCAAAAATCAGATTTCTTCTCTTTGTTCCCTCGACAAGCCGGAAATCGTGAATGCTGAGTCTCGAATCTAGGCCGTTTATGATCTCAATCGTCTTCTCCTTGAGTTCTCTCGCACGGGTATTGTGGAGATCCACCGGGTCCATGTGAATGACTAACATCACGCCGAGCTCCCGATAGGCATCTCTCTCGATCTTGTCCACAATCGTGTGCGTCGTCTCGATCGGCACATCATCCGCCACCTCAACATGGATCGATGCCATGCTCCGGTCCGGTCCGTAATTGTGCACGATCAGATCATGCGTTCCCAGAATCCCGTGATATTTTCCGACGAAATCGGAAATCTTTTTGTAGAGCTTTGGATCAATCGCCCCGCCGATCAGCGGTTCAAGCGTCTCTTTTGCAATGTTGACTCCGGCAATCAGAACGAGCACCGACACCACAACTCCGACAAGTCCATCGATGTTGACTTTCCAGATTCCATAAACCATCATCGAAAAAATCGTCGAGGAAGTCGCCGCCACATCGCCGAGCGAATCGGCAGAAGTCGCCAGCATCACCGTCGAGTGAATGCGGTTCCCGAGCGTCCGGTTAAACAGCGCCATCCAGAGTTTTACCCCGATCGAGAGAACAAGAATCGCGATCGAGATCCTGCTGAACGACAAGTTCTCCGGATGGATCACTTTGTCGACCGAGGTCTTAAAGAGGGAAAATCCCACCTGGACGACGATGAATGCAACGATAAAAGCAGAAATGTACTCGATCCTTCCATGGCCGAACGGGTGCTCCTTATCCGGCGGTTTCTGCGCCATCTTCACCCCGACAAAGCCGATAATCGAGGAAGCCGCATCCGACAGGTTATTGAATGCATCCGCCATGATCGAAATACTTCCCGTCAAAAAACCTGCTGCCATCTTCGACGCAAACAGGAAGAGATTGCAGCAGATTCCAACCAGACTCGCCATCACTCCATATGATGCACGAACGGTGGCGCAGTCTGTCTTTTCATAATCTTTTACAAATAATCTAACAAGCAGTTCTGTCATTTTTTCCTTCTATGCAATGCTTTCTTAATAAAAAACGTGTTCGAGGCAGAGTCCCTCCGCCGGAGCGGTAAATCCCGCTGCCTGTCTGTCCTGCGCCTCAAGGACATCCCGCATCGACTGCCAGGAGCGCTTGTGCAGCCCCACCTCAATCAGGGTTCCCGTCAGAATCCGAACCATGTTCTGGAGAAAACCGTTTCCGGTAAAGCGAAGTGTCACCCCGCCAGTCCCGAAATCCTGCCGGATATCGATTGAGTAGATTGTTCTCACCGTCGATTTCTTCATTTTCTTATTGCCGCAAAAACTCTTAAAATCATGTGTTCCGATCAGCATCAGCGCCGCCTGCTCCATCGCGTCCAGATCAAGGGGTTGTCCAAGTCCATACATCGTCCTGCGAAGAAAGACATTTTTTCGTCTTCCCGTCTCAATCCGATATGCATACACTTTTTTCACTGCATTCAGACGGCTGTGGAATCGCTCCGGCGCCTCCTCGACGGAGAGCACGGCAATATCCTCCGGAAGATAGGCGTTGAGATACTCCCGGATTTGATCCACGCGGGTCGCCCCGGCACATTTTCCAATTTCCGGCACCGAGGGAATCTCAAGTTCCCCCGGAAGATAGAAATTCGCGACCTGACCGGCTGCGTGTACCCCGGCATCGGTCCTTCCGGAACCGTGAATCTCGACCGGCTCTCCTGCCATTCTGCCAAGCACTGCCTCTATTTTTCCCTGAATCGTGTCGGATGTGTTTCCCTGTCTCTGCCATCCATTATAACGGGTTCCCTCATACTGAAGGATCATCTTGTAATTCTGTCTCATCATTCTGTCTGCCTCATTTTCCTTTGTCAAAGCGAACCTGCCGTCTGTGCACCCTGTTTTCTGTTCTCTGTTTTCCGTATCCTATTTTTTCAGGATTCCACTCCGGTCAATCGCCTCAATCGCCTTTTTCAGTTCCGGCTCATCCTGGACAAGTGCCATCCGCACATGGCCCTCTCCCGACGGTCCGAACGCACTGCCCGGTGTCACAAGCACGCCACAGCGGTCCACCAGTTCCATCGCAAACTCTGCGGAGGAGGTAAAGCCTGCCGGAATCGGTGCCCAGACAAACATGGTTGCCTCCGGCTTTCTCATCTTCCAGCCGATCTCATTTAAACCATCGCAGAGCACATCACGGCGTTTCTCATAAGCCGCACGGGTGACTGCGACACAGGCCTGATCTCCGGTGATTGCCGCAATCGCCGCCTGCTGGATCGGAAGGAACATTCCGTAATCCATGTTTGATTTCAGTGTCTTCAGATGAGAGACCACTTCCTTATTTCCCACGCAGAAGCCGATTCGCGCTCCTGCAAGTCCATATGTCTTAGAGAGAGAGTTGAACTCGACACCGACCTCTCTCGCTCCCGGGAAGCGAAGAAAACTTCCGCAGTGCTTTCCGTCAAACACCAGCTCACTGTATGCATTGTCATGAAGAACAATGATATCATATTTCTTCGCAAATGCAATCAGTTCTTCATAAAAAGAATCCGGTGCCATGACTGCAGTAGGGTTGTTCGGATAGGAAACCACCATGAATTTTGCTCTCTGTGCAACTTCTTCCGGAATCTCAGAGAGCTGGATGATGTAACCGTTCTCCTTTTTCTGAGGCATGTAGTAGAGCTCTGCCCCTGCAAGCTGAGGACCGTCCGCAAACACCGGATAACACGGATCCGGAACGAGAACAAGGTCTCCTTCATCGACAATCGAAAGCGCAATATGGGCAAGTCCCTCCTGGGAACCGAGCAGAGAACAGATCTCGGTCTGCGAATCTAACTCCACGCCATAGCGGCGCTCATACCATCCGGAAACTGCCTCCAAGAGTGCTTTCTGATCGTTGATCGCGTAAATATAGTTGTTTTTGTCTGCTGCTGCCTCGCAGAGTGCATCGAGAATGTGCTTTGCCGGAGGAATATTCGGTGCTCCGATGCTTAAATCCACAACCTCTGCCCCCTCCGCAAGTTTTTTCTGTTTCTTTTCTGCAAGCTGAGAAAAAATACCTTCTCCAAACCGCTCCATACGTTTTGCAAATTTCATAATTGTTTTCTCCTGTCAAATATCTATGTTTTTTCCGCTGGGTCGGTCTGTCTTTCCGGCTCAAGCCTGTCGCCCGCACGAAATCCGACACGAAATCTCCAAATCAGATATCGCACAGCCGTGTTATCCCTGTATCATACGGAATTTTCAGTTCAAAAAATTCCTACCTATATACGATAACTTATCACACATTATACTATCACACTCTTTTAAGAGCAAGCAGGAAAGTGCTATAATAAATTCTATCAAAATCGCAGAGTACCACGCCTGACCAACCGGATCAGACGTGGGTGAATGCGTAATGATCTTAAAATATTTTAAATCATTTATTTTTTTGATTATTGATATATTC
>NZ_JBNMIC010000053.1:0-14900 GCF_050873065.1 Brotaphodocola sp.
AGTTAAAATGGTCGGTAAATGAGAGAGGCTTATTTGGCATGCCCAAAAACAGGACGTTTAGATCTCATTATTAAAATGGCTCTAAAGTCAATAATTAGGCGGGATTCCAAAGAATCCCACCCCAACTATTGACATAGAGCCCTATTTTATTATTCCGCACACTTTCGTTCTGGATATTTCTTATTCAAGGACAAAAAAAATCCGAACACCTTCTCCACGGAAAATGCTCGAACCTTTTCTTCAAGTGCGCCTTCAGGGACTCGAACCCTGGACAAATAGATTAAGAGTCTACTGCTCTACCAACTGAGCTAAAGGCGCATATTCTTTTGTTGTCGTGCCTGTCTCACAAGCACGAATGTTATTCTATCGTAGTTTTTTAATTTTGTCAACAGTTTTTTTAGATTTTTTTATTTTTTATTTTCAAATCAAATATTCAAGCCGACAATACAAATTTCATAAGAAAGAATGTGCCTTGACACATTCTCGCGCCGAGGCGCGGTTACTTCGGCAACCATCTTCCCCTGCGGAACATTTTTTGTTTGTATGATAGGATGCAATTTCCCATCATACAAAATAAAAAGCACCGGCCCCGCAGCTCTCTGTCTGCAAAACCAGTACTCTCGCGTGCGCCTTCAGGGACTCGAACCCTGGACAAATAGATTAAGAGTCTACTGCTCTACCAACTGAGCTAAAGGCGCATTCCTTATTCTGTTCGCGCCGGTGAAGTGTTTACCTCAGCGGCACGAACATTATAATACCTCATCTTTTGACAAATGTCAACAGTTTTTTTAATTTTTTTTTACGCTTCCTGAATCAGGCGCTCAATCACTTCTTTCGGCTGTACTCCGACAAGCTTGCCGGCAACTTCCCCGTTCTTAAACGCAATTAAAGTCGGAATCGACATCACGCCATAGCGGACTGCGATCTCCTCATTCTCATCCACATTGAGCTTGCCCACAACTGCACGGTCTGCATACTCCTCAGCAATCTGCTCCACAACCGGAGCCACCATCCGGCACGGTCCGCACCAGTCCGCATAGAAATCTACCAGTACAACCTTATCAGATGCCAGAACTTCTGTGCCGAAATTTTCCGTCGTAAACTTTTTCTCCATATCGATGTTTCTCCTTCTCTATTTATTTTTTCCACACTTCCCCCGGTTTATGCACGACTCTGCCTCTTTCATGCACTTCGCCAGATGAAGAAGCTTTCGGTTTAAATCAACCTTGTCGCAGCAGCTGCACCGCAGACTCCGCACAATCTTATCCCGAAGACACATGGTCCTTCCCCATCTCAAAACAAAGCTTTTCGCAATATTATATGTCAGGCCGACGCTTGCGGAAACTTGGCGCGTGATTCTAGTCAGCTTTGCTGACATCCTCTTATCAGAATCACTGCATATCCTCTCTGGGTTATCTGCTTGCAATCAGTTTGCAGATCGGATTCCCCATGGAGGAAAACTTCACCTCGTACTCCGTCATAACATTTCCCTCTGCCATCTCACTGTGATGCAGGTCACGGGTGTACGCGTCAATCTTCCATCCTGCCTCCGGAATGGACTCCAGAGAATAGGTAAACAGATCCTGGTTGTCCGTCTTGAATTCCACTGTGCCGTCCTTTTTCAAGATCTGGTCATACACTTTCATAAACTCCGGGGAAGTCAGACGTCTCTTTGCATGGCGGTCCTTCGGCCACGGATCTGAGAAATTCAGATAAATCCTCTCTACTTCCTCCGGTGCGAAGATCTCAGACAATCCCTTTGCATCCACGCACATAAAATAAATATTGGAAAGCTCCAGCTGTTCTCTCTTCTGGATCGCTCTCAGAAGAACGCTGGAATACCGTTCAATTCCGATGAAATTGATCTCCGGATGACGTGCGGCAAGTTCCATCAGAAACTGGCCCTTTCCCATTCCAACCTCAATCCGAATCGGGTGATCGTTTCCAAATACCTCGTGAAAACGACCTCGATGCTGGTCCGGTTCCTGAATGACAAACGGGCTGGTCGCAATCGTCTCCTCCGCCCCCTGAATATGGCGCAATCTCATATTTTCTTTTTCCTCCAAAACTGATTTCCAGCACAAACCGCTGTTCTTTCATTCTAGCAGACTTCCCCACCATTGTCGACACATAACTATGCAAATATTCCGGATTCATGCCGAAACAGCTTACGCCTCCTTCATTGTGCAAACTGCAATGGATTTTGCAACGCATAAACGGATATCACGATTTTTAGGTGTACAGCAACCCTGAAATTATAGTATAATGGAGGTGACCAAAATGGCTTTTCGCGGTCGCCAAAAAAGATATCATCCTGCATATACAGCAATGTTTTCGCTGTATTGCTTATACAAAGGAGGAACGTCTATGGGAACAAATTCAAATATCAACTGGGAGAAAATCCAACAGGGTGTCAATGAAGTGGAGCGCCTGATCGGCCAGAAGGAGTACAATTCCGCCATGATTACAGCGCGCCAGACACTCGAACTCATGGTCCGTCTTCAGATGGAACGCGCCGATATCGTAACCGGAAGCAGTGATCTGATGAGCATGATCGACTGCCTGTACAAAAACCGCTGGATCAGCAAAGCTACCTGCGAACGATACCACAAGATCCGCATGATCGGCAATAAGGCTGTCCACGACGGGGATAACAATGCATACAGTGCCAATCAGGCATACCATGAACTTTCTCAGGAAGTCTACACGTTTGCGAACGATTATCGTAACGCGCAGAAGGGCGTCCGCCCCGCACCTGCACGCCAGCCTGCCGCACGCCAGAACAAACCGGCGCGAGGCTCTGCCCCGGATTCCTCGGGAAGAAGCCGGAAGCAGAAGGGGATCACCTTCACCACCGCAGATCTTCTGAAACTGTTGATTCCGGTCATCTGCATCGCCCTTCTCTTTGTTATCATCAAAATCGTGAGACCAAACTCCGATACCGGAAAGAAGAAGACGACTGCCGCTGTGACGACGGAAGCTGTGACCAGCTCGGATTCCTCCGATGAGGCCAACACCGCCGAGACAGAGCCGGAGATCATCTACCGCACCACAAGCAACCTGAATGTCCGCTCACGCCCCAGCACAGACGGTGACAAGCTCGGTCAGCTCTCCGCCGGCTCTGCAATCGAATACATCGGAGACAGCGATGACGGCGCCTGGGCAAAAATCAATTACAACGGTCAGGAAGGTTACGTCTCCAAAGAATTCCTGACAACCGAATAGTTTTCTTCAAGCCGACACTCACAGAGACTTGAAGTTCATTTATGAACAACACTCCGGGATACAGCAAAAAGATCTGCTGTATCCCGTTTTTTTCTCATTTCATATCAGTTTTGTGTATAATGCTCCCCATGCTCCCTTTATTTTTTGTGTATAATGTCCTAAAAACTTTGTTAAAATTTTATTATTGTTGCATTTTTGCTCTGGCTTTTTTCCGCAAAAGGTGTATGATGATACAAGGAAGAGCTATTAAGTATAAACCTATTACAGTTATAGGTAGAAACTTATAGATCTTTTTTCTTTCTCTGTCCGAGCTCATATCATTCCGCTCTGTTCCGGTCGTCACGCCCCGGGCAGATCGGAAAGCCGATGCCGGACGGACACGAAAAAGACAAGGAGGAACGCGATGGATAAGGTTATCAAAAAAATTTCGGAAATCGAGGCTGCCGCTTCATCTGTCATGGACGATGCCAATGAACGCAAGCAGGCATTCGCCAAGGAAATGGAAGAAAAGACTGCCGCTTTCGACCGGGATTTAGATGCGCAGACAGAAGAAAAAATCCATGAGCTTCAACATCAGATGGAAATTGAGATGAATTCCAAGTTGTCAAAGCAAAAGTCGGATGCAGACGCACTCCTTGCGCGGATGCAGACGAACTACGACAATCACCATCGGACTTATGTCCGAAAACTGTTTGAACAGCTGGTAAAGGAGTGATGGTATGAGCCTTTTGACTTACAGCGGAATCACAACCAAAGTAAGAGCAATGCAAAGCCGTCTGCTCTCAGAAGAACAGTTTCACGAGATGGCTGCACTTGAGGATGTGCGAAGTGCCGCCGATTATCTGAAACAGCGCCCCACTTACGCGGAAATTTTTGCAGGCGTAGATGATTCCAACCTGCACCGCGGGCACATCGAACAGCTGCTCACGCTGTCCGAGTACCGGGATTTTGCCAAGCTTTACCGTTTTTCCAATCTTGCGCAGCGCAGATTTCTTGATCTCTACTTTATGCATTATGAGATTAACATCATCAAACGAGTTCTCAGACATGTCATGGGACATCAGGAAGCTGTCCTCGATCTCTCCATGTTTCAGGAATTCTTTGATCGACATTCCAAAATCGATCTGACGTCACTCGCACAGTCGGAAAATCTGGAGGACTTTCTCTCACGGCTGAAAGGTTCTCCCTACTATGAGGTTCTATCGGAACTTGCCTCAAAAGACACCTGCACAATGTTCGACCTCGAAATGAATCTGGATCTCTTTTACTTCCGGACTCAATGGAAAGTCAAGAACAAAATGCTCAGCCGTGAGGAACGCCACGCACTTGAACAGTGCTTCGGATGTCGCCTTGATCTTCTGAATATTCAGTGGATTTACCGCGCGCGCCACTACTATCACCTGTCGCCGTCCGACATCTACGCACTTCTGATTCCGGTCAATTACAAGCTGAAACCGGATCAGGTCCGCCACCTTGCGGAGTCCGCGGACAATGAGGAATTCTTCTCTGTCCTGCGCGAGACGTTTTACTGGAAATTCCAGAGAAGCGAGATCAGCGAAAAACCGGATATTGAGACGCTCTATCATCAGATCTGCAATCAGATCTATGCAAATGCCGGGCGCAGATATCCCTACTCTGTCGCAATTCTCGATTCCTATCTCTATTTTAAGGAACTGGAACTTCAAAAAATCATTACCACGCTCGAGGGTATCCGTTACCGGCTTGACGCCGGCGAGATTATCGCGCTGGTAGAGAAACAATAAGGAGGTCTTACCTGTGATAGAAAAAATGAAATTTCTGCGCATCACCGGTCCAAAGGCCGACATCGACCGCGTCATTGACCAGTATCTCTCCAAATATGAGATTCATCTGGAAAATGCGCTTTCCGAACTCAAATCGGTGTCCGGGCTGAGACCATACGTGGAAACCAACCCATACAAGGGAGAACTTCAGACCGCTGCAGAGCTTGCTGCCGCCTTTCATGAACCGCTTCCGGCATCCCCCAAAAAGGAAGTCTCAATCGAGGAAGCCGTTCAGATTGTCCACAATCTTGACGGGGAGCTGAAAAAACTCTCTGCAAAGCGGGAAAATCTCTTAAAAGAGCAGGACAGAATCCAGACTTCGATCTCCAACATCATTCCGTTTACGGATCTGAATTACGAAGTCCGCGATATCTTGAATTTCAAATACGTCCGCTTCCGTTTCGGACGCATGACACACGAGTACTACGAGAAATTCATGGCATATGCCTACGACACGATCGACACTGTCGTTCACAAATGCCAGGAAGATGCCGAGTATGTCTGGCTGATCTATTTCGTGCCGGATTCCGTTCACGAAAAGATTGACGCGATCTACGCCTCCCTGCATTTCGAGCGTTTCTTCCTGCCGGATGAATACGAAGGTACCCCGGTCGATGCGACGCACAGCCTCGAAAAGCAGCTTTCTGACGTCGATGAACAGCTTCGCGGTGTCGACACACAGATCTCGGAAATCCTGAATTCCCATCGGGAGGATCTCGCCGCTGCAAGCCACCGGCTCTCGGTTTACTCCTCAAACTTCGATGTCCGCAAGCTCGCAGCCTGCACGACGAACCACGATCACACCTTCTACATCATCTGTGGATGGATGACGGAGGAGAATGCGACCGCCTTCTGCAAGGAGATCGAGCACGATGCAGACACGTTCTGCTTCCTCGAGGATAACCATGAGAATGTGATCAGCAAACCGCCGACAAAGCTGAAAAACCCGGGACTCTTCAAACCGTTTGAGATGTTTCTTCAGATGTACGGACTGCCGTCCTACGGAGAGATCGATCCTACGATTCTTCTCGGAATCACCTACTCAATCCTCTTCGGCTTCATGTTCGGAGATGTCGGTCAGGGGCTCTGTCTTCTGATCGGAGGTTTCCTGCTCTACCGCACGAAGAAGATGAATCTTGCAGCAATCATTTCCTGCTGCGGAGTCTTCTCAACGATCTTCGGTTTTCTGTTCGGAAGCGTCTTCGGCTTTGAGAACATCATCGAACCTCTCTGGCTGAGACCGAAGGAAGCGATGACAAAGCTTCCGTTTATCGGAAACCTGAACACGGTATTTGTCGTTGCAATTGCACTCGGCATGGGAATCATCCTGCTGACGATGATCTTAAACATCATCAACAGCCTGCGCTCCCACGATCCGGAGAAGGCATATTTTGACAACAACGGAGTCGCCGGAATCGTCTTCTATGGCGCAGCGGTCCTCACGATTGTCCTCTACATGACCGGACAGACTCTCCCGGCAACCGGAATT
The DNA here is from genome assembly GCF_050873065.1 of Brotaphodocola sp. Classification (GTDB taxonomy): domain Bacteria; phylum Bacillota; class Clostridia; order Lachnospirales; family Lachnospiraceae; genus Brotaphodocola. The sequence continues at coordinate 6,517 of NZ_JBNMIC010000053.1, forward strand.
CTGCTCGTCATGTTTATCCTCCCTCTGCTGATCATCTTCTTCAAGGAACCGCTCACCGCTGTTCTTGAGAAAAAAGCAGAAGTCATGCCAAAGGAAAAGGGCATGTTCTTTGTACAGGGATTTTTTGAAATGTTTGAATTGCTTTTAAGCTATTTTTCCAACACCCTTTCGTTCGTCCGTGTCGGCGCCTTCGCGGTCAGCCATGCGGCAATGATGGAGGTTGTCCTGATGCTTGCAGGTGCAGAATCCGGCGGAAGCCCGAACTGGATCGTCGTCATCCTCGGAAACCTGTTCGTCTGCGGCATGGAGGGCCTGATTGTAGGCATCCAGGTGCTTCGTCTGGAATATTATGAGCTGTTCAGCCGCTTCTACCGCGGCACCGGACGCGCATTCAAGCCTTATGGAAAGTCGAAAGAAGCATAAAAAAGCAAAGTTTTCATTCAAATAATAATATAAAGGAGAAAACAATCATGACCGTATTAGCAAAAATCACATTAGCAGCAGCACTTATTTTAAGCATCGCCGTTCCGTTCGGCGCATTTGCAGCAGGAGAAAAGACAAAAGGCCGTTATAAGACCGCTCTCGCTGTCAACGTTTTCCTGTTTATGGGAACTCTCGTCGCAGCCGGCGCAATGATGTTCTCCGGACACGCATTCGCAGCAGAGACTGAGGCAGCTGTATCAAGCGTTGCAGGCTTCGGCTACATCGCAGCAGCCCTCTCAACCGGTCTTGCCTGCATCGGTGGTGGTATCGCCGTTTCCGCAGCCGCATCCGCCGCTCTGGGCGCAATCAGCGAGGACAGCTCAATTCTTGGTAAATCCCTCATCTTCGTAGGTCTTGCCGAAGGTGTCTGCCTGTATGGACTGATCATTTCCTTCATGATCCTGGGCAAACTGTAATTCCATGAAAATGTATTTAATCAGCGACAACATCGACACCTGGACAGGTATGCGCCTGGCAGGTGTCGAAGGTGTTGTCGTCCATGAAAAAAATGAGCTGAAGGAAGCACTCGATAAGGTTCTGGCTGACCGTGAAATCGGAATCGTTCTTCTGACCGAGAAATTCGGAAGGGATTATCCGGATCTCGTCAATGACGTCAAACTCAACCACAGACATCCGCTGTTTGTGGAGATTCCGGACCGCCACGGAACCGGCCGCAGACCGGACTTTATCACTTCCTATGTGAATGAAGCCATCGGATTGAAATTATAAGCTACAAAATAGAAATATAGAAAGCAGGTGACCGTCTTGACAACTGAGGAAAAATTACAGCATTTTCTGGATACCTGTATGGAAGATGCCAGAACCCGGAGCAACCGGATGCTGGACGAATATATGAATGCTCTCGAGGAAACCTTCAAGCAGCACCAGGCCGACGCAAAGCGCCGTGCAGCCATGCAGATCGAACAGGAAACCGAGAAAATTGAGAGAGAGATCAATAAAAAGCTCGCAGTGGAGCAGATTGATATCCGGCGCGCTCTCGGTCAGAAACAGGAAGAGCTGAAAGACAAACTTTTTGTGGAGCTGAGAGACCAGCTTGCCAACTTCCTTGAGACACCGGAATATCTGAAACTTCTGGAACACCAGATTGCAAATGCCGTCGAATTTGCCGCCGACGATCCGATCATCATCTATCTTGATCCGGTCGATGAGGACAAACAGAAGCGGCTTTCTCTTCATTATGGACACGCGCAGATCAAGATCAGCGAATTCTCTTTCGGGGGCGGTTCCCGCGCTGTGATTCCCTCCCGCCACATTCTGATTGACAACTCGTTTCAGACCCGTCTTGAGGAGGCAAGAGAAAACTTCCATTTTGATTTAAGCCTTGAGGAAGGAGACAGCGCAGATGAGTAAAACAGGTATTATTTACGGAATCAACGGCCCGATCATCCACCTGAAGGGAGATCCGGGCTTCACAATGAATGAGATGGTCTACGTCGGCAAAGACAACCTCGTCGGCGAGGTCATCGGTCTGAAATCCGACGACACGATCATTCAGGTCTATGAGGAGACGACCGGTATCCGTCCGGGCGAGATCGTGACTGGAACCGGTGCCCCGGTATCCGTTACTCTGGCTCCCGGCATCCTGACAAACATCTTCGACGGAATTGAGCGGCCGTTAAGCGAGATCGCAAAGACCGGCGGTGCCTACATCAACCGCGGTGTCCATGTTTCCTCCCTTGACACGGAGAAAAAGTGGAAGACCCACATGACCGTCAAAAAGGGCGACCGCGTCTTCGGCGGAACGATCATCGCCGAGGTTCCGGAGACTCCGGCAATCACCCACAAAGTCATGGTTCCTCCCGATAAAGAGGGATTTATCCTCGATGTCGTTCCGGACGGCGAGTATACAATCGATGAGCCTCTTGTGACGCTTCAGCTCTCTGACGGAACAGAGGAGAAACTGACGATGACCCAGAAGTGGCCGATCCGCGTGGCTCGCCCGACGGCAAAGCGTTTCCCGGCAACCCAGCCCCTCGTCACCGGTCAGCGTATCCTCGACACGATGTTCCCGCTCGCAAAGGGCGGCACCGCTGCGATCCCGGGCGGATTCGGAACCGGAAAGACAATGACCCAGCATCAGATCGCAAAGTGGTCCGACGCAAACATCATCATCTACATCGGCTGCGGAGAGCGCGGAAACGAGATGACCCAGGTTCTCGAGGAGTTCTCCCACCTGATCGACCCGAAGACCGGCAATCCTCTGATGGACCGCACGACGCTGATCGCAAACACTTCAAATATGCCGGTTGCGGCGCGTGAGGCAAGCCTTTACTCCGGTCTGACGCTTGCAGAGTACTACCGCGATATGGGCTACCACGTTGCGATCATGGCAGACTCAACCTCCCGATGGGCAGAGGCCCTGCGTGAGCTGTCCGGACGACTCGAGGAAATGCCTGCCGAGGAAGGTTTCCCGGCTTACCTTGCATCCCGTCTGTCCGCTTTCTACGAGCGCGCCGGCATGATGCAGAACTTGAACGGAACCGAGGGAAGCGTGACGATCATCGGTGCCGTCTCCCCGCAGGGCGGTGATTTCTCCGAGCCTGTGACGCAGAACACAAAGCGTTTCGTCCGCTGCTTCTGGGGACTGGACAAGAACCTCGCCTACGCGAGACACTTCCCGGCAATCTCCTGGCTGACGAGTTACTCTGAGTATCTGACCGATCTCGCCCCGTGGTACACCGAGCACGTCGACAAACGCTTCGTCGACTACCGCAACCAGATCGTCTACCTGCTTTCTCAGGAGAGCAGCCTGATGGAGATCGTCAAGCTGATCGGTGCCGATGTTCTTCCGGATGATCAGAAACTGATTCTTGAGATCGCCAAAGTCATCCGTGTCGGTTTCCTTCAGCAGAACGCTTTCCACAAAGACGACACCTGCGTTCCGATGGAAAAGCAGTTCAAGATGATGGACGTCATCCTCTATCTCTACCAGAAATCCCGTTCCCTGATCTCGATGGGAATGCCGATGTCCGTGCTGAAAGAGGACTCGATTTTTGATAAAATCATCTCCATCAAGTACGACGTCCCGAACGATCGCTTAGAGATGCTTGACGACTACAAGAAACAGATTGACCGCTTCTACGACAGTGTCGTGGAGCGCAATGCCTAAGAAACTGCACAAGGAGGGATTTTTATTATGGCAATCGAATATCTTGGCCTGAGTGCAATCAATGGCCCGATGGTCGTTCTCGAAGGCGTCCAGAATGCCGCCTACGATGAGATTGTGGAGATGACGGTGGACGGTTCCAAAAAGAAACTCGGCCGTATCATCGAGGCATATAAAGATAAGGCAATCATTCAGGTTTTTGAGGGAACCGAGGGACTCGGACTCAAAAACGTTCACACCAGACTGACCGGACACCCGATGGAGCTTGGCGTTTCCGAGGAGATGCTCGGAAGAACGATGAACGGTATCGGTGTCCCGATCGACGGACTCGGGGAAATCTTCCCTGAGAAAATGCTCGACGTCAACGGTCAGCCCTTAAACCCGGTCACCCGTGAATATCCGCGAAACTACATCCGTACCGGAATCTCTGCAATTGACGGTCTGATGACGCTGATCCGCGGCCAGAAACTTCCGATTTTCTCCGGAAACGGTCTTCCGCACGACCAGCTTGCCGCCCAGATTGTACAGCAGGCTTCACTCGGAGATGACTCCGATGAGGAGTTTGCAATCGTCTTTGCCGCAATGGGTGTCAAGCACGATGTCGCAGACTTTTTCCGCCGGACATTCGAGGAGAGCGGTGTCTCTTCCCACGTTGCAATGTTCATGAACCTCGCAAACGACCCGGTCGTTGAGCGTCTGATCACGCCGAAATGTGCACTGACCCTCGCCGAGTACCTCGCATTTGAGAAAAACATGCACATCCTCGTTATCCTGACGGATATGACCTCATTCGCTGAGGCAATGCGTGAGGTATCCTCCTCAAAAGGTGAGATTCCTTCGAGAAAAGGTTACCCGGGATACTTATACAGTGAACTCGCGGCACTCTACGAGCGCGCCGGTATCGTGAGCGGAGTCAATGGATCTGTCACCCAGATCCCGATTCTGACGATGCCGAACGACGACATCACGCACCCGATCCCTGACCTGACCGGATACATCACCGAGGGACAGATCGTTCTCGACCGCTCGTTAAACGGTCAGTCGGTCTACCCGCCGATCAGCGTCCTTCCGAGCCTGTCGCGTCTGATGAAGGATGGAATCGGAGAGGGCTTCACGCGTGCTGACCATCAGGATGTCGCAAACCAGCTCTTCTCCTGTTACGCAAAGGTAGGAGATGCCCGTGCACTTGCCTCCGTCATCGGTGAAGATGAACTCTCCCCGATCGACAAGCAGTATCTTGTCTTCGGACGTGAGTTTGAGCACCGTTTCGTCGGTCAGGATCCACATGAGAACCGAAATATCATCCAGACGCTGACAATCGGCTGGAACCTGCTCGGTCTTCTGCCCCGCGCAGAACTCGACCGTATCGACACCAAAGTGCTTGACCAGTACTACCATCCGACGATGATCGACCACAATGGGGACCTCGTACCGGCTGACAAGACCGCTGATACTTCTGACGCGGAATAAGTGAGGGGAAGGAGGTTACTTTATGAATCTGAATACCTTTCCCACAAAGGGAAATCTGATTCTCGCAAAGAATTCCCTCGCGCTTGCGAGTCAGGGCTATGTGCTGATGGACAAGAAGCGAAATATCCTTCTGCGCGAGCTGATGGGACTCATCGATCAGGCAAAGGACATTCAGGCGGAGATTGATGCAACCTTCACCTCCGCCTATAAGGCGCTCGAGCGTGCAAATATTGAGCTTGGCATCAACTTTGTACAGGAGATCGCAACCTCGATGCCCGTTGACGACACAATCCGCATCAAGACGCGAAGCATCATGGGAACGGAGATCCCGCTCGTCCAGCATGACCCGACTCCTCCTGCACTGACCTACGCACTTTACAGTACGAAGGAATCCCTCGATGATGCCCGGATGCAGTTCGAGAAGGTGAAGGAGCTGACGATCAAGCTCTCGATGGTCGAGAATTCCGCCTACCGTCTCGCCGGAAGCATCCGCAAGACACAGAAGCGCGCAAACGCACTCAAAAATATCACAATCCCGACTTACCAGACTCTCGTCACGAACATCACGAACTCCCTCGAGGAGAAAGACCGTGAGGAATTCACGAGACTGAAAGTCATCAAGAGAATGAAGGACTCATAAAAAGTCTGCAAACCAAACCGGAAAAATGGATATTAGATAAAAAAAAATAAGAAACCTCCCCATGTAGGATAAGAACTACACAGGGAGGTTTTGCTATGTCCGAAAAATATATCTTATATCTTAATATCTTATCTTTTGATAAATCATAATCACATGATGAAAAGTCGCACAAGAGAAGCAATCACAATGACTGCTCCAATCACTGCTGTAACCGTGTAAATTGTCCGGGATTCTGCATCATTCTGATTCTGCTTTAAATAAACCAAACCTGCTACTAAAATAAGAACGCCAATTACGCATGCAATAACTGCTACCATCATGATTTTTTCCTCCATTTCAATAATAAAGCCGAATTGATAATGACAAAGACCGAACCGCTGTTGTGGACAAGGGCACCTGCAACCGGATTCAATTTTCCGGTAATTGCAAGGACAATTGCGATGAAATTCAACGTCATCGAGAATGTCAGGTTACAGCGAATTGTGAACATCATTCTTCTCGCGAGAAGCAGAAGATGCGGAAGCTCACGGATCTCATCGTTGACAAGCGCAATATCCGCAGCATCGACCGCAATGTCACTTCCGACTCCGCCCATCGCGATTCCGACATGAGCTTTTTTTAACGCCGGTGCATCGTTGATTCCATCTCCGATCATACACACCGGATGACTGGATTTCTGGCTCTCCTCAATAAAGCGCAGCTTGTCTTCCGGAAGACATTCGGCACGAAACTGCTTGATTCCAATTCGATTTGCGATCGTCTCTGCCGACTGAAGGTGATCTCCGGTCAGAAGCACCGGAGTGACCTTTGCCTCACAGATCTCTGCGATCGTCTTCTTTGCGTCCGGGCGAACCGTATCAGACAGTGCAAGAAAACCGCCAGCCCGACCTCCAACTGCGAGATAAATGATCGTACAGCCCTCTTTCCGATAAGTGTCTGCCGACTCATCGATCTCCTGCGGAAGTTCAATCTTCCACTCACGCAGAAGCTCCTCATTTCCCGCAAGAATCTCCACATCTGCCGGAATTTTTTCAGAAATAGCCCCATATTTCTGTTCCGAATCAAATTTTTGAACTCCTTTACAGGCTTCTTTCAGATAACCTGTCCCATCAATTCTTGCACGCACTCCGCGCCCCGGAATCATCTCAAAGTCTGTGAGTTCTGCAAGCACATCCTGACCCGTGCTCTTCTCCTTTTTGAAACAGCGCACAACTGCCTTTCCGAGTGGATGCTCCGATTTCTGCTCGGCACACGCAGAAAGCCAGTAAAGCTCCTGATCTGAAATCTCCGGAAGAGAGCTGTGAACCGCCTGAACTTCCGGCGTTCCGAAAGTAAGTGTTCCCGTCTTATCAAATGCGATGTCCGTCACCTGAGCCAGACGCTCAAGCGCATCTCCCTCTCGCACAAGAAATCCATGACTTGTCGCATTTCCGATTGCTGCCATGATCGCCGTCGGTGTCGCAAGCACAAGCGCACACGGACAGAACACAACGAGGATCGTCACAGAGCGGATGATCTGCCCTGTCACAAACCAGGTCAGAACAGATGCTGTGAGTGCTGTCACGACAATCCACGTCGCCCAGCGGTCTGCAAGACTCACAATCTTCGCCTTTCCCGCATCCGCAGACTGGACAAGACGAATCATTCTCTGGATCGAGCTGTCCTCTCCGACTCTCGTCGCGCGCATATCGAACGCACCAAACTGGTTGACCGTTCCACTCGATACTTCATCTCCGACACTCTTATCAACCGGCAGGGACTCTCCGGTCATGACTGCCTGATTGATCGAAGTCTGACCGGAGACAATCACTCCATCCACCGGAACCGTCTCGCCCGGAAGCACTCGCAGAAGATCACCGATCTTCACGTTCTCGGCAGGGATGATTTTCTCGGTCTCAGCCCCCTGATTTCCTAAATTTGTTCCGATAACTCTCGCCGTGCGCGGAGTCAGGTGGACAAGCTTCTCAATTCCCGCTCTCGCCTTTGCGACAGTCAAATCCTCGAGAAGCGCACCGAGCTGCATGATGAATGCGACCTCTCCGGCTGCAAAATCTTCACGGATAATGATCGACGCAATCAGTGCGATCGAGACGAGCACGTCCGCTTTAATGTCAAACTCTGTCACAAGACCAATGATCGCCTCAAGAATAATCGGCACTCCGCACAGAACAATCGCGATCCACGATGCGTCAAACGGCAGTGGAACCAGATCAAAAATACTGATCACCAGTGCAATCGCAGAGAGAATCAGACAGACAATGTTTTTTCTCGTTCCTCCCCATTCCAGAAATTCTTCCAGTTTTTCTATCATACTGAATTTCCTCCTTCTAAATAATACCTACCAGAATCATTTGCGCTGCTGTAATTACCTATACCTCTATATGTATATTATCTGTGTGTCATTATACCCATAGGGGTATTAGTTGTCAAGGGATTCTCTCACTCTCCCAAAATTTTTCCCATAAAAAAAGAGGATGACATCTATCCCTTCATGGACAAATGTATCCTCTCTTTATTCAATCTTTTAGGCGTTTGCGAAACGCCACAAGCCGCATAAATACGGCATTTTTTGTTACCTATAAACAAATAACTCCTCACCGGATATGGTATAATAGAGTTGACTAAAAACTATAAACCTACATCCAAGAAAGGAGTTATTCTGAT
>NZ_JBNMIC010000054.1:0-14302 GCF_050873065.1 Brotaphodocola sp.
GCTGAGAAGCACGTGACTTTAGTCATGTGAGGTTCACAGATTGTTGAAAAAACAAGAAAAGTGATAAAAAGACAAAAGTCCCATATTCACATGACAGCAGTGGTCAGTGGTGGATATGGGACTTTTCTTTTGATTACAATGATGACAAGTTAAGCGTGAAATTCCCACCTCTTTAGGCGTGGGAGAAGTAGCGCAAATTCGTGCGTCATCGTTTTCTGCGGTCGCCTGGTTTTGTGGCATCTTCTGTGCGAAGCTGGTCAATGATTGTCTCAATCATCTGCTTCTTCAGATAGACATCAAAAGAAAGTTCGCTGATAAAGGCAAAGAGTCTCAAGTAATCCTGATCTTCCCCTGCATCCGGGAACGTTTCACAGGCTGCCTCAAATTTGGCGGTGACGTCCTCTTTTAAGCGTTCCATCTGTTCGTCCTCAAGGGAGAATACTTCCTCATAAATCTGGCTCAGAAGCGGAGATTCCTTCTCCTTAAAGTGCTTTTGTGTGATAGGAGCAAAGAGCTGCTCAATATCACTGATGGACAGCAGATTCTTATAATAATAGATGAAGAGCAGCATAATCATGTGCTCTTTTGTGTATTTCTTTTTGACAGGAGGAGGAAGCAGATTATTTTTTGCATAATTGTTGATCATCGTCTTGGTCAGCGCTTTGTCCTCCGGATTTCTCTTAGCTTTCTTTAGATGCTCTTCCATAAAACTGGTGACCTGATCCATGTACAGGTCGATTTCCGGGATGCGATCCAGTTTGATATAAGAGATGGAATCCAGGCGATTCAAAATGTCTGTTAAGCGTTCTTCGTTCGTTTTCATATTTTCACCTCTTGCTCTATTATATAGTATCGAAAACCAGATGACAAGCAGAAAAGGTTCAACTACAAGGAATTTCCCAAGCAGCTAAGCCTTTTTGGAACTAAAATGATACTAAAAATAAATTTTGAAGATGGAATTTTTGGATTATCGCCTTTTGGTGTGCATAAATTTTACAATGATTCCATATATTTATAAAAGATAGCACTACCGGAAGTCCGGGAAAAATGAGAAGGCGGACATGCCGGGAAAGCAGAGAAGAATAAACATTCCAAGGAGGGAACAGATATGGCAAGACGGGCGCGCAGAACCCCGCTGGAGAGATATGAGGACGAACTTGCCCAGACATATGCATCGATTGAACAGTATGAGAATTGTCTGGAAACCCTGAAAGAGAGGGCATCAAAGATTCAGGATCAGATTCTGATGGAAAAATTCCGTCAGGTAAATGAACTTTTGGAGAATCAGAATCTTTCCCTCGATGATTTGAGAGAGATGCTCTGTCAGGAATCCGGAGGACAGCAGAAATGTCCGGAAGAAGCGGATGAGCCGGAAAATGAGGAAAATAATGAGGAAAATATGGAAAATTCTGAAAACACGGGTATTCCACAGATTGCCTCATGAGTTCAAGCAGATGTCTGCACAGACGTTTGCCTTGTCGTTTACACAGACAGATCGGGCGAACGATTCTGCTCAGTTTTTGTGGCGGCCAGCCAGATCACCGATCGATCATAAGAATTGCACCTGCCTTAAGTTTATGCTATAATGAGCGGTAACAAATGGGAAGGACAGGACAATACAATGGCAATTTATGATACATTGAATTCTATGCAGAAAGAAGCGGTCTTTTGTACAGAGGGACCGCTTCTTGTGTTGGCGGGCGCTGGATCCGGAAAGACCAGAGTGCTGACACACCGCATTGCATATCTGATAGAAGAAAAAGAAGTAAACCCGTGGAATATTCTGGCAATTACGTTTACGAACAAGGCTGCCGGAGAGATGCGTGAGCGTGTGGATAAGCTGGTTGGGTATGGTTCTGAGAGCATCTGGGTGAGCACGTTCCACTCTTCCTGTGTGCGGATTCTGCGCCGTTTTATCGACCGTATCGGCTATGAGAGCAGTTTCAGTATTTATGACACGGACGATCAGAAGACGCTGATGAAGCGGATCTTAAAGCGGATGGAGCTCGATCCGAAACAGTTTCGAGAGAGAGCGGTGATGGCGGCAATCTCTGCGGCGAAGAATGAGCTCATTGATCCGAAACAGTTTCTTGAGAATGCCGGCGGAGACTGGAGAGAGAAGAAGATTGCGGAAGTTTATCAGCTTTATCAGGAGGAACTCAAGAAAAACAATGCGCTTGATTTTGATGATCTGATCTTTAAGACCGTCGATCTGTTCCGGACGGACGCGGAAGTTCTCGACTACTATCAGGAGCGTTTCCGCTACATCATGGTCGACGAGTACCAGGATACGAACACGGCGCAGTTCCAGCTGATCCATCTTCTGGCATCTAAGTACAAGAATCTGTGTGTGGTGGGCGATGACGATCAGTCGATTTATCGTTTCCGTGGTGCGAACATCCAGAATATCCTTAATTTTGAGGAGGCATTTCCGGGAGCAAGGGTGATCAAACTTGAGCAGAATTATCGCTCGACGACACACATTCTCGATGCGGCAAATGCAGTGATCAAAAATAATAAGGGACGAAAAGAGAAGACTCTGTGGACGGCAAATGGAGAGGGAGCACCGGTTGTGTTCCGCCATTACGATCAGGCTTACGAGGAGGCAGAGGGGATCGTCAATGATATCCTCAAGGATGGCAGACCGTTTCAGGATTATGCGGTTCTCTACCGCACGAATGCACAGTCCCGTCTGATTGAAGAAAAATGCATTTCCCACAATGTGCCCTATCGTCTGGTCGGAGGAATCAACTTCTATCAGAGAAAGGAAATCAAGGATATTCTTTCTTATTTAAAAACGATCGCGAACGGAAGAGATGATCTCGCAGTGCAGAGAATCATCAATGTGCCAAAGCGGGGAATCGGAGCGGCATCGATTGCCAAGGTGACTGCATGGGCGTCTGAGCAGGGATTTGGCTTTTACGAGGCGTGCGCGCGGGCGGCAGCGGTTCCGGGACTTGCAAAGGCAGCAGGAAAGTTTCAGGCATTTGTGGAGCAGATTGAGGAGTTTCGCCGGATGCTTCAGGATGGATCTAATTTAAAGGAAGTGATCGAGGCGATTCTCGAAAATACCGGTTATCGGGAAGAACTCAAGGCGGAGGGCGAGATTGAGTCCCAGACCCGCCTTGAGAACATCGATGAACTCGTCAGCAAGGCAGTGGACTACTGGGAGAATCAGGAACATCCGAGTCTCAACGAATTTCTGGAGCAGGTGGCACTTGTCGCAGACATTGACCAGATGGATGATTCTGAGAACCGGGTGACGCTGATGACGCTTCACAGTGCGAAAGGACTGGAGTTTCCAGTTGTTTACCTGAGCGGAATGGAAGATGGACTCTTCCCGAGTTCCATGGCAATTTTTTCCGACGACCGGGCAGACCTTGAGGAGGAGAGAAGACTTGCCTATGTGGGAATCACCCGTGCAAAAGAACGTCTTGTGCTGACGGGATCGCGCCGCCGTATGGTCAACGGAGAGACCCGCTTTGCGAAGGTCAGCCGTTTTGTGGATGAGATTCCGCCGGAACTGATTGAGAAAGAGCAGAAGAACACGTATGAGCGCAGAAACGAGCATGCGAAGCCGACAGAGCCATCGTGGAAGCAGCGTCAGGGACAGCTCGGTGTCAGCAAGTTCGGCATGAAATCTACACCGGCAGTTCCGGCATTCGGAAAGGCATTTACCGTGGAGAAGGCAGGTTCCTTAGATTACGGTCAGGGAGACCGGGTGCGCCATATCAAATTTGGTGAGGGAACCGTTGTGAGCGTTCAGGACGGCGGAAGAGACTTTGAAGTCAAGGTAAACTTTGACAAAGTCGGAGAGAAAAAGATGTTTGCCTCCTTTGCAAAACTTCAGAAAGTTTAGGCGCGAAAAAAAGTATGAGGAAAATCTTTTGAATGGGATAGTAAAAACCCGCAAAAGATGATATACTTATTTCAATGGGTTAGACATCTATGTCTCGCCACAATGACAGAAAGGACGTGAACCTATGAACAGATTCGATACCATGAGCAAAGATGCCATGAGCCGCGTAGAGGAGATCATGAATTCTACAAAGCTGAACGAATTCCTGCATAGAAAGGAAGAAGAGGAGAAGAAGAAAACTTTTATTCTCTGGGCATTGGCAATTATCGGAGCAGTAGCGGCAGTAGCAGCGATTGCGTATGGAGTTTACCGTTTCTTTACTCCGGATTATCTGGAAGACTTCGAGGATGATTTCGATGATGACTTTGACGATGATTTCTTCGAGGATGAGGATGAGAAGGACGAGAAGACGAAATAATCGATGATCGATGGGAACTCAATCGAGAATGAATCGAGAATCCGTCAGCGTATAGGAAAATGCCGGGCGTGCCTTGCTGGTTTGAGGCACGCTCATTTTGTTGTATACACGGAGACTGTGTCGGAGATGCGTGTGCAGAGGTTATATTTTTGCTTCTGCAAAAAATGAGACAGATGCAGCAGGATCGACGATTGAATTATAAGAAGATAAAATTGAGCTGAGATAGATAAAACGAGATAAGATATAAGATAAATTGCAATTAAGAAGAAATCAGATAAGGAGAACAGAGTGAAAAAAGGAGAATTTTTTGAGGCGGTTATTGAACGGGTGGATTTTCCGAACAAGGGAGTCGGCTTTGTGGATGGAGAGCGTGTTGCGGTAAAGAATACGATTCCGGGGCAGAAGGTGCGCGGAGTGATCAACAAAAAGAAGGGCGGACGCTGTGAGGGGCGTCTCCTTGAGGTTGTGGAGCCGTCTCCGTTAGAGAAAAAGGAGAATGTCTGCCCGCATTTTGGCGTGTGCGGAGGCTGTCTCTATCAGAGTCTTCCGTATGAGGAGCAGCTTAAGATCAAGGAAGAACAGGTAAAGAAACTGCTTGATCCGGTTTGCGGAGTGGATCAGTACGGATTTGAGGGCATCAAGGGAAGCCCGATCCAGGATGGCTATCGCAACAAGATGGAGTTTTCATTCGGTGACGAGTACAAGGATGGACCACTTGCTCTTGGAATGCACAAGAGAGGAAGCTTCTATGATATTGTGACAACGACGGACTGCCGGATTGTGCATCCGGATTTCAACCAGATCCTCACGGCGACGCTTCACTATTTTGCAGAGAAACAGGTCGGTTTCCACAAGAAGCTTCAGCATACGGGATACCTGCGCCATCTCCTTGTGCGCCGTGCCGTGAAGACCGGAGAGATTCTTGTTGCACTCGTGACTTCCGGCCAGACGGAGACACTTCCGGAAGCACAGGAAACTCTTCTTGAGGGCTGGAAGAATGCTCTGCTTGCGCTGAAGCTTGAGGGATCTTTTGCCGGAATCTTACACATCCTCAATGACAGTCTTGCGGATGTGGTTCAGAGTGATGAGACGACAGTTCTTTATGGACAGGATTATTTCTATGAGGAGATTCTGGGACTGAAGTTTAGAATCACGCCGTTCTCCTTCTTCCAGACGAATTCTCTCGGCGCAGAGGTGCTCTATGACACTGCGCGCTCTTATGTCGGAGAGACGAAGGATAAGGTGATTTTTGACCTCTATAGTGGAACGGGAACGATTGCGCAGGTGATTGCTCCGGTTGCAGCTCATGTGATCGGTGTTGAGATTGTGGAGGAGGCTGTCGGAGCTGCGAAGGAGAATGCGGCTCTCAATGGACTCTCCAACTGTGATTTCATTGCCGGAGATGTGCTGAAAGTCATTGGTGAGATCACAGATAAGCCGGATCTGATTGTGCTTGATCCTCCGCGCGATGGCATCCACCCGAAGGCGATCGGACGAATCATTGATTACAACGTTGACCGGATTATCTATATTTCCTGCAAGCCGACGAGCCTTGCAAGAGATTTGGAGAGTTTCCTCGCCGCGGGTTACCGGGTGGAGAGAAGCTGCTGTGTTGATATGTTCCCGGCAACTGCGGGGATAGAAACAGTTTGCCAGCTGACCCGCATAAAATAAGGGTTTACAGACTTCGCGCAAGACAAAAAATGACAACGGGCTACGGTTTGACTACATCGATTTTTGTTGTCCTCAAATCCGTGCCGGTTGTCTTTTTTTATGTGTACCCGTCGCAGATACAGATCGTTGCGATTTATGATGGAAAAATTATTTTTACAAACGCTTGAAATTAACTAAAATGGTATATGAACTATAAAAAATTGGGTTTTGTAAAATCTCGATAATTGTAATATAATCTCATTGTAAGGACACAGGGAGACAAGAAAACCTGAAAAACAGATAAAAAATCAGGACAAAAATTTCTTGAATTAGAACAATGTGTCAAAATTGATAAATCATCTGTGATGAGTTTTGGGGTAAGAAAAAACAAAATAAGGAGAGAAAATGTTATGAAGAAAAAATGGAGTCATATCTTAATGGCAGGCGTTATGGCAGTTGCAATGGTAGCAACAACTGCATGCAGCAAGGCAGATAAGACAGACGCACCGGCAGCGGACAGTGCGGCAGCAAGCACGGCAGCTGAGGGAAGTGCAGCAGCTGATGCCGGAGACATCGGTTTTCCGAAAAACGAAACGATCACCCTCGTTGTTCCGGGCAAAGCAGGCGGCGGTTCTGATCTCGGAATCCGCTATTACAGTGAGGGACTCAATCGTCTGTATGGTCTGAAGACGACAGTAACCAACTACGACAGCAATACCGTAGGTCACCAGACCGTTGCTTCTGCAAAGCCGGATGGAACGACTCTGACCGTTGCAACTTCCGCACTGAATATTCAGTATATCACCGGAAACGCAGAGGCAAACCCGATCAAGGATTTCACCCTGATTGCCTGCCTGCAGGACAACGGTTTCTCCACTCTGGCGGTACCGGCAAATGCTCCGTATGATGATTTTGCAGGATTTGTTGAGTATGCAAAGGCACATCCGGGTGAGCTGAACGCAGGTATGCCGGCAGCAGGAGCTAACACCTTCCTCTTCGGTATGCTGACCAAGAAGACCGGAATCGAGTTAAACTCCGTAGAGTGTGCATCTGAGTCTGATCGTCTGACAAACTTAGCAGGCGGGTTCATCGATATCGGTGTAGTCAATGTCGGCAACGCACAGGAGTATGAGAAGGCTGGCAAGCTGAAAGTCATCGGTACGGTAGCTTCTGACGGCGTGACAATTTCTGAGTATCCGGAGGAACTTCCGGACAACTACAAGACTCTGCAGGAGCAGGGATTTGAGGACTGCACCCTGTCTGTTTATCACTATCTGTTAGGACCGGCCGGCATGGATGAGACGATGGTCAAGAACATGAACGAGGCAATGAAGGCAGTAGTGGAAGACCCGACCGTAAACGAGGGCATCGCAGGAATCGGAAACATTCCGGGATGGCATGATCTTGAGGAGTCCAAGAAGATCCGTGACGACGAGTATGCTCAGTTCGTTGAGATCGCAAAAGATCTGGATATGTTTGTACAGGAGTAAAACAAGAGATAACGGGACAGAACCGTTACGACATAAGGATGTATGACGAATGTCCTGGGAAGTCAAAAACCTCCCGGGACATTTTAAAAGAGAGGAATACGAAAGGAGACTATTGGAGTATGAAGATGCGGAGAGATACCGTGACCGGAATCGTGGGACTGATCGGCTGTGCATTTTTCTTCTTTATGACACAGTCTGTAAAACAGCCGGCAAAACTGCTTGAACCGGGACCGAGACTTTTGCCGTATGTGGCACTTGTCCTGATTGCGATGAGTTCCATTGCACTGATTATCAAGGGTGTGAAAGAGCGCGCGATTGAGGAAAAACCGTATTTTCCGAAGGGTGGCGTGTTAAAGATCAGCAGAAGCTTTGCATACCTTGTGATCTACGCGATTGCAATGACCTGGTTAGGCTTTCTGATCACAACCCCGTTTGCGACAGTTGTCTTTATCTATGATCTGAAAGGCAACAGTGAAGTGAAACTGCTTCCGTCCATTCTCATTGCCCTGCTGGTAACGGCTGGTCTGTATGCAATGTTTGTGTTTGGATTCCAGGTAAAACTTCCGGCAGGAATTCTGTTTTCCTGATATTGCTGTATGGATATGAATGTTTGAAAATATTTGAAAATGATTGATTTGATTAATTTTTGATTAACGTTTGATTGACTATGGAGGAGGAACAATCATGGCAGAATACATAAACGCGTTGATGATCTGTCTTCAGCCGCTTCATCTGGTGCTGATCATCGCGATGGTTGCACTGGGAATTGTCTTCGGTGCGATCCCGGGACTGTCTGCTACACTCGGTATTGCGCTGCTGCTTCCGGTGACATTCGGACTTTCCACAGAGACTTCATTTGTGCTGCTTCTTGCAATCTGGATCGGAGGCGTTTCCGGAACGTTCATCTCTGCGGTACTGATCGGTATTCCCGGATCATCTTCCGCGATTGCAACCTGTTTTGACGGCTTCCCGATGACGAAGAACGGTCAGGCAGGAAAGGCGCTTGGAATCGGTATGACGGCATCCTTTATCGGAACGGTCGGTTCCGTGGCTCTTGCTACGGTACTTTCCCCGGTGATCGCAGAGTTTGCGCTTCATCTCGGACCGTGGGAGTATTTCTCCCTGTGCTTCTGTGCAATCACTCTGGTTGCATCCCTGTCAAAGGGAAACATCTTTAAGGGAATCATGGCTGCCGGAATCGGACTGCTGATGGGATGCATCGGTATGGACCCGATCAACGGAGCAACCCGTTTTACATTTGGAAACACGTACCTCTCCGGCGGAATCAGCACGGTCGCACAGATGCTCGGTATGTTTGCAATGTGCCAGATCATCCGTGACTCTGCCCGCGGTGAGGCAAAGATGCCGGACGCAAATGTCGGAAACATGAAGGGTCTCGGTGTTACTTTTAAGGATATCATCGACAATATCAAGACGATCGCGTTTGCTTTTGCTTCCGGACTCTGGATCGGTTTCCTTCCGGGAATGGGATCTGGTATCTCCAACATGGTTGCTTACGGATATGCAAAGAGCATCAGCAAAGATCCGGACAGCTTCGGAAAAGGAAATCCGGCAGGTGTGTGGGCTTCTGAGACAGCAAACAATGCCTCTCTCGGCGGCGCACTGATCCCGATGATGGCACTCGGAATTCCGGGAGACGGAATCACGGCAATGCTGATTGCGGGTCTGACGATTCACGGACTTCAGGCAGGTCCTCTGTTCATGACCGAGCAGCCGGATCTGGCAATGCTGATCTTCGCCTGCGTTATGGTAGCTGCAATCATCACCTACCTGATTCAGATTCTCACAAAGCGTTGGTTCCCGTATATCCTGAAGGTTCCGTATCATTACCTGTACACGGTTATTCTTGTAATCTGCTACATCGGCGGTTACGGAATCTCCAACACGATGTTCAACATCTATGTGATGCTTGCACTCTGCTTCCTTGCAATCTTTATGAGCGTATCCGGTCTTCCGACCTCCCCGCTTGTCCTTGCGTTCATCCTTTCAAGCAAGCTGGAGCGCTACTTCCGTCAGGGAATCAGCTACGCACACGGAAGCTATGCACCGTTCTTTACCAGACCGATTTCTGCAATCCTGCTGATCGTTTCTGTGTTCTGCGTAGTATGGCCGTTTTTGTCTGAACATCTGAAGAATAAGAAAAAGATGGCAGCCGCAGTTTCCCAGAATGAGGTAAACGATGACTGAAAAAACGGAGCGAAGGGATCTTCCTCTGATTGATACCTGTTATGCGACTCTTCCGTCCATGCTGAGAAAATTTGACCGCTATGCCCGAAAAGCGTATTTTCGGGGAGCGGGTAAAAATGAATTTGAAGTGTGGAAGACCCAGACCCGGGAGCTTCTTTGGGGGCTCCTCGGTCTGGATAAAATGGAGAAATCTTCCTTGGATCCGGTTGTGGAAGACGAAAAGACATTACCGGATGGAATACGGAGAGAACATGTACGGATTCAGGTTGAGCCGGATGTGTGGATGTCCATGTATCTGCTGATTCCTGCAGATGCGGACGCCAGCACCCGGCTCTTTTTATGCCCTCCTGGCCATAATGGAGGCGGAAAATACAGCGTTGCGGGTGTCTCAGAGTACAATTTGGTGAACCGGAAAATAGAGCAGTACCACTATGACTACGGGATGCAGCTGGCAAAACTTGGATTTGTCACAGTCTGCCCGGACTGCCGGGGATTCGGTGAGCGAAGAGAGGCACAGACGGACACAGAGAATCCGGATCTGGCTCTGAGAGGAGACTGTTACTGGCTGGCGCATATGGGGGAACCGCTCGGAATTCCGGTCGCCGGAATGCTGACCTGGGATCTGATGAGAGCGATCGACTATCTGAGAGAGCGGGGCGACTGGGATACGGATCACATCGGCTGTCTCGGGTTTTCCGGAGGTGGAATGCAGACGCTCTGGATTTCTGCGCTGGATGAGCGGATTGATCTGGCAGTGATCAGCGGCTACCTCTATGGCTACCGGGATTCGCTCCTGACTCTGAACCGCAACTGTTCCTGTAACTATGTGCCGCATCTCTGGGAATTTCTCGATATGGGAGACATCGCCTCCCTGATTGCACCCAGGCCGCTCTGGATTCAATCATGCAGGGAAGACCGCTTAAATGGACCGAGGGGAATTGAAAATGTGCGGGAACAGGTGGAGATTGTGAGAAATGCTTACAGGTGGTATGGGGCAGAGGATCGCCTGATCCATGAAATCTGTGAGGGCGGACACCAGTGGCATGAAGAAAATCTTGAGAGATATCTGGACAAGATGATTTGATTTCTCACATAAAATCATCCGCGTAAAGTATTTAGTTAGATTAGATAAAGCATTTAGAGTATTTAGAGTGTTTAGCGTGTAGAGCGTTCAGAAAGTTTCAAGTATGAAACGTGTTTTGTGGTTAAACGTGTTAAATGCGTTAAATGCAGGAAAAGAGGATCGAAGAAAGAAAAAGAGGGAAGGAGACATTCCATGGAAAAATTACAGCTGAGAGAGGAAATCCTGAGCCGTATGGAACTGCCGGTCATTGCGGACAGACAGTATTCCGTGCAGGAGTTCGGCGTTGTTCCGGACTCGGAAGAGATTCAGACTGTATTTTTACAGAAAGCCATTGATACAGTCAATGAGCAGGGTGGAGGACGCATTGTATTCCCGGCAGGTTCGTACCTGACAGGGGCTTTGCATTTGAAAAGTGGAGTGGAACTTCATTTGGAGAGCGCTGACACCGTGCTGAAATTTGTGAACGAAGAGGTCAGCCTCCATTATCCGTTAGTGTTCTCCCACTGGGAGGCGACACCGTGTTATAATTTCAGTCCGCTGATCTATGCCTGTGATGCCCATGACATCGCTGTGACAGGATGCGGAGTTCTGGATGGAGGAGCAGACCGGGAACACTGGTGGAACTGGCATCACCAGGTGGAGAATGCCTGGTCGAGCAATCGCAGGGATCTGCAGCTTGAAGACCGGAAGGCACTGCGGGAGATGAATGAGAACGGCACTCCGGTCGAGGAGAGAGTGTTTGGAGACGGGCATTTCCTGCGCCCGAATTTTGTGCAGCCAATCCGCTGCAAGCGCGTTCTGCTTCAGGGATTTACGCTGAAGAACAGTCCGATGTGGCAGCTCAATCCGGTTATGTGTGAGAGTCTCACCGTGGATGGAGTCACGATGTCGAGTCACGGGGCGAACAATGATGGCTGTGATCCGGAGAGCTGCAGCGGCGTACATATCAAAAACTGCCGGTTTGATACCGGAGATGACTGCATCAGCCTGAAATCCGGACGAGACCGGGACGGACGCATCGCAAACAAGGCGTGTGAGTATGTTCTTATCGAAAATAATGAGTTTGCGGACGGTCACGGCGGCGTGGCTCTCGGAAGTGAGATGAGTGGAGGAATCCGCCATGTGCTCGCGATGAACAACCGCTTCAGCAGTCCGAACCTGACGTATGCACTCCGCCTCAAAACGAATGCGAAGCGCGGCGGAATGGTCGAGGAAGTCACGCTTGCGGACAGTGTGATGGATCACGTTCACGGGGCAGCCGTTCATGGAACGATGTTGTATGAGGATGGAAGAAACGGGGAGTATCTGCCGGTCTTTCGGAATATCCGCATTGAGAACATCACGGCGCACGGGGGCGATTACGGAATTTTTCTGGAGGCCTTTGATGAGGTTCCGATCACCGGGCTTGTGCTCAAGAATATCGTGATTGACGGTGCAAAGAAAATGATTCGATGCATGAACTGGAAGGATCCGGTTGTCGAGAATGTCGTGATCAACGGAAGTCATTTCCCGCGCCCAATCAGCGTCAGAATCACGGACATTCCGCGCGCAGGGGATCTGTGCCATGCCAGGGCAGAACTCTGCGACGGAGTCGGCGAGTGCAGATTCACCTGGAAATATTGTGGGAAAGACGGAGTCTGGAACGTATTTGGAAGCGGTCAGGAAGTCGAGATCCCGGCAGATGCCTGTGAAGTTCAGGTGTCCGTCTGCGACAGCCAGAATAATATGGAAGAAAGTATTGTCTACCGGGTGCTCTCTGAAATGGATGCGGATTGCAAAACCTCGGATAGAAATGTGAGCAGACGGCTGTGGTGCCGGGGAATGCTTGAGAAGGTCCAGCCGCTTTCCACAGAGCCGATCACGAGGGAAAAACTTGCGAAGATGATGATTCCACTGATGGAGACGGAGGACAAGAAGGAAGCCGCCGCTGCCACCCCCTCGTGCCTTGAGACTGCGCTTCGTCAGGGATTTTTAAAGAGGGAGAAAGACGGAAGCCTGAAACCGGATGGCGTTGTCAGCAGACAGGAGATGGCAACGGTTGCGATGCAGGCGTGCGGCGTCAACTACCGGAACGCGTCCAGCACAATGCCGGTATGCGAAGATGTCGGAATGGTGGACAATAATTACGGGACAAATGTTGCGAGAGCTCTGTATTTTGGATTTATGGAGCTTGACGGGGCAGGCTGTTTTCGCCCGTTAGAGCCGGTCACGGAGCAGGAAAGTGCAGTGATCTTAAACCGCGTGGCTGATTTTGCGGGAATATAAAAAGGATAAAAATGTAAACGTGCAGAAGGGAGAGGGCATGGAGGAAATGTGGCTGGAATATTTCAGACAGTATCTGGGGCGGGAATTTCCACAATTCTTGAGTGAGAAAGTGTGGAATTACAAGGATGATCTGTGTGTGGTTGGGGCGCATGAACTGGCAGAAGCGACGGGAGATTCGAGCTGGAATCAATTTGTCACGGATCAGGCGCACTGGCTGATGCAGGAAGATGGAAGTGTCGCCAACTGGAAAGAGGGCGAGAACAACATTGACAAAATCAGCTTTGGAAAATCATTGAGAATCCTCCGGGATCTGACGGGAGATCCGGGATCGGACTATGCGGCTGCGGTGGAGCGGGCGTATGAGTTTCTGAAGCATTATCCGAGAACGGAGACGGGGAATTTCTGGCATAAGGATATTTACCCGAATCAGGTCTGGCTCGATGGACTCTATATGGCAATGCCGTTTTATGCAAAGACGATCGCGGAAAACGGGGATGATCGGTGGGATGACATCATCGATCAGTTTGAGAGCGCACACCGTCTGCTCTGGGACGAGGAGAAAAAACTCTATGTGCATGGCTGTGATGTGAGCAAAAAGGCAGACTGGGCAGATCCTAAGACAGGAAGAAGCCAGGGAGTCTGGCTCCGTGCGGAGGGATGGTACCTGATGGCGCTCTGTGATGTCTATGAGCTTGCAAAAGGGCGCACAGAGCGTGCTGTGGAGTTGAAAAAGCTTCTTGAGCGTGCTGTGGATGGAATCCTTCTCTATCAGGACCGGGAGACCGGAATGTTCTATCAGAGCGTGGATCACGCGGAACTTCACGGGAATTATCTGGAGACTTCAGGCAGTGCGATGGTTGCCTACGCGCTGATGAAAGGGGCAAGACTTGGAATTCTCCGTGCGGATCTCGGAGCGGAGGGAGAGCGGATTCTGGAAGGAATTCGGACTGCTTATCTCAGGCGTGAGGAGGATGGAATTCACCTCTATGGAATCTGTGCGAGTGCCGGACTTGGTGCCGGACCGGATCCGCATAATAGAAAGGACAGAACCGGCAAGCCGGAGTACTATGTGAGTGAGGTTCAGATGCGGGACAACCAGCATGGAAGTGCGGTATGCATGATGGCAGTCAGTGAACTTCTGCGGCGGAAACATTGAAAATTTAATATAAAATGGCTTTAGCATTTGATATTTAGAGTTTGGTATTTAATACTTGATACTTGGTATTTACTATTTAATACGGCTCCGACAGCTGGATAAGTCATGCAAACTCGCTTTCGCTCCGGGTTAATCAGCGGAAGCGTCACTGGCGCTTCCTCGATACGCA
>NZ_JBNMIC010000055.1:0-12303 GCF_050873065.1 Brotaphodocola sp.
AAGTTAAAATGGTCGGTAAATGAGAGGTTTATTTGGCATGCCCAAAAACAGAACGTTTAGAGCTCATTATTAAAATGGCTCCAAAGTCAACAATCGGGCGGGATTTCAAAGAATCCCACCCCAACTATTGACATAGAGCCAAAAGGAGGAGCCCGAAAGCTCCCCCCTCTTTATCTGTCATCTATATAGGATTTTTGAGTTTACAGCGATTCAACAAATATCTAAATCTATCTTATCGAACCATGCACGGCTTCTTGTTGTCGAACTTCCAGCCCGGGATCAGATACTGCATGCCGATTGCATCGTTACGAGCGCCCTTGCCGTAGCACTTGTCCATGTACAGCTGATGAGCCTTCATGATCTGGTCACGGTCAACCTCAACACCAAGACCCGGCTTCTTCGGCAGGTCGATGCATCCGTCAGCGATCTGCAGCGGCTCCTTCGTCAGGCGCTCACGGCCCTCCTGCCAGATCCAGTGGGTATCAATACCGTTCATCTTGCCCGGGATTGCTGCCGCACACTGTACAACCATAGCCAGAGAGATGTCGAAGTGGTTGTTGGAATGGCAGCCCCACATCAGACCGAAGTCGTTGCACAGCTGACCTACGCGGACAGAACCTTCCATCGTCCAGAAATGCGGATCTGCTAACGGAATATCTACACTCTGCAGAGTGATTGCATGGCACATCTGACGCCAGTCGGTGTTGATCATGTTGGTTGCAGTCGGCATCATCGTTGCCTTTCTGAACTCTGCCATCACCTCACGGCCGGAGAAACCATCCTCAGCACCGCACGGATCCTCACAGTAAGCCAGAACTTTCTTTAAGTCCGGAGCAACTTCCAGAGCCTCTTTTAAGCTCCAGCAGCCGTTCGGGTCAAGGTCTACACGGGCATTCGGGAATGCTTCCTTGATTGCGGTTACAGCCTTTACTTCCTCCTGCGGAGCGAGAACGCCGCCCTTCAGCTTGAAGTCCTCAAAACCGTACTTCTCATGGGTTGCCTTTGCAAGAGCAACGATTGCCTCCGGAGTCATTGCCTCCTCGTGGCGCAGACGGTACCAGTCGCACTCTGCATCCGGCTCCTCCTCATACTCCAGATCGGTCTTCTTGCGATCGCCGACATAGAAGAGGTAGGACAGGAAACGTACCTTGTCGCGCTGGATGCCATCGCCCATCAGAGCAGCAGCCGGAACATTTAAGAACTTGCCGAGAAGGTCGAGAAGCGGAGCCTCGACTGCGGTCACTACATGTACGCCGACACGCAGGTCGAAGGTCTGAAGACCGCGCTTGTCATCCTTTACGTTAGAAGACAGCCATGCACGGATCTTGTTCAGGGTCTGCTTATAATCTGCAATGCTGGTTCCGATCACGAGATCTTTGATCTTCTCCAGAGCGTCGGTGATCTTCTCACCGCCCGGAACCTCGCCGATACCCTCGTTGCCCTCGCTGTCGGTCAGGATGACGATGTTGCGGGTGAAGTACGGAGCATGTGCACCGCTTAAGTTCAGCTCCATACAGTCATGACCTGCTACCGGGAAAACTTCCATTTTTGTGATTGTTGGAATCATGTGAATACCCTCCTTATATTTTAACCTTTGTCATTTTCAATGATTTTCATAAGTTTCTGTATCTCTTACTGACACCATCATATCACACGCAGAATCATAAGTAAAATTAATAGAATTTAGATTTCTCTTAATTATTTTTCTTTTACAACCTCTTGCCCCGAAACACCAGACAGCCGTCTTGCGATCCAATTTCCACCAGAATCCCTGCGTCTTTGCCCTGAGTTTTATTTATCTCGCAAAGAACTGGTCAACTCCCGATGCAAGTCCCTCCGCCAGCGTGTTCAGCGTGGATGCGGAGTGATCCGATGCGGTATCTCCAAGCTCAATATCCACGGACGGAATCATGGAGTACGAGGTCTGCGTCAGATCCATCGCCATCGTTCCGCTTGAGAAAATCTTGACTCCGGCGCCTCTCAGACCGGAAATCAGGCTGTCACCGAGTGCATGGTGCCTCTGCCAGTTAGAAGCCACCGGCTCCATCGCGCGGTAGGATGCCACATCCGGGACACTCATATAGAATGCACCCTTGTCATTCTTTGTGGAATCCCAGTGGAGCGCGATATGACAGTCCGCCATATTGTTTGCGATCACCGTGCGCGCAATGTTGTCAAGCTGGACATCATCCCCGTCACGGATCATCAGCACATCATATCCTCTCTCGAGCAGCTTGTCTCTGAGTTTCTGGGCTGCCTGAAGCGTCACCTTCGCCTCCGGCGTTCCATCCTGAAACGTGGTTCCGCCGGAAACTGCGACTGCCGAGGTCGCACCCGCTCCCGTCGTTCCTCCGGTCACCTTCGGTGTTCCGTCCGGATGGCACTGTGTCTTGACAGAGGATCCACCCTTTGTTCCGTGTCCCGCATTCACGCAGACCACTTTTCCATTTCTCGAGACGGAGGTCGACTGATATAAAAGCGCGGAGCCCGATGCAATCTTTGCAAATCCTGCATAGGTCCACTGCGGATTCAGGGAGATCAGCACCGCATTATCTGCGACAGTCTGTGAAGATGAAGTACTTGTCGACGCCGCTGCGGCCGTCTTTGCTGCCTCCACCTTCTCGGTGCTTAAGCAAGTAGAAGAAATGTAACAAACCTCATTGTTGTACATCACCTGGCTCCAGCCCTCGCTGTACCCGGTTCTCGTGAGCTGTTCGCCACGGTTGACTCTACCTGCAACCTTTGCATCCGTTCCCGGAGCTCTGCGCACATTGACCTGATCCGTGTTGACATAAACGGTCTCATTTCTCGTCTCCATCGGCATCATCGACTTATCCGTCTCATGCGCACTCTTCTGCGTCTGTGTCGACACCGTCTGCAGAAGGGTGGAATTCTCCTCCGAAGCAAAAGCCGATGCCGCATCCTGCGCCAGAGACTGCTCCGCCGCAACCGGAGATGAAACCGGCGCCGCACTCTCTTTCTTCTGACATCCGCCCGCAAGCATCGCCGTCGCAAGCACCGCTGCGGTACAAATCACTCTTTTTCTCATAAAATGGTACCTCCCCCCATCACATAATCTCCATCGTAAAATACAACTGCCTGTCCCGGCGTCACTGCGCGCACCGGCTCAAGGAAACGGCACTCCACACGATCCTCATCAATCTGACGGATCACGCACGGCGCTCCCTTGTGGCTGTAACGAATCTTCGCAACGATCTCCCGCTCTTCCCCGTGAAGACCATCGACGCTCATCCAGTTGATCCGGTCGCAGACGAGATGATCGGTAAAGACATCCGTTCCGTCCCCGATCACCACCTCATTCGTCTCCGGGCGGATCTCCGTCACGAACACCGGTCGTCCTAGCGCGAGATTGAGTCCCTTTCTCTGGCCGACGGTATAGTGCGTGATGCCCTCATGGCGTCCGAGCACAATTCCGTTCTTATCCACAAAATTTCCCGGTCCCGGCACGTTTTCCGTCGCATTCTCCTCGATGAATTTTGCGTAATCGTGATCCGGAATAAAGCAGATCTCCTGGCTGTCCGCCTTATGTGCAACCGGAAGTCCCGCCTCATCTGCGATGCGCCGGATCTCATCTTTCGTGTAATCTCCAACCGGCATCAGCGTTCTTGCGAGCTGATCCTGCGTGAGGTTGTAGAGCGCATACGTCTGATCCTTCGCCGCCGTCGCGGACTTCTTGAGCGCATATCTGCCATTTGCAAGTTTTTCCACCCTCGCATAATGGCCGGTCGCGATGTAATCCGCCCCAATTGCCAGACTGCGGTGAAGAAGGGACTCCCATTTCACATACCGGTTGCACGCAATACACGGATTCGGAGTGTGGCCGCGCAGATACTCTGCGATAAAATAATCCATGACGTGCTCTTTGAATTCCTCGCGGAAATTCATCACATAGTACGGAATCCCGATCTCCCATGCCACCCGTCTCGCATCTTCCACAGCAGAGAGTCCACAGCATCCGCCATTTTCCTGAACGACACCGCTGTCCTCATCCTGCCAAATCTGCATGGTCACTCCCACCACGTCATATCCCTGCTGCTTTAAAAGCCATGCCGCGACGGAGGAATCCACTCCGCCCGACATTCCCACTACTACTTTCTTTGCCAATCGTAATTTCCTTTCTTTCTTCTGTTCCTGTCTGCACTGCTTTATTTCTATTGTACACGTTTTTCGCGTTTCTGTCTTTTTTTATCTCATACAATTTTTTTACAATTTCTTACACACTGGAAAAATCTGCAAAAGGCTACCTGTCTGCCTCCCCGTTCTCGCGCAGGAATACCTCATATTTCGGAGACATTTTGCGAAGACGCTTCACCGTCTCATCCATGCATGCAACCACATAGTCAAGCTCCTCCTCGGTATTCTCCTCTCCAAGAGTCAGGCGGAGAGAGCCGTGGGCAATCTCTTTCGGGAGCCCCGTCGCCATCAGCACATGGGACGGCTCAAGGGAACCGGAGCTGCACGCCGAACCGCTTGAAGCGCAGATTCCCTTGCTGTCAAGAACGATCAGCAGCGATTCTCCCTCGATAAACTGGAACGCAAAGTTCACATTGTTCGGAAGACGAAGCGTCCGATGACCGTTGATCCGGGTATACGGAATCGTCTCCATCACTTTCTTCATCAGGTATTCGCGAAGCTCTACCTCCCGCTCTGCGCGCTCCTGCATCGTCTGCGCCGCAATCTCTGCGGCCTTTCCCATGCCGACGATTCCCGGAACGTTCTCCGTCCCCGCACGTCTTCCGCGCTCCTGCGCTCCTCCGTGGATGAACGCACGGATCCTGACATTGCTGCGGATATAGAGGAAACCAATTCCTTTCGGGCCGCCAAACTTATGTCCGCTCGCACTCATCATGTCAATCCCGCTCTCGTTGACATCGATCGGCACATGGCCATACGCCTGAACCGCATCTGTGTGGAACCAGATTCCGTGTGCCTTTGCAATCTCCCCGATCTTTGCAATCGGCTGAATCGTGCCGATCTCATTGTTCGCATACATCACAGAGATCAGGATTGTATCCGGCCGGATCGCCTTCTCAAGCTCTTCAAGCTTCACGACTCCATTTTCGTCGACATTGAGATACGTCACCTCAAATCCGTGCTCCTCGAGATACTTGCAGGTGTGAAGAATCGCATGATGCTCGATCTTGCTCGTGATGATATGACGGCCCTTGTCCTTCAGCGCATCGGCAGTCGCTTCAAGCGCCCAGTTGTCCGACTCGCTTCCCCCGGCTGTGAAATAGATCTCGGACGGCTTTGCCCCGATCGTCTTCGCAATCGTCTCCCTCGCCTTTGCAACCGCCTGCTTGCACGGCGCTGAAAAATCATATACAGAGGAAGGATTTCCATATAATTCTGTAAAATACGGCAGCATTGCTTCCACGACTTCCGGTCTTGTTCTCGTCGTCGCCGCATGATCCAGATAAATATTCTTTTTTTCCATTTTTTCTCCGCCTTTCCGGAAAAGATTCAAAGTGTCCACAATTCTGAACTATTCAACACTTTACAGTCATAAACAGTCATAGATACTCACTTATTATACCATCTGAGACAGACAGATTCAATCTATCCCTGTCCGGGATCTGGCTTCTGCCCTGACTCTCCGTACCCCATTATATGTCCGGCAGACTAAAAATGCCCTTCCCCTTCATTTTCCCTTTATCGGTGAAACTCACACAACAGGCAATACCAGTTGACTATTTTGCAGAAAGCAAATATAATCTTATCGAATTGACTTCGTTTTCGTAATTCAAGGGAGTAATCATCGATCATTATGATTTTAAATAAGAGAAGCATCCCGATTTTAGATCCGGAAATCCCCCTCAAATTGAAATTCACATAAAAAGTTAAAATTATTGAAAATTGAGGAGGATTTTATTTTGAGCAATCCATTGAAAGAATTATCACAGAAAGAATGGTGTCTGTGGGGAATTTCCCTTTTTATTGTGACACTTTCCAACGTTGTTGCCGGCAGCATCGACATCCTGACACTCGCTGCGACGTGGGTCGGCATCACTTCCCTGATCTTTGCCGCAAAAGGCAATGTCTGGGCGCAAATCCTGATGATCGTGTTCAGCATCCTGTACGGTGTCATCTCCTTCCGCTTCCGCTACTGGGGCGAAATGATGACCTACCTCGGAATGACACTTCCGATGGCAGCCTGCTCCACGATTGTGTGGTTAAAGAATCCCTCCGGCGAGGAACAGAGCGGTGTTGAGATCCAGAGACTGAAAAAGTCCCAGGTTCTGATTCTCTTTGTTCTGAGTATTGTCGTGACCGGAATCTTCTATCTGATTCTGAGAGCACTCAAGACGCCGAATATGGTTTTCAGCACCATCTCCGTCACCACCAGTTTCCTTGCGGCTTCCCTCACAATGATGCGATCCTCGTATTACGCGCTGGGATATGCGGCAAACGATCTCGTGCTGATCGTTCTCTGGAGTCTCGCGGCCGTGCACAATCCGATCTACATCCCGGTCATCATCAATTTTGCTATCTTCTTTCTGAATGATATGTACGGTTTTATCAGCTGGAAAAAGCGGGAAAATCTGCAGTACGCAGAGCCGCAGATCTAGGACTTAAAATTTGGGATTTAAAGACTGAGATCCAGTTCTCCTATTCAAAAGGAGCCCGGCATGTATCCATGTCGGACTCCTTTTTTACATTTCTGGCTTACACATTCTTCAGCAATTCCGGATGTTCCCGGAAATACTTCTCCCCGTACTCCCGGTCTCTTCCGATCTGCTCCTTGAGTGCCTCAAGCGACTCGAACTTTGTCTCCGGGCGCTCAAAATTCAGGAACTGGACCTCGATCTGCTTTCCATACAGATTACCGTCAAATCCCATGATATAAGTCTCCACACTCACCGGATTGTCTCCGCTGATCGTCGGCTTTCTGCCGATGTTGCTGATTCCGCCGAAAACGTTCTGGTGGTTTTCCCCGGTCATCTCTCCCGCAGCAGCTGCCCCGTCCTCATCAATCAGAACCCGGGTCACATAGACACCAAACGGAGGAAGATGTTTCTCCGGCGGAGGAAGCAGGTTGACTGTCGGAAAGCCGAGGACAGGACCACCGAGATGATTGCCGTGCACAACCGTTCCGCCGATCGTGTAGGGCTCCCCGAGAAGTTCATTTGCCTTCTCGATGTTGCCGATCGCAAGTTCCTCGCGCACATAGGTGCTGCTGATGTCGCGGTGCTCGTCCTGCTCTTTCTCAATGATCACTGCCTCAAATCCATACTGATCTGAGAGCATACGGAGCAGTTCCACATTTCCGGCTCCCATGTAACCGAAGCTGCAGTCCGGTCCCGCAACAATCGCCTTCGCATTCATCTGCATAAGAAGAATCTTTTTCACAAAAGATTCCGGATCCATGTGGGCGATCTCCCGGTTAAACGGGTATTCCACAAGGTAATCGACACCCATGCGCTCCAATTTCCGACGACGCTCCTCGTTCGTCGTAATCACCGTCACCGGATGGCCCGTCACAACTCCCATCGGCGCCATATCAAACGTAAACACTGCAATGCGAAGCCCTAATCTTTCCTTGAGTTCCTGCATCTTTCGCAGAAGTTTCTGATGTCCTTTATGGCGTCCGTCAAATTTGCCGATCGTCACAACCGTCGGCTCGCTGATCTGAAACTCTCTCGTTCCGGTGATAACCTGCATCTTGCTTAACCTCCCAGAAATACTTTCAGAGGCTTATAACGCCTCTTGCTCTCTTCATACCCGTAAACTCCGATAAACCTTCCCTCGCTGTCATAAACGCGGATATTTTTCTGCGGATTAAACAGCATCTTTCCAAGTTCTCCCTGCTCAAAACTGTGAGCCTGTAAAACCTGTCCCGCATCTTTCATGCAAGCTTCCTCTGCCGGCGTCCCCCCGCGGCGCACAACAAGTTCCCCGGAAACCGGATTTCCGTTGTGAACCAGCTTGTCGCCCTCTCCGGGCACTGCCATATACGCAGGAAGAGCCGCAAATACTCCGTCAACCGGTGTGACGTGGCGTTCCACCTCCCCTCGGTCGCGAAGCTGTTCGATCTGTGAAAGTTTTAAGCTGTCCGCAAGTTCAAACACATCCACGCGCGTGCGCAGAAGATGTTCCATACAGCCGCCACAGCCGAGTTTTCTGCCGATGTCGTAGCAGAGTGTGCGGATATAAGTTCCCTTGGAGCAGGATACCGTCATCGTCACACGCGGAAGCTCAACCGCATCGACATGAATCTCAAGGATCTCAACCGGACGCGCCTCCCGCTCAACCTCTTTTCCGGCGCGGGCAAGCTCATAGAGTTTCTTGCCGTTGACCTTTAAGGCAGAATACATCGGCGGAACCTGCATATACGGTCCAAGAAAGCTCTCCACCGCCCCGCGGACCTCATCTTCCGTCACATCAACCGGATATCTGGCAAGAACCGTTCCCGTCGTGTCCTGCGTGTCCGTCTCCTGCCCGAGAAGCATCACAGCCTGATACGTCTTCGTCTTGTCCGTCAGAAGATCGCACAGTTTCGTCGCTTTTCCCAGACATACCGGAAGCACTCCCTCCGCATCCGGATCGAGCGTCCCGGTATGACCGATCTTTTTCATTCTGAGGATTCCTCTCAGCTTTGCCACCACATCATGAGAGGTATATCCCTTTTCTTTGTATACATTTATGATGCCATCCATCATGATTTGTGTTCCTTCATCTGTGCTTCAATCTGTCCGGAAAGGTTGTTGATCACATCGTGAACGCTTCCGTTCATCGTGCATCCGGATGCACGAACGTGACCGCCGCCGCCAAAGTAACCTGCGACCTTGCTCACGTCGATGTAATTGTTTGAGCGCATGCTCACCTTGAACACATGGTTCTCGATCTCATAGAGGAAAATTGCTACCTCCACGCCCTCCGTAATTCTCAGCTGGTCCACGATTCCATCAAGATCTGTGGATTCCACACCGTAAAACTCCATATCTTTCCGGCGCACAACACTGAAAATGCAGGCTCCATGAAGGAAGACCACGCTCTCAAGAAGCGCTCTTCCGAGAATCTGATTCTGAACGTAAGTCTTGCGGTAGAAGCTCTCATCGATGATCTTTGCAAAGTTGATTCCCTTGCTCATCATCTTTCCTGCGACTTCCATCGTGTGCTCCGTCGTGTTGCTGTTCTTGAAGACATTCGTGTCGTGCAGAATTCCCGTGTAAATACACTCTGCAACCGCCTTACTGATCTTCTCCGGATCTAAGAACCCATAGACAACCTCGCTTGCGGAGCTTGCCTCAAACACAAAATTCTCCTGCGCATAGCCCTTGTTCGTCACATGGTGATCCAGACAGATGCTCGCCGACGCACGATCGAGGTATGCCACGAACTCTCCGAGACGGTCAAGTGCAGCACTGTCGAGGCAGACGCACAGATCATACGTCTTTCCAGTGTGCGCATCCTGGCTAATCTCGTCAAAACCTTTCAGATAATTAAATTTTACAGGAGGCTTCTCCAGATAGACCTGAATGGTCTTCTCCGGATACTGCTCCCTCACATAGTTATAAACGGCAAGGCAGGATCCCACGCAATCACCATCCGGATGTATATGCCCGAGAACTGCGATCGTGTCAGCCGCCTCAATCATTTCCAAAAGTCTGCTCATCTGTGATCCCCCTTTGTCTTTTATAATCATAAATCAATCAGTCCTTTAAATCTTTCGTCACTTCATCGATCAGTCTGGACATGTTCACGCCATACTCAATCGACTGGTCCAGTTTGAACGTGATCTCCGGGGTGTTGCGCAGGTTGACTCTGCGTGCAAGCTCCCGGCGGATATATCCCTCTGCGCTCTTAAGTCCCGCAAGCACTGCCGCTGCGCGCTCATCATCGGCGAGAACACTGATATATGCCTTGCAGTACTTCAGATCCGGGGTTACCTCCACGGAAACCACGCTCGTCATCGCTCCGTTTACACGCGGATCTTTGATCTCAGAGCGGATGATCTCACTGAGCTCCTTCTGAACCTCTGCATTGATTCTTGTGTTTTTAATGCTGTTTTTACGCATACTTTTCTTTCCTTTCAGGCTGTGAGTACCGTCACTGGAACGAGACCGTCACAGATTTCTCGTCTGCGCGGTCTCTGTCCCCCGGCTGCACGCGTCGTCTTAACCCTAGCGCGGTACCTCAACCATAATATATGCCTCGACCTGATCGTCCTCTTTCAGATCGTTGAACTTCTCAAATACCAGACCACACTCGTAGCCTGCTGCAACTTCCTTCACATCGTCCTTGAAACGCTTCAGGGAAGCTAAAGCACCGTCGAAGAGCTGCTCTCCCTCTCTCGTGATACGGCAGGAGCATCCTCTCTGGAACTTTCCGTCGGTTACATAGGAACCGGCGATCGTGCCGACACCGGAAGCCTTGAAGGTCTGGCGGACAACTGCGTGGCCGATTACCTTCTCCTCGAATACCGGATCAAGCATACCCTTCATCGCTGCCTCTACATCCTCGATTGCCTGATAGATAACCTTGTAGAGACGTACATCAACCTTCTCACGCTCTGCGATGGACTTTGCAGTCGCATCCGGGCGAACGTTGAAGCCGATGATGATTGCGCTCGAAGCTGCTGCAAGGTTGACATCGGACTCGTTGATTGCACCAACACCGCCGTGGATTACCTTTACGACAACCTCCTCGTTGGACAGCTTCACAAGACTCTGCTTTACTGCCTCCACAGAACCCTGTACATCTGCCTTGACGATGATCGGCAGTTCCTTGACGTTACCTGCCTTGATCTGGCTGAACAGATCGTCGAGGGACATCTTGGACTTCGTCTCCTCAAGCAGCTTGTTCTTGCTCTCTGCAACGAAGGTCTCTGCCATTCCTCTTGCTTCCTTCTCGTTCTCGGTTGCCATCAGCACATCGCCTGCACCCGGAACATCGTTCAGACCAAGGATCTCAACCGGCATAGACGGACCAGCCTCTTTCACGCGGCGGCCCTTGTCATCCATCATTGCACGGACTTTACCGTAGCACGGACCTGCGGTTACGTTATCACCGATGCGGAGGGTTCCCTTCTGCACAAGGATGGTTGCAACCGGACCTCTTCCCTTATCCAGCTCTGCCTCGATGACGAGACCTCTTGCACGACGGTTCGGATTGGCCTTTAACTCCTTGACCTCTGCTGCCAGAAGGATCATCTCAAGAAGCTCCGGGATACCTTCCTTCGTGTGTGCGGATACCGGAACGAAGATCGTGCTTCCGCCCCAATCCTCCGGGATCAGCTCATACTCTGCAAGCTCCTGCTTTACGCGGTCGATATTTGCGCTCGGCTTATCGATCTTGTTGATTGCAACGATGATCTCAACCTCTGCTGCCTTTGCGTGGTTGATTGCCTCAACGGTCTGCGGCATAACACCATCGTCTGCTGCTACAACGAGGATTGCGATATCGGTGGACTGTGCACCTCTCATACGCATAGCGGTGAATGCCTCATGTCCCGGGGTATCAAGGAACGTGATCTGCTGTCCCTTTACCTCTACGGTGTATGCACCGATGTGCTGGGTGATTCCGCCTGCCTCTTTTGCCGTTACGTTTGTCTTACGGATTGCATCCAGAAGGGAAGTTTTACCGTGGTCAACGTGACCCATTACACAGACTACCGGCGGTCTCGGAACGAGATCCTTCTCATCTTCCTCGTCCTCCTTCAGGAGTTCTGCGATCACATCAACCTTCTCTTCCTTCTCGCAGAGTACTTCGTACTCCATTGCGATCTCCTCTGCCTTCTCAAAGCTGATCTCGGAGTTTAAGGTAACGATCTCACCCTGTAAGAAGAGCTTCTTGACGATTGCGGATGGCTGAAGTTTCATCTTGTCTGCCAGTTCCTTGATCGTCAGAACCTCCGGGATCGTGATGACCTTGATCGTCTCCTCAACCTTCTCCTCAACCGGCTTCTGCGGCATGATAAACGGATGCTTCGATACCTTGCCGTTCTTGTTTCTTGGTCCGTCCTCTACCATGCGGTTCTTATCGTAACGGTCGTTCTTGTGGCTGTTCTTTGTTGCCTGACGGTTGCTCGTCGGCTTGGTCTGAAGCGTATCAAATCCGCTGCTGCTCTTTGCTGAGTCTCTCTGGCCCGGACGGCTGCCCTGTCCTGCGCGGTTTCCGCCGAAACCTCCCTGACGGTTTCCACCATCACGGTTTCCGCCAAAGCCTCCCTGACGGTTTCCACCATCACGGTTTCCGCCAAAGCCTCCCTGACGGTTTCCACCATCGCGGTTTCCGCCACAGCCTCCCTGACGGTTTCCACCATCGCGGTTTCCGCCAAAG
>NZ_JBNMIC010000056.1:0-11851 GCF_050873065.1 Brotaphodocola sp.
CACGCCGCCAGCGTTCATCCTGAGCCAGGATCAAACTCTCAAATTAAAGTTTGTTTCCCGATCCAATGATTAACTACTAGCTAATTATTAAACCGTTCTACTGTTGTTTGGTTTGTTTCTTCGCAGAACTTTGTTCTGCTCATCGCGTTCGGTTTCCCCATTCCTGCAAGCAGGACTGTGTAAACCTTGTATCGCGAATGTTCTGAATTTCTCAATTCAAAGATGTCTTTACCAAAAGACTCTTTTTTATAAGAATTTTCAGGGTTTTAAACACTGTTCAATCTTTCATTTTCAAGGTTCAGTTTATTGCTTGTCCGCTTTTCTTTCGAAACAGCTTGTTTATTTTATCAAGTCATTTCGTTTTTGTCAAGCACTTTTTTATTTTTTTAATTTCTTTTATAAATCAACATCCTTGTTTTTCAAGGACGCTGATTATAATATCAAATCTTTTTGTTTC
Source organism: Brotaphodocola sp. (assembly GCF_050873065.1). GTDB lineage: Bacteria > Bacillota > Clostridia > Lachnospirales > Lachnospiraceae > Brotaphodocola. The sequence goes on from NZ_JBNMIC010000056.1 coordinate 458, forward strand.
TGTCAACTACTTTTTTTATTATTTTCCATTATTTTTCATTTCCCCCTAATCTTCTATTTTTTCCCTTCCGTCTTTCCCATCATCTTCATGCCAGCCAGACCGGTCAGGTCTGCCAGACCCCAGCCAATCGGGATTGCCATCCAGATTCCGATCTCTCCGATCCGCGCAGATAACACATAGGCAAGAACTACTCTCATTCCAAGAGAAATCACCGTGAGCACAACCGACATCTCAGCCCGTTTGATTGCCCGGTAATAGCCATAGAAAAGAAACAGGCAGCCAATTCCACAGTAACAGGCTCCCTCAATTCTCAGATAACGGACTCCCGCCGCAATGACCTCCACCTCGCTTCTGCTCACGAAAATCCGCATCAGCGGCTCTGCAAACACAAAAACAACCGCTGAAATCACAAGGCAGAACAAAATGCTAAGCAAAAATGCCTGCCTGGTCCCCCTTTTAATCCGCTCCTTCTCACCCGCTCCATAATTTTGTGCCACAAATGTGGAATAAGCATTTCCGAAATCCTGAACCGGCAGATAGGCAAAGGTATCAATCTTCACTGCCGCTGCAAAAGCCGCCATCACCACAGCGCCAAAGCTGTTTACGAGTCCCTGCACCATCAGAATGCCAAAGTTCATCACCGACTGCTGGGCACAGGTCATGGATGACAGATTTAAAATCTCTCCAAAAATATTTTTATTAAAATGTTCTCCTCTCCATGATGGCGCCAGCTCCGGACATTTCACAGCCGTATAGATCCAGATTCCAATTCCAGAGACATACTGCGCAAATACGGTTGCAATTCCGGCTCCTGCAATCCCCCAGTGCCAACCGGCGACGAACAGCAAATCAAGCCCAATATTGAGCAGTGCAGAAATCGCCAGAAAGACAAGCGGTGTCACCGAATTTCCGACCGCACGCAAAAGGCAGGCAAAGAAATTATAAAGGGAAATTCCCGCAATTCCCGCAAAAACAACCAACAGATACTGGCGAATTCCCGCCCACACTTCATCCGGAATCCGAAGAAAAATCAGAATCGGATCCATCGCGGCATAGACCAGCACACTAAAAATAAGCGTAACTGTCAAAATCAGCGTGCACGCATGCGTGATCGAGGTTTTCAAGGCTTTCTGGTCTTTCCTGCCCTGATAGATCGAAAACAGGGTTCCCGCTCCCATGCTCAGTCCCAGAAAGATCGATGTCAGAAATGTCATCAACGTATATGCCGAACCAACCGCTGCAAGCGCATCTCGCCCGAGCACCCTCCCCACAATCAACGTATCTGCAATGTTGTAAAACTGCTGCATCAAATTTCCCGCCATCATCGGCAGCGCAAACAGAATCAGGGAAGATGAGATTCTCCCCTTCGTCAAATCGCGATTCATCTGTATTCCCCCCAATAAACATTCTTTTTCTTTTATCTTTTGTATCCTTTTCTCTATCGCATCCTTTTTCTTGCATCCACTCCATCGTACTCTCTTCCGCAGGCAGAGTCAAGCGGATAACTTCCAATCTCCCGTTCCCAGCGTTCTTCTATCACTCCATCTCCCCATTCCGATTTGTCATTTGAAGAGACTTTATAAAATCCATGTGTCTCATACACATGCCTTGCAACAATCTGCGCTGTGATCGTCAATAGAAATACTTTCTTATATCCCCGGTCACGGCAGAACTGCAATGCCATATCCATAAGCTGGTTTCCAAACCCTCGCTGTCGCATCTCCGGCTCTAACATAAAAAATCGAAGCTGTGCTGTCTCCTCATCTGCCTTTGCAATCGCAATACTTCCTGCCGGCACACCATTGCATTCGAGGATATTCAGACAGTCTGTCCGAGGATCAAACTGATGGACAAAACTGTATACAATTTCATCGACATATTCCGAAAAAGTTCCACTCAAATGCCGTTCCGCATAATACAATGTCTTGTGCCTTGAAATCACATATTCAATATCGCTTTGTACAAAAGGACGAATGATGATTCTGTCATTGGCATCGCTCAGCTTATTTCGGATCATGACGACTGCCTGCCAGACTTCTTTCTGATCTTTTTCGTCGAGCTTATTGAAAATCGCCCCCAACTGATGATTTTGAATATCATTTAACCGATTGATTTCTCTGCGCCCTGCTTCTGTCAATTTTACATATCGAACGCGGCTATCCGTCTTCGACTGCGTCTTCTCAATCAGACCCTGCTTTTCAAATTTTGCAATTATCCGGCTCATATAGCTGCGATCAATCTGTAACTGCTGAATCATGATATTCGCTGTACAGCGCTCTGTCTTGCTGAGTTCAAATAAGACATTCTTTTCCGTCAGGGTATATCCCGCCTCCAAAATAGCAGCATCAATCTGTTTGAGTAAATTCTGATATACCTTGTTAAATCCCTGAATATCAGCAATCTGATCATTTGAAAACATCCTTTTCTTTTCCACCTCCACTATTTTTCATGTTTTGGAGAAACTTCGTTCCAAAATGTAAAACCGAGAATCAAGACACCTCCGACAACCTGCCAGAATGTCATTTTTTCTCCGAGAATCGTTACAGAAATCAAAACAGCAACCAAAGGATCAATATAACTTAAAATAGCCGCTTTTTGACCGGGCAGTTCTTTCAAGGATGAAAAATACATGCAATACGTAACTCCCGTGTGAATAAGTCCGACAATCAAAAGATTGCTCCACCCGGTCACATTCATTTTTCCAAGCGTCACTCCGCCGGACAGTGCCACATAAGGAATCAGAATTACAATCGCAGAGAGAAACTGCAAAAAGGTTCTCGGAATTCCCTCTACATTTTTGATAAACTTATTTAACAAAATTACTGTAGCATAAAATACCGCTGCTCCAAGCCCAAATAAAATACCGACAAAATCACTGCCTCCCCCGATCTCTCCGATCCCGGTAATCATGATCAGTCCAGCTGTCGACATCACAAAACATAAAATCTGCTTTCCCGTCAGTTTTTCATGAAAAAGCACCGGACAGACCACAGTGACAATGACCGGTGCAAAATAATAGCTCAAAGTTGCAAGCGACACTGGCGTATACTTATACGCCTCAAATAAAAGAATCCAGTTCACTCCCATAGCGACTCCCGACAGCAATAGGAGTGGAATCTCCTTTTTAATTCTTTCAAATGGAATGCGCTGCTTTGTCACCGCCAGATATCCCGCAATCAAAAGTGCCGCAAGAATCGCCCGATACAGAGCCAATTCACCGGACGATACCGGAATTTTTCTCACAAAAATTCCAAGCGTACCAAATATTGTCATTGAGACAATCAGCATCAATCGCGGATTTTTCATCATCTTCATCGTATCTCGTCTCTCCCTCTCCCACGTAAAATAGTTGACTCAGTCCATTATATCGTTGTTTATGGACCCAGTCAACTATTTTGTGCTTAGATTTACGGTAAAAACGATTTTTCAATAATCAAATAGAGTTGATGCATCGCTTTTACAGCCACACATCAACTCTATCTCTGTCTAACACTCAAATCTAACATTCAAAAAGCTAAAAACCCAACATTCGAATTTTCTGTTTTTTACTTTCCATTCAGCTCTGCCCACAGATCATTCCACTTTGTACAGATCTGATCTTTGTTCTGACTCAGATAATCATAGTCAAGATCTACCAGGCCAAGGGTATCTGCTGCCGGAAGTCCCTGCAGGTCAACGTTCTTATTGGATCCACGGCCTGAAGACTCGGAAGCACGAATATTCTGGAACTCGCTGGAAGCAAGAAGATCGATCATTGCTTCTGCTGCCGGAAGGTTTGGAGCATTCTTCACGATTGCCGCACCACCTGCCATTGCGGTATTTCCTTCTTTCATGTATACGCAGTCAACCTGGGCGCCATCTTTGATCAGAGCTGCAACTGTGGACTCATAGGAAAGTCCTGCAACATACTCGCCATTGATGACAAGATTGTAGACATCCTTGGAAGAGGTTGTGCTGAAACTCGACGGAATCAACTGTTTGATATAGTCCCAGCCCTTCTCATCGTCAAACTTATCTCCCATTGTCGCCAGAATCGTCTGGAGCTGACGCCATCCGGAAGACGTCGAATCCGGTGCAGCCAGAATAATTTTGCCCTTTAATTCTGGCTGAAGCAAGTCTTCATAACCCTCAATCTTGATTCCCAGCTCATCACGAAGCTCCGGATTTACAACGAGACACATCACCTGAACATCATAATATGTATAGTAACCGGATGCATCATGGTACAACTGCTCATCGTCAAGAACCGAGGTGTATGGCTGCAGAATATCATGATATTTGTCACCATCCGCCGCAAACATACCGCCGATTACCACATCTGCGTCGCAAGACTCATCTCCGCGGATTCGTGTCGCCAGTGTTCCAACAGAATCCGCCTGAATCTCCATCTTACAATTCGGATAATACTTGTTCCACAATTCCTGAAGTGCCGCCTGCTGTGTTTCTTCCATCGTTGTGTAAACTGTAATTTTTCCGGTGACTTCATCCTCACCCTTGACGTACTTCGGGCGGTCGCTGTCCGCTGCATTTGCACTCTCCTGTGCTTTCGTCTCCTGCCCTGCGGTCGTCTCTGCCGGCGCCTTCTCCGGCGTTGTCTCAGCCGTCTCCTTGCCACCACCGCACGCGGTCAGAGAAAGTGCCATTGCCATGCCTAACCCCATCCATGTTCGTTTTTTCATAGCTTTTCCTCCTTTTTTATCTCTTTTTCGCTTTAATCATTTCATTTTCATTTAACATTTTTAACATTCTTAACATTCATTTTTCAATCAGAATCACTGCACATCCATACATCCATTTTGAATTATATGTCACGTACATCAAAAATTACATCCGAATATCTTCCGCTTTGGTAAATCTCAGATACAGAACCAGACAGACCACCGTAAAGACCGTCGTGATCGTCGCAAATACCGCTGCCACTCCATAGATTCCGCTTGTAATCGCCGCGTACGTACTGATTGTCAGGGTGATTGTGCGGTTGTTGTACAGGATGACACCTGATGACATCTCTGTGATGATCGATACCCAACTCAAAATTGCTCCCGAAATAATTCCACTTGCCATCATCGGCACTGTGATCTGTGCAAAGGTTTTTGCTCTCGATGCACCGAGACTGATTGCCGCCTCCTCGATTGTGACCGGAATCTTCATGATCGCGGCGGTCGCAGAACGGCTCGTAAACGGCATTCTCCGGATCGTCAGTGCGATGATCATAATAAGTAAAGTACCTGTCAGGGCAAACGGTTTCTTACTGTATGTCAGGATCAGCGAAATACCGATGACACCGCCCGGCATGATGTACGGAAGCATCGAGATCACATCGATTGCATTATTAAAGGCATTGCTGCGTCTGACGACGAGATAAGCAATCAAAACAGCGATCACAATGATGATTGCCAGAGTCACGAAACTGACAACCAACGTGTTTCCGATTGACCGGTACAGCATTTTCTCCACTGCCTTCTGGTAATTCTTGAAAGAATATCCCGGCTGGAGAATGCTGTTATTGTAGTTTCTAAACGACATATTGATGATGTAAAGCTGCGGAAGCATCGCAAGCGCTACTAAAATATAGCAGAATGCATGCATCAGGACTGCACTGACTCCATGTACTTCTTTCGGTTCCACCGGATGAAGCGAATTGATCGTAAATTTAAACTTATTGGTCGCAAGTTTCTGGATCAGAAAAATGATTGCCGTCACAATCACCGCAATCACACTGATTGCCGCCGCAAAATGATAATCCGCTCCATTCTCTCCAAGATACTGATTGTAAATCAGAACCGGAAATGTCGAATATCCACGTCCGATCAGCACTGGCGTTCCGAAATCCGCAAATGATCTCATGAAGACCAGAAGTGCTGCTGCGAGAATCGTCGGCATCGTGAGCGCCATAATTACCTGAAAGAAACGTTTAACCCCCTTACATCCCATGCTCTCCGCTGCCTCGAGAAGAGAATTGTCAATATCACGGAATGCTCCGTTCATGTAAATCACAACCAGAGGAAAGAGCTTTAACGACTGGACAAATACAATTCCCCAGAATCCATAAATCGTGAGTCCCCGGATTCCGATCGACTTTAAAAGTTTTGTCACAAGACCGGAATTTCCCATCAGCAAAATCCATGCATATGCTCCAAGAAACGGAGCCGACATTGTTCCAAGCAAACAGAGTACAAACAGAAGTTTTCGTCCTTTTAGCTGATAGAACGAATAAAAATACGCAAACGGAATGCCAAGAATCAGGCTGACTGCCATGACGGCAATACCAATTTTCAAGCTGTTAAAAATGGAACCATAATAATACTCTTTTCCAAAGAAAGCCTGAAAGGCATCAAGGGAGAATGTTCCGTCCTTGATCACTGCCTCTTTGAGCAGATTTCCGATCGGCCAAACCAGAAAAATCAAAAACAACGCCATCAGCACCCAGGAAACGATGGTCCATCCATCTCGTCTTTTTCCTGCCTGCATGCCTATTCCTCCTCTCTGTCAGAGTCTTTCAGGGCTCGACCATCCACAAAATGTTCTACTCCCTTCATCAGACTCTCGGAAGTCTTGCTGTCAAAAACATTTGCCTTTTTCTCGTTCAGAGTCAGAAGGATCCTGCTTCCCGGCTGGATCATCTCATCCGTCTCGGACTCCTGAATGATCTCTGCCTCCTCTCCGGTCTCTAACTCCACAAAATAATGGGTGTTAAGTCCAAGGAAAACGCTGTCTTTCACGACTGCATGAATGCCCGAAACATTCTGATTTTTCTGGATCTTCAGTTCCTCAGGTCTTGCAGATACCGTCACCTCGCCCTCCTGTGCCTGATCGGAGAGATTCGTAAACGATACCTCATATCCATTTTTAAATACAACCGTCATCCCTGATGAAGCCTTCTTCAATTTTGCGCTCAAGAGATTTGATTTTCCGATAAAGGTCGCCACGAAGAGGTCTGCCGGTCTCTGGTAAATGTTCTTCGGCCGTCCGCAGTGATGAATTACACCGTCCTTCATGACTGCAATTCGATCCGAGACAGCCATTGCCTCCTCCTGATCATGGGTGACATAAACGGTTGTGATTCCGACATTTTTCTGGATATTTTTGATAACCGTGCGCATCTCCACTCTCAGTTTCGCATCCAGATTCGACAACGGCTCATCCATCAAAAGCACATCCGGCTGAATGACAAGTGCTCTTGCAAGAGCAACTCGCTGCTGTTGACCTCCAGAAAGGCGCTCCGGCATTCGGTCTGCATACTGATCGACATGTACCACTTTTAAAAATTTGTCGGTCTCTCTTGCAATCACGTCTTTGCTGACTCCACGATTTTTTAGGCCAAATTCCACATTTTTCCGCACGGTCATGTTCGGGAATATCGCATAGTTCTGGAATACCATGCCGATATTTCGTTTTCCGGGGTCCATCTCATTAATTCTTGTATCATTAAAAAGGAAATCACCACCCTCGATACTGTTGAACCCGGCAATCATGCGAAGCAAAGTGGTTTTTCCGCATCCAGACGGTCCAAGAAGGGTAAAAAATTCTCCGTTTTCAATCTTCAGGGACAGATCTGGAATCACGGTAGTATCCCCGTATTTTTTCAATGCGTGACGAATCGTAATTCCAACACTCATGTTCGTTCCTCCCCCTTTTTCTGCTTTTCATGTTTTTCTATTTTCTGGATCCTTATCTTTTGTATTATGTTTTTATTTTATCGCTTTTTACTATATAAAAAACCAAAAATACACAACGAAAGAGCCAAAATACCGAACATTTTATGCTCCATCTCTGAGTTTTTATTTATTTTTCTCTATTTTTTCCAATTATTTTTGTGTTTTTGCAAAATCTTGCATAAACTCTCTCGGGCTGCATCCCAAATATTTTTTAAACACAGATCGAAAATACTTGTATTCTCCGATTCCACACTGCCATGCCACATCCTGAATGGCAATCCCCTCCCGCGTCATCAGTTCGAGTGCGCGATGAATCCGATAACGATTTACAAACTCCATAAAAGTTGTCCCCATCGCTTCCTTGAACTTCTTGTTCAAAAAAGTATCACTGTAATTTAACGTTTTCTCGAGATCTTTCATTCCGATCCGATATTTGTAATTTTCTTTTACGAAATCAAGCATCTGATGAACCACTCGGTCATCTCCGGCGTAGGAAATCTCCGCATCGCTCAAAAATTCCTCTGAAAGATGTTCTGGGAGGCGATGATTTTTATTATAGAATTCTCTGCGTTCACATTCTTTTACCGCCCGCTGCAAAACTTCTTTCAGCTCTGCACGCTTTAACGGCTTAAGCAGATATCCGAGCACGCCATATCGAATCGCGGTCTGCGCATACTCAAAATCCGAATACCCGGACAAAATAATCGCCGAATACTCCTGCTCCTCATACGTTCTTCGAATCATCTCCAGACCATCCACAACCGGCATATTGATGTCTGTAATCACAATATCCGGGTGATATTCCTGAATTGCCAAGATCCCCTCTTCTCCACTCGAGCAGTCTGCCACGACTGTACAGTCATATTCCTCCCAGTGAACTGTGAACATGAGTCCCTTTCGAATGATCTCTTCATCTTCTACCAGTATCACCTTATACATGATGCCTTCCCCCTTACCAAAATCCTCATTGAAACTTTTAATCCATTTCTTATCAAGTCTGATCAATGGAAATCTCCACCTCAAATCCCCCACCCTGACGATTTCTTATTTTCATTTCGCTGTGCTCTCCATATTGCAGGCAGATTCTTCTCGCAATATTGTGAAGTCCCAGATTGTCCGCAGTATGAGCAACATCCTTAAAAGACTCCGAGAGCTGTGTCAATCTTTCCTGATCCATGCCAGGTCCGTCATCTGCCACACAAATCTTCAACACATGTTCTCTCACATGTCCCTCCACCCAGACATGAATCTCCTTTTTCGCTTTAAATCCATACTTGATACTGTTTTCAATCACCGGCTGAAGCAGCAATTTAGGAACCATACAGGCCAGTGCCTCCTCATCAAAATTCAGCTTGCAGGAAAATCTGTCTCCAAATCGCACTTTCTGAATATAAAGATAGTCCCGAATATACTCCATATCCTCCTCCAGCCTCATATCCCGTTTGGAATTGCTGACACTGTAACGCAAGATATGTACAAGCCGCTCAATCAGTTCCTCCGCTTTTTCTCCGTCAAGCATCACCAGATTCCGGATGATCTCCAGCGTATTGTAAAGGAAATGCGGATTCATCTGTGCTTCAAGCTGCCCCCGTTCCAATTTTGCATTCAAAAGAATCAGCTCTGAATTTCGATTGTTTAACTCTCTCACACTGTCTAACATCCGGTTAATCCGGTGAGCCACCTCATCGTACTCATCATTTGTATTCATATGAATGCGATGTTCATAATCGCCATCCTGAATTTTCCGGATTTCCCGCACCAAGAGACTGAGCTGTCCCGCATTGTACTCCGCCATTGTTCTGCTCATCCAGCGAGCCAGTGAGTACCAGAGTGCCCCCAGCAAAAGAATCAGAAAAATTCCAATAAGAAGTGTGTTATCCCTCGGATAATAGACCAGAGAATAGATCGTCACTCCACATTCCGGAAGAAATTCCCGCTCCACCCAGTATCGTTCCTGATTATAATAGCCGATTTTTCCAGACTGCGGATAAAACTTTCCGGACTGATTTGCAAATCCTGCCTTGCTTCGATAAATCACATTGCATCTGTCGTCAATGATTACCCCGTCATAATTTTTGTCCGACAAATAAAAGTTCCACTCTGATCCAATCAAAAACAAACTGATAAAGCCCCGAAGTGTTTCCTTCTCATAAACCGGACGGATAAATAAATAATCAGAATAATTCCCTGTATCTGAATAAACCGTTACATACACTTCATTTTTTCCCAAATTTTTTACGTTATGGCAGACTGCGCGATTGTACTCACACAGATAATCCGAGAGTTCATTCTCAGCAAAAGTGGAATCGAGAAACCTCCCCGCCTCATCCGTCAGGATCACTTTATTTTCGATCACACTCTTTGTGTTAAAGCGGTTAAAAAGATACTCAAAATCCGTTGAATCCGGATCTCTCCATCTTTCCAGATAAGCCTCCTGCAGACCTTCATCATTTAGAAAATCCATACTCTGTCGATATAATTTCAGATAAAAAGAACGGAGCATCTCCAGATTTTTCTCCGCCTTTTCCCGGTTTGACACATATGTCATGGAAAAAAATGCCACGATAAACAGCATCATTCCAAGTGAAATCTGAAAGACCAGCCTGCGGGTCACCGCCTGCTGAAGCTGGTTAATAAAACGATTTGCCGTGAATACTCTCGGCTGTGATTTTTTATTGTTTTCCCCTTCCACTGTATCTTCCCCCGATTTTCAGTAAATCTGCTGACGCAGTCGCTTGTTTTTCTTTTGCGCTCATTCCATCACGATTCGTACCTTCGGTACTTGACGCTACTTCGTAGCTATCGTGATCGCCATTCGCCACTCGGGATGAACAAGTAAACTTGTTCCCCCTCGTTAACGCTCATTTCATTATAACACAAAAAAAGTACGCGGGGCAAACGTCTCACATTCGCCTCGCGCACTTCACATATTCTGTATTTATTACTTGTTTTTGCTCGCCTTAACCCCTTACTTGAAAGCAGCGACGAGATCTTCTGCATCGTCATAACCCTGCTTTTTCAGCTCGCCGATATACCATTCTTCTACCGGTTTTGCTGCCTCTTTGAAGGACTCGATGTCAAGCTCCTCAAACGGAATGACTTCCACTCCGTTCTTGCTCTGCCAGCGGCTTAAAATCTCGTCGTCGCCTGCACGGTTGATCTCACGCTCGTAGCGAACCGCAAGCTGACCGCACTCATCGACAACCGCCTGCTGCTCCGGTGTCAGGGAATCGTAGAGGTCCTGATTGATGCAGAAAAACAGACAGTCATAGTTTGCATTCCACATAGACACATACTTCTGTACTTCCTGTACGCTTGCAGCATCGATTGCCGGAAGCGGGTTTTCCTGTCCGTCAACCGTCTTCTGCTGAAGCGCCGTGTAAGTCTCAGACCAGTTCATGTTCGTCGCATCTGCGCCCCAGAGTTCGTAACACTTCATCAGCAGATTTGATCCTGCAACTCTCAGTTTCAGGTTCTTCATATCATCCACGCTCTTGACCGGGCGCACACTGTTTGTGAGTTCACGGAAACCATTCTCCGCAAGACCCATGCAGTGCAGACCATAGGAAGAGAGAAGTTCCTTCATCTTTTCTCCGCCCTCACCGTCAAGGATTCTGTCCGCATCCTCTGTCGAATCAAACAGATACGGCAGAGAAACCACGTTGAATCTCGGATCAAATGCGGAGTAGATCAGGTTGCTGTGCATCGAGATCTGTACCGGGTCACCGTTCATCAG
>NZ_JBNMIC010000057.1:0-11479 GCF_050873065.1 Brotaphodocola sp.
CTCTAACTGTGCCCCCTTGATCTGGGAGACCGGAAGCTCCGCAGGAATCCCGGCAAGCTTTAAAACCACTGCCCCGAGCTTTTTATTCAAAAGCCCCGTCAGGTAATCCTCTGCCTTTCGGTAAGAGAGCATCTGTGCGCGGTTTTTCAAAAATCCGCCGATCTCCTTCATGCTCTTTGACGGAAGGAAATCAAGCACCGCCGAAATCTTTTCTTTCTGATCAAGTGCGATGGCGGCATAGCGGCTGACCTGAAACGTCGGAATTCCGGAAATTCCGTAATCCGTCAGCTGTACTTCCCCCTGGTCCGCTGCCAGAATCCGCCCCTGACTGTTCTTGATCCGCACAACCGCATCGCATCGCACTCCTGCGAGCTGTTTAAAGAATTTCCCCTCACAGCGCAGCTGAACAAGCGCTGGAAGCGGTTTGATCACGCGATGGCCAAAACTCTTCGCAAGCGCATATCCGCTTCCGTCCGAGCCGCTGACCGGAGCTGCCTTTGATCCGGTCGCAAGAATCAGCCGATCCGCCTCAAATATTCCCGCATCTGTCTTCGCCTCAAAATGTCTGCGCCCTTTTGCACGAAGTTCCCGAATCTGGCAGTTTGTCACCACGCGAACGTTCAGATGCTCCGTCTCCATCCGAAGCGCATCCAGCACGGAGGACGCCTGATCGGAATTCGGATAGATATATCCGCCTCGATTCTTTGTCTCGATTCCAAGTTCATCGAAAAACGTCAGTGTGTCCCAGACAGAGAAGCGATCCAGTACTTTCATCGGGAACTGCTTCTGACTGCTGCGGTAACACTCCGGGCGCATCGTCAGATTTGTCAGATTACAGCGGCCGTTTCCGGTGGAAAGAATCTTCTTTCCCACCCGGTCCATATGCTCCAAAATCGTCACAGATGCGCCTTCCCGGGCAGCACAGATCCCTGCCATCAGCCCGGAAGCCCCTCCTCCGACAATCAATACCTGTTTCTTCACACTTTCTCCTCCGTCTCCTGCCAGATCCCAGACTTTTCAGCCTCTTTGCAGCAGATCGATCTGCTGTGGACTCTCTCCGGCATTTTCTCTCTGCTATTGTATCCAGTTTATGCGCTGTTTTCAAGCCCTTTTTACAGCACGTCCCTTTAACTTGTACAGGATTCAAGGTAATTAAAGACCTCGATCATGGAAGAAAACCAGATTCCCTCGCGAAGTCTCTCCTGCTCGGAGACAGAAAAATCCACAAGCGGCAGATGCGTATACAGGCAGATCGTCTTCCTGTCTTTCAGGAATACAAGCAGAAAACCATCCTCTGCAACAAGATAATACTCCTGTTCTTCCTCACGCCCTGCTCCCGCCTCACTTTCCGCATTTTCTGCATTTTTTCCAGAATTGCTCCCAGCTTCCAACTTTTCTGAAGCCTCTAAATCTTCTAAACCCTTCTGCCCAGATCGCTGATCCCCCCTGCCCGCTGCAACTTCTCTCCGGTTGGACGCCTCATGGTCCTCGGGCAGAGTCTCCGGAAGGCTCTGCTCCTCCTGCCTTGCCCGCTCCAAAGCCATGCCGCGCTGTCTTCCAACCGTATATCCAAGCGCACTGCTGACAAAAATCCCGACAATCAAAATGAAAAATAAGCAGATTCTATACTTTTTCATGGGAAATCCCTCCATAAGTACAGTATCTGCTTATTTCTGCTTTTTATCCATCTCTTATCCGGCTCTTATCTGTCTCTGATTCATCTCTGATTCGTCTTTTATCCGTCTCGACCGATCGGGATCGATTCATTTGGCTCGATTGATCCGGCCTGATTCATACGGCTTCACTTGCCCGTCTTCATCCTCACTCAATGACCGCCGGCTTCATATCATTCGATGTTGCAATGCAGATCCACGTTTTTCCGGGGTTTAAGACGATCTCCTGACCGCTCGCGTCGTAGTAGTGCGTGACTCCGTACTCCCCATCCTTCTTCCAGGTGATGTCCTCCACCTGTCCGTTTGTGATGAAATATCCCCATGAACTCTCATGCACATTGATGTTTCGATACTCCGTCTTTGCATAATATCCTGCGGAACAGTACTGAATGATGATGTTTTTCACAGCGATCTGCCCCTCATCTCCTTTGTGCGGCCCTCCATACTGAAAACGGTAATAGAGCCCGTCATCCGGATGATACTCAAACCACGGATTGTTGAGCGGATACCCCGGCGTTACCTTATTGGCGGGTCTTGCATCCGCCCCGCCCATCACTGCCGGCTGTCCCTCGGGCGCAAAGCGGAAATGTCCCTCATAAGAAGCATCATACTCCTGCGAATAGCCAAGCTTGCCAATCACTTTCTGAATTCCGGCAAAACTCGCATAGGCATTGTGCGGTGCCTTGCGGTCTTTTGAGCGGAAATATGCGGTCTCTCCGGTTCCCTCGATTCCATTGATGTTATCAATCGCCTTCAGATACGGCTTTGCGAAGGTGCTCTGCCCGTAATGTGCATAAATGGCATCAAACTCCCTCGCAAAATACACATAATACGTCCGGCAGCTCCGCACTGAACCGATCCGGGTCAGGTCATCATAATTTTCCATGATCGCCATGTAGCGGTTCATATTTCCCTCAACCGGCGCCTCATAGACAACCCCGGCGCGATTGATGCCGTACTGCGGAAGAGCCGCTTTGTCATTGCTCATCATAATCGCAAGCGGACGCCGGTTTCCCTGGGCAACCGGCACCATCTCTCCCGTTAAGTAACTCTGGATCATACCGTTTACTTCCGTGCGCTCTGTCGGAATCTCTGTCTGCTCCGGAATCTCCAGTTCCTCTGTCTCCGGCTCAAGCTCAAGCGCCTCCGTCTCAATCACAATCTCCGCCGCATCCCCGCTCTCCTCCTCAAGATACTGCGCCGATCCCGACGCATGCTTCGCACATCCGGACAGAGTCAGAAACATTCCCGCTGCCAGCACGGCAAGCAGCCCCTTCTTGTACCCCCGTTTTCTCCCCATTCAGCCGCATTCTCCTCTCTCAAGGTTTCAAAGATTTCAAAGGTTTCACACTTTCACTTTCCCTAGAATCCTCCACTCAGAGCAAATCAGCAAAACTTATCGATTATATCCTGCCCCCGCAAGGATCTCTCTCTGTTTCTGCTCCATAACCTCCCTCTCCGCATCAACCATGTGATCATATCCGCACAGATGCAGCATGCTGTGCGCAATCAGAAATGCCAGCTCACGCTCTCTTGAATGACCATACTTTTCTGCCTGCTCAATCACTTTCTCGACGGAGATGATGATATCCCCCAATATCAGCTCTCCGCTCTCCGGGTTAAAGTAATCCTCCACAGAATCCTCCACATGGCTGAAATCCGACTCTTTCTCGTACTCAATCATCGGAAACGAGAGCACATCGGTCGGCGCATCGATCCCGCGGTATTCGCGGTTGATCTCCTGAATCGCATCATTGTCCGTCAAAATGACATTGACCTCCGCCTCATAAGGGCACTCCTCATAGTCAAGTGCCGCCGGAATGATCTCATGAATGATCTTCTCATAATCCACACCGATTTCTTTGTCGGTCTCATACTCAATCTGAATTGTCATATTGTACCCCTTTTTCTATTTTTCTGTTTTCCTGATTTCCTAAATTGGCTTTCTTTTAATTTTTTGTTTTCTTTTTCGCCGGACTCTTTCTGAATTCTACTTGTTCTACTTGCGCTCCCGGATCTTGCCCTTTACGGTTGCCTTGACCGCAACCTTTTTTCGGCGGTCTTTCGTCAAGAGCACATCTTTCTTCGGTGCAGTCGCCTTCTTCTCATACTCATCGTATGCCTGAACAATCTTCTGCACAAGCGGATGACGGACAACGTCACTGCTCGTCAGCATGCAGAACCCGATATCGTCAATTTTGTGAAGCACTTTGAGCGCCATATCAAGTCCCGAGGTCGTTCCACTCGGAAGATCCTTCTGCGTCTGGTCACCGGTCACGATGACTTTCGATCCGAAACCGATTCGCGTCAGGAACATTTTCATCTGCGCCGGTGTCGTGTTCTGCGCCTCATCGAGAATGATGTAGGCATTGTCAAGAGTACGGCCTCTCATGTAGGCAAGCGGTGCGACCTCAATCAGTCCCTTCTCAGAGTTGTGCAGATAGCTCTCCGCGCCCATGATCTGATACAGGGCATCGTAGAGCGGGCGCAGATACGGGTCAATCTTGCTCTGAAGATCGCCCGGCAGAAATCCCAGCTTCTCTCCCGCCTCAATCGCCGGACGCGTCAGAATAATCCGGTTGACCTCCCCGTTCTTGAACGCCTGAATCGCCATTGCCATCGCCAGATACGTCTTTCCGGTACCTGCCGGTCCGATGCCGAACACGATCATCTTTTTGCGGATCGTGTCCACATAGTTTTTCTGGCCCATCGTCTTCGGCTTTACCGGACGTCCGTTGATCGTCCTGCAAATAATATCCTTATCAATCTCAAGAATGGCACCGTCCGACTCCGTAAAGGAGAGGGAGAGCGCATAATCCACATTCTGCTCCGTGATCGTATTTCCCCGCTTTGAAAGCTCCGCAAGGTTGTTGAACACGCTCTTCGCCTTCTTGATCATGTCCTCCGGTCCGATCAGCTTGATCACACCATCGCGCGCGACAATCGTCACATGAAGCGTTCTCTCAATCTTTTTTAAATAACTGTCAAACTGTCCACAGATATTTTTTTCATGTTCTGTGGGAATCTCAATTACTGTCTCTATTACACTCATTCAGCCCTGTTTCGCTCCTCTTCCTGTTTCATTTCACAGAATTTTCATTTTCCAAAATCCCGTCTTCTTTTCGGCATGCCGACTTTCTTCTGGCAGATTGATCGATTGATCCAATTAGTCCGATCTCTTAATCTGTCTCAAACTGTTTTATTCCTATTCAGCATCCGTCTTTTCCACGCTCTGCTCCGCATCCGGTCTCGTCTCTGTCTGGACTTCCTGCTCCATCCCGACCGCTTCTTCCACTTCTAATTCCCCGCGAATGACATAGCAGGACGTTTTCTCTTGTATTTTAACATTATTTTCAAAAATTTGTACCCCTTTTTTCGTAAAATTTTGAATTTTCTTTCGATTGAGCTGATTTTTCAGTTCTTCCACCTCATTCTGTGTGCGGTTTCGCTCATAAGTGATGTACTCCCTCGCCAAAATCCGATCCACGACAAGCGGAAGATAAAAATCACCCGGAAGCGATACCTGCCTAGAGTCTTCCCGAAATTCCCACTCTCCCCGAAACGACGGCATCATCCAGAGAAATGAGAGTCCTCCAACCCGGAGCCGGAGCCCGTGCCTCTCTCTTCCGGTAAATGCAGCTTCCCGGACTATCTTTTCGACCTCACTTTCCCAGCTCTCACGCGTCCTGATCCGGACGTCGGCATCCGCATGAACCAGATGATACCCCGCGGTCTCTCCATTGTCATTGAGAATGGGAATCCGGCCGCTCACAAGCAGTTGTCCCGCCTCGATCTCCTCCCCGACACGCACCCTGGCACTTCCCTGGCGCACAAGAATCCCGGTCACCACCCCGCCTTTCTCGGCACTTAAATCACACGGCTTAGTGTACTCCTCAATCTTCCCCCCGGCCGTCTCATTTTCCTTGACCCGGATCAGAAGTCTCGTTCCGGATACCCGCGCTGACACCCAGATGATCTCCGGATACGACTCCCGGATCGCTTCCTCAAGCGCCACACAGTCAATCCCCGCACACGGCATCCCGCATGAGATCCCGATCGAATTTAAGTAATGGAGCAGGGTGTCGTCCGTAAAGCGCAGGTTGCCCTCCAAAGAGATATTCCAGAGAAAACGTGACATGAAAAATAAAATCGCAAAAAACGCTCCAAGTCCCGCCACGTAGAGTTTGCGCCTGCGGTTCCGGTATAAAAAAAAAGGAAGACCTCTTCTTCCCTTTATCAAAAGACGCACTCCCGCCTTGCGCGCTAACGGGCGCATTCTCCGAAATTCCCGAATTCCTGTCCAGAACTCAAACTGGCACTCTCCGAGACTGGCAATGTTCCAGATCTCGATCTCTTTTGTCATGCACAGATTTAGAAACCGCTCTCCCTCCAGCCCACGCATCCTCACAAGAAGACAGCCCCCAGTCAGATGCCTAAGTTTCTCTCTCAACCGCATGCCTCCCGTCGTCTGCTAGCCCTCAAACTCCATACACACAATCTGCCCGGAAATGTGCATCTGCTCGCTCGTGTAATAGTCAATCCGAAGGTTTTTTCCGCGGATCACGATCCGGCAGTTTCTCGCGGACAATTTCACGAGTTCTCTCTCATAGAGCAGGATTCCGCGGTAATTCTCGACCGTCACTCCGCATCTCCCGATAAAGGAAATCAGCGCATCGCCAAGAACCACATCTCTCGGAAGGTTTAAGTCTCCGGCGAGATTTCTCACCGTCGTCTCCAAAATGCTCTCCGCTTTCACGGCTCTCTCTGATTTCTCAGATCCCTTTTTTGCCTGCTCTCCGGATTTCTCCTCGGATTCCTTTTTGAACTGCTGTTCAGACTGTTCTCTCATTCCGCCAGCATCTCTTCCGATCTGCCGTTTCTTATTTTATTGTACGAAAAAATCCCCAGCCTTATGACTGGGGATCTCGGAACATTTAGTTGAATTTACGCTTTCTTGCAGCTTCAGACTTCTTTTTGCGTCTTACGCTCGGCTTTTCGTAATGCTCTCTCTTACGAATCTCCTGCTGAATACCAGCCTTTGCGCAGTTTCTCTTGAATCTGCGTAAAGCACTGTCCAGACTCTCGTTCTCTTTAACGATAACGTTTGACATAGCTCACACCTAACCTCCCTCCAGTTGTGTACTTGTGCATAATACAACTGTTTGGGTATTTATAGCACTGGAATGATTATAGCACAAATTCATCATTCGTCAACAGTTTTTTTAATTTTTTTCAAATTTTTTTATTTGAACTTCCTTTGAAGTTCTCCCTGCCTTATTTCAGCTGGTCTGCTGCTACCTCATAAGCCTTCTTCAGGGCCTCGTCCACGCCTGCCGGATTCTTTCCGCCTGCCTGAGCCATGCCCGGACGGCCACCGCCGCCACCGCCTACAAGTGCTGCAATTCCCTTGATCAGGTTGCCTGCGTGAGCACCCTTCTTCTGTGCATCGTCGGAAGCAGAAGCCATCAGGTTTACCTTGCCGTCCATCACGGAAGCGAGCACGATCACACCGCCGCCGATCTTATCTTTAAGCTGGTCACCGAGATTTCTCAGACCGTTCATATCCACGTCTGCAACCTTGGTTGCGAGAACCTTGACACCGTTGATCTCCTGAACCTGGCTCATGACATCACCGAGGGAGTCGCTTGCAAGCTTGCTCTTTAACTTCTCATTCTCAGCATGGAGTGCCTTGATCTCCTCCATCATTGCCTCGATACGGCTCTTTAACTCTGCCGGAGTCGTCTTAGCAGTCTTTGCAGCCTCTTTTAACTCCTCTTCCTGCTTCTCGTAATGAGCCATCAGACCTTCGCCGGTC
Organism: Brotaphodocola sp.; assembly: GCF_050873065.1. Lineage (GTDB taxonomy): Bacteria > Bacillota > Clostridia > Lachnospirales > Lachnospiraceae > Brotaphodocola. The sequence continues at coordinate 7,489 of NZ_JBNMIC010000057.1, forward strand.
AGTGCCTCGATACGGCGCACGCCTGCTGCGATTCCTGCCTCGGACAGGATCTTGAATGCCTGAATCTGACCAGTGCTGCCAACATGAGTACCACCGCAAAGCTCGGTAGAGAAATCGCCCATCTTAACCACACGAACCTTCTCACCGTACTTCTCGCCAAACAGTGCCATAGCGCCTGTCTTCTTTGCCTCATCCAGAGTCATCTCCTCGGTCACAACTTTCAGATTTGCACGGATCTCCTCATTGACGATCTGCTCAACCTTCTTTAACTCCTCCGGAGTCATAGCGGAGAAATGGGTAAAGTCGAAACGCAGACGATCCGGAGTCACGAGAGAACCAGCCTGCTCAACGTGATCGCCGAGAACAAGACGCAGAGCCTTCTGAAGCAGGTGGGTCGCACTGTGGTTCTTCTCACAGCCGCCGCGCTTCTCAGCATCCACGGTCAGCGTAACCGTCTCGCCGACAGAGAGCATGCCGCCTACCATATGGCCGACATGACCGATCTTGCTTCCCTGAAGATGAATCGTATCCTCAACGATGAAACGTCCGCCGTCTGCACCTACGATCTCACCGACATCACCGGTCTGACCACCCATGGTTCCGTAGAACGGGGTCTCCTCGACAAGAATCGTTCCCTTCTGACCGTCCGTCAGAGCCTCAACGATCTCATCCTCAGTCGTCAGAACCGTGATCTTGGAATCATGGGTCAGCTTGCCGTATCCGACAAACTTGGACTCTACCTCAGCCGGAATGGACTGATATACCGTCACATCTGCACCCATGTAGTTGGATACCTTTCTTGCCTTTCTTGCCTTCTCACGCTGATCATTCATTGCCTTCTGGAATCCGTCGTTATCAACGGTCATTCCCTTCTCTTCGAGAATCTCAACGGTCAGATCCAGCGGGAATCCGTAAGTATCGTACAGCTTGAAGGCATTCTCTCCGGAGAGAACAGTCTCTCCCTTTGCACTCATCTCAGCTTCCATATCTGCAAGGATTGCAAGACCCTGATCGATCGTCTTGTTGAACTTGTCCTCTTCCTCTGCGAGAACTTTGAGGATCATAGCCTTCTTCTCCTCAAGCTCCGGATAGCCGTCCTTGGACAGCTCAATCACAGTCTTGGACAGCTCCGGCATAAATCCACCCGGAATACCGAGCAGTCTGCCATGACGTGCTGCACGGCGCAGCAGACGGCGCAGAACGTATCCACGGCCCTCGTTGGACGGCATGATACCATCGGAAATCATGAAGGTGCAGGACTTTACATGATCTGCAATGATACGCAGGGAAATATCGGTCTTGTGGTTCTCTAAATACTTCACATGTGCCATCTCGCAGACTTCGTCGAGCAGAGCCTTGTTCGTATCGACACTGAACAGGGAGTCTACATCCTGAACGACAACAGCCAGACGCTCCAGACCCATACCGGTATCGATGTTCTTCTGGATCAGATCGGTGTAGTGGCCATGTCCGTCGTTGTTGAACTGGCTGAATACGTTGTTCCATACCTCGATGTAACGGTCGCACTCACAGCCTACGGTACATCCCGGCTTTCCGCAGCCATACTTCTCACCGCGGTCATAATAGATCTCAGAACACGGACCGCACGGACCTGCGCCATGCTCCCAGAAGTTGTCCTCTCTTCCGAAGCGGAAAATACGCTCCGGTGCAATGCCGATCTCCTCGTTCCAGATCTTGAATGCCTCATCATCATCCTGATAGATGGACGGATACAGGCGGTTCGGATCAAGACCAACCACCTCAGTCAGAAACTCCCAGGACCAGTGAATTGCCTCATCCTTGAAATAGTCGCCGAAAGAGAAGTTGCCAAGCATCTCGAAGAAGGTGCCGTGACGAGCGGTCTTTCCGATATTCTCGATATCGCCGGTACGAATACACTTCTGGCAGGTGCAGACACGTCTGCGCGGCGGAATCTCCTGACCTGTAAAATAGGGCTTTAAAGGAGCCATACCGGAATTGATCAGCAACAGGCTGTTATCATTGTGCGGTACAAGCGAAAAGCTCTTCATTACAAGGTGTCCCTTGCTCTCGAAAAAATCGAGAAACATCTTTCTTAACTCATTTACTCCATATTTTTTCACTTTACTGCTTCCTCCGTAATCATCAGATTGCTTCCATCCGTTTATATTAACATAGGAAATTACAAATGTAAAGTCGCACGCTCAAAAAAGCATGACAAACACGTGTACGGGGTAACTGTTCACGCGCCTTGCAGACAGCAACAACCCCGCAGCAAGCCCTTTTATCGAATCAGCCGCTGCGGGGTTGTGTCTCCTCACATCTGTTTTTTACTGGTAATCGTCACCCTTTAAATAATTGTAGAACGCGGTGTTGACATAGCGCTCCTGCGGGGTCACTTCCACTCCGCTGTCTCCGGCGAACTCTTTGAGCTTCTCCACCGTTGCATCCTTGTTCTCCGGAAGGGCAAACGGATGGATCGAGTAGATGCCATCGGTTACAACGCAGTCATAAATCTGGTGATAGGTATCAGAGGACAGATCCGTTCTCGTCGTACTGTACAGCGGCTGCCACCAGGACGCATAGATCAGACCCTTTGCCTCCTCATTGCCCTCATTCTTCTTCGCATAGGTATTGATCACTTCATCAAAACGCTTCAAGTCTGCTGTCGTGTTAAACTCAAGTTTCATATCATACTCGACAGCATAAACCAGATACAGATCATCGTCAAACTTCTTTACCTCGTAAGTCGGGGTAGCCTCCGGGATCGGGCCCCACTCAAGCAGGTACTGATAGATACTGATCTTCGGCTCAAGCTGTACCTTCGCATCGATGTTCTCACTGTTCAGCAGACCGATCAGCTGATGTGCATGCTTGATGTCGGAGTGACCGTACTGGAGCGTCAGATCAGAGAGGAAGCGCGCATCGTAAGCTGCGGACTTGATTCCGTATCCGGTTGTCACCTGCTGCTGGACGGCTGTCTTTCCGATCTCCGCAAGCTTGTCATCGTCAAAGAGCAGGAAGGAATTCCACGCCTGATCGATTTTGCCGTAAATATCCGGATCACTTGCCATGCCAAGATAGTTGCGTCCATCACCGTTTACATCTGCAATCCGCATCAGAAGAGACTCTGCCTGCGTCTGGGTCATCGCCTCTTTCTTCCCTGCTGCCTTTCCATCCTCATCAGAGAGCAGATCCGTGTCAAGCGCACAGGCGAGATAAGCGGCATAAGCCTCATCAACCTCATCCGTGATGCCATGTACGGCAAGACGTTCCTTCACCTTGTCTGCCGGATAGCTGAGCGCCAGTTCCTCATAGTCCGCCGCCGCAACTGCAGCCTTTGCCGCGGTTAGAAGATTTAAGTCTCCCTCAACAGCGGGAGCCTCCTCACCGGCAACTTTTTTGAGTGCCTCTGAGAAAGCTGCCGCATCCGGTCCGTCCTTTGAAATCTCCACCCCGTAATATTCTTTCAGCCACGCTGCGTCCGTCGCCTCAGACTTTGCCTCAGTCTTCTCCTCCTTTGCGGTCTCAGTCTCTTTCTCCTGAGCTGCACTCTCTGTCTGGGCCGCAGTCGTCTCCGTGGCACTCTCCGCCTTTGTGGATGTCGCTGCCGCATTGTTTGCACAGCCGCCGATCACAAGAACCGACATACCTACCGCTGCCATCTGAGTCAGTTTCTGAATGGATTTTCTCATCGTCCGTCTCCTCTTCTTCCTCTTCTTTTTATTTGCACATCTTGTCATGATAATGCCATTTTATTCCGATTGTAAATCTATCAATCCCAAATCTCTTAAAATATACGCAAAAAGGGCAGAGCCACCCGCTGTCTGCGGATCACTCTGTCCTCTTGTCATGGTTCTTATTTATTCTTCGGAATCAGAACCTCGGTTCCGCCCATGTACGGCTGAAGAACCTTCGGTACCTTTACGCTTCCGTCTGCCTGCAGATTGTTCTCAAGGAATGCAATCAGCATACGCGGCGGAGCAACTACGGTGTTGTTCAGGGTGTGTGC
>NZ_JBNMIC010000058.1:0-11348 GCF_050873065.1 Brotaphodocola sp.
CCAATCAGACGATCTACATCGACAATGACAACCTGCTCGCCGGCCAGGAGGCCACCGAATATCTCTACCAGCTCGGTCACCGCAAAATCGGATATATCGGAAGCGACAGCACCATGATGTTCTCCGCTGACCGGCGCACCGGCTATGAGAGTGCCCAGCTCCGCCATCACCTTCCGCTGAATCCGGACTACTGCATCGAGATGAAGTCCGCAAATGAGGAAGACCGCCAGCCCCTCCTCGAACTTCTGCGGCGTCCGGACCGCCCCACCGCTCTGGTTGTGAGCGACGATATCCTCGCGGTTGCCCTCGAGCGCGTGTGTTTGGAGACCGGGCTTTCGATCCCGGATGATCTCTCGATCATCTCCTTCAACAACTCCCTGTTTGCCCGCCTGACTTCCCCTCAGCTGACCTCAGTGGACATCAACTCCTTCCAGCTTGGAATCGAGGCGGCATCCCAGATGATCAACCACATCGAAAATCCGAACCTGCTCGCGACAAAAATCCTTGTTCCGCATCACATCGTGGAGCGCGACAGCTGTGCAAAGCTGTAAAGCAAGGCAAAGCAAAACAAAATCACAAACGTCATTACAACAACAAGGGAGCGGAATTTTCCGCTCCCCGTAATTTCTGTTCAAGTCGACGCCCGCGGAGCGTATAATCTCAGGTCGTGCTCTGCGCCACGGTTTTTCCCATCTTCTTGATCGCAAGCTTATAAATATCAAGTGTGCTGTCCACCACAGGATCCCAGCCAAATTTCTCTTTGATATAGGCGATCTCTCTCTCTCCATCTGCATTCTTTTCTGTCTCCCGAAGAGAAATTGCATGCTGAAGGCACACGCGAAGAGCTTTCACATCTCCGACCGGGAAATACTTGGCATAATCACCAGCAACCTCTCTGTTTTCCGGAATATCGCTGAAAATGCAGTGTGCTCCATAACTCATCGCCTCAAGCATCGTAATCGCCATTCCCTCAACATCGCTCGGAAGGACATAGGCAATACAGTTGCTGTAAAGCTCTTCCAACATCTGTCCCTCGACAAATCCCGTCATAATAATCCGTTTATCTTTCGCCGCTTTCTCACAGATGGACGCCGCGTAAGGATTCGCCTTATCCGCATTTCCCGCAATCACAAGCTTGACATCCGTATCAATTCCGCCAAACGCCTCAATCAGATAATGAATCCCCTTTTCCGGGACAATTCTTCCAAGATACAGGATATAATTCTGCTCTTTTAAGCCAAATTTGCGGATTTTGTCCGGAGGAACAGGATCGTGAACCTGAATTCCATTATTCAGATAATGCGTCTCTCTGCCATATGTCTCCAGAAAATAGTGCTGCATATCTTTTGAGAGCACAATGATCTCATCGGCATAGCGCGCTGCAACTCGCTCACCAAAAAGCAGATACTTTGTCGCAAAATTGCCCCACTTTGCACGCTTCCAATCCAGTCCGTGGATCGTCGCCACAACCGGAATTCTAAAAAGTTTCGGAAGCCATATCATCGCACAGCTTCCTTCTGCATGATAGTGAAGGACATCATGGTCTCCAAAAAGTGCCCTGCATGTAGCTGAGCATGTCGCCAGCACCGAATAAATGAACGCATTCAAGGATGATTTCTGTGAGGTCAGAATCTTGTGGATTTTTACATTCCTGTACTCTTTCGGAAGTTTTGGGAGCTCTTTATTAAAGGGCTCCCAGCGGTTGTAAGCCTCCACCTGGTTGCCCCTCTGCTCCATTTTCACCGCAAGCTCTGTGACAACGGTCTCAATTCCTCCCTCTCTTGATGGGATCCTCTTATGACCGAGCATTGCTATTTTCATACTTTTCCCCCCTGTTTCCGTATATATATTTCCGTATATCTTCTTGTCTCCGTATCGATCTTACTTTCTTTCATATTGCTTTCCGCGTTTAGATTAGATTTGATTCAATTTATCTCTCTGTTTTCAATTCTTACGCATATATTCCGCTCATTTATCATACGTTTTTTGAATTGTCTGTTTTTTACAGTTATATAAGAAAATATTAACACTATCTTTACACAGTGTCAATCGTCTCTGGGGTGTTCTGTGGATCTTTTCCTCTCGTTTTGAGTTTTTACCCCCCCCCCTAATAATAAAGAGGGCTTTTCATACAGTTCCGGAACCTGGACATGCACCAGTTCTTCGCAAAATTCATAACAGTCCCGGCCTTTTTTCTTCGCGCGATAGAGTGCACGATCCGAATTTTCAAAAAGTTGATTGTAATCAAATCCATAATGCCCGTGAGGCAGAAAGGAAACGCCCACGCTGCACGTCATCGTGTAATCCGGATATGGAAAATGAAGTCTCCGGATATTCCGGACGAGTTCCTCGCTCTTCTCCTCAAGAAGCGCTCTCTCGATCCCCTTCACAAAGACCATGAACTCATCTCCGCCGACCCGCGCCACAATATCCCGGCTATCAAACGTCATCCGCAGAAGATCTCCGAGCTCCACGACCGCCTTGTCTCCAAAAAGATGGCCATAGCGGTCATTTACATGTTTAAAATTGTCAATATCAACGACCAGCATTCCGCAGGACTCTTCCGAGACCCGATGGCAGATATATTCGTCTACCATCTCTTTTGCCGCACGCTTGTTGTAAAGTCCCGTAAGCACATCCCTGAGAATCTGATCTTCCAGATATTCCTGACGCGCAGAACTTGAGATGGCATCCCCAAAAACTCCGACCAGAAAAGTCTCATTCTCATTTTTATACACAAGGGTGGACTCCACAACCTTACGCCGAATTTTTCCAGCTTTATCGATCACGCGGATCGTCACTGCACCGCGCAGTTTTCCCCTGCAGAATTCGATCGCCTTCCATCTGTCTTCCGGATGAATCCGAGGACTGGATTTTAAAAGATCCATGTATCCCTCCACCCGCTTTTTGGGGTTTAAGTCATGGTCATAAAGAAGCAGACTGTCTCTCATCGCATCGTATTCAAAAAATTGAAAGCCTCTTCCTGCCACAAGCTGAAGCAGTTTTCCGGCCTTTTCCAGATTTTCCAGAATCGGTTTCTTCTCCACGCTGTTCATCCTTTCCGTCACTCTTCCGTCAGAATTCTGCCAATGCTCCCCTTATACTGCGGCAAAGTCTCATTCGACCAGATGACTCTGCTGATCACCCTGCACTCCTGAAACCTTCCGTGAATCCGCATCTGACAGACATTTTCCACTTCGGGGTTCTCCGGCGTTGTCCGCAAAAAGCTCTCTCTGAGTTTTTTTATCTCCGCTGGCGGAATTGCCTCCAACAGCTTTTCATTTTTTTCCGGTTCGAGCATCACCTCATCAACTCCGAGTACCTTTGCGCCCCACTTCGAGATCGTCAGCATCAACGGCTGGGCTGTGTACTCGTATCGAATCTCCTTGGAGAGTGAAGAAAAGAATTTGTCCTTCATTCTTTCATATTCAAGCTGCTGCTGTGTGCGCTCCGCGACAGAAAATTCCGGTCTCTGAAGCAGTTCATCTGCCACATTTCGCATCTGACGGATATTCTGATCTCCGACAGAGCGCAGCTCCAATTCCTTTGCGATCCGATCCTGGATCTCCACAAGGCACTCTAAAAGCAGGGGATTGAACGCACCGCACTCCCCATTTAAAATCATCTGAATCGCCTGATTGTGGGAATATGCCGGCTTATAAACGCGCTCGCTCACAAGGGCATCGTACACATCCGCAAGCGCAACCACCTGCGCCGAAATCGGGATCTCCTCCCCTTTTAAGCCATCCGGATAGCCTTTTCCATCATATCGCTCATGATGCCACCTGCAAATCTCATACGCGATCTTCACCAGTTTCTCATTTTTATAAAAATCAATCTGACTCAGCATGGATGCTCCGATCTGTGCATGTGTCTTCATGATTTCATACTCTTCTTTTGTAAGTTTGCCCGGTTTGTTCAAAATCCGGTCATCGATTCCAATCTTTCCGATATCGTGAAGAGAGGAGGCAAGCGTGATCATCGATCGATCCGTCCAGGAAAGCCCGTACTTATCCGTCTTTTTCGCCAGACATTCCAGCAAGATTCCGGTGATCGCATTGATGTGCATCACATGGAGTCCACTCTCGCCATTTCGAAATTCTACAATATGGCTGAGAATGCTGACCAGAATCCAGTTGCCCTTTGCCCGGTCATAAACCTGATCCGTCACAAGCCCGATCAGATGCCTCTGCTTTGCATACAGCATAATCGTGTTCTGAACGCGCCGCTGGACGACCTTCGCATCAAACGGGCGGCTGATATAGTCCGTCGCTCCCAGCTCATACGCCCAGTCCACATAGGCAGATCCATTCTCCGCGGAAATCATGATCACCGGAATATTCTCAATCCAATGGTTCTTATTCATGATCGCCAGCAACTCAAATCCATCCATCACCGGCATCATAATATCCAGAAGAATTAAGGAAATTCCGGTTTCATATTTCTGAATCAGTTTCAGCGCTTCCGCTCCGTTTTCTGCTTCGAGAATCTCAAACTCTCCCGCCAGAATTTCTGCTAACATTGCCCGATTCAGCTGCGAATCGTCCACCAGCAGAACTCTCTCCTTTCTTACTTCGTTCCCCATTTTTATTTTCCTCTGCACAAAAAGATTTTCCTATGAAATAAAACGCTATCGCCATTTTATCATAAAAAAGAATAACTGACTATCACTCTTTCCCATCATTCGCAAAAATGTTACTGTTCACGCGTTGTACAAACAGCAACGCTGAGAGTTCCCATTTACTCCAGCCGCCCCTTCAGATACAAAAGCGCCTGCGTGATCAGGCATCCATGATCCACTGCAATCCCGTCACTTGAGAGCAGCCTGTACTCCTCTTCCTGCAAAATTCCGCTTCCCTTGCAGCAGATTTCCACCTCCGCGTGCAGTTCAATCCCATGTTTTGAATTTTTCAGGGAAAGCTCCCAGATTTTTCCGGTCTTTGTATCCAGATTATCCTGATTGGCGTTCTTTTGATTCAGGGAAACATCCATCCAGAGGGCATCCGCTGCATCGTCACCTGCCTTGACCGGAAGTTCTCCCTCCGCAAGAGCCAGAAATGAGGTTGTGATCACGCGCCACCGCGGATCTCTCTGCCAGGCGCCCCAGGTGCGCATCTGGCGAAGCGGAAGTCCTGCCACTCCCGTCTCCTCCTCGAGTTCTCTCGCAGCTCCTGCCTCCAGATCTTCCCGAAGTTCCACAAAGCCTCCCGGGGTTGCCCAGAAACCAATGCTCGGATGATTGCTGCGCTTCACCATCAGCACCTGAATCGGCTGTCCCCAGCGCACCAGTTTTTCTTTGCTGCGCACGACAATGATATCTGTGGTGTTGCTCGGCGTGTCATATTTTTGGGGATTGTATGCATCCAGAAATTCCTCAAGGCTCTGTCCCGCACGATTCTTCTCTCCCGTTCCATAAAACGGATCCAGTTTCTCTAAAAATGCCATCACTCCGTCTCCTCCTCTGCCTGCTTTGCCCCTTTTGTTCCGCTCGTAATGACGGCACTCGTCGAAGTCTCCGGCTCCGTCCCGCCATTTTTATTTTCACTCTGACCGCTCGTATTTGCGTTCTGATCTCCATCCTCCTGATCGAACTCGTCGAAATCTTCTGTGCTGATCTCGGCGCTGTCGTCCCAGATGATATTCCCAGAATTTCCTGCTTCCTGATTCTTTTTTGAGCGTCCCGCAAGATAAACCGGAGAGGACGAGCTCTCCTGTGGGAAACTGCTCTCCTCGTACTCTTCCTCTTCTGACCCGCTCTCTGCCATTCCAAGCTCCGACTGATCCCAGAAAGCGCCGTTAAAGAAGCTGTTATCGTCGCCCTCTTCCGTCTTCGCCGTCCGAAATCCCGGTCCTAAAATTGCAAGCCGTCTCTCAATCATTTCATCCGACAACACTTCTCCGCAATAGCGCAGCACATTTGCAGACCAGGAGACACCTCCCGCCATTCTCACAGTCGAAGTCGCATTGACTTCCCCGTTTAAAAGCTGTCTCGCAAGCTCCGGCTCCGAGCGCAGAAAACGCGTATTCGTTCCCTTGCCATTTCTCGTCAGAATCGTATTTCGAAGTCGGTAAATCTCCGTGATCATCTCGTCATCCGTCATCTCCGGGGAGAGATGGCTTAAATAGAGCGAATTGTGCACCCCACAGTTGATATTGACACTTAAAAGCGCTGAGCTCACGGCAATATTGCGCTGTTCCAGATGGAATCCCGCCTCCGAGAATGCACGGTAAGTACTTGTAAAATATCTTCTGTACAAAAATGCCGCCTGATCCGCCGCATAATTTGTCGGACTGATCGCCTCTGCATACTGGAAAGCCTGCTCTAAATCCGAATTTCCCACAAGCGTCTCATCCGAGTCTCCATACTTGCCCACAAAATCCGCAAATCCACTCCAGAGTGCCGGATGAAGCTGATACGCATAATTCACAAAATCCATCAGATCATAGCGATAATCGAACTGGCACAGACCATAGGCACGCCCATGATCGCCCATCGTGATGCTTCCACCGCTCGTCTCCCCTGCCATTGAGAGCAGAAACAGCTCAATCGGATATCCGCCGATCTCATATCCACTCGTTCCCGGTGCCCCATCAAGCGGACAGTTTCCTTTCTCTGTGTACAGATTGATGCTGACAATTTTTCCGTATGTATCCAGATTATAAAGACCGTCAGGAGTCACACCGCCGGACTGCGCCGCTCCGTTCTCTGTAAAGTAATACTGATCCGTTCCAATCCACTGGTAACCCGTCAGGATTTCTCCCTCTGTTCCCGTCAGATAGAGTGAACCGTCTTTCCAGACAGCAACTTTCGGAAGCGGATTTCCATTCTGGTCAACCGCATATAAGTCGCCTCCGAGATCGATGATCCCCGTCATCATCACTCCATTTTCATCAAAGCGATACAGCTTTCCGTCAAGTACCGCCAGAGTCCGCGTCAAATCCGAACCTCCCATGCGATAATGCCACCCATCATCCTCCTGACGCCATCCGCTCACAGAAGATTTTGAAAAATCTTCCCACTTCTTTTTTAACTTTTCTTCTGATTCCGTCCAGTTTTCTCTCAGATCGCCGTTTTCTTTGCCCTGATCTGTGAGATCAATCACATCCTGCAGATTCACAGCTTCGATTCTCTCCTTTGATACCAAGGAGGTCTGAGCGGGCACAGGGCTCCACCAAAGCGGCATCTGCGCAAGCGGAATCATAAGAAGAGACGCCACCCCCATACTCACCCATCTGAGCGGTAGATCCTGTTTTTTTATTTTCCACATCGTTTTTCATCTCCGAAAACTTTTTAACGCCATTTCCCATCCTGTCATAATCTCATAATGATCTCATAATCAATAAGTAAAATCAGACAACACAATGGGAAATAGAAACAGCCGGTCGCTTCCCTGTGGAAACGCCGGCCAGTTCTGATTCTATCCGAGGTCTTTTTCGTCACTCTCGTCACGAAATGCTGCCACGGGTCTCTTTTTATTAGTATACACACAAAAAAAACCATATGTCAATCCCCAGAATCTTTGTTCAGAAAATTCCAAAAATTCTTTTCTATCTGAAGTTGCAGGCTGTGCGGATCGCAGCCGCGAAGAGCCGCTGTTTTTTCGATCGTCCGCCAAAGCGACTCATCTGCTGACATCAGATCGGCCTCTCCAGATACCTCTGCACCGACTCTTCTCCCCTCATCAAAGGCCCAGCGGACGGCTTCCATTCCATCCGTCTCTACAAGAAGACGTTCCGGACGGACCCTCCTTGCCACCTCCTGCACACTCGGATTCCAGATCACATCTGGTCCAATCGAGAAAAAACAGTCCAGTTCAAGATAGCGATCCAGATCATGGTCGGCAGAATACCAGTGCACCAGATAGCGGTTCGGATAGCGGCAGATCAGGTCTGCAATCTCCCTCTCCTGTTCCTTTGTGTGGAGAACCACCGGTTTTTTCGCCTGAACGGCAAAAGCGAGCTGCTGTTCAAATACCTCCCGCTGACGCTCGAGCAAAACCTCACACCAGATCCCATCCATACCGATCTCGCCGATCACACTGCCCTTTTCCATGTACGGCCTCATCTGCTGCACCGACCACTTATCACTGTGCCACGGATGAAGCCCAAAAGTCGGAATCAGCACGCCCTGTGCACCTGGAATCCTGCAAAATTCTCCCACACGTTCTGCTTCCCCCGGAGTTCCGGCAGACACCATTGTGACGAGATGCCGGTGGATTCTCTCCTTTGCCTCCTGCTTTGTCAGAATGTGTGCATGGGCATCCGTCATATGCTTGTCCATGCCCTGAGCGTCAAAATCCGGTTTTCTCTCTGTCATCACGCTCATGAATTCTCATTCCTCTCCCCCATGATCTCCCGATAAATCTCTCTGCGCAGTTCCCCCTGCTGATAGAGCCAGTCTCTGGAGCGGTTCTTTTCTGTGATGGACAGCTCCCTCCGCACCTTTCCGGAAACCCGGTCCAGAATCAGAATCCGGTCAGACAGATAGATTGCCTCATCCATGTCGTGAGTCACAAGAAGAACTGTGCGGTTCATCTTCTTTCGCACACTGAGAAGCCAATCCTGCATCTCGCCCCGCGTGATGACATCAAGCGCACCAAATGGTTCATCAAGAAGCAGGATGTCCGCGTGGCACAGAAGGGTTCTGAGAAAAGCTGCACGCTGGCGCATTCCTCCGGAGAGCGCGGACGGATATTTATTCTCATATCCATTCAGGCCAAAAGCCTCCATCTGGCGCTGTGCCTCCTGCTTCACCTCTGCCAAAGTCCCATGAATCCGCCCATAAAGACAGACATTCTCGAGAATCGTCTTCCACGGAAACAGAAGATCATTCTGCGGCATATACGCAAAATGTTCGGTGATTCCCCGGATCGCTTCTCCATCCACCAGGATTTTGCCGTCTTCCGGAGTGAGAACCCCTGTCATCAGTTTCAAAATCGTCGATTTTCCACATCCCGATGGGCCAAGAATGCTCACAAACTCTCCCTCCCCGACGGAAAAATCAAGCTGATTCAAAATTTTTCGATTCTCATAGGAAAATACCAGTTCCGATACTTCCAGTTTTTTCATCGCCTCTTCTGTTCTCCTTCTGATTTTCTGTTTTCTGTGTCTTTTTGCGCGCTGATGCTGTCTTTCAAATTCCTATTCCCTACTCCGGAAGAAATTCGTTTGTGTAGCAGTCTGCTGCCGGAATCTTGTGATCGATCACACCGTACTCTGCCATGAAATCCGTATAATTATCCCACACACTGTCCTTCATCTCGCCCCAGCGATCCGTGTCTTCCATATATTTTCCTGAGAGATACTCCTGAGACATCTTCAGCATATCGAGGGAGTAATCCGGTGCATATTTGTGAAGAATCTCCGCACTCTCATCCGGATGCTCAATCGCATAGCGATAGCCCTTCTCCGTGGCAGAGAGGAATTTCTTTACCATCTCCGGCTTATTTTTCAGAGTATCGTCATTTGCAATGATGACCGGAGTGTAGTAATCGAGGCGCTCATCGAGCTGGCGAAGTTCCATATAATTGATCGGAAAATCATTCAGCTTGCACTTTACATTATCCCAGCCCTCAAAAAACCACATGATGTCCACCTTATCCTTCAGAGCCTCAAAGCCGGAACCATCCGAAATCACCATATTCAATTTGGAGAAGTCCGCACCTGCCTGTGTCATCACTGCCTTCAGGACAGCCTCCTCTCCCGGTCCGCCCCAACCGGCATAGGTCTTTCCCTCAAAATCTTTCGGGGAAGTGATATCCTTGTCTGCATATGTCACAAAGCCAGAGGTATTGTGCTGAATCAGCGCTGCGATTGCCTTGATCGGAAGTGCATCCTTGGAAGTCAGTGCCACAGTCACATCCTCCTGATAGCTGATTCCAAAATCTCCCTTTCCTACTGCGACGAGCGTAGCGGTCGCACCCTCTGTCGGCTCCACAATGTTGACATTCAAACCCTCTTCCTCATAATATCCCTGATCGAGTGCCACATACATTCCTGTGTGATTTGTATTTGCCACATAGTCCAGAATCACGGTCACATCTTCTTTTTCACCTGCATCAGAAGACGCTCCTTTCGTCGTTTCAACCTGAGTGTCCCCAGCTGCAGACGTTGTCTCTGCCGCACCGGTCGTCTCAGTTGTGCCCTTTGATGAGCCGCAGCCAGAAAGGCTTGCCGCAGCCAGAACTGCTGCCATCAGCATACTTCCCGCTTTTTTCCATGTTTTTCTCATAATATTCTCCTCTTTTTCCTTTTTCTGCATCTTCTGCAGTTCTCACCGTTTTTTACAGTGATTTATGAGATCCGTCCACTTCTCTTACTTCTCGGCAGCAGACGAGAATCCATCTTAATTATCCCCGACTCTGACCTTGTCCTTTTTCCGATTATACGGCATCGCTGCCTAGGAAATCAGACGAACCAGACCATTCATGCATAAGCTCAGCACAACGATAAATACCACACACGCAAACACTTTATCAAGCATATAGCTGTTCTTCACGCGCAGCAGATAATAGCCAAGCCCCTTCTGGGAACCAAGCCACTCACCGACCACTGCACCGCTGATACTGTACGTCGCTGCAACCTTCATTCCAGATAAAAGTTCCGGAATTGCCGCCGGAATCTTTACAAGCCAATAAGACTTCCATTTTCCTGCCCCGTAGGAGCGGACAAGATGCACATACTCCTTATTTACCCGCAAAAGACCGTCCGCAAAGCTGACCGCAACCGGAAAGAAGCACATCAGCACAACCGTCAGAATCTTCGGCGCCATTCCAAATCCCATATAGATGATCAGAATCGGCGCCATCACAATCATCGGGACCGTCTGTGTCACAACAAGAATCGGATAGAGACTGCTCCGGACTGCCGGAAACGAATCCATCAAAATTCCCAGAAGGAGCGACAATACAAAGGCAATCACAATTCCGAAAAGAGCCTCCCCCGTCGTCACAAGTGCATGTCCGCTAAGTTCCGCACTTTCTGAAATCAACGCCTGAACAACCGCTATCGGGGATGGCAATACATAGAGCGGAATTTGCAAAATCTGAACTGCCACCTCCCAAATTACCAAAATCGCCAGAATAAAAAGAACCGGCGTGAACTTTTCCTTCTTTATAGTTTTCATAAATAAAATCCTTTTCCTCTCATACAAGAAAAAAAGCTGCACCCCATCTCTGGAATACAGCTTTCTATCGCTATATCTTTTATTCATATACCTTCAAAACTGCACATTGAATCATCCGTATTCTGTATTTCCTAAACCGTCTTGGTTAAGCCCTCGACCTATTAGTGACAGTCAGCTCCACACATTACTGCGCTTCCACCTCTGCCCTATCTACCTCGTCGTC
>NZ_JBNMIC010000059.1:0-11102 GCF_050873065.1 Brotaphodocola sp.
AAGGATCGTGATCTTCCAATTCAGGCTTTTGAATGTATGCCGGATCACATTCATATTTTGTTTGATGCAAAGCCAAATTTAAATCTTGCAGAATTTGTAAATGCATTTAAATCTGCATCATCTCGAAATATCAGGAAGCAATTTGCAGAAGAACTAAAACCTTACTATTGGAAACCATATTTTTGGAGTTTAAGTTATTTTATTGGGACTGTCAGTGACCGAACGAGTACTGCGGTAAAAGAATATATCAATAATCAAAAAAATGAATGATTTAAAATATTTTAAGATCATTACGCATTCACCCACGTCTGATCCGGTTAGTCAGGCGTGGTACTACTCTGCGGTTTTGATAGAAATTTGCAGAGAAATGATAATAGGCTCTGTATCGGTTTTGAGAGGGGAAATTTGAAACTTTTTTGTTTTCATTTTGCTCCACTCATCGATACAGAGCTATTTTTATGGTATGATTAATGTCATAAGAACGAGGTGGAAAAATGAAAACGATCATAAACTCAATAACATCTACAAATGGCAAAAATCAGCTGCATGTCGTCGTGTGGAAACCGGAAGGAGAGATCAGGGCGATTGTCCAGATTTCTCATGGGATGGTTGAATATATAGAACGCTATGATGAGTTTGCAGAATTTTTGAGTCGGAGAAATTTTTTGGTCATTGGAAACGATCACTTAGGGCATGGAAAGACGGCTGCCTCTGATCCGGAGCTTGGATACTTTGGGGCAGAAAAGAGCAGGACGGTTGTGGATGATCTGCATGAGGTCACGAAATTTGCAAAGAAGACGTATGGGAAAGAGCTGCCTTATTTTTTGTTCGGGCACAGCATGGGATCTTTCATGGCGAGAAGATACCTGATGACATACGGGGATGAGGTGAGCGGCGCAATCTTAAGCGGAACCGGGTATATTCCGGGCGCCATCCTTGATGCGGGAAGGGGGCTTGCGTGGGTCGTGAGGGCGTTTGCGGGAGAATACTACCGTCCCTCCAGTTTGAAAAAGATGGCATTTGGCAGTTACAACAGGAGAATTCCGGATGCGAAGACGGAGCATGACTGGATTTCGAGAAATGAAAAAAATGTCGAAGCTTACAGCAAGGATAAGTACTGCACATTCTCATTCACGGTGAATGGCTATCAGACTCTGTTTGGTGTGCTGAAATTTATTCAGAAAAGAAAAAATTATGAGAGAATTCCGAAGAAGCTGCCGATCTTTTTGATATCCGGAAAGGAAGACCCGGTTGGAAATTATGGAAAAGGAGTTTTGAGAGTTGCAGACCAGTATAAGAAGTGCGGAATCAAAGATGTCAAAGTCAAGCTGTATGAGGAGGACCGCCATGAGCTGACAAATGAAACAGACAGGGAGATCGTGTTTGAGGATGTCTTTGAGTGGATCCAGAAAGAAATCAAGTCCAGAACAAAATCAAACCCGGAATAAAATATGAGCGAAAAAAGCTGACAGAGGACAATGGCTGACAAAGAACAACAGACAAAGAACAATAAATAAAAAACAATAGATAAAGAATAATGGACGAGGAATAACGGGAGAGGGCGGTGAGAGTTGTGTCGTATCAGGAACTCGTGAAAAATTTTGGGCGTATCCGTGATTACATGAGAGAATTTTATATTTACGGATTCAAGAGCCGGGAGGAATTCACTGGAAAGAGTGCCCGCTCCTACGATGATGAGCGCCGTCGCTTAGAAAGCTGGCTTGGGGATTATATGCGGTTTCGCCAGACTCCGGATGGAAAACAGGTATTTCTCTCCATCGACAGCCGTCTGACAAGACACAATCCCCTGTTTCAGGCGTGGAAGACGAAGAGTTTTACCGATGGAGATATCACGCTGCACTTTTTGATTCTGGATCTCTTGTCGGATCCGGGTGTCTGCATGAGTGTTGGCGAGATCATGGAGAAAATCGATGCATACCTGGCTCAATTCCCGGACCCGAGAATCTTTGACGAGTCGACGGTGAGGAAGAAACTCAATGAATATGTCTCTCTGGAAATTCTGATTTCAGAGAAAAGGGGGAGGGTGCTGTATTATCGGAGAGCGGAACAGACGCCCTTACCCGGCAGAGAGATTCTCGACTATTTTTCGGAGGTGCTTCCCTGCGGCGTGATCGGGTCGTATCTGTTAGATAAAAATATGGTGGGTAAGATGGAAGCGGGCGACAGCCATTTTGCTTTTAAACATCATTACATAACCGGCACGATGGACAGCGAGATTCTCTGTTCCATCTTCTTTGCGATGAGAGAAAAGCGAAGCGTGACACTCAAAACCATCAACCGGCACAGAGACAGAGTCGCCGAGAACAAGGTGATTCCGATCAAAGTCATGATCAGTGCCCAGAGCGGACGACAGTATCTCATGGTGTACCTGCCGAGAGTGAAGAGAATCACGGCGTTTCGGACAGACAATATCATTTCCGTCAAATTAAATGAGGAGAGTGCGCAATTTGAAACTCTTCAGAGCACATTTCATCAGATGCTTCCTCATATCTGGGGAGTCAGTACACAGGGAAGAACGGGTGCGAGAATGGAGCATGTGGAATTCACGGTTCGCTATTCGGAGGATGAAAAATACATTCGGAATCGGCTGGAGCGGGAAAAACGGTGCGGGGTGGTGGAACATCTCGATGATCACACCAGCAGATTTTTGGCGGATGTATTTGATGCCAGTGAGGTGATTCCGTGGATCAGGACCTTTATCTGCCGGATCACAGAGATCCATTTTTCAAACAGGGAACTGGAAGCGCAGTTTCAAAGAGATCTTCAGGAGATGTATGCGCTGTATGGAATCGGGGAGGATGCCCCGGAGACAGACTGCATAGAGACAGATCACACAGAAGCAGACTGCCTGAAAGAGGATACTTGAGGGGAATACGGAAATGATTTTTAGCGAGCTTTATGGAGCATATTACAATGCGGTTGCTGCAATTCTGACCGAAGCGGTGGATCACCCGGTGTCGGATGGGGAGATGAAAGATCTCATAAAAAAATATGCGTTTTCTGAGAGTGTCTGGGCGATCATGGATGCCATGATGCAAGAAAACAGATGGTATTTACTGAGAGAAGATGGAAGAACTCCGATCACAAAGAAACCGTCGATGCCGCTTACTGATTTGCAGAAGCGGTGGCTCAAGGCAATCTACTGCGATCCGAGAATCCAGCTTTTTGGAGACTTTGGGGCGGATGAGCAGAATAAGCTTGATAACATGGATGTGGAACCGCTGTTTCTGCCGACGGATTATCTGGTGTTTGACAAGTATGCCGACGGTGATCCTTACACCGATGAAACATACCGAGCGAATTTCCGGCAGATTCTCAATGCGATAAAGGGAAAATACCCATTGAGGATAGAACTTTTGAACCGGAAAGGGAAGGTGGTCAGCGAAGTGGTGTTTCCCGAATATCTGGAGTATTCGGAAAAAGATGACAAGTTCAGATTGATCGGAGCCGGAGACCGGTTTGGGAGCACGATCAATTTAGGACGCATCATCAAGTGTGAAAAGTGTGAAGCGTATGAACCGTCATCTGTGAAAAGACCGGGAAAGCGCAATTTGGCGAGGCCGCGCACCGTCGTCTTTGAACTGAAAAATGAGAGAAATGCGTTGGAGCGGGTGCTTCTTCATTTCGCCCATTTTGAGAAGACGGCGGAGCGGATAGCGGATAACCGGTACTCGGTTACGATCCACTATGACAAGGAAGATGAGACGGAACTTGTCATCCGCATTCTGTCATTTGGACCGATGATACGGGTTACGGCGCCGGGGCACTTTATTGGTCTGATCAAACAGAGACTTATGGAGCAAAAAAGGCTTGTGAGCAGGCTGATCAAATAAATTCCTCGCAGATGGAGAGATACTTATCGGTGTAGATGCTGTTTTTCTCCCAGATAATGTCAAAATCATGCTGCATTTTGAAATCATCCAGGGGGATTTCCTTTAAGATACCGGAATGCAATTCATTCTCGACAGCAATTTTATATAAAAAAGAGATTCCGCAGTCTTTTTTCAACAGACCGATGATGGTATGCATGTTTTCCACTTCCGTATAGTGAATGAAATCAGAAATACGCAGGCCACGGGCAGTCAGGCTTTGTTCAAGGATATTTCTTGTTCCGGAATCTTTCTCGCGCACGAGGAGGCGCTCCTCCACGAGATCTTTTACGGTGTGCGGATGATCTTTTAGAAAGTGATGCGATGCAGCACAGACGGCGATATAGTCCTCTGTGCTGTATTTTTGGTGGGAATAATCTTCTTTCGGATAATTTCCTTCCACGACAGCCATACAGATCTGGCCACTTTCGAGCAGATTTAAAAGCTCAGAAGTATTGCCATAGTGGAGGTGGATATTTATTTCCGGGTGATGGATCAGAAAATTGGCGAGTTTGTCGATAATGGCATACTCTCCAATTGTCATGGTGACACCGATCGAGAGCGTTTCGATTCCGGAGTAAGTGCTTTTTAGCTCTTCCATAATCGCTTTTTCGTCATTTTTCATCGTCAGCAGATGTTTGTACAGGATTTTGCCGGAGCGGGTGAGAGAAAGCTGTTTGTTCCGGTAGAGAAAAAGCGAAGTGTGATATTGTTCTTCCAAAAAATGAATGTGCTGGGATACAGCAGGCTGCGTGATGTTTAACTGTCTTGCGGCAGCCGTAAAATTCATCGTCTGACAGACCGTGAGAAAAGTCTCTGTTCTGAAATCAAGCATAGAATTTAATTCCCCCCTCAATCAATTTGATTTTCTTTTGTTAATAACAAATATTTATTGTTTAATAGAATTATATAATTTTACGTTATTGACGTCAAGTGATACAATCTCGTACATAAACAAAAAAGAGGAAAGCGAGGTTGTGATCAAATGAATTTTGTGAAGAAAAACGGGAGTGGCATTCTGGCTTGCCTTGCGATCGCCATCCCATCCTGGTTGCTTGGAAAAGTATTTCCTGTTGTGGGAGGAGCGGTGATCTCCATTGTGACAGGAATGATGGTTACCCTGGTTTGGAACAACAAGGGGAGAGCGGAATCTGGAATTAAATGGACGTCGAATGTGATTCTTCAGACAGCAGTCGTTTTGCTGGGATTTGGGATGAATCTCGGAGTGATTTTTCAGACGGGGAAACAGTCTCTCCCAATCATAATCTGTACAATCACGATCTCACTCATCATCGCGAGAATCCTGCAAAAATTTCTCAAGGTACCTGCAAATACTGCCATCCTTGTAGGAGTGGGATCCTCCATCTGTGGAGGTTCGGCGATTGCGGCGACCTCTCCCGTCATCGATGCGGACGATGACGAAATCGCCCAGTCGATCGCAGTAATTTTCTTTTTCAACGTCCTTGCGGCAATTTTCTTTCCGATGCTTGGAAAGGCAATCGGATTTGACACGGTGAACGGGCATGCGTTTGGCATTTTTGCGGGAACAGCAATCAATGACACCTCATCGGTGACGGCCGCCGCATCGACCTGGGACAGCATGTGGAACCTCGGAAGTGAAACCCTGAATGAGGCAGTGACGGTAAAGCTTACAAGAACACTCGCCATCATCCCGATTACCCTTGGCTTGTCCATGATTCGCGCAAAAGCGAGTGCAAAAGAAGGAAAGCAGGCGGCAAAGTTCAGCTTAAAGAAAGTTTTCCCGGTGTTTATCCTTTATTTTATCCTTGCAGCGGTCATCACGACGGTCTGCATGAATATGGGCGTTGAGGCGGGCGTGTTCCATCCGGTAAAAGAGTTGTCAAAATTTATGATTGTCATGGCGATGGCTGCGATTGGGTTAAAGAGCAACGTGATCCAGCTTGTAAAGACGGGCGGCAAACCGATTCTCATGGGAGCATCCTGCTGGTGCGGCATTACGATCGTGAGTCTTCTGATGCAGTCGGCGATGAAAATCTGGTAAATGAATGGGAAAGCGATAAATTGGAGAACCGGTGAATTAAAACCGGTGAATTGGAAAACTGGTGAATTGGAAAACGGCTAATAAATTTCATAGTACTTTTCAGCTGCTCTGATCTTTTATTATAATTCAGGGAGGATATTTCCTTCCGAGTGATACACTCTGCGGGCATTGGCTCGAAGAAAACAACTTGACTGGAAGGAAACGGAAATGTTCAGAGAGGCGATGAGAGATGATATTATGAAAAATGAAAATGGGAGTTCAAACATCCTTGAGACAATGCCGGTGAAAGCATTGTTTGTAAAAATGGCAGTTCCGGCAGTTTTGTCTCAATTAATAAACATTTTATATAATCTGGTAGACAAGATGTTTATCGGACATATGGAGAGTGGGGGCGCACAGGCTCTTGCGGGACTGGGAGTAACGACACCGGTTATCCTGTTTTTATCGGCGTTTGCCGCACTTGTAAGCATGGGAGGTGCGCCTAAAATCGCTATTGCGCTCGGCAAAAATGAGAGAGAGCTGGCAGAACGCATTATGGGAAGCTGCATGGCGCTTTTGCTTGTCATATCAGCGTTGCTGACTGCGGGAATGCTGATCTGGGGAGAGCGGATTCTGCTGATGTTTGGAGCCAGTGAAAACATGATCGGGTATGCGGTAGATTATATGCGGATCTACTGTCTGGGAACCGTTTTCATTCAGCTGTCACTGGGACTGAATACCTTTATTACGACGCAGGGATTTACGAAGATAAGCATGATGAACGTGACCATCGGAGCTTTGATAAATGTGATGCTTGATCCTATTCTGATCTATGGGTGCGGTCTTGGAATCAGAGGTGCGGCGATTGCGACGGTTATCGCACAAGCGGTATCATGTATTTTCATTGTGAGATTTTTACAGTCGGAAAAAAGCATGATAAAACTGAGAATCTTGTACATACGAATGGACTGGAAGTTGTTAATGCCATGTATCATGCTTGGGATGTCTCCGGCACTGATGCAGATTACAGAAAATATGGTTGCAATTAGTTTTAATACGGTGCTTCAGCGCTATGGGGGAGATCTGGCGGTTGCGTCGATGAGCATCTTAAATTCTGTCATGCAGTTTGTCATGCTTTTGCTGCCGGGTCTGGTACAGGGCGCGTAGCCGATCTTGAGCTATAATCTCGGAGCCGGGCTTATTGACCGGGTCAGAAAAACATTTCAATATCTTTTGGTTTCGTGTGTTGTGGGAAGCTGTGTGATCTGGGGAGTGTGCATGATTTTTCCGGAGAGTATTATCGGAATCTTTACGGGAAATGCCGCACTCAGAGAGTATTCTGTGACACCGCTTCGCACCTATCTGTGTCTGCTTTGCATTTATGGAGTACAGGTTGCATGCCAGTACAGTTTTGTGGCGCTTGATCAGGCAAAGACAGCAATTTTCCTGACAATATGGCGAAAAATTATTTTACTCATTCCCCTGATATTCATCTTGCCAAAGCTGGTCTCAAATCCGACAATTGGAGTGTTCTTAGCGGAGCCGATTGCGGATTTTGTAGCAGTCTGCACGACAGGAACCCTGTTTTACAGGTATTATCGAAAAACGCTTGCAGTCAAAGCAAAATGTTTGTAGTCAAAGTTAAATGAAAATCTAAAAAATAGAAACTCCTCGGTCATTAAGTGGCCGGGGAGTTTTTTTAATTCGCATCTTTTTTTCCATGATAAGAGCAGTGAGATTTTATAAAATAATCGTAGGATAAAAAATAATTATAGGATCCATGAGAATATAAGAAAAGAAAGAGGAGGATAAAGATACGATGTTAGAGATCAAAGGGAAAATCAATACTGCAATCTGTTATGCGAAAATCATTGATGAAAATGCGATCGAGCAGATTAAAAGGATGTGTGATTATGAGTTGACAGAAGGAAGCCGGATCCGGATTATGCCCGATGTGCATGCGGGAAAAGGATGCACGATAGGCACGACGATGACAGTTTTAGACAAGGTCTGTCCGAATATTGTCGGCGTTGATATCGGCTGCGGCATGTACACGGTTAAGCTGGCGGACAAGTCGCTTGATTTTGAAAAAATCGATGAGGCCTGCCATTACATTCCATCGGGAATGAGCGTGTGGGATGGAAGAAAAGAGAAGTTTGATCTGACAGATCTTCGCTGTTATCGCTCTCTGCGGGATACGAGAAGACTCGAGCGCTCTTTAGGAACTTTAGGTGGAGGGAATCATTTTATTGAGATCGATCGGGCAGCGGATGGAATGTATTATCTGGTGATTCATTCCGGAAGCCGGAATCTGGGAAAACAGGTGGCGGAGTTCTATCAACGGCTGGCGATTGATCTTCATGCGGGAAAAGAAGAGTATTTTGCTAGACGGGATGAGATCATCAGAACTTACAAAGAAGAGGGGAGACGAAGCGAAATACAGGCTGCGTTGAAAGCACTTGAAAAAGAATATACCGCAAAGAATCCGGATGTCCCGGAGGATCTTTGCTGGCTGTATGGATCTTTTTTGGAAGATTATATTCATGATGTGGAAATCTGCCAGAGATTTGCAAGGAGAAGCAGGGAAAAAATGGCAGAGATTTTATTGGAGAGAACCGGAATGTGCGCACTGGAATCTTTCCATACGATTCACAATTATATCGATACAACGGAAATGATTCTTCGAAAAGGAGCGATCGCTGCGCATAAGGGAGAGAAGGTGCTGATTCCGATTAATATGCGTGATGGATCGATTATTGCCGTGGGAAAAGGCAATCCAGAGTGGAACGATTCTGCACCTCATGGAGCTGGGAGGGTGATGTCAAGAATGATGGCGAAACAGACTGTGACAATGGAGGAATACCGGGAAGCGATGAAGGGAATCTACACGACATCCGTAAATGAAAGCACGATCGATGAGGCACCAATGGTTTACAAGTCGCTTGAGGATATCATGGATGTGATCGGAGAATCTGTGGAGGTTCTTGATGTTCTCAAGCCGGTATACAATTTTAAGGCGGCGGACGAGGATCAGCCGTGGAAGAAGAAAAATGGAAGTGAATCAATGATGTGATAAATATATCACTTTTTGTTGACAGCCTCATCTGAAAGTGATATTATTCACTCATATGAGATAAATATATCACATAAGGAGGATGCTTGGATGAATAGGAAAAGAAAATTCGTATCTGTTGGTCAACAAATACACAGAGAGACCATATGGGGAATCGTCTGTTTGATTGCCGGATTCTTTTTTTCTTATAAAGGAATTTATAAACATTCGATGCTGATCGTTTATTTCGGAATGGTTTTTCTCGCATATGATGTATTTTCTATCATGCAGGGTAGAAATTGTGAAGAAGAACGGTTTGACGAAATGGCGATGGAAAACCTGAATAAGGCTTCCCATTTGGTCCTTATAGATTTTAATATAGCTGGTGCAGTGATCCTGACAGCAGGTTTTCTCCAGGAGGTTTTGAAAAACTTTTTTTCGATAGAAATTCAGTGGGGAGAGTATTTTGCAATGAGTCCTGTTGCGTTTGTGCTGCTCATACTTGGATTTAAATATTTAATGACCGGATTTCATTTTAAAAGGCTGGAAAGAGAGTAACCTATATGCCAAAGTTCAAAACAAGAATTCATGAATTTAGAAAAGAAATGAATTTACAACAGGCGGAATTGGCGGAATTGGTGGGAGTTCGAAGAGAAACCATCGGAAAATTGGAAAACGGAAAATATAATCCATCTTTGAAACTGGCTATCGATATTGCCAGAGTTTTTGGGAAAACGGTGGAAGAAGTGTTTATATTTGACGATGAAACAGATGCTTAAGAAGATGTATAAAGACTTGAGATACCGTTAGGATAAAACGAGATAATATTGAGGAGATTGATAACGATGATAAAAGTACTTTTCATCTGCCACGGCAATATCTGTCGTTCGCCGATGGCGCAGTTTGTTTTTCAGGATATGGTCTGTAAGGCAGGACTGGAGAAAAAATTTTATATTGATTCTGCGGCAACGAGTACCGAGGAGATTGGAAATCCGGTGCACCGGGGGACGAGGGCGAAGATGAATGAGATGGGGATTCCAATGGTGGATCACCATGCCACCCAGATGAAAAAAGAAGATTATAGAAAATATAATTATCTGATTGGAATGGACCAGTGGAACATCCGGAATATGATGCGGATTGTGGGAAAAGATCCGGATCACAAGATTTTCAAGATGCTGGAGTTTGCGGGAAGTGACCGGGAAGTGGCGGACCCGTGGTATACGGGAGATTTTGATGCAACGTATCGAGATATTGTAGCGGGATGTACAGGGCTTTTTGAAAAAATTCGTGAGGAAAAGGAATTATGATTCTGTAATTCGGTCAGTCAGTTTTTTTATTTATCATTTGCATTTCCACGTACTGCGTGATATGATTTTTTTCACAACCATAGCATAATTAAGATAAAATTGAAAAATAAGGGAAAAGAAACGAATACGGGAAAAGAAATGCAGGAAAAAACTGAAGGTAAGGAAGGAATTTGGATGAGTACAAATGCAAAAAAGATTCTTTTGATCAACGATCTGCCGGGATACGGCAAGGTAGCACTTGCTGCGATGGTGCCGATTTTGTCGCACATGGGGCATTATCCGATGCAGCTTCCGACGGCAGTAATTTCCAATACACTGGATTATGGAAGATTTCGGATTCAGGATATGACGGATTATATGAGGGATACCCTTCAGGTGTGGGATCAGCTCGGCCTTGATCCGGACTGTATCTGTACCGGTTTTGTGACATCCCAGCGGCAGGTGGAGATTATTGAGCAGTACGTTCAGACGAGAAATCCGAACAAGGGACGTCTGATTATGGTTGATCCGATCATGGCAGATGGCGGAAAACTCTACAATGGAATGGGAGCAGAGCAGGTCAATGCAATGCGTCGTCTTGCAAGTCTCTCCGATGTCATGATCCCGAATATGACGGAAGCGTCCTTCCTCACCGGTTTCTGGCCGGGAAGCTATTTTGGAACGGCGCAGCAGATCTGGCAGATGGTAGATGGACTGCGCCAGATTTCCGGCAGATCTGTCGTGATCACGAGTGCGGTG
Organism: Brotaphodocola sp.; assembly: GCF_050873065.1. Taxonomy (GTDB): domain Bacteria; phylum Bacillota; class Clostridia; order Lachnospirales; family Lachnospiraceae; genus Brotaphodocola. The sequence continues at coordinate 10,993 of NZ_JBNMIC010000059.1, forward strand.
GAAGTGGAGCAGCAGCCGGTGCTTCTTGAGGATATGCCGGACGGAAAGGCGAGATATCTTGTGTGCGGGTATGACCACTGGAGCGGAACATATTTTCAGGTGCCGTATGA
>NZ_JBNMIC010000060.1:0-11077 GCF_050873065.1 Brotaphodocola sp.
CCCTGTGACAACGGGTGCCGCAAACGAGGTTCCGGTGACCTGACGGTACCCGCCTCCGGGCGACGGTGCCATGAGTCCGACTCCCGGCGCGACAAGATCCGGTTTTATAAACTGGTTTTTTCTTGTGAACCCGCGCCCCGAAAAATCTGCATACGACTGATATGCGCTGTTATAAGCCCCGACTGTGATCACTTTCTGCGCGCACGACGGGATGGTCAGTGTCGTGTCCGGTGATGGACGCAAAAACCTCGTGGACTCTCCGAGAATTCCGGCAGATGGAAGCCACAGATCATACCGCCCTGCGACTGTCTGAACCGCCCTGATCCAGAATGTCCAGTCTCCGGTCTCGACATATGCCCCCTCATCCGGCACAAAATCAAAATAGATCTCCTGCGCGAGACTGTACGGTCCCGGCTTCCCATAATAAATCAAGATCTGTGTCTTACGGTAACGATAGCGCACCGGGCCAAGTGTCTCAGACAGTGGACCAAGGATCTCCCCCGTCGGCGTCTGAAGACGGATCTCAAACTGATCGGTGTAGTCCTTCCAGAGCTGTACCGAAAATCCATTCTCATACTCTCCGACGAGAAGTTCCACTCTTGCTTCTTCCGCATTTTCGCCGGGCGGTGTTCTGCGAAATCCTGCTCCGTTTTCACTTTCACCTGCTCCCAAATTTTGATTCCTGCGTTCTCTCACAATTCCGGAAACATGACCCGAGGAAGCTCCCTCATTTCCACTTCCGACGACAATGGTCGTCCTCCCATAATTTCCAATATCATCTAAAAAAGTTTCCAAAAGACTGCTTCCGTCGTGAGACCCATAGGTATTTCCAAAACTCAGATTCAGAGCAAGCGGACGATTCTCCTCCACCGCGCGCCAGACCGCAAAGTTCACAGCCCGCATGACTTCGGTTGTCCGAGGAAATCCTCCACTCTGCAAATCTGCGCGCTGATTTCCAAGTTTAATTACAAGCAGCTCACTTCCATAGGCAACTCCACGGTAACGTCCCTGCCTCGCCCTTCCATTTCCCGCTGCAATCCCCGCAACCGCTGTCCCATGACCACTGCTGTCAACAGACGGAAGTGCGCGATACGCCAGATTTCGATCCCCTCCCGCAAGCGCCTCGTTGATCTCCTCCCTCGTAAACACCCGCCCGAGTGTCTGGTCCCAGAGGGCAAGAATCCTTGTCGTCCCGTCCGGATTGCGAAAATCTTCATGGAACCAGTCGATCCCCGAATCTGCCACAGCGACGATCGTCCCGCTGCCAGTAAGCCCGCCGGACTCCTCAAAAGGCTCCTGAAGCGCAGAAATACAGGAGGCTGTTCCAATCGTCTCCGAAAAGAACAGCCTCTTTGGTTTCTCTACATATTCAATTTGTGGCAGGGCACTGACCCAATCAATCAAGGATTCCGGAACTGTGAGAATCGCATACTCGTTGCGCATCTCCTCGACGATGATTTTCCCTCGTTTTGTTCCACTCTCCCCCTCAACTTGATTTTCAAGTGGACTCTCTTCCAATACCATATCACTGTCAGATGCCAAATTTTTCAGTGCGTCAAGACTCCCCGAATACTTGATGATCAGCTCCCATCGTCTCTCTGCGGGATCATATCCCGTCTCAAGTTCCTGTGAGCGCGCCCGCTCCTCCGGCGAGACCTCCAATGCGAGATTCAGCACATTGTCCAACTTCTGATTCTGGCTTCCCGAATTTCCCTGACGCAAATTTTGTGATCCATTCCTCTCGATTCCTGTTTCTTTTTCTATTTCTCTTTCTATTTCTCTTTCTGTTTTTCTTTCCCCTTCTATCTCCCCTTCTATTTTTCTCTCGGCTTCCATCTTTGTCCTGCTCACTCGAAATCTTTCACCCGAAATCTTGCTTTTCTCTCTAAGATATTCCGCAGCACATTCTTTTTTTCATTTTTCTCACTTTAAAACAGAAATCATAATTTCTTCAACTTTTTCAACATCGATCGGCTTTGCGATATGACCATTCATGCCGTTTGCAAGTGCCCGCTTCCGATCCTCCTCAAAAGCATTTGCCGTCATCGCGATAATCGGAATATTCGCTTTCTTTTTGTCTGACAGACTCCGGATCGCCTGTGTTGCCTTGTAGCCGTCCATATTGGGCATCTGGACATCCATCAGAATCAGATCATAACTTCCCGCAGGCTTCTGTTCCATTCTGTCAAGACACTCGACTCCATCTGCGACACGTTCCACAACCAGACCCATATCATTCAAAATCGTCATTGCAATCTCCGCATTCAGCTCATTGTCCTCCGCCAGCAAGATATGTTTCCCCTTGATCTTCTCCTCCTGATCGAACACGGAGACCTCCTTTTTCTCTGTCTTCTGCTGGTGCTGGTAGTAAACCTCGTCCGCAAGCCTGTGCTGAAGGGTCACGACGTATCGCGTTCCCTCTCCCAATCTACTCTCCACCTCAATGCTTCCGCCCATCATGTCGATGAGTTTCTTGACAATCGGCATTCCAAGACCTGTTCCGGCCACTTTTCCGGTTGTCGTATTTCTCTCACGGGCAAACGATTCAAACAGAGACGGGAGAAATTCCTTGCTCATCCCGATTCCGGTATCAATGACCTCTGTCTGGATGCGCATAAATCCTTCCTGATCGCAGGGAATCTCTTTTGCTCTCACCGTCACACTTCCGCCGGAAAGCGTGTATTTGACTGCGTTGCTGACAAGGTTGAGGAAAATTTCCTTGATTTTTGTCTCATCACACATGACATGTTCGTGCGTCACCTCAATTTCGCACGAAAGACGGATCTCCTTTTTCTTTGCCTCCTCCTCAAACACTCCGCAGATCTCTCGCAAAACCGCTCCGATCTCCGAATAATTCTCATCTATTTCCATCTTTCCGCTCTCAATGCGTGCCATATCCAGCACATTGTTGATGATTGATAAAAGCAGGTTTCCGGACTGTTCGATCTTCTCCTGATAATCCAACAGCTTCGGATCCGTCAGTTCCTTTCTCATCAATTTGGTGTAGCCGAGAAGAGCATTCATCGGGGTCCGGATGTCGTGCGACATGTTGAACAGGAAATTTGATTTTGCCTTATTTGCCTCTTTTGCCTGCTTTAACGCCTCCTGAAGCTGCTGCTGGCTCGCCTCCAGTTTCCTGTTTAATTCCATCATTTTTTTCATGTAACTGAGGATCAGTATCAAAATCATCAGAAAGATTCCGCCAAACAGGAAAATCACTGTCAGCAGATTATCTTTTATAAAATCCGATACGGTGACTTTTTCCTGAAGTCTCTCATGCATTGCCAAGGCATTTGTAAGTCTGGAAGAAGGAATGCTTTTTAATGTTTTATTCAGGATCGATAAGAGAATTCGGTTGCCCGGTCTCACTGCAAAAGCAGATTTCACCGGCTGCGTCAACGGAATGCTCTGAAACTTGCGATTGCTGCCATACTCTGCTGCAAGTCTCGTTCCCGCAACAAAACAATCTGCCTGCCCCTTTCTGACCATCTCCACGGCATCCTTTAAAGAATCACTTTCAACGATCCTCCACTTCGGATAAAAATAGGAAATATGCCCTTTCAAAGCGGGCCAGTCCTTGGGGATGGCAATGATATTTTCCCTGTTTTCATCAAAATAATCTTTGCCGGTAACGACGGACAGATTATAAGTCCAGGTCTCATCGGACAGCGCCAGCTCATCCTTCTCGATGAGACTGGGATTCTGGCTGATATGAAAAATCATGTCGATCCTGTCATCCCTGAGCGCCTCAATCTCTTCCTCCCGGGAGTCAAATCCAAACAGTTCAAAGTTTAAGGTCTGATTGCCAAGACAATCCGAGGCATACTTGACGTAATCATTGATTACGCCCACAATTTCTCCCGTTCCCGCCGCTCTGACGCTGACTCCGACATCGTGATTCAAAAATCCGATCCGGATCGCACCGTGACTCTTCAGCCACTGCTGTTCTTTTCCGGTCAGAACTTCCTTGCTCACAGAAGAGAAATACCGCTTATAGAGTTCATCTTTATAAAAAAGTCTGTCGTACTCTAACTGGCGCATGGCACCATCAAGCGCTTCCTTCAGATCAGCGCGGTCCCGGTTGATGACAAAATAGATCCCGGAATTGCCGATATTTGCGACCACAGACAGGTTTGACTGTCCCCACTGTGGAAATTCCGTCGAGACAAAAGCATCGATCTCATGGTTTTCGATCTTTTCCAGCGTGTCCTCCATGCTGACGATGTTGACGTGCTGCGTGTGCAGGTTGTGTTTTTCCTCCCACGCGGACAGCATCGTCTCCGGTGTAGCGTTTTCAAGCACACCAATGCGTTTTCCGTTTAAGCTTCTAAGATTTGTGGCAGAGATTTTCGTATCATTGAGATCCGCATACAGATAATATTTCTCCTCCCCCATCGGCAAATCCGAAAACAGCATCGTCTGCGCGCGCTCCTCCGTGTAGGAGACGCCGCCCATCATATCGACCTCACCGTTTTGCAGCATCGTCAGGCACTCTGACCAGTCGCTTGTCACGTACTCGTAAGACCAGCCGGTGTAGCCAGCTACCGCCAGCTGATACTCATATCCGTATCCGCTCCGCTCGCCGTTCTCATTGATCGTATTATAAGTGCCCTCAAATGAGGCAACCCGAACCGCTCTCATCGGCGCCACCTCTGCCTCTGCATCTGTGTCTGCAAATGCGAATGCCAGAACCGGCATCTGTATCCACGCAAACAGAACCAAAAGGCAAAGCAGCCTGCCCACTCTCCCTCTGCTCCGGATTCGTTTTTCCAACTCACTCAAAGACCGTATTAAAATTTGTATTAAAACTTTCATTAAAACTCGTATTTTTTCACGCATCCTCTTCACTTCAAACTCCACCCTTTTATCGTGATTCCATAAAGCAAACCGAATCACGGATTTTGACAGCAAATCACAGATCTTCTGTATTCATAAGCAGCTCGCAGATAACCTGTTTTGCCCTTTCCATATCTAATGGTTTTGCGAGATGTACATTCATCCCCGCATCCAGACAGGTTTCCACATCCTCCCGGAATGCCTTTGCCGTCATCGCAATGATCGGGATTGCTGCCGCATCCGGACGTTTCATCTCACGAATCGCCCTCGTCGCAGCCAGACCGTCCATCACCGGCATCATAAGATCCATCAAAATCACATCAAACGTCCCCTGCGGACTCTCCGCAAACAAATCCACCGCCTGCTTTCCGTTATGGACAACCGTGACTTTTGCGCCCTCATCCGTGAACATCGTCTCCGCGATCTCCGCATTCAACTCATTATCCTCAGCCACCATCACATGCAGACCATGAAGCACATTTGCTGCATCCACCCTTCGCTCTGCCTGTTCTGAGTGCTTCGGTGCCGGGGCGATCTCAAACGGAATGGTGACCACAAATGTGGATCCGACTCCTTTTTCGCTGTCAATCGAAATCCTGCCGCCCATCTGCTCAAGCAGTCCCTTCACGATCGTCATGCCAAGCCCGGTCCCCTGATAAACGCTGCGCGCATCATTTTTTTCCTGTTCAAACGGTTCAAAAATGTGCTCCAGAAACTCCCTGCTCATTCCCACACCGGTGTCTGAAATCTTCCACTGATACGTGCAGATCCCATTCTCTGCTCCCAGCACGCTCACACTCGTCGTGATCTTTCCGCCGGGTTTGTTATACTTGATACAGTTTCCGTAAATGTTTAAGAAAATCTGTCTCAGATGAACGGGACTTCCATAAATGTAGGGATAAAAACTTTCTGATTTTTCTCTTTCATACGTCCACTCAATCCCATTTTCCATGGCCCGCTCTCTCACTGTCGCGGCAAGTTTCCGAGAAAATCTCGGCAGATCGATACATTCATGGGTCAGGTATGTATTGCCATCTTCCAGTTTGCTCATCTGCAGAACATCATTGATCAGTGACAGCAGATGCTTCGCCGAAACCTGCATTTTCTTGTGATTTTCTCTCACCAGCTCCTGATTTTCAAAATGTTCCTCATCGATTTTTAGAAGTCCCATAATCCCATTGAGCGGAGTTCTCATATCGTGGCTCATTCTGGAGAGGAAACTGCTCTTGGCCGCTGCCGCCTTCTTCGCCTGGATCAGTGCCTCCTCAAGCTGCCTGTTTTTCTCCCTCAGCATATCAGCATAACTTCTCTGGATCTCAATCTGTTTCTTCTGGTAGGCTTTATCCGCCCTCCACATCAGCATATTCAGGATAAACATGAGGAGCAGGTACGCAAACAGCACGTACAGCACGTTCGAGATCGTTGTCGTAAAGACACTTTTCTCATCCATAAAGGCATAGATATAATATTCCTTGCTCTTATCCATCACTCCAAAATCATTGCTCAGCAGATGGGCACGGTTTCTCGCATGCACCATCTTTTTCCCCACACCGCGTTCCATGATCCGTTTCAGGATGCGCAGATCCTCCACCTTTGTATTTTCCAGAGCCGGATTATTGGAAAAGACAACCTGATCGCCGCTGCTGATGACGATCGTGCCGTCTGTTTCCGGAGACAATCCAAGCACAATGGAGCGGATCGAATTGTTGATAATGCGGCAGTATTCCGGGGAGGTATAAAATATCCAACCACTACTCCATCCTCGTCCATCCTTTTCACAGACGCCAGATCAACGTGTGACCCGTCCTCGCGCACCACACGAAGCGTATAATTTTTCTCTGGAAACGAAAACGGATCCATCAGCGCATCGAGATCTGCCAGATTCAGCACTTTCTTGCTTCCAAGCCCCGTCAGATCCACCGCTTCCTCAATCGTTCCCTCTTTATCTAACAAAATCAGGCCGTGCAGATAATGATCCTTTACCAGATTTTTAAGAAAGTCTTCTTCTCTGTTCCGGATTCCTGTCCTCTCCGCCTCATACTTCAAGCGCCAGTTGATCTGCTCTGTACTCTCCGTCACCTGAAGCAGACTTTTTGCCTCGGATGCCAGATCGCGGGTCAGGCTGTCATTGCACTGTTCTTTCATATACTTGACGGTTGTTAAAAGACTGCTTTCCGCCTTTCTCATATCGATGTTTGCAGAGATGACAAAGGTGATCACCAGAATCACCACTCCGGTCAGAATCTCCAGAACCGTAATCCGCTTCCAGGATATCACTCGCCTACTCTCCATCATATCCCTCCTCCAGATAGCGGTCGGCATTCGGCAAATACCTGCTGATAACCTGTTTTACGGTTCCATCCCTCTGCATCTTATTCAAAATCTCCGTGAGCTTCTCATTCAGCCCTCGCGTGTCCGACTTATCAAACGCGACCCCGAGATCCACGGACTGCAGCGGTTCTTTCAGAATGCGAAATTTCGGCCCGGATTCCTCCATAAACTGATCTACAGCAGTCTCATGGGCTGCCAGCGCATCCACATATCCCTTGCTCAAGAGAATAAAGATGAGATCTCTCTTCTGCACGGAAATGATCTTTTGCAGCTTGGGCACGGTTCCATTATAGCTGCGGATGATGTCCTCGGGCTTTGTCGTATTTTGAACGGCGACAATCTTTCCCTCCAGATCCTGAAGCGTCTGAATCTCGCTGTCCGTCCTCACCGCCACAACCTGTCTGCTTTTCATGTAAGGACCTGCCCAGTTGTATTCTGTCTCACGATCTGTCATTGTAAAACTGCTCCAGATGCAGTCAATCTCGCCATCTGCCAGCAGTTTTTTCTTGTCCTCCCAGTTGATGAACACAAACTTGGGCGAGTAACCCATCTGTGAAAAAGCCTCCCTTGCCAGTTCCACATCAATCCCGGTCATGTTGCCGTTGGTATCCATATAGCTGAACGGAGAATAATTGTCACATCCGACGGTGATCACAGGCAAATTGTCCGCCGCGGTCTCTCCGTTCTTTCCCTTTCCGTACACGCTGCACCCACAAAGGAAGCTGACTACCAACATCACAATTCCCACTGAATAAATTTTTTTCATACTTTTTCTGATTTTCCTCTGTTATTTGAATATTTAAAAAACCAAAAAGAAAAACCGCCTGTCAAGATAAACTTACACAGGCGGCATAAAATGGGAATAACTTTCGTGAACTCCCATTATAAAAATCAACCACAATAGCGATTCCGCCCAGTATAAATTGCGGAACCGTTATCCATAAATTGATGCAACCGGCTGTCATAGTTTTCTTCAAAAACCTTAGACCCATTTGGCTTTGTGTCGCTGCCTTTCGACAGGTTTACTAAATATTCGATTTTATCTATGAATGATCCGTGTTTTTCTTTTTTATGTCCGATTTTTTCTATCGCGGGTTTTCATCGAAAATAAACACAATAATTCAATAATATTATACTTAACAACCATTTTCCCGTCAATACTGCAAATTAGACAAGACAGAAAAAGAAAAATGGCCATCCCTTTCGTCTCCGAAAAGAACAGCCACTCTGGTTTTTCTGCAAATCCTGAGTTCCATCCCTGTATCACACAGGATTTTTAGCTCAGAAATTTCCTATCGATTTCCATGTACAGCTACTCCATCTCCATACATTCCATGATGAGCTTCTCACACCGCTCATATCCAAGTTCCGAGCTGTTTAACGACAGTGTGTAGTTGCTCGCCTTTCCCCACTTCTGGTCCGTATAAAAATTATAATTTGTCATCCTTCTCTTATCCGTGTCTGCCATCATCTTCTTCGCCTCCTGCTCAGAAACCGCATAAATCCGGCAGATTCTCTGCGTCTTCTCCGGCAGATTTCCGTGTATAAACACGTTGAGCACATCCGTCCGCTCTCTCAGAATAAAATCCGCATTTCTTCCGATGATCACACACTCTTCTTTCTCTGCAATTTCCAGAATGATCTTTCTCTGAACCTCATAAACGAGATCTTCCATCGATTTCCCGGCACTGTCACGTCCGGCAAATGCATAGGCAAACAGTCCTTTTCGCGGGGAGAGTTCTGCACTCTCCTGAATATACTCCGGCGCCAGTCCCGACTGCTGTGCAATCTGGTTGATCAGATTCTTGTCATAGTAAGCGATTCCAAGTTTCTTTGCAACCTCCTCCCCGATGAAACGTCCCCCGCTTCCAAATTCTCTGCTGATCGTGACGATTCTCTTTTTCATTGCGTCTTCCTCCTTTTTCACTCAAAATTCATTTAAAACATCTCGTAACTATTCAGTACCTTTATAGTTACGAACAAAAATCCATTCCTGATCGGCTACGCCGATGGGATTTTTGCATTCTAACCTATGTTTTCTTACGGTCAGCGCAGCAAGTGCGCAGACCTACTGAACAGTTACAACATCCCTAACTCAGAACATCTACGGTCGTCTTTGTGATTTTCTTCAAAAACCCATAGCCAACCAGACAGGACAGGGCTTCTGTGATCGGAAATGACCACCAGATCAGCGTAAGATCTGCCTGACCATTTCTCACAAAAATTGAGAATACACCCGCGAGCGGCAAAATAATCACAAGCTGTCTGAGCAGAGAGATTACGAGAGATTCGAGTCCGCGGTTTAATGCCTGATAAATGCCCTGATAAGCGACATTGATTCCCGCAAAGAGGAAACTCAGCGAAATCACGCGCATCGCCCCGATAAAGTACTCACGCGACTGCCCCGCATTGAATAACGTCGCAAACGCTTCCGGAAATCCTTCTGTCACAAAGATACCAAAAATCATCAGAATCACCGTATACAAAATTCCATATTTGATTCCATCCCGAATTCTCTTTCTGCTTCGCATTCCATAACCAAACGCAAGGATCGGTGTGATTGCATCTCTTAAACCAAAGGCGAGGAAGAGTACAAACTGCTGAACCTTATAGAAAAGCCCATATGCAGTCTGCGCGGACGGACTGAATTTGAGAATCAGGTTCATCGCATAAACCATGATCGACATCAGCGCCTGCGCAATGATTGCCGGAAGTCCGACCGCATAGATTTCCCGGATAATCGCACCATTCGGCTTCATCATCTTCGCACCATGCTCAAACTCATGGTTGAGTCTCAGATGAAAGATCAAAAGAAGTCCCGCCGATACCACCTGACCGATCACTGTCGCATAAGCGGCACCGCAAACTCCCATTTCCGGAACCGGACCGAGTCCATAGATCATAACCGGATCTAAGATGATATTGACAACCGCACCGACTACCTGACCGATCGTCGAGTAGAGGGAACGTCCCGTCGCCTGAAGCAGTTTCTCAAACAGGGAAAAATAGATAATTCCAAATGAGACGACACAGCAGATTCTTAAGTAATCCACCGCCATCTCAAGCACTTCCGGATCAATTGTCTGAGACGAGATGTAGGCTCTCACTCCAAAAATTCCAAACAAAAGACAGATCAGATAAATTACTGCCCCGAGAAACAGGCTGTTGCCCGCAACCATCCCCGCTTTCTTCTGGTTTCCCTGTCCTAGGGTTCTCGCAAGAAGCGCATTCGTTCCGACCCCTGTTCCGATTCCGACTGCCACCATCAACATCTGGATCGGAAAAACCAGTGTCAGCGCATTCAGTGCCGACTCACTTCCCGTTCTCATATTTCCGACAAACGCACTGTCCACAATGTTGTAGACTGCCTGAAGCGCCATCGATAAGATCATCGGGATTCCCATCTGAATCATCAGCTTCCCCACCGGCATCTCCTTCATTTTGTTGCTCTCTGCCATTTTCTTTTCTCCTCCTTCTCTTTGCCTGTTACCACCACTGTATCATACGGCATTTTCAGTTTAGGAAATGCCTGCCCATATACAATGTACAGTACCTCTGTCCTCATAAAATCAAAAAAAGATCTGCATCTTGCAAGACAAGAAAAAAGTGTGCATCTTTCCCCGTAAGCTGACAAGTTGGACTTACGCTGATAAGCTACACACTGATTTTTGATACCTGTATTTATTTTTTCTGTACATCTTTTTTACATATCTCTTCTTGGATCTGAATCTGCACAAACCTCGTTGATTTTTCAGGACAAACTTTTTGTATAAAAAAGAATGTGCCTTGGCACATTCTCGCGCCGAGGCGCGGTTGCTTCAGCAACCATCTTCCCCTGCGCCGAGTGCGCATCCTTGCGGAGCATTTTTTGTATGATAGGACGCAATTTCCTATCATACAAAAAACGAGC
>NZ_JBNMIC010000061.1:0-11076 GCF_050873065.1 Brotaphodocola sp.
GATGATGCAGGCGTGCTCGGAGAGAGCACAGATGCTTGTCCAGATGGCGGTGCGGGAGACCGGATACGGAAATGTCTCTGATCAGATGAGCATCTGCCGCTTCCTGATTTCTTCCCTGAAAAAATCCCTCGAAAAGATGCAGTGTGTGGGCATTCTTGAGAGTTGTGAGACGGAAGGCATTCTTGAGATCGGAGTTCCGCTTGGCGTGATTGCGGCAGCGGTTCCGGCGATCAGCCCGGTATCATCCGTGCTCTTTGCGGCAGTGATTGCGGCAAAGTCGGGAAATGCAGTGGTTTTTGCCCCACATCCGAGAGCAGTTGAGACGACGAAGAAGACGGTTCAGATTCTGCGGGAGGCAGCCCTTCTTGCAGGATTCCCGGACGGGGCGATCTCCTGTATGGAGACTGCGGCAAAGGAAGGTGCGCTTGAGCTCTTCTCGCACTCTCAGACTTCGATGATTTTGAACATGGGTGAGGAGGGGCTCTACCGGAAGACACCGGCGGGCAAGCCGGTGATCTACGGCGGAATCGTTCCTTCCCCGGTCTTCATCGAGAGAAGTGCAGATGTCAGAAAGGCAGCCGCAGAGATCGTCGCAGGGCGCAGCTTCAACGGCGGAACCGTCTCAGGCTCCGAGCAGTATGTGGTTGCGGACAGCCGGATCGCAAAGGCGGCAAAGCAGGAGATGATTGCCTGTGGAGCTTACTTTATGAACGAGGAAGAGGAGAAAAAGCTGGTCTGCCTCCTCGGAATCGGAGAGAAACAGAGATGTGCCGAGAAAGAGTACATCGGAAAGGGCGCAGAGTGGCTGGCGGCAAAGGCAGGATTTTCGGTTCCAGAGGGAACGAAGGTGCTGGTGTCCGAACAGACTTACATCACGGATTTCAATCCGTATGCGGGTGCGCTGCTCTGCCCGGTGATGGTCTTCTACATCGAGAGCGACTGGATTCATGCATGTGAAAAGTGCATGGAGCTGCTGATGGGAGAAACTCATGGAAATACACTGGCGATTCACTCGACTGATGCCGAGGTCATCCGCCAGTTTGCACTGAAAAAACCGGTGGGACGGGTGCTTGTGAACACCTCGTCTTCTGCGGGAGCGATGGGAGCGACGACGAATCTCTTCCCGTCAGCGGTGCTCGGAAGTCTGAGCGCCGGAATGGGAATCACCGCGGAGAATGTTTCACCGATGAATCTGATTTACCGGAGAAAGGCGGCCTTCGGGGTGCGCAGTTTCCAGAAGATACTGGAACCGGAGAAGAGATAAGAAAACGAGAGTAAAAGAAATATAAGATTTTGCTCTGGAAAGAAAGAGAGGAACCATTTTGGATATTCGTGAATTTTCAGATAAAATTGCAGAAGCCACCAAAAATATGACTCCTGAGGAGAAGGCTTCTCTGATGAAGATGTTTGAGTCGGTTTCTGAGGAGATCGCAAAAGATGATGCAACAAAGAAAGTTGAGGACGCAAAGACTCTGGCTGATTTCCCGGCAGAGGGTACCGGAATTCCGGATGGAATGACGAGACGTCTGAAACTGTTAAAGGACAACTACTTAAAGCAGAAACCGTCGATCACGACTTACCGCGCAAGAGCGATCACCAAGATTGCAAAAGAGAATCCGGGAATGCCGAAGATCGAGCTGAGAGGAAAGTGCTTCCGCTACTGCTGCGAGACCGCTCCGCTTGTCATCCAGGACAACGAGCTGATTGTCGGCGCACCGTGCGGCGCACCGAGAGCAGGTGCTTTCTCCCCGGATATTGCATGGAGATGGATGGTGGACGAGATCGACACGATCGGAACAAGACCGCAGGATCCGTTCTACATTTCCGAGGAAGACAAGAAGATCATGCGCGAGGAGCTCTTCCCGTTCTGGCAGGGCAAATCCGTTGATGAGTACTGTGAGGATCAGTACCGCGAGGCAGGTGTCTGGGAGCTCTCCGGTGAGTCCTTCGTATCCGACTGTTCCTACCATGCAATCAACGGCGGCGGAGATTCCAATCCGGGTTACGATGTCATCCTGATGAAGAAGGGTATGCTCGACATCCAGAACGAGGCGAAAGAACATTTAGCACAGCTTCACTACGACAACCCGGATGATATCGACAAGATCTACTTCTACAAGTCAGTGATTGATACGACTGAGGGCGTTATGATCTATGCGAGAAGAATGTCCGAGTACGCAAAGGAGCTTGCTGAGAAGGAGACCGATCCGAAGAGAAAGGCAGAGCTGTACAAGATTTCCGAGGTCAACGCAAAGGTTCCGGCACACAAACCGGAGACATTCTGGGAGGCAATCCAGGCAGTATGGACAATCGAATCCCTGCTCGTTGTTGAGGAGAACCAGACCGGTATGTCCATCGGACGTGTGGACCAGTACATGTATCCGTTCTACAAGGCAGACATCGAGTCCGGCCGCATGAACGACTTTGAGGCATTTGAGCTTGCAGGATGTATGCTGATCAAGATGTCCGAGATGATGTGGATCACAAGTGAGGGCGGTTCCAAGTTCTTCGCAGGTTACCAGCCGTTCGTCAACATGTGTGTCGGCGGTGTGACGAGAGCAGGCCACGATGCAACCAACGACCTGACCTATCTGCTGATGGATGCCGTTCGCCACGTAAAGATTTACCAGCCGTCCTTAGCATGCCGTATTCACAACAAGTCCCCGCGCCGCTACTTAAAGAAGATTGTTGATGTAGTTCGCGCAGGAATGGGATTCCCGGCATGTCACTTTGATGACACGCACATCAAGATGATGCTTGCAAAGGGTGTTTCCATCGAGGATGCAAGAGATTACTGTCTGATGGGATGTGTAGAGCCGCAGAAGGCAGGCCGTCTGTATCAGTGGACTTCCACCGCTTACACCCAGTGGCCGATCTGTATCGAGCTCGTGCTCAACCACGGTGTTCCGCTGTGGTATGGCAAGCAGGTATGCCCGGATATGGGAGATTTAACCCAGTTCAAGACCTACGAGCAGTTTGAGGCAGCTGTCAAGGAAGAGATCAAGTACATCACGAAGTGGACCGATGTTGCAACTGTAATCTCCCAGAGAGTACACCGCGATCTGGCTCCGAAGCCATTAATGTCCATCATGTATGAGGGATGCATGGAGAAAGGAAAAGATGTTTCCGCAGGCGGAGCAATGTACAACTTCGGACCGGGTGTTGTATGGTCCGGACTTGCAACCTACGCAGATTCCATGGCAGCAATCAAGAAGCTTGTCTTCGACGATAAGAAGTATACACTTGAACAGCTCAACGAGGCACTCAAGGCAGACTTCGTCGGCTACGAGCAGGTTCGCACCGACTGCCTGAATGCACCGAAGTACGGAAATGACGATGATTATGCAGATAACATCGCTGCTGACCTGATCAACTTCACCGAGCATGAGCACAGAAAGTACAAGACCCTGTACTCCGTACTCAGCCATGGTACCCTGTCCATCTCCAACAACACCCCGTTTGGTCAGATGACCGGTGCTTCCGCAAACGGACGTCACGCATGGATGCCGCTGTCTGACGGAATCAGCCCGACCCAGGGTGCAGACTTCAAGGGTCCGACCGCAATTATCAAGTCGGTTTCCAAGATGTCAAACGACAGCATGAACATCGGTATGGTACACAACTTTAAGATCATGGCAGGCCTTCTTGATACTCCGGAGGGAGAGGAGAGCTTAATCACCCTGCTCAGAACTGCCTGCATGTTCGGAAATGGCGAGATGCAGTTCAACTACCTCGACAACAAGACTCTGATCGAGGCTCAGAAGCATCCGGAGCAGTACCGCGACCTGATCGTGCGCGTAGCAGGATACAGTGCATTCTTCGTAGAGCTGTGCAAGGATGTACAGGATGAGATCATCAGCCGTACCATGCTGACTCATTTCTAAAATTCTTTTGAGCGGGAAACGCGGAAGAGGAACAGGAGAATCGGGAGTGACGACATGGAGAGAAAAGCTCTGATCTTTAATGTACAGAAATACAACATGTACGATGGACCGGGTATCCGGACAATCGTATTCTTCAAGGGATGTCCGCTCCGCTGCAAGTGGTGCGCAAACCCGGAGGGCCTGGTGCGCAAGCACCAGGTGATGTTGAAGAAGAATGCCTGCGCAAACTGCGGTGCCTGCGTGGAAGTCTGTCCGGAAAAAATTCATGTAATCGATCCGGAGACCGGACTTCACCGGGTTCGCCGAGATATTGACTGCATCGGCTGCCGCAGATGCAAGAGTGTCTGTCCGCAGACAGCGCTCGAGATCACCGGAGAGACGAAGACGATCTCAGAACTTCTCAGGCTGGTGGAGGAGGATGCAGCCTTTTACAGCATGTCGGGAGGCGGTGTGACGCTGAGCGGAGGAGAGTGTACCTCTCAGCCGGATGCGGCGAGAGATCTTTTGATGGCATGCAAGGGCGAGGGCATCAACACAGCGATTGAGACCTGTGGTCATATCAAAACGGAGAAACTTTTAGAGATTGCGCAGTACGTGGATCTGTTTTTGTTTGACATCAAACACATGGATCCGAAACGTCACAATGAGCTGACCGGAATCGGAAACGAACAGATCTTAAAGAATCTCAATGAACTTTTGAAACGGCGCTACCGCGTGAAGGTCCGGATGCCGATGTTAAAGGGAATCAACGACAGCAGGGAGGAGATTGACAAAGTCATCGAGTTCCTTCTGCCGTATCGGGATGATCCAAACTTCCAGGGAGTTGACCTTCTCCCCTATCACAAGATGGGAGTGGGAAAATACAGTCAGCTTGATCTTCCCTACCAGATCGACGGCGATCCGAGCCTGAGCAAAGAAGACCTTGACCGGATTGAGGGATGGATGCGCGAGTATCAGTTCCCGGTAACGGTTGTCCGCCATTAGCGGAGACGGAATTAGGAGGACGAAGTGGAAAAACCATTGTCATCAGTGAGCCGGGTGATTGAGGAATCGGTTCCCGGCAAGCAGGTCACGATTGCCCATGTGATTGCCTCTCCGGTTCCGGAAATCTATGAATGTCTGGGAATTGAGGGGAGAGGGGCAATTGGAATTCTGACTCTCTCTCCCTATGAGACGGCAATGATTGCGGCGGATCTTGCAGCGAAAGCTTCCGATGTGGAGATCGGATTTCTGGACCGCTTTACCGGTTCGGTTGTGATTTCCGGGGATGTGGAAAGCGTGAACACCGCACTGAAAGCCGTGACAGACACGCTTGAGAGGGTCTTGGGATTCTCGGTTGCCGAGATTACGAGGACATGAGAAAAAAGAGAATCATGATTGTCGGAGCGGGAAGAAGCGGAAAGACGACGCTCGCAAACTTTCTTGAGGGCGGAGGAGAGATCCGCAGAATCCCGAACATGGTTTACCGCTCTGTGACACTCGACACGCCGGGACCGTATCTGGAGAGCCCGTGGATGCAGAATCATCTGATTGCGGCAGCTCAGGATGCGAGCTGTATCCTGATGCTTGCAGATGCGTCGGGTGTGCGTCAGGTCTATCCGCCGGAATTTGCGAAGGCATTCCGGGTTCCGATTTTCGGAGTGATTACAAAGTGTGATCATCCGGATGCCGATCGGGAGGCGGCGGCAAAAGATCTGATGCAGGCGGGGGTGATTCCCCCGTACTATGAGATCAGCGTCACAGATCCGGGTGGAATGGAGTGCCTGAAAGAGGCACTGCTTCCATTCTGGCCGGTAAGAGGAGAACCGACAAAATCGGTCATCTAATATAGAAGATAAAAAAATTTCGATATTCAGATAAGAGATAAGAAGATAAAAATCAGATAGAAAAAACAGGAGAAAGGAGGGAAAGAAGATGGGACAGTTTTTGATGAGCACCCGTGTATATATGGGAGAATCCTCCATGGAGGAGGTAAAGAGCCTTGGCATTCGCCGGGCATATATCATCTGTGATCCGTTCATGGAAAAATGCGGAAGGGCCGGAGAACTGGCAGGGCTTCTTGCTGAGGCGGGTGCCAAGACAGAGATCTTTTCCAAGGTCGTTCCGGACCCGTCGATCGAGGTCGTCACAATGGCGATTCAGGGAATGAAGGCGATGCAGCCGGATGCAGTTCTTGCCCTCGGCGGCGGTTCTGCGATTGACACGGCAAAGGCGGCAAGCCATCTGTATGCGTCGATGAACAGCGGTGAGAAACCGATGCTGATTGCGGTTCCGACGACGAGCGGAACGGGAAGTGAGGTGACTTCCTTCGCGGTGATTTCTGACACGCAGGCGAAAGCCAAATATGCGCTTGTCGATCAGTCACTCGTTCCGGATGTGGCACTGCTCGATCCGAATCTGACAGCATCCGTTCCGCCGTCGATCACGGCAGACACGGGAATGGATGTGCTGACACACGGTCTGGAGGCATACGTCTCCACAAAGGCAGATGATTTCACAGATGCCTGCGCAGAAAAAGCGATCAAGCTGGTGTGGGAGTATTTAGAGCGTGCTGTTTCTGATGGCTCTGACATGGAGGCGAGAGAGCATATGCACAATGCTTCCTGTCTGGCAGGAATCGCATTCAGCAATGCATCTCTTGGCATCTGCCACAGCTTGGCACATGCCCTCGGAGCACATTTCCACATTCCGCACGGAAGAGCGAATGCCCTTTTGCTGACTCATGTGATCGGCTACAATGCAGGTCTTGAGCTTGCGGAAGACAGTGAGACACTTCTCCGCTATGAGAAGATCGCAAATATGCTCGGCATCGGAGGCGGAACGCCGAAGGCTGCCGCTTACGGCCTGATCCGCCAGATCAAGAACCTGATGCAGCGCATTCACATCCCGGCCTATGTGACGGATCTCAATGTGGAGCGCGAGGCGTTTGAGGCAGCGATTCCGGAGATGGCAAAGCGTGCGATGGAAGACAACTGCACGGTGACGAATCCGAGAACCCCGGCGCTCGAAGATCTTGAGAACCTTTACAAGAATCTCTGCAAAGGGGGACCTGTATGAGATTTATCACCGAGGAAGATCTGAGAGCACGTTATCGAAACGAGCACTTTACGTCTTACCGGCTGGAACCCGGGACCCGGTTGACACCGGGAGCGAGACAGTATTTAAGCGACCTCGGAATCCGGATGCCGGAAGAAGAACAGGGATATAAGAAACGATTTTTTACAAGTTTCACGAGTGAGAAGAAGACCGGGCAGGAAACGACGGACGAGAAGAAAATGGAGCAGAGTGCTCCGAAAAGTCAGGAAAGTGCCGTAGCAGGTGCAGCGACGGGGACACCGGGAACAAGTTTTACAAGTTTCCATGTGGACGAATCGCAGGAATGGCGGTACGGACTCAAGAGCCTTCAGGCGAGATTCCTTGAGACAGGAATCGATCTTCTCCCGTTCGATGTTCTGATTGCACAGGAAGTATTTGAACTTGAGAGAGTCCTTTCCGGAATCGGGAGGGAGGATCAGGAAAAAATCCGGGCAGGAATTGCCTGGGAGGGCGAGAAAACGATCTGCCAGACATGCAGCGGAATCTCGCCGGAACGGGCAGGAGAGGAGATGCCGGATTGTTTTGAGGTGACCGGGTTTCATGCCCAGTCTCCGAAGGGAAGAGAGATTGTCAAGCTTCACATTCTGCGCTGCGCGCTGAGGGAGTTTGCACCCGCTCTTCCGGATGAGAAGAAAAAGACAGCAAATCAGGTGATTAACCGGCTGTCGCAGATGATATGCCATGCATTTGGAGGAAAAATATGTCAGAAGAATTAGCATTTGCAGAGTGTGACCGTCTGGTGCGGGAATTTGAAAAGGTGGTAAAAAAGCCGATAAAAAAGAAATCTTCTATTTATTATACCGGCGTTGATCTCGGAACAGCCTGTGTAGTACTTGCGGTTCTGGATGAAAACCGCCGCCCTGTGGCAGGCGCTTACCGGTATGCAGATGTGGTGAAGGACGGCATGGTTGTGGACTACATCGGTGCAATCCGTCTGGTGCGGGAGATGAAGGAAGAGATCGAGGAAAAACTCGGAACGGAACTCATCTACGCGGCAGCGGCGATTCCTCCGGGAACCGATGCACTCGATGGGGGAGCAATCAAGAATGTTGTACAGGGAGCGGGATTTGAGATCACGGCCCTGCTCGATGAGCCGACCGCAGCCAATCAGATTCTGAAGATTAAAAATGGAGCCGTCGTGGACATCGGAGGCGGAACAACCGGAATCTCGATTCTGAAAGATGGAAAGGTTGTGAATGTTGATGATGAGGCCACCGGCGGAACCCATTTTTCCCTTGTGCTGGCAGGGGCTTACAAACTGCCTTTTTCCGAGGCGGAGATCTACAAGAGAGATCCGAAAAATCACAAGGAGATTCTCCCGGTCTTAAAGCCGGTGATCGAGAAGGTGGCAGCGATCATCAGCCGTCAGGTTCAGGGATATGAGGTTCATGGCCTTTACCTCGTCGGTGGAACCTGCTGTCTGTCAGGAATCGAGACGGTGATTCAGAAAAAGACGGGAATTCCGACTTACAAGCCGGAGAATCCGATGTTTGTGACCCCGCTTGGAATTGCAATGAGCTGTACCGATCAGGAAATGGAGTGAAAACCGTATGGAATACCGGATCATCAAATCGCCCGGTCAGGGCACCCTGGAGATCCTTTCGAGAAGAAAGGGAAGTGGAATGGCAAAGTCGCTTGAGGGCGTGGATGCAGTCGGACTTGTTCAGGGAAGACTGATCGACATGGTCTGTGCGGCGGATGTGGCGGAAAAAGCCGTGGGCGTGACTGTGGAGGATATCCGCGGAAACTGCCCTCAGAGTATGATTGTGCTGGCAATCTTCGGAGACACTGCCTCAGTTGAGGCGGCGATCGAAGAGATCCGCCGGCGGGAAAAGGAGGGCCGGGAGGAATGGTGACGGCGAGACTGATAGACAACATCTGGGCGACCAGAAAGGCAGATGCCTTAAACGGCTGCAAATTGATGCTGGCTGAGATCATCGGCGGGACGAGAGCCGGAGAGCGGCTTGTCGTTGTGGACATGATCGGTGCCGGAATCGGAGACCGGGTCCTCGTGACAACCGGATCATCCGCGAGACGCATGATGGAGAATGATGACAGTCCGGTCGATGCGGCGGTAACAGGAATTATAGATGAGGACTGCACGTTTGAAGAGTGATGACATTCCTTAAAACGTGAAAAGTCAGAAAAGTGAGAAGGAGAGGAGTGAAGTCATGAAGCGTCTGATTTGCGCCGGAGACATTGAAGCTCTGAAAAATGAGGGGAAGACGGTCTGTGTGACAGGACCGCAGACGATTGTGACACCGGCTGCCCGGGATGCGGCAGATACATTTGGCATCACATTCTGTGAGGAAGAACCGAAGGCAGAGCCGGAGCGGACAAAAGCCGCAGAGGCTCAGACGGCATCTGCACAGATTTGCGGAGCAGACGGCATTACGAGCGATCAGATTTACCAGATGCTCAAAGTCCTGATGGACAAGGGGCTGCTCGGAGAGCTGTTAAAATGCTGCAACAGCAAACCGTATGAGTCGGAGTCTCATCCAAACGGACTCAAGGTTGTGCGCGGAAAGACCGTGAAGATGGATGTGTTTGATACCGGCGATCCGAATGCAACTGCTTATTATCAGGAGCTGGTGAGCAAGGATGAGTCCCATATGAGCGCTGGTTTTCTGGTGATCGACCACTCAGAGTTTGCCTGGGAGCTGACTTATGAGGAGATCGACTATGTAATAGAAGGAACGCTGACGGTTACGATTGACGGAAAGAAATATACGGCGAATGCCGGTGATGTTCTCTTTGTTCCGTCCGGATCAAAGGTGGTCTGGGGATCTCCGGACAAGGCGAGAGTCTTCTATTCCACATATCCGGCAAACTGGGCAGATCTTCTGTAAGGAGGATTTAAACCATGCAGGCACTTGGAATGATTGAGACAAGAGGAAGTGTTGCGGCGATTGAGGCGCTTGATGCGATGCTCAAGGCGGCGGACGTGGATCTTGTGGAAAAGACATTGATCGGCGGTGGTCTGGTGACGGTCACGGTGACCGGAGATGTGGCGGCGGTGCGCGCGGCAGTTGATGCCGGAGCGGCAGCGGCAGAGCGGTTCGGAGAGGGCCATCTGATTACAAGCCACGTCATTGCACGACCGCATGAGGAAGTGGCAGGAATGTTTGATCCGAAAGATCCTTCCGGCGATGGAGAGCCAGAGCCGGAGGCAACGGAACTTGCTGAAGAGCCGGAGAACGAGCCGGAAGTCTCAGAACTTTCGGGGGGTTCAGAAGCTTTGGAAATTTCCGGAATTCCGGAAAAAAGAGACGGAGAGCTGAGCCGTGAATACTGCGACTGGCTGATTTTAAGCGAAGGAGCCAAGGCGCTTCTTGAAAATCTGGAGCGCACGCAGGTAACGAAGCTTCGCAGTCTGGCAAGAAGCTATCCGGAACTTGAAATCGCGGGCAGAGAGATCTCGCGGGCAAACAAGTCCAAGCTGATTGATGAGTTTAAAAAGTGGTATCAGCTGTAAATGTGAGGACGTTACAGGTGATCGCTCATAGAAAATGTGAGAAGAAAGGATAAAACAATGGAAAATTTTGATCTGGATTTGCGTTCCATTCAGGAAGCAAGAAATCTGGCGCGTCAGGGTGCTGAGGCAGCAAAAAAGATGGCGTGCATGACTGCAGAACAGATTGATAAGATTCTGCGCAGCATGATTGAGGCAGCAGAGGAGCATGCCGGATGTTTGGCAAAGATGGCAGTGGAAGAGACCGGCTTCGGAAAGGTGCTTGATAAGGCCTACAAGAATCACGCTGCATCCACCCTGCTGTATGAGGATATCCGCGATATGAAGACCGTCGGAATCCTGTCTGAGGACAAGGCGAGAGGAATCCTTGAGGTTGCGGCACCGGCTGGACTGATCATGGGAATCGTTCCGTCCACAAACCCGACTTCCACCGTAATTTACAAGTCCATGATTGCCATCAAGGCAGGAAATGCGATTGTATTCTCCCCGCATCCGTCCGCTGCAAAATGTACCCTGCGCGCAGCAGAGGTGATGAAGGAGGCAGCACTGAAGGCCGGCGCTCCGGAGGGTGTGATCGGCTGTATCTCCACCCCGACGATGGCGGCGACAAATGAGCTGATGCAC
>NZ_JBNMIC010000062.1:0-10967 GCF_050873065.1 Brotaphodocola sp.
AACTCCATCACCTGATAGTTCACGCCGTTTGCCCCGATCTCACCGATGATCGTCAGCATCAGATCTCTCGGATATACGCCCTCCGGAAGCTTTCCAACCAGATTGAACTTTACGGTCTCCGGGACAAGTACCCAGGAGGTTCCCGTCACCATGCCGTAGAGCAGGTCGGTACAGCCGACACCGGTACCGAACGCGCCGAGAGCACCGTAAGTGCAGGTATGGCTGTCTGCACCGAAGATCAGCTCACCCGGACGCACATAGTTCTCCATCATGATCTGGTGGCAGACACCCTTGCCCTCCCAGAAATCAATGTTGTGCTCTCTCGCAAAATCGCGCATCTTCTTCTGGGATGCTGCGGTCTTCGGGCTGTCAGACGGAACATTGTGGTCCACGATGAAGACCATCTTCTTCGGATCTGCGATGTGCGGATGTTTTAATTTATTGTGATACATATCTACGGTCAGATGAGTCGTTCCGTCGTTGCTCATCATGCGGTCCAGATTGACCGTGTGAATATCTCCTGCCTTTACCTCCGGCACACCCGCTGCCAGAGCAATAATCTTCTCTGCAATTGTCATTCCCATGGTCTTAATCCTCCTTGTTCAGGGACGCGATCAATCCGCCCTGGCTTAAAATATTCTGCATATACTCCGGCAGTTTCGTACAGGAATATGTCTTTCCGTTTGCTACTGCAACTCCGTCCGTCAGAGACAGATCCATCTCATCTCCGGTCTGAACCGCATCCGGAAGATCCTTGCAGACGATAACCGGAAGTCCGATGTTGATCGCATTCCGGTAGAAAATCCGTGCAAAAGATTTCGCCACAACTGCCTGAATTCCAAGTGCCTTTAAAACACTCGGAGCCTGCTCTCTCGAAGAACCGCAGCCGAAGTTCTCTCCGCCCACTACATAGTCCCCCGGTTTTGCCTTCTTCGGAAAATCCGGATCCAGAGACTCAAACGTATGTACCTTCATCTCCTCAATGTTCGGCAGCAGCAAATACTGCGATGCAATAATCTGATCCGTATCCAGGTCGTTGTGAAATTTAAAAATTTTTCCCACAGACATTATCTCTTCCTCCTTGTGCTTCAACTTTTTAAATCCTTTTTTAACCTTTTTTGTTGAAGTCCCTCTTGTGTCCGTCCGTTGCGGGCACAATCTTTTCTCAATAATCGTTTGTATTATATCATTTTCACTGCTATAATAACAATAGATAATACTCATATTTATCATAACAGTTAGTTATAAAAAGTTACTGTTTATATTTTTTTATATTTTGAATTTTTCCACCCGGAAAATTCCTGCCCGTGTACAGGAACGATAAAAGCACTTATTTTCAAAAAAGAACATAAAAGAAGAGGACAAAAATTATTTTTATGGATCAGAATTTATCTCAGTATCGGATTTTTTACGCAGTCGCATCGACGGGCAATATTTCCCGCGCCGCGAAGGAACTCTATATCAGCCAGC
The DNA here is from genome assembly GCF_050873065.1 of Brotaphodocola sp. GTDB lineage: Bacteria > Bacillota > Clostridia > Lachnospirales > Lachnospiraceae > Brotaphodocola. Next base: position 1,471 of record NZ_JBNMIC010000062.1, read on the forward strand.
CGGCTATCAGCAAATCGATCAGCAAACTCGAGGACTCTCTCGGAACGACTCTGTTTACGCGTGGTTCCCGCGGCGTTCAGCTGACTGAGGAGGGCGCACTTCTCTTTGCGCACACAAAGGCTGCGTTTGAACAGCTCTCCGCCGGGGAACTCGAGCTCAAGCGCATCAAGGAATTCAACATGGGACACATCCGCATCGGAGTCAGCAACACGCTCTGCCGGTTTATCATGGTCTCCTATCTCAAGGACTTTATCGCGCGCTACCCGCACATCAAGATCACGATCGAGAGCCAGTCCACGACGCACACGCTCTCCATGCTTGAGCAGCAGCAGATCGATGTCGGACTGATCGCTGAGCCCCAGCGTCACCAGAAGAATCTCCACGTTCTGCCGGTCATGGACATCGAGGACATCTTTGCCGCCTCCCCCGCCTACCTCGAGAACCTGCGTCTGCGCGAGGGAGAGGATGCCGACGTCTTTCAGGTCGGCAATATCATGCTTCTCGACAAGAACAACATCACCCGCCACTACATCGACGACTACATGAGTCTCAACCACATCACGGCAAACAACCTGCTCGAGGTGACGACGATGGATCTGCTGATCGAATTTACGCGGATCGGTCTCGGAATCGGAAGCGTGATCAAGGAATTTGTTCAGGAAGATTTGGAGAGCGGACGGCTTGTCCAGCTCAAGCTCGACACCCCGATCCACAAGAGAACGATCGGATTTGCCTGCCATAAAAACAGGACTTCCCGGGCCCTCGACACCTTCATGCGGTTCTGTGAGGAACGCGCAAAAGGGACTCTGACCTAGGAAATCCTGAGAAATCCTGACTTTCAACTGTCAACGTATCTGATTTTTACTTATTTATTTCTAAATAAGACCATACTCAGATCACACCGTACTCTCTGAGCAGGTTTCCGATCTCCGTCTTATCGAGACGCTTGAGCATCTCTTTCAGTGCAATCTTTTCCATGAAGTTCATATTCATGTCGGTGATTTTCTTTCCATCGCGCAGTTTTGTCGTCGCATTCAGCAGACAGCGCAGATCAAAGACACTTCCCCATACTTCCGGAACTCCGCGGTCTACATTCAAGAGGGTGTAGACTGCCTCCATTCCGGTCCGGATCGAGTACTCGGTCGTGAAGATCGTATCTCTCTCCGTCTCCGCGAACTGTCCGATAAACGCAAAGTTCACACTGCCCTCCGGAACAACCTGCGGGCGGTCGCCTTTCTCGCGCGGCATGAAGAACGCGGTGATGTAGGGCATCATGCACGGAATCGTATTTGCACTGTGCTCCGCCATCTCCTCAATCTGGGTCTCCGGCACACCGAGATGATACAGCCATTCCATGCAGATCTCCTTGCCCGTGCACTCGCGCATCGTCTTCTTGACGAAATTGCCCGGCTTGTCAGTAAACAGACCATAGATCCAGCCGACGAGCTGTCCCTCCGGCTGGGAGCGGAACTGAGGCTGGCGGTTGAAGGTCCAGCTCATCAGCCAGTTGGAGTCCTTGACCGTCACGATTCCTCCTGTCACGACATTCCCGGAGAATGGATCGCGCTTACAGATCTTCTGGACATACGGCGGGATCTTGTCGTCGAGCGTCGTCACCGTCGCACTCATCCAGTTCGTCTTCTCGGGATCGTGGCAGAATTTGTCCGGTCTTCCAAATGACGGATCCTGAGCGGCAATCTTCCGCCACATATCCCAGCCACCGCCTTCCTTGAGTTCCGGTTTCCACTCTGCCGGGCGGTTCTGGCTTCCGAGCGTCGAATTCTCCACACAGCCTCCATCGGTGATAAAGAGCAGATCATCCGCACTCAGCGCAATCTCCTTCTTTCTTCCATCCGCGAGAACCGTGATCGACTTTGCCTGCTTTCTGCCATCTTTGATATCAAAGCGGACGTCCGTCACCTTTGTGTTGAAATGGAACTGCACGTCAAATTTCTTCAGATACTCGATCATCGGGAGAATCATCGATTCATACTGGTTGTAACGGGTGAAACGGAGAGCCGTGAAATCCGGAAGTCCGCCGATGTGGTGGACGTAGCGGCGCAGATAGAGTTTCATCTCCAGCGCACTGTGCCAGTTCTCAAACGCAAACATCGTTCTCCAGTACAGCCAGAAGTTTGAATTTAAGACTTCATCGTCAAAAAAATCCGTTATCTTCTTATTATAAAGGTCTTCATCAGGAGTAAAGAAAAGTTTCAGGATTTCCCGCGCTCCCTTGTCGGACAGACCAAATTTTCCATCGGTGTGCGCATCCTGTCCCCGCTTCTCGGTCGCACGCATCAGCGAATAGTTTGGGTCACGCTTATTCAGCCAGTAATACTCATCGAGCACGCTCACGCCCTCCGTCTCAATCGACGGAATCGAGCGGAACAGATCCCACATACATTCAAAGTGATTGTCCATCTCACGGCCGCCGCGCATCACATATCCGAGATCTTCAAACAGCAGACCGTCACAGGCTCCGCCCGCAACAGGATCTTTCTCCAGAATGTGAATCTTTTCCCCCTTCATCTGTCCGTCTCTCACGAGAAAACATGCCGCTGCAAGGCTGGCAAGTCCCGAACCGATCAGATATGCCGATTTTTTGTCCACTCCCTCCGGCTTCACCGGACGCGCAAACGCCTCATAGTTTCCGCTTGAATAATACATGAAATTGCCCTCTCTTTCTAATCTTCCGATCTCCCCAAATCACAGGTCTGCAAAATGTTTCTGCCTTCTGAAATCAGTATACCCGGGATTCTGGCCAGATATGTAATCCGACTAAAACCCCGGGAATCTGTTTTGATGTGGTATTTAAAACTAGTTGTCGCGTCTTAGCAAGTCATATCACATCGTCTCTATTATACATCAGAATATGAAAGAGAGCAACTGCACTTTCTTTATTTTTCTTTTTCTTTTATGCATTGCGCAAATGCTTTTCTCTCTTACTCCACATCGTTGAGGGCCTGGAAGTCTTCCTCACCGGTACGGACTTTGACGACTTTCATCACCTCGTAGACAAAGATCTTTCCATCTCCGATGTGACCGGTGTAGAGCACTTTCTTCGCCGTCTCAATGACTTTCTCAACCGGAATGCTTCCGACAATGACTTCCACCTTCATCTTCGGCAGAACCGTCACATCCATCTCAACACCACGGTAGCGCTCACCGATGCCTTTCTGGATTCCGCATCCCATAACCTGAGTCACCGTCATTCCGGTCACTCCGAGTTCATTGAGCGCACTCTTTAACGCCTCATACTTGGAATACTTTGCAATGATCGAAACCTTGTACATTCCGGTTCCTGCCCCGCCTGCCGCCGTCGTCTTTGTCACCGGAACCGACACGGCTTTCTGCTTCTCGCTCGCCTTCTCATAGTCCGACTCACCGAGATCGGTATTCTCATTGATCTCCATGCCGGTGGAAACCTCAGAGAGATTGAAACCTGCGTAAGCGCTGATCAGTCCATGCTCATGGTAGTCAAGACCCTCGATCTCAACCTCCTCCGGAACGCGAAGACCGATGAACTTATCAATCACCTTGAAGATGATCGTCATCATCACAATCACCCAGAGCATGACGGAGACAACACCGAGGATCTGTACGCCGAGGAAATGGAAACCACCGCCGTAGAACAGGCCGCCATCCTGTGCAAACAGACCGGTCAGGATCGTTCCGGTTGCACCGCAGACACCGTGAACGGAGATCGCGCCGACCGGATCATCAATTTTTACTACATTATCAAAGAACTCGACAGAGAGAACCAGAAGAATGCCGGCGATCAGACCGATGAAGAAAGCACCCGTCGTCGTCACCATGTCACAACCTGCAGTCACTGCGACAAGACCCGCAAGAGAACCATTTAAGGACATCGATACATCCGGTTTTTTGTAGCGAAGCCAGGTGAAAATCATAACGGTGCAGGTTGCAACTGCTGCGGACATATTTGTGTTCATAAAAATCCGGCTTGCGGAGAGCATATCTGCATCCGTGCTCATCGCTACGGTGCTTGCACCGTTGAAACCAAACCAGCAGAACCAGAGAATGAAGACACCGAGAGCCGCTGCCATCAGGTTGTGGCCCGGGATTGCATGTGCCTTTCCGTTCTTGTCATACTTTCCGATTCTCGGTCCAAGGATTCTCGCTCCGATACAGGCGGAGACACCGCCGACCATATGGACTGCCGTGCTTCCCGCAAAATCGTGGAAGCCGAGGGAGGAGAGCCAACCGCCGCCCCAGATCCAGTGTCCGGAGATCGGGTAGACAACCAGAGAGATCAGACCACTGTATACACAGTATGCCTTGAAGTTCGTGCGCTCTGCCATCGATCCGGATACGATCGTCGCTGCAGTTGCACAGAAGACCGTCTGGAAAATCACATAGCAGAGAGTCGGAAGTGTTCCGAAATCATAGGTTCCGCGGATGAACGGATCGAAACCGCCGATCAGGGCGCCAGCACCGCCAAACATAATGCCAAATCCAACAAACCAGTACGCCGGAGTACCGATACAGAAGTCCATCAGGTTCTTCATGATGATGTTTCCGGTGTTTTTCGCGCGGGTCATGCCCGCCTCACAGAGTGCGAACCCTGCCTGCATGAAAAAGACAAGCGCTGCGCCGATCAGGGTCCAGATGACGTCGACAGATGAATACATAGATTTTTCCTCCTCATTCCCTTATGTGCTCTCGGAATCTCTTTGTGCCTGTTTTTGCGAAAAGATTTTTTGTCAGTTGTGCGCAAATTTTTGAGGCGTACACGGTGTGTACGTTGATAAAATTTGTGCATGACTGGCGGAAAATCGGTCGCAAAGGCAGGTGCAAGAGAGGTTCCGAGAGCACATCCATTTGTAAAAAAGAAAAAAAGCAGAGAGGCTGGTCTCATTTCCTTTAGCCTCTCTGCTTGGTTACGGATTATATGCTTTCTTTTTTGCTCTGTCAATCCCGCAGAATCAATTCCTTATTTTTTTAGAACTTTGCTTTTCTTTCCTGTATTTTCACACAGACACACTTTATTTTAACAGTTTTTTGATAAAAGAATCTTATCCGGTTTACAGCATGATGTATTTCAGCACAAAAAGCACTGCAAGAACATACAAAAGCGGGCTGATCTTCTTCTCTTTTGCCCGTCCGCATACGACATTGATCACGACATAGGAGATAATTCCCATCGCAATACCCTCGGAAATGCTGTACATAAACGGCATTGCAATGACACCGATGTATGCCGGGATCGCCTCAGTGAAGTCGTCAAAATCTACCTTCAGCATCGAGGAAATCATCAGAAAGCCTACCACAATCAGCGCCGGAGCTGTCGCAAACGACGGAATTGCAAGGAAGATCGGGGACAAGAACAGGGACAGTCCAAACAGAATCGCTGCAACTGCCGCAGTCAGACCAGTGCGTCCTCCCTCTGCAACGCCGGAGGCACTCTCCACGAAGGTGGTCACGGTGGAAGTACCAAAGACTGCACCTGCGGTTGTCGCGAGCGCATCGGAGAGCAGAGCTCCGCGGATCTTCGGAAGACGTCCCTTCTCATCGAGCATATCTGCCTTGGATGCCACACCGATCAGGGTTCCCAGTGTGTCAAACAGATCGACAAACAGGAACGCGAACACAATCGCGAAGAAATCCAGAGAGAACACCTTGCTGAAATCGAGTTTCATAAAGGTCGGTGCCATGCTCGGAATCGCAATTCCATTTGAGAAATCCGGCAGAAGGCTGTACGCGCCCGCATCCGGGTTGACCTGATAAAGTCCGGTCAGCTGGCACACAATTCCTAAAATCCAGGTAATCAGAATGCCCCAGAGAATGTTTCCCTTCACCTGCTTGACCAGAAGAATCGCACTGATGAGAATTCCGATCAGCGCCAGAAGCACCGTGATTCCCTCCGTCGAGAAGGTTCCACTCTGAACGGAATCCTTGAAGGAGTAGAAGGACACCAGAGTCGTGCTGTCCACTACGATCTTTGCATTCTGCATACCGATAAATGCAATGTAGATACCGATTCCCGCAGATACCGAATGTTTCAGATTCATCGGAATCGCATTGAAAATCCGCTCACGCACATTTGTCAGAGACAGAATGATAAAAATAATACCCTCCGCAAACACTGCGGTCAGAGCCATCTCCCAGCTGTATCCCATCTGCAGGACAACCGTGTAGGCAAAGTAGGCATTCAGGCCCATTCCCGGTGCCAGAACAAACGGATAGTTTGCCATAAATGCCATGCAGAGCGTTCCGAGCAGGGCCGACACTGCCGTCGCCGTGAACACAGCGCCGCTGTCCATTCCCGCTGCACTCAGAATGCTCGGATTCACCGCGAGAATGTACGCCATCGTCATGAACGTGGTGACACCCGCGAGAACCTCCGTTCTTACGTCCGTGTGATTCTCTTTGAGATGAAACACTTTTTCCAGACTCATATTTTTTCCTCTCTTCCCGTATATGTCCCCATTTTCCAAATCTCAAGATCCGGTCGGGATACACACTTTTTTACGCAATATTTTTACGCAACATTTTTATTGTAACATCTAAGAGAGAGAAATACCAGTCTCATTTTTCATATTCCAAGGAATCTGAATCTGTGCCTGCACGGTTACTCTACACGCGTGCGCCCTTCATGCTCTTTTTTTTCTCATACATCCGGCGGTCAGCCTGCTCCAAAAGCACTTTGAGCGTCGCCTCCGGAAATTCCGAGGAGATCGCATAGCCCCAGGCAAACTCCATATGCGCCTGTCTGCTGAACTCGTTATAGTGATCCACCGTCGTCTGGATATTTGCAATCACAGCCTCCGCCTTCTCTTTGTCCGTGTGCTCCAAGATCGCCATAAACTCATCTCCGCCGTAGCGCCCGACAAAATAGTACTCCGGAATCGATGAGCGGAGGGCATTTGCAAAGTTTGCAATCAGAGTATCCCCGGCGAGATGGCCGAGGGTGTCATTGACCCGCTTGAGTCCATTCAAATCAAAGATCATCACTGCCTTGTCATCGCCCTCGCTTAAATTTTCGCGGTCCATCAGAAGCTCCTCGCATCTGCTCTTGTTCGGAAGCCCGGTGTGCAGATCGATATAGGCCTTTTTCTTCAGATCTTTGTTGCTCTTCATCAGCATGACTTCCTCGATCGACTGCTGGATCATTGAGCACACAATCAGAACCATCACAACGCTGAGCGCCCGCTCTAACTGGCTAATCCTTGTCGCGCATTTCTGTGTGTAAAGTTCTGCCGCCGTAACCGTATCATCCGCTAAATGGAAGTAGGTCTCACTCATCGAGATCAGATCCGTCTGTCCATAGCCCTGCCGCTTGATCGTCTCGATTTTCTTTTTCAGAAGTTTCCAGTAATTATACTGAAGTTCCAGATATTGCTGATAGTCCTCATCCTTCAGACTGGTCAGGCGATACTTTCCGCCTCCGTGAAGCAGACCATCAAAGATGTCATCGAGATACTTCTCGAGATCGTTGTCCCCCTTTCCGGCAATCTCGAGCTTCACCATGCGCTGCGTTCCCCCGCGCAGAATACCGGCATAGTTGACAACCCGCGCATCCCCCTGAATTTTTGATACCTCTCTCATCATGCAGAGTGTCATTCCAATCATCAGGAAAATCAGAAGCCCCTGAATCCATTTCTGAATATGGTTTCCGTAACGCTGATGCTTTTCCCGGATTCTTGTCCGCAAGCTTTTTCCAATCTGCACCCTTCTCTCCCCCTTCTCTGTGAGCAATGTCTGCACCAAAATGCACAAACAATATGGTAAATCGTATCATTTTCCGGCATTTTCGTCAAGGACCGTAAAAAGAATCCTGCTCGCAGGACGCAATTTCCTATCATACAAAAAAAGACAGGCGCCCGTTTGTGGGGAAGCGCCTGTCTCTCGTCAATATAGATTTCGGTTGAAGGAATATAATTTCAAGCGGGTCAAAAAATCAAATGGCAGAACGAATCCATTGATTCGTCGAATTAAATCTTAGTTCTCGCTTACATGCGGAAGGATGGTCTCTACCTCTGCATGCGGACGCGGAATAACGTGTACGGAAACGAGCTCGCCGACTCTCTGAGCTGCTGCTGCACCCGCGTCAGTTGCTGCCTTTACCGCACCCACATCACCGCGAACCATAACAGTTACCAGACCGCCGCCTACAAACTCCTTGCCGATCAGGGTTACGTTTGCTGCCTTTACCATTGCATCTGCTGCCTCAATAGATCCTACCAGTCCCTTTGTCTCGATCATTCCCAGTGCATCGTACTTCATGTTTGTTTCCTCCTGATTTTCTTTCAAATTTTCTTTTTAATGTTCTTTTTAATTGGATGATTTGATTCTCTTTTTCCTTTTTGTGAGTGACTTTTCCCGATCACCCATACAGGCGCGCGTCCCGGACTCAGCGCACAATTCTCACCGTGGAAGAAGAACCGAGTCCCATCGCATTTGCCTCTTCCATGTCGAGATGACATTCCAGACCGGACTGATCCGTCACACGGATCACCGTATTCTTTAAAATGCCTCCGCGCTCACCGTCCACCTCGAGGCAGACGCGCTCGCCGTCATGCACGCCAAAGTGCTCTGCATCTGACGGCAGCATGTGAATGTGGCGCTGTGCCACCATCACACCGTTTTTCGTCTGAACAGACCCCTTCGGTCCGACTAACGTCACTCCCGGGGTTCCGTCGAGATCTCCGGAAAGCTTCACCGGAGCCTTGACTCCGAGTTTGAAGCAGTCTCCCGCAAGAATCTCAATCTGGCTCGCCTTGCGAACCGGTCCGAGAATCCGGACTTTCTCAATCGCCCCCTTCGGTCCGCAGACTGTGACCGTCTCCTTGCAGGCAAACTGGCCCGGCTGGGAAAGATCTTTGAGCTTTGTCAGCTCATATCCCGCACCGAAGAGTTTTTCCAGATCCTCCGCAGAAAGATGGACATGGCGGTTGGAAACTCCCACCGGAATTCCCTGCGTCTTTTCTTTCTCTGCGGAATCCACCCTGGAATCTGTGCCGTTTTTGACGGCTTCCATAATAAGTTTCATAAGTGCTTCGCACTGATCCATGGATGATTCCTCCCTGTTATTATTTGTTCATGGAAGAGATCAGCTGGCGTACCAGATCTGCCAGATGAGCATCGTCCGTAAATCCCTCTGCTGCTGCCTTCAACTCATTCTGACTCGTGATCGACTGTTCCACACTTGCGCCGCAGCTGCCAACACAGTGATGATTCTGCTTCTTTTCGAAAGAAGCCACGATATCTGCCGGGCTGAACTCATGTGCGCAGGCAGAAGATGCAGCCGGTGCAGTCTCACAGCAGGAAGCCGGTGCCGGTGCATATCCGCCGGTCAGTTCCGGATGATGGAAGGTGCAGTCATCTTCGATCAGAGTTGCACAGTTCTTGAGTCCGTATGCAACTTTTTTGATGTTGATTAAGTTGAGCGGGCTGACGTTCTCCGATACAGAGCTTCCGCCGCAGGTGCCACAGCCCAGTGTGAAGGCAACATTCAGTCCGGTGCTGATTCCGGT
>NZ_JBNMIC010000063.1:0-10613 GCF_050873065.1 Brotaphodocola sp.
CCATTCTCGAATTCTCAGATCTTTCAAAAGCGGATTGCGATATCCACAGCAATGACAAATCTGAGAACTCGGATACCACTTGTCTACTTTCACAAAATATTTCTTGCGATCGGATAATTTGTACTCAAGCATCGAAAGAAACATTCCATACCCATTATCAAGTGTTGCCTTTCCGTTTCCAAATCCTCTGTTCGACATTGCTCTCATGTTCAGACTCTCTACGCATACGACATCATACTGATTGGCTATCTCAGTTGATTTCTTATGTAAATGATCGAGACGCTGATTGGCAATATGTCTGTGAATCTTATTAACCTTTTTCAATTGTTTCAAATAATTCTTCGATTTTGTTTCATTCTTTTTCGATCCCACTTTTCGAGAAAGTTTTCGTTGCTCTTTTGCAAGTTTTTCCTGACTTTCTCTATAATATTTGTGATTACTTCCAATCTGACCATTGTGATCCACATACAGACCATTTGATGCATAATCCAAACCAATCACATTCTCCAGATCCGCCACATAATCACAAACAGGAGGCTCAAATTCAAACAAAACAGAGGCAAAAAATTTTCCATCGGATTCCTGTGAAATCGTAGCGGATTTTATCTGCCATCCCTCCCTTGGCTTTCTATGAATGACCGCTTTTACCTTTCCGATTTTCGGTAATTTCAGTTCTTTCTCATACAAAGCAATCGTTCCATTTTGATTATTCGTTGTATAAGATTTTCTACTATGTTTTGCTGATTTATATTTCGGAAATCCATTTTTCTTTTTTCGCGTCGTGCTGAAACAATTCCGAAATGCCGACTGTAAATCCAACTGATTATTCGCTAATGCCAGACTGTCTACCTCTTTCAGATACGGATATTCTTTCTTGTATTTTGCTGGTGTAATCGTCACAAATTTTCCTGTTTTTTCATAAGATTCTTTCTGATCCGTAAGCATAAGGTTATAAACTTTTCGGCAACAACCAAATGTTTTTGCAAAAAGTTCTGCTTGTTCTTTCGTCGGATACAGTCGATATTTGATTGCTTTATTTGCTTTTCCTTTTTTCCCCTTGCGATTGGATGTATTCTCTAACAATTTCTACGGTTGCACCTCCCGTTGTAAGCAGACAATAACTTTGTGACCAAAACATCTCTTTCCATAAAGACTTTCTTATCATAGGAAATTCTTTCTTAATGAGACGACTACTTGCGGATTTATATGCATTAATAAATTTACTGATTTCTGTATTTGGCTGTCCTCGAAACAAAATGTGAACGTGATCAAGGTCATGATTCCATTCTTCCAACTCGATATGGTAATTCGGTGCTATATACTCAAAAATTTCCTTTAATCGATTTGAAATCGGATTATCAATCACTTTATTTCGATACTTAATGCACATAATCAAATGATAATTTAGTAAAAATACTGAATGATTATTCGTATCAAGATTCATATTATAAATACCTCTTATGTTAGTTACGACTGAATGATAAGAAAATCATAATACGATCAAAAATAAAAGTCAACGCCGTGTATCTCGCAAGTCATCCCACCACCTACACGTTTGCTTAGAGGTGGGGGATTTCTTGCTCACGGCGTGTTAAATACCACGAGGATTTATATACCAACGCCCTTAAGAAATAACTGATATTTCCTGCTTAATATCTTAAAGAATATTTCCCACATGCAACAACAACATACCAAATGGGCGATAGTCTTCATTATCCAGTCCCCGATACGACTCAAATGTATCAGATGCCATATCAACAAATTGTATTTAAAGCCCCATGACTGCACTCTCTTTTCGAGTCTGCCACGGGGCTTCCTTTTATGTTATTATTATGCAGTTTTCATTTTTAATTTCAACATACAGCCTGCTTTTCCAGAAGCTCTGCTAAAAATTCCGCTGTCTGCTCCAAGGCAGACGCATCCACTTTGAACCGATCGCTGTGCAGATTTTCACTCGATCCTGTTCCGACCTTGATATAAAGACCTTTTATATCGCTTCCCTCCGGGACGAATTTGCTGAAATCATCACCGGTCATCGCCGGGTCCAGAACCACATTTTGCAGACCATGTTTTTGTGCCAGATCTCTTGCCGACTCACACAGTTCTTTATCGTTAATGACGGCCGACGGGCCTTCCTGCCAATCTACCTTTGTCTGTACTCGCCCCTCCCGTTCCACTCCTCTTGCAATCCGATGGATCTCTTCCTTAATCCGGCTTCGATCCCGCCCATCCATCGTCCGCACCGTTCCTTCCAAAAAGGCTGTTTCCGGAATCACATTCCAGGTTGCTCCGCCCTCAATATGCGTCACGCTGACGACACCTGCATGGAGTGGGCTCAATTGCTCTGGAACAACGCGCCCAAGTTTCTCCACCACCGAAACGGCTGTCGTGATCGGATTGACTCCCAACTGCGGAGTCGCTCCGTGAGTTCCTTTTCCGCGGATATCAATCCGAAAACCGTCCACCGCTGCCATCACACTGCCCGACTGGATCGATACCTGCCCCGGTCGAAGACTCGGCTCTGCATGAAAGCCGAAAACTTCTGAAAATTCTGGAAGACATCCATTTTTTCGCACATATTCTGCGCCACTGGCAACTTCCTCGGCGGGCTGGAAAACAAAATAAATTCTACCTGCCAGATTTTCTTTTCTTTGATTTAGAAGGGAGGCTACTTTCAGCGCCACCGTTGTGTGAAAATCGTGACCGCAGGCATGCATACATCCCGGATGCTCCGACGCATAAGAAAGATTCGTTTTTTCCTCAATCGGAAGCGCATCGATGTCCGCCCGAAAGCAAATGGTTTTCCCATTTGTCTTCCCGGGCTTTTTTCCTTCTACCACCGCGATGACGCCAGTCTCTAGCTCAGCAGGATGCAGAGTAAGCCCCTCTTCCTTCAAAATCTCACGGATTTTTGCCGTTGTCTCATACTCCTGAAAGCCGATTTCCGGATGTCGATGAAACCAGCAGAACAATTCATTCCAGTCTCTTTCCATGTTTCTTTTCCCCCCACTTACCACCTGATCTGATTATAGGAAAGCCCCGTGACTGCACTCACTTTGAGTCTGCCACGGGGCTGTTATTTGATTTTTACGCATCAAAAAAACAACTTTTATTTTACAGATGAAGCACACGGTCACGAATTTCCTGAGTTCTTCCCTGATTCCAGAACTGGGTTCCGATGTATCCGCAGGTACGGCGTGCAACAGACATCTTGTCCTGATTGCGATTTCCGCAGTTCGGGCACTCCCAGATCAGCTTGCCGGTCTCATCCTCGACAATCTTGATCTCACCGTCGTAACCGCAGCACTCACAGTAATCGCTCTTCGTGTTCAGCTCTGCGTACATGATATTGTCATAGATGAACTTCATCACAGACAGGACCGCCGGGATGTTGTTCTGCATATTCGGAACCTCAACGTAGCTGATTGCTCCGCCCGGGGAAAGCTTCTGGAACTCTGCCTCGAATTTCAGCTTGCTGAACGCATCGATCTCCTCGGTCACATGAACGTGATAACTGTTCGTGATATAGTTCTTGTCGGTCACTCCCTTGATGATGCCGAAACGCTTCTGTAAGCACTTTGCAAACTTGTAGGTCGTGGACTCCATCGGTGTGCCGTATACGGAGTAGCTGATGTTCTCTGCCTTTTTCCACTCCGCGCACTTGTCGTTGAGACGCTGCATCACCTTCAGTGCAAATTCCTTGCCTTCCGGGGAAGTGTGGGACTTGCCCATCATGCGGACGCACATCTCATGGAGACCTGCATAGCCGAGGGAAATCGTGGAATAACCGTCAAACAGCAGCTTGTCAATCGTCTCGCCTTTCTTTAAGCGGGCAAGCGCTCCGTTCTGCCAGAGAATCGGTGCGACATCGGAGATTGTTCCGAGAAGACGCTCGTGACGGCAGCGCAAAGCACGGTGACAGAGCTCAAGGCGCTCCTCAAGAATCTGCCAGAATTTCTCCATATCCCCGTCAGAAGAGCAGGCAACATCGACCAGATTGATCGTCACAACACCCTGGTTGAAACGGCCATAGAACTTGTGGCTTCCGTCTGCGTTGCGCTGGGAATCCTCAACCGTCAGGAAGGAACGGCATCCCATGCACGGGTAAACATTTCCGTTCTTCATCTGCTTCATGATCTTTGCAGAGATGTAGTCCGGAACCATGCGCTTTGCCGTGCACTTTGCGGCAAGCTCAGTCAGATGCCAGTACTTGGAATCCTCCGTGATATTGTCCTCATCAAGCACATAGATCAGTTTCGGGAATGCCGGGGTGATCCATACCCCCTTCTCGTTCTTGACACCCTGCATGCGCTGGATCATCACTTCCTCGATAATCAGGGCAAGGTCATCTCTCGTCTGACCCTCCGGAACCTCATCAAGATACATAAATACCGTCACAAACGGAGCCTGACCGTTACAGGTCATCAGTGTGATCAGCTGGTACTGGATCGTCTGGATTCCGCTCTTAACCTCCTCGCGCAGACGTCTCTCGACAACCTTGTCGATGATCGCCTCATCGAGGGACTCTCCGCACTCCTTGCGCTCCTCAATCACGTTCTTGCGCAGTTTCTTACGGCTGATGTCCACAAACGGCGCAAGATGAGCCAGCGTAAAGGACTGGCCGCCATACTGGTTGCTCGCCACCTGTGCCACAATCTGGGTTGTCACGTTGCAGGCCGTGAAGAAGCTGTGCGGCTTCTCAATCATCGTCTCACTGATCACAGTTCCGTTCTGGAGCATGTCCTCGAGGTTGATCAGGTCGCAGTTATGCTCTTTTTGGGCATAGTAATCCGTATCATGGAAGTGAATGATTCCCTCCTCATGTGCATGCACGATCTCCTCCGGCAGAAGCACACGGCGGCTTAAATCCTTGCTGACCTCTCCAGCCATGTAGTCTCTCTGTGTGGAGTTGATAACCGGATTCTTGTTCGAGTTCTCCTGCTTGACCTCCTCATTGATATGCTCAATCAGGGAGAGGATTCCATTGTCCGTCGTGTTGGACTTTCTCGTCAGCTCTCTCTTGTAGCGGTAGCGCACATACTTCTGTGCCACCTCATAACCACGCATCTCCATAATTCCGGTCTCGACCATGTCCTGAATGTCTTCCACATTGATCGCATGAGTCGCTTTGTCAACCGTTGAGGCAATCGTGTCGGCAACCGCCTTGATCTGATAATCGTTCATCTGGTGAAGTTTGTCCACACTCTGATTAGCCTTCCGAATCGCGTTGACAATCTTGGCTTCATCGAAGATAACCTCCTTGCCATTTCGCTTAATTACGTTGTTTTTCACGTCTGTGCTCATCTTCCCCGCTCCTACCTACTATATCTTGTTAAATATTTGTTTTCGTCCAACTATATATGGTGCGAGTAATATCATACTACAAAAGTACTCTTCTGAAAAGGGGGAATTTTGCAATATTTGTTGAATATTTTATTCCTATGAGTTATGATAAAATAGTTGTAAAATGCGGGTATTTTACGCAAATTTTTTTCTAAAACAAGACATTACAGGAGGATTCCCTTGAAACAGCAAATAAGAAAAATCTTATGTTTTCTGCTGGCTTTTCAGATCTTTTCGATCACTGCATTCGCAAAACCAGACTGGCCAGCTGACACCGGCATTCAGGCGGAGGCAGGTATTGTGATGGACATGGATTCCGGAGCCATTCTCTTCGGACAGAATATCCACGTTCCCTACGCACCGGCAAGTATCACGAAACTACTCACTGCTCTTGTCGTCCTCGAAAACTGCAAGCTTGACGAGACTGTCGATTTCACAACCGAGGCCGTCAACAGCGTCGATCCGGACAGCGGAAATAAACTCAGCATCGTCGCTGGCGATCAGCTCTCCGTTGAGGATTGTCTCTACTCTCTGCTTCTCGTCTCTGCCAACCAGGCGGCAAATGCACTTGCGATTCACACTGCCGGAAGCCTTTCCGGTTTTGTGGATATGATGAATGAGAAGATTGCGGAACTCGGCTGCACCGAGAGCCATTTTGCCAACCCATCCGGTCTGAGCAACAGCGACCAGTATGTGACGGCCTACGACATGGCACTGATCGGTCAGGCTGCCTACAATAACGAGGAACTCTTAAAGATCAGTTCCACAATCAATTACAAGACTGCTCCGACGACAAACAATCCGAACGGAAAGACACTCCAGCAGGAGCACCGCCTTGTAATCGCTGAAGACTCTTCCAGTGAGTTCTACACACCGTCTGCTGTAGCCGGAAAGACCGGTTACACCCAGGCTGCCGGAAATACCCTTGTGACTTACGCAGAGCAGGACGGACGCCGTCTGATCTCCGTCATCTTAAAGGGTCAGCCTCGCCAGTATTTCCTCGATGCACAGGCACTGCTCAATTTCGGTTTCAACAATTTCAAGAATGTTGTGATCGCAGATGCGGAAGAGCGCTATGTGACCGGAAATGACAAGATTGACTTAAACACCGGTTCTTTCAAGGCATCTGATTTAAAGATTGAGCCGGACCGTGTAGTCACCCTTCCGAGAGATGCCTCATTTGACGATGCCGAAGTCTCCCTCGACTATCTGCCGGAGGAATTCCCGTCAAATGCAGCAGCCGTTCTGAAATATACTTACAATGACCGTGCGATCGGAAAAGCCTTTCTGCTCGCAAAGGACGGAGTGAAAGTGAAAAACGGCGCAGAGCCGGAGACAAGTGAGCTGGAGGTGGAGAGCTCCACTGCCGTCTCTGAGACAGAATCCACTGCCGTTTCCGAGACAAAGACAGCGGAGAATAAGCAGACTTCAGGGCTGGCTCTTGATCTTTCAGCAGGCCAGAAGGTAATTCTGATTGCACTCTGTGTGGTTGGTCTTCTGCTGCTTGCGCTGATTTTCCTGATTCTGTACCGCCATCACGAAGAGAAAGTTGCGATGGAAAAACGCAGAGAGCGCCGTCGCCAGCGCCTCCAGGAGGCCGGTGAAACTGATGCCTTTGAGCAGATGATGGCTGAGCGCAGAGAGCGTGATTCCCGTCTGAAACAGCAGCAGCGAACAGCAATCGCACTGACTCCGGAAGCAGAGAATGATGACGACGATGATGCCGACGAACCGGAGACTACCGATCCGGCTGAGAATGATTCTGAGGACGATTTTTAAGAATAACCGTTCATAGGACGCAATTTCCTGTAAAATAAAAAATACGCCCGATCGCTGGTTACATCACTCAGATGTAACTGCCGGTCAGGCGTATTTTTATTTTTGTATTTATTTTTTCACTGTGTTCAAATCGACGCTCACGGAGACTTGGCGCGTGATTCTGGTCAGCTCTGCTGACATCTTCCAAACAGAATCACTGCGCCTTCTTATTTCCCGTAAGTGATTGCCGCATATGCATCAGGGATTCCTCCGCAGGCAACCTTATCCGTGAGCGTATCCAGTTTTCTCGCAGAATCAAGGAGTACTCTTCTCACATCTTTCAGTTCCAGATCCGTGCGGTACGAATACAGAAATGCCGCAACTCCGGTCACCATCGGCGCTGCCATCGAGGTTCCGGACATGAATCCATATCCGTCTGTGACTGTGCTCACAATGTACGTTCCGGGCGCCGCAATATCCACGTTCTTTACCCCATAATTTGAGCTCGCCTCAAGGTTTCCGTCGAAGATCAGATTTCCCACCGCAATGATGTTGTCACTGTCGAAACATGCCGGATAGTCGGGAGTCTCATCGATGTTGATTCCCTTTCCCGCCGCATCGCCATTTCCGGCGGATACCACAAAGAGCATTTTAGAGTCCTTCATCACCTGTTCGAGATGCGGATAGTAGGTCGTCGTTCCAAAACTCAGGTTGCAGATCGAAGCACCGTTTGCCTCCGCATACTGAATCGCCTGAATCACCGCATCCTCCTCACCGAGGCCATAATCGGTTCCGAGCACCTTGATCGGCATGATCTTCACATACTTATTGTCCGCAATTCCGGCAATTCCGTCTTTGCCCCGGCTTGCAGCGATCGTTCCCGCACCGTGTGTGCCGTGATCATCCTCTTTTCCCACATAGATCTGGTTTGTATTGTTGAAAAAATTCCAGCCGTGCACATCATCCACATATCCATTTCCGTCATTGTCGATGCCGTCCCCCGGGATCTCTCCCTCGTTCGTCCAGATCGAATCCTTCAGATCCGGGTGTTTGATGTTGATTCCGGTATCGATGACTGCCACCGTCACCTGTCTGCGCTCCGATGTCGTATCCTGATCGTACAGTTCCCACGCCGGCAGGATGTTGATGTCAATTCCCTTCACCGAGGTGATTGTCGCCTGATAGTAGGCATCCGGACCGGAGACAGGGGCTGGAATCCCGAGATAGTTTGCAAGATCAATCCGCTTCGCAAGCTCCGGATTGCTGTTCTCAAACTTATTCTGGATCTCCACGTACTGAAGCTCCCCGTCGTTCTTGAGCCCCCACTGATAGCGGGCATAGGGATCGGATGAAGACAGATTATCCTCTCCCGGTCCGTAGACGCGGGTGTAAAATGGCACCTCATCTCTCACCCTCTGCCCCCCGTTTTTCGTCTCCGTCTGCTGTGCATATACGGCAAGCGGAAGATTCCCTGCCAGAAACACCGCCAGAAGCGGCGCAACGATTCTCTTACAATTCTTCTTTATCATACCTGAAGCTCTCTCCTTTTCGCGCCCTGTTGCTCCCTGCTGCGATTCCCACCCTATGCAAGGAGTAACTGCGCCCCACATTTATGCCTTTCATGATTCTGCTTTTTCATACGAGAATGACTTTTCTGCAACGCTTCAGATTTCTGAACAGCTGCCACTTTAGTATAGCATAAAAAAGAAGCGCCAAACAACAAGATTTCTTGTCATTTGACGCTTCTCCTATTTATCGCGCTCTAAACAGTGGATAATTAGAAATTCTAATTACTCAATGATAGAAACAACACGGCCTGAACCTACGGTTCTACCACCCTCACGATATCAGACTGGCGTATTACGGTGTACAAATGGTGGTTTTTCGTTTGATTTGTGGGGAAAAATCCGGATTTTCCGTTGTGTCCGTGTGGTTTTGGGGGATTTTGTTATCATGGTGTTATCACTGACTTATCTTTTATAAACGACAATTCCCTTACTATTAAATTTTCTTATTCCTTCCCTTTCTTGTTGGAAAACTCTTACTTCATTAAAATTATCTCTTCCTCCAAGTTTAAAAGCACTGCTGGCAATATTCTTTGTATTTAATGGATTAGTTGTAGCATAAACATTTACTTTTTTTATATTATTATTTAAACTCCTGACTTCATTAACAACGCACCTTACTAATCCAGGACTATCATATCTGTTAAAATCATTAGTATTATTACGCGATATTAATAATGTCGGTAAATTTTTCTTTATTTCCGGTAATTGGCTCAATGAAAGAGGATATGTATCAGAAATCATTACATTCACTTCATCTGTTTCATGCGAAAAATTTGATTTACTTACTGAAATGGTATCATTTTCTTTTTTGTCAAACTCTCCGCAATTATATTTGTCGAACGTATCATTCAGCACCAGTTTAAATTGCATATATATCGGCACCTGAATAAGGTTACATTCCGAGTACCCCAATATCTTTGAACATATCCGATACCACCCATACCTGTACTGTTTATAATAGTTTCCTCTATTAAACATATATGTTTTATTCCACTTTCTAATTATAAACAATACTACTATTAAAAAGAAAACACCAATTGCCCAATCTCCACCTTTCCAAGCAAAGTAAAAAACATAATCACATATTTTTTGTGACGCTTCCAGCTTAGGCGGGGTCTTTATTAACTCTGTAATTTTAAATATTCTCGGAGCAAAGAACACACCGCCAAGCAACAGAAGTTGCAATATTGGTCTGATATTATTTTTTATCCTTTCATAAATTGATTTCATTCCATTTTACCTCACATATTTTTTTCGGGCAAAGCTTTCCTTTTTGCATTCTCCATACGCTGAATGCCTTACGTCCGGCAATGATATGATATTGTACCCCCTTAGGATCTTCTTTACCAATACGTTTCCAGTTTTTTAAATCTATAATTGAATAATGTGGTATATCCTCCGGATGTGTATGCCATTCTCCCCAATATGCATACACGCCATTATTTTCATTATATAATCCTTCAAAATATTTCAAATGCCCTTCATCTTTTCTGGTATACCTGGTTCTGGTACATATATCATTTTTTAATGGTTTAGATATATACTCAAGAATTATATTTTCATTATTCAGATTTTCCCGTCCGACTATAATTCCACCTTTCTCCGGATCATAATCATTCTTCTGGATCTGACTATATATTTCTTCCAATATTTGATCGCATATCTTTATTTTTCTGTTTTTACTTTCCGTTACAATCATTACATACACCACAATTAATATTTACAAATTGCTTACCAGTCAATATTTTAATCTGTTCCTGTTGTCGCAAATATCGTCCAGATGTTTCCAGATTATGTTTTTCCAGATAGTCACTATCTCCTTTTAAAGATATCAGTAAATTGTCATCAAGCTTTTCTTCAAAAATATTTTTGACCATCTTTAAACAAAGTAACATTGTTTTTAGTGAAACCAAATTTCCATATGGCACGTAAGTCTTTCCACAC
>NZ_JBNMIC010000064.1:0-10554 GCF_050873065.1 Brotaphodocola sp.
AATCAGCGGAAGCGTCACTGGCGCTTCCTCGATACGCAGAGCGGACGTAGCGGTGCATAAGGTCGCAAAAGACGCGAACCTAAGCACCGACGTCTCACACGGGTTTGCATTGACTTTCCCACTGCCGGAGCCTTTGCTGCATCATCATATTTATTTTCTGTTTTTCATCAGCAATTTATGCTATAATAAGTGCGAAAAAATACGAATCGAACAAGTATTTGATGCGTTTGGAAGGAATGAGAAAAATGGAAAAGAAAAAGAAAGTACTCACATTTGGAGAGATTATGCTCCGGTTAAAGACTCCGGAGTATTTAAGAATTGTGCAGGCGGATGAATTTGAGGCGAGCTATGGCGGTGCTGAGGCGAATGTGGCGGCGTCTCTTGCAATGTTTGAGGATCCGGTGCATTTTGTGACAAAACTTCCGGATAATCCGGTTGGACTTGCAGCCCTCGGCGAGCTGCGCCGCGTGGGAGTCGACACTTCCCGTGTCGTGAGAGGCGGAAAACGTCTTGGAATCTATTATTTTGAGAAGGGCAGTGACATTCGTCCGACGAACGTGGTCTATGACCGTGAGTTCAGCGCATTTTCTCTGGTGGATCCAGAGGAGTTTGACTGGGAGAGCCTGCTTGCCGATGTGGATGTGTTCTATTTCTCGGGAGTGACCCCGGCGGTCAGTGAGTCTGTGCACCAGGCGGTCAAGGATGCACTGAAAGTCTGCACAGAGCGCGGGATTGAGGTAGTCTGCGATCTGAATTACCGCTCGAAGATGTGGAGCAGTGAGCGCGCCCAGCAGGTGATGGGAGAGCTGATGAAAGATGTGACGATCTGCATCGCCAATGATGAGGATTTTGAGTCTTCACTGGGAATTCATGCTTTTGACGGTGATATGGCGCATGGAATCGATCAGATCGAGACTTACAAGCGTGGAATGAAGGAGATTATGGAGCGCTATCCGAACTGTCGTGCAGTTGCGAGTGTTCTGCGGAATATGCACACGGTCGAGGACGGGGACTGGATGGGAATCTATCTGACAGGTGACATATTCTATGAGACTCCTGTCCACACGGTACACAGCCTTGAGGCGGTTGGAGCCGGAGATGCGTTTGCAGGTGCCCTGCTTCATGGCCTTGTTCAGGGATTTGCCCCTCAGAAGATGATTGACTTTGCGATTGCAGGAAGCGTCATGAAACTGATGATTCAGCACGACTTCAATGTTGTGAATGAGGCGGAAATTCTGCGGATTATGAAGTCGAATGACACAAATTTGCAGAGATAAAGAATAAATTTTCAGAATATTCTGTGCAGAGTAAAATAGAGACAGAAGAGGATGAAATAATCCGATTTGGTTAATTTTCCTAAAAATTTGGTAAAAAAAGAAATCGATTCCGGTCGATTTCTTTTTTTTTCGTAAAGAAAAAATAAATTTTTGAAAGAAGATGGGAAAAAAGGTTCCAAAAATAGGAAAAAATAATGAAATATATTTCAGCCATTTTCATGTTGATAACGCGAATGTTATGAATTCATAACAATTCTATATTTGAAATTATAAAATTGAATGATTATAATAAGCAGAGCCGATAGGAATTAAGAGGTTCGGAAGATGAGTGTGACATCAGGGAAATGACATCACGGAAACGACATCGACAGGAATGACAGAATAGCTTTTCCGGATGATTCTTAATAACGGTCGGCTATCCCATAAGATAAGATTCTTAATGTGCATGAAATAAGAAAGGGGGAAGAGGATATGGATGGACTTGTTGATTCCCTGATGGAAGAACTGAACTGCCAGGTGGCATTTACGATTCCGGTTTTTGGCGGAATAGATGTCCTTGAGTCGGTGGCAGTGACGTGGATCATTATGGGAATCATGATGATTGCAACGCTGGTTCTTGTTCACGGATTGAAAGTCAGGAAGATCGGAACAAAACAGGCGGCACTTGAAAGCGGGTTCACTTTCATCTGGAATTTCTTCGAGGAGCTTCTCGGAAAAGAGGGAACGGATTACATTCCGTATCTGATCACCGTGGTTCTCTACATCGGAATCGCCAATATGATCGGACTTCTTGGATTCAAATCGCCGACAAAGGACTTAAATGTGACCATCTCTCTTGCAGTGATGAGTATCATTCTTGTGGAGGTGGCAGGAATTCGGAAAAAGGGAGTGAAAGGGTGGATCAAGAGTTTTGCAGAACCGATCCCGATCATCGCCCCGATCAATGTACTTGAGCTGTTTATCCGGCCGCTGTCGCTTTGTATGCGACTGTTTGGAAATGTGCTCGGTGCCGTGGTAGTCATGGCGCTGATCAAATATCTGGTGCCTCTTGTGGCGCCGCTGCCGTTCAGCTTTTATTTTGATATATTTGATGGAGTGATTCAGGCTTATGTCTTTGTATTCCTCACATCATTATATATAAAAGAGGCCATTGAGTAATTTTATTTCAGATGGCACAAAAAGAAACAAACATACATAAGAACATGTACTCTTAAACTGTTTGAGAGCGCATACGAACAAAAGGAGAGTAGAATTATGACAGGATTAATCGCAATCGGTGCTGCAGTTGCAGTTATCACAGGAATCGGAGCAGGACTGGGAATCGGAATGGCAACTTCAAAGGCAGTAGATGCCATTGCAAGACAGCCTGAGGCAGACGGAAAGATCACCAAGGCACTGCTTCTTGGATGTGCACTGGCAGAGGCAACCGCTATTTATGGCTTCGTAATCGGTCTTCTGATCATTCTGTTCTTAAAGTAATTCAGATAAATAAGAGAGGCGAAAGCAATGTTAAACATCAATTTCTGGAACATTGCCTTTACAGTCATCAATCTGTTAGTCCTTTACTTCTTTATGAGACACTTTCTGGTAAAGCCGATGCGGGCGATTCTGGAAGAGCGGAAGCAGATGGTGGAGCGGGATCTCGACGATGCGACAAGATCAAAGCAGGAAGCTGAGAAAATGAAGCGGGAATATGAGGCTTCGATTCAGAATGCCGGCGCGGAAGCGGACAAGATTGTGGAGATGGCAAAGACGAGAGGCACGGAAGAGTACAACCGGATTCTCGCACAGGCAAAGACCGATGCCGCAAAGAAGATGGAAGAGGCAGACAGAACGATTGCGCTCGAGCGGGAGAAGACGCTCACAGATCTGCGCGCTTCGGTTGCAGATCTGGCAATGGCAGCGGCAGCAAAACTGCTTTCTGAGCAGAACGGCCCGCAGAATGATCGAAACTGTTATGATACATTTTTGAGTCAATCAGGTGAGAGACATGACTGAAGAGGCAAGATTATACGGAACTGTGCTCTATGAGCTTGAAGTTCCGCAGGAAATGGTAAAAAAGACCGGCGAGATTCTGGGTGAGAATCCGGAGCTCGTGCGGGTGCTTCAGAGCCCGGTTTACCGTCGGGAAAAGAAACATGCCATCATCGAGGAGATTTGGAAAACACCGGAATATTCCAGTGTGATGACCAAGTTCCTGAAGAAAGCCTGCGATGCCGGTGCAATCGGACAGTTTCCGGATATTGTGAAAGTCCGGGAAGAGTGCGAGAGACTGGCAGATGGAGTTCTCACCGCGCAGCTCTGGTATGTGACAGCGCCGGATGAGACCCAGATGGAAGGCATTCGGCAGTTTCTGAAAAAAACTTATGGAAAGAGGGAAGTCCGGCTGAGC
This sequence comes from Brotaphodocola sp., assembly GCF_050873065.1. Lineage (GTDB taxonomy): Bacteria > Bacillota > Clostridia > Lachnospirales > Lachnospiraceae > Brotaphodocola. The sequence continues at coordinate 3,670 of NZ_JBNMIC010000064.1, forward strand.
CTGGCTTCTCACCCGGAACTGATGGGCGGATTTGTCCTGAAGACCGGAGATGTGGAATACGATTACAGCCTTCTCGGAAAGTTGAAAAAATTGAGTCAGGCTGTGGCAGGATAGGAGTTTTGGTGATATGAGTACAATCAGTTCTCAGGAAATCATCTCCATCATCAAAGGTGAGATTGAAGATTACGACGAGCATGCAGGGCTGGTTTCGGAGACCGGCTCCGTCATCTGGGTCGGAGACGGAATTGCAATCGTCTACGGCATTGATCACGCCATGTATGGAGAAATTGTCATATTTGAAAACGGAGTCCGCGGAATGGTTCAGGATATCCGGAAAAATGAGATTGGCTGTATCCTTTTCGGAAAGGATACGGGAATTGTCGAGGGAACAAAGGTTGCGCGGACAAAGAAACGCGCCGGTGTTCCGATCGGAAAGGAATTTCTCGGAAGAGTCGTCAATGCGCTCGGTGAGCCGATCGATGGTCTGGGACCGGCGAAAGAGGAGGCTTATCTTCCGGTTGAGGAGGAAGCACCGGGAATCGTCGACAGAAAGTCGGTTGGGGTTCCGATGGAGACCGGAATTCTGGCAATCGATTCGATGTTCCCGATCGGACGCGGACAGCGTGAGCTGATCATCGGCGACCGTCAGACAGGAAAGACCTCGATTGCGATGGACACGATCTTAAACCAGAAGGGAAAAGACGTGATCTGTATTTACGTAGCAATCGGACAGAAGGCATCGACAGTGGCAAAACTTGTCAATACGCTTAAGAAGAACGATGCGATGGATTACACGATTGTCATGGCATCGACAGCGAGTGATCCGGCTCCGATGCAGTATGTTGCCCCGTATGCAGGAACTGCGATGGCAGAATTTTTCATGCATCAGGGAAAAGATGTCCTGATTGTCTATGATGATCTGTCCAAGCATGCAGTTGCTTATCGAGCTCTGTCTCTGCTTCTGGAGCGTTCTCCGGGACGTGAGGCATATCCGGGCGATGTCTTTTATCTGCACTCTCGTCTTCTGGAGCGCTCAAGCCGCTTAAATGATGAGCTTGGCGGCGGTTCGATCACCGCGCTTCCGATTATTGAGACACAGGCGGGAGATGTTTCCGCATATATCCCGACAAACGTCATCTCCATCACAGATGGTCAGATTTTCCTTGAGAGCTCCCTGTTCTTCGCCGGTCAGCGTCCGGCAGTCAATGTGGGACTTTCCGTTTCCCGTGTCGGCGGAGCTGCCCAGACAAAGGCAATGAAGAAGGCGAGCGGAAGCATCCGAATTGATCTGGCACAGTACCGTGAGATGGAAGTTTTCACGCAGTTCAGTTCAGATCTGGATGATGCGACAAAGGAACAGCTGGCATATGGAAAGAGACTGATGGAACTGCTCAAACAGCCTCTCGGAAGACCGCTTGCCATGCATGAGCAGGTGATCACGCTCTGCGCGGCAACGCACCGGGTTATGCTGAGTGTGGAGGTTGCCCGGATTAAGGAATTTCAGATGCAGATGCTTGCCTGGTTTGATGAGAAGCACCCGGAGATCGGAAAAGAACTTGAGGAGACGAAGGTTCTCAGCGATGAACTTTCCGGACGGATTGTGGAGGCTGCAAAGCAGTTTAAGGAGGCAGTATGGCAAACGCGAGAGAAATCCAAGAACGAATAAAGAGTGTTCAGGATACGAGGAAAATCACAAATGCCATGTATCTGATTTCTTCCACAAAGCTGACAAAGAGCAAGAAACTGCTTGCAGACACAGAGCCGTATTTCTATACGCTCCAGAGTCTGATTCGAAGAATTCTGCGTCACCTTCCGGAACTTCATCATCCGTACTTTGATCCTCGTTCCGATAAGAGGAAGGAAGACCGGGTTCGCGGACTGATTGTTGTCACCGGAGATAAGGGAATGGCGGGAGCCTACAACCACAATGTCTTAAAGATGGCAGAACAGTGGATGAAAGAATATCCGAATCATCGGATTTATGTGGTTGGAGAGCTGGGACGGCAGTATTTTGCCTCCCGCCAGGTTCCGGTGGAGGAACAGTTTCACTATACCGTGCAGAATCCGACAATGAATCGTGCGAGAATGATTGCTGCCTCGATCATTGAGGATTACATGGAGCATCGCCTTGATGAGGTCGATATTCTCTACACGCAGATGATCAACAGCATGAAGATGGAGGCGCAGATGGAGCAGCTTCTTCCGCTGACAAGGGAGGAATTTGATTCCGCTGCGATTCCGGCAGATACTTATCACGAGGAGATTCAGATGATTCCGAGCCCAACAGCAGTTTTGGACCATGTGGTTCCAAACTATGTGACCGGATTCATTTTCGGTGCGCTTGTGGAGTCGTTCTGCAGTGAGCAGAATGCGAGAATGATGGCGATGCAGTCCGCAAGCGACAATGCAAATAAACTGCTCGGGGAGCTGTCGATCGCTTACAACCGTGTGCGTCAGGCGGCGATCACACAGGAGATCACGGAAGTTGTCGGCGGTGCGAAGGCACAGCGGAAGAAGAGACGCTAAAGCTAAAGGAGACACTTATGAACAAGGGAAAAATCGTTCAGGTCATGGGACCTGTTGTGGATGTGGAGTTTGAGGACGGCAAACTTCCTCATATTCAGGATGCCCTGGTTGTGAATAATAATGGCAGACGCTGCGTGATGGAGGTCGCTCAGCTGATCGGCGGAGATGTGGCACGCTGTATCATGCTGGCATCCAGCGAAGGTCTCTGCAAAGATATGGAAGTTGAGGCGACCGGCGCAGGTATTTCCGTTCCGGTCGGAGAAAAGACACTTGGCCGTCTTTTCAATGTGCTCGGAGAGCCGATCGACGGAGGCGAGAGCCTTGATGGTGAGACAAAATGGGTGATTCACCGCGATCCGCCGAGCTTTGAAGACCAGAGCCCGGTTGTCGAGATGCTTGAGACGGGAATCAAGGTCATTGACCTTTTGGCACCGTATGCAAAAGGCGGAAAAATCGGACTGTTCGGAGGTGCCGGAGTCGGTAAGACGGTTCTGATTCAGGAGCTGATTACAAATATTGCAACCCAGCACGGCGGATACTCGATCTTCACCGGAGTCGGAGAGCGTTCGAGAGAGGGTAACGATCTCTGGACGGAGATGGGGGAGTCGGGAGTTCTCGAGAAGACCGCCCTGGTATTTGGCCAGATGAATGAGTCGCCGGGTGCCCGTATGCGTGTCGCAGAGACGGGACTGACGATGGCAGAGTACTTCCGTGATGTCCAGCATCAGAATGTACTTCTCTTCATCGACAATATTTTCCGTTTCGTGCAGGCCGGATCAGAGGTTTCCTCCCTGCTCGGAAGAATGCCGTCAGCAGTTGGATATCAGCCGACACTGGCAACCGATGTCGGTCAGCTTCAGGAGAGAATCGCTTCGACGAAGAATGGTTCTGTCACCTCTGTACAGGCAGTCTATGTGCCGGCAGATGATTTGACGGACCCGGCACCTGCGACGACGTTTGCACATCTGGATGCAACGACGGTTCTCTCGAGAAAGATTGTGGAACAGGGTATTTACCCGGCAGTTGATCCGCTTGAGTCCACTTCGAGAATTCTTGAGGAGGATGTCGTAGGAAAAGAGCACTATGAGGTTGCAAACAAGGTACAGCAGATGCTTCAGAAGTACAAGGAACTTCAGGATATCATCGCAATCCTCGGTATGGAGGAACTCTCAGAGGAAGATAAGCTGACCGTCAGCCGTGCGAGAAAGATCCAGCGTTTCCTCTCCCAGCCGTTCCATGTTGCAGAGAACTTTACCGGTGTTCCGGGAAAATACGTTCCGGTCAAGGAGACCGTCCGCGGTTTCAAGGCAATCATCGATGGTGAGATGGATGCTTATCCGGAGGCTGCATTCTTCAATGTCGGAACAATCGATGAGGTTGTCGAGAAGGCAAAGGCGATGGAGCAGAATAAGGACTGAGTGGTGTAAAGGAGCAGAAAAATGGCAGCATTTTGGTTGAAAATCATTGCCAGCGATCATGTGTTTTACAATGGAAGCTGTGAGACACTGGTTGTCCCGGCTCACGATGGAGAACTTGGAATTCTGCCTCATCGTGAGGCGATGATCCTCGCAACCCAGGAGGGCGAGATGCGTTTTCGTGTCCCGGGAGAGTCGACTGAGCGCAGAGTCATTGTCGGAATTGGAATTGTTCAGGTGGCAAACAACCGTGTGATGGCGGTCGTGGATTCGGCAGAGCGTCCGGAAGACATCGATGAGGCGAGAGCAAAGCTGGCGCTTGAGCGCGCAAAAGAACAGCTCCGCCAGAAGCAGAGCATCCGGGAATATTATATGACGCAGGCGGCAATGGCACGTGCACTCTCGAGACTTCACGGCTCTTCCTATCACGAAAAAGGACTATAAGGACTGGAATCCCCTCACATCCACTCCAGGTTATTTACGAGGAAATCACAGAATTCCTGTACTGCCTGTTTTCCTTTTCCCTGTTCGGAGCGCATCAGAATAATCTGTCTGCGACATTTTAAGTCTGAAATCGGAAGAAGACGCACCGGAGAGTTTGAGGAGGTTGACTCCCACTGTGCGGGGAGAGGTCCCCATGAGTACTGGGGCCAGAATCCGATTCCCATGCCGGCGGCGATCAGGTTGCGGACTGTCTCCGTCGTGTCGCTCTCAAAGATGATCCGCGGGGAAAATCCGAGTTCGAGGAAGTAGCTGTTTGTGATCTGGCGGATCGGGCGGGATCCTGCGAGGCAGATATATCCCGCATGCTGGGTGTCTGCAAGGCGGATTGACTGCTGATTGCCGTAAGGGGAGGCAGACGGAACGGCGAGATAGAGATCTTCCTCGAGCATGACGGTTGCATGGTTGCGGTCGACGGAGGCAAAGTCTGACCGTCTTGCCGTGACACACAGATCATAGTCGGAGTCCGCGTGCGGGTCAGTCTGAGAGGTCTGGTACAATTGAAAATTCACATCCGGGCGGAGCGCGCGAAAGGCGATGATCCGGTTTGTGATCAGAGAAGATGCGGAGAGCAGGCGCAGACGAATCGTGTGTGTGGCCTGCTCTTTTCCGCATTGAAGTTCCTCGATCGTGCGGTCGAGATCGTTGATCAGCGGAAGAAGGCGCTGCTGGAAAAATTTACCCGAATCATTGAGTTCGATGCTGCGGTTTTTGCGCTCAAAAAGCGGAACACCGAGTTCGCTCTCGAGACGATGGATCGCCTGGGAAAGTGCGGGCTGTGCAATCTGAAGATGTTCGGCAGCTTTCGTGATGTGCTGATATTGTGCCGCTGCGAGAAAGTATTTTAACTGTAGTAATTCCATGCGTTCGCCCTCCAAGTCTATGTAAAGTCTGATTCAAAAAAATCTTTTTAAGGAAATCTTATTATATCATGCAAAAATCGATGCCGCAACTGTCCGAATTAGCAAGGCGAGTTTGGCTTGGTGTCGCACGGAATGAGTGCTTGTATTTTCAAGAAAACTTTCCGAGAAAACTTGCTTTTGAAAGATAGAGATGATACACTGTAACCGATTTCCGCTGCGTTTTTGGAAAATGAGAGACCAGGGCGGATACAGATTGAAAAGCAGATGAAGGTGGGACATGATGCATGAAAAAGCCGGAAAGAGAAGACGAAGAGAAATTTAATCTTTGGAAGTCGGCTGCGAACACGGCAGTGACGTTAATCTTTCTTTTGATTCTTTTGGCAGCTCTTTTGGGACTCTATCTTCTGAATGATTATACCGATTATCATAAAAAAGAAACGATTGTAGGTCGCCAATATGAAGAAGACCAGATCGACCACGGAAAACAGGATCGGGCTCGTGAGGAGATTGGAGAAAAGGATCAGGCAGGAGAAGCAGAGAAAGATCAGAATACAGAAGCAGCAGAAAAGGAAAAGATGACGACGGCGGCCGGAAGAAGTCCGGATATGGGGATGGGCGGCGCGGATGACAAGAAAAAATCCGCAGTGCTTGCTCAGATTATCGATGCAGAGACCGGAAGGGTGATCCCGGTGGAGGGTGCGGTGTTTGAACTGTACAAGGCAAATGGAACGCGTCAGATTCTGAATACCTATTATCCGGATAAGGTTTCCTACCGTGAATTTGTGACAACTGACAAGGGCAATTTTTATCTTCCGGAAAAGATTTTTCAGGGAGATTATAAGTTTCACGAAAAGACGGCGCCGAAGGGATATGAGGGCTCGGCAGATAAGGAATTTCGTGTCGGGACTCCTTCTGACTGGACGGAACCGTGCCTTGTGGAGATTCCGCTTTCGCCGTCAAAGAACAGCATCTGTGTGCAGGTCAGCGACCGTGAGGATGGAACCCCTGTGGGCGGAGGTCGTTTCGTAGTTCTTGCAGAGGAAGATATTCAGACGTTTGACGGGACAATCCGTTACCGGAAAGGCGAGCGCGTCGGGGAGATTATCTGCGATGAGAATGGATACGGGGAGAGCAAAGAGCTTTATCTGGGAACGTACAGCCTTCAGGAAAAAGAGGTTCCGCGATACTATGCCGGAATTGAGAAGAAACCGGAGATTGTGACGGAAAAGAAAGACGAGAAGAAGCTGGAAGTTCACGAGATTGAGATGGAAAAGACAAAAATCAGTCTGAAACTTGTGGATGAGCGCTATCCGCAGATGGCGATTGAGGGGGCAAAATTTCAGATTGCAGCAGATTCGGATCCTATGAATTCTGTGAAAACGGCGAGAGCAGTGAAGACTGTGAAGACAGATGAAAACGGAAGCGCAGTGTTCACAGATCTTGAAATGAGGCTACCGCAATCCCACTGACTTTAGACGGTGGGTTAAGGTAGCCAAAAGTTAGATATTATTGTATGCTTATATCATGGGAACATGGAAATCTAAAAACAGACACAAATACTTATTACAATATCATATTAT
>NZ_JBNMIC010000065.1:0-10500 GCF_050873065.1 Brotaphodocola sp.
GCGACGAATGCGTTTGAGCAGGCACAGATCTGCTGCGGCGGAGTTGACACGAGAGAAATCCACGCAGAGACGCTTGAATCCAAACTCGTGCCGGGACTTTATCTTGTCGGAGAACTCTTAGATGTCGACGGAATCTGCGGAGGATACAACCTTCAGTGGGCATGGTCGACGGGGGCAATCGCCGGCCGCTGTGCTGCCCAGGGAAATGAAAATGCGTCTGGACGGGAGAAAACGACGGCAGAGACAGGACAAGATAGGAAACAAGAGACGAGACAAAAAAGACAGAACAAATATTAGAACTAGAAAGCTAGAATAGAAATAATAGAAACAGAAAAAAGAGAAGAAAAAAGAGAAGAAGAGAAAACAGATTATGATACGGATTACACAGTTGAAACTTCCGGTGGATCACAGTCCGGAAGCTTTGAAAAAGAAAGTGGCAAAGCTGCTTCGGATTGCGCCGGAAGAGATCGAGAGGGTGGTGATCTGCCGCCAGTCGCTTGATGCGAGAAAGAAACCGGAGCTGTTTTACAGCTATACGGTGGACGTAGAAGTCGCAGGAAAGCGCGAGGAGAACCTTGTACATAAGGCAAAGAGCAATCAGGTGAGCCTCAGCAAAGAAAAGCCCTATGAGTTTCCAAAATCCGGGGAGGAATCGCTTGGAGGGCGTCCTGTCATCATCGGAGCCGGCCCGGCAGGACTCTTCTGTGGCCTGATGCTTGCACGCGCAGGTTACAGGCCGGTGATTCTCGAGCGCGGGGATGATGTGGATGCGCGTCAGGAAAGCGTGCAGAAATTCTGGGAGACGGGCGAGCTTGATCCCTCCTCGAATGTACAGTTTGGAGAGGGCGGAGCAGGAACATTTTCCGATGGAAAACTCAATACGCTGGTGAAAGATTCCTCCGGCCGCAATCATCTCGTGCTCAAGATTTTTTGTGAGTTCGGAGCAGATCCGGCGATTCTCTATGAGCAGAAACCGCATATCGGAACAGACGTTCTGTCCGGTATCGTGAAGCGGATGCGCGAGGAAATCATCCACCTCGGCGGAGAAGTGCATTTCAGGTGTCAGATGACCGGACTTCTCATGAAGGACGGGGCTGTGCGCGGAGTCCGCACCGCAGATGGCAGTGTGATCGAGACAAAGGCGGTTGTCCTTGCAATCGGGCACAGTGCGCGCGATACTTTTGAAATGCTTTATCAGAGTGCAGTCCCGATGGAGGCGAAATCTTTTGCCGTCGGGCTGAGAATCCAGCACCCGCAGTCGGTGATCAATGAGTCTCAGTATGGACGAAGAGATGCCGGAAAACTTGGAGCGGCGAGCTATAAGGTGACGGCGCAGACGACGAGCGGGCGGGGCGTGTACTCATTTTGCATGTGTCCGGGCGGATATGTGGTAAATGCATCCTCAGAGCCAAGCAGACTTGCGGTAAACGGAATGAGTTACCATGACCGTGCAGGGGAGAATGCGAACAGTGCGCTGATTGTGACTGTGGGACCGGAGGATTACCCGGATCAGAGTCCGCTCGGGGGAGTGGCGTTCCAGAGAGAACTTGAGCGCAGGGCCTTTGAGGCAGCAGGTGGAAAGATTCCGGTACAGCTCTATGAGGACTTTAAGGAAAATCGCCTCTCAGAAAGCATTGGCCGTGTGACGCCCGCAATGCGCGGCCAGTGGGCTTTTGCAGATGTGCGGTCAATTATGCCGGAAAGTCTCAATCAGGCGCTCCTTGAGGCAATGGAGCGCTTTGGACACATGATTCATGGCTTTGATATGCCGGATGCGGTTTTTGCCGGGATTGAGAGCCGTACTTCCTCGCCGGTAAGAATTCACCGCAATGAGAAGTTTGAGAGTGAGATTTCCGGTCTTTATCCGTGTGGTGAGGGAGCTGGATATGCGGGAGGCATCACGTCCGCAGCGATGGATGGCGTCAAGGTCGCAGAGGCGATTGCGCGCCGGTTTTCTACCGAGTAGGCGATAACGGGTTGTGGTTTACGCGTTGCGCAGACAGTAACGATAACGACAAAGGAAGACTGGAAAAGCGGACAGCAGACGGATATCGAACAAAGCGCAAGAATGACAGTAAGAACAACAATAAGAACAACAACAGGTACGATAAGAAGAACGACAACAAGTACGGTATAAGTACGATGAGGGGCAAGAGGCAAAAAGTAAAAGGCAGGAGACAGGAGGATGAGGGCAGAATGGCACAAAAGATGGATCTGGGACAGAGGACAGAGATGACCGAGTCAGAGCGTCAGATGAGAGAAAAACTGAATGGAAAGAAACGAATTGTAATTAAGATCGGTTCTTCCTCGCTCACACATCCCGAGACGGGTGAATTGAATCTGTATAAGATTGAGAAACTTGTGAGAATCATCTGTGACCTGAAAGGGGAGGGGCGGGATGTGGTTCTCGTTTCGTCCGGAGCGATTGCAGCGGGACGTCAGGCTCTCGGAGGGCAGAAGCGCCCAACGACGATCTCAGAGAAGCAGGCATATGCGGCGGTCGGACAGGCCCGTCTGATGATGGTTTACCAGAGACTGTTTTCGGAGTATAATTCGATTGCAGCCCAGGTTCTGATGACGAAGGATACGATGACAAACGAGGTCTCCCGCTACAATGCGCAGAACACGTTTGATGAACTTTTAAATCTCGGCGCGGTTCCGATCGTAAATGAGAACGATACCGTTTCCACCCACGAGATTCAGTTCGGTGATAATGATCGTCTGTCGGCTGTCGTTTCGGCGCTGATCGGTGCGGATCTGCTGATTCTTCTGTCTGATATCGACGGGCTTTACACGGATGATCCTCGCAAGAATCCGGATGCGAAATTTGTCAGCTTCATCCCGGAGATCGATGAGAATCTGATGGGAATGGGAAAGGATTCTTCCGGAAGTGATGTCGGAACCGGCGGAATGGCGGCAAAACTTGTCGCAGCGCGGATTGCGACAGATTCCGGTTGTGACATGGTGATTGCAAATGCATCCGATGTCATGGTGATTCACGACATTGTGAAGGGTGAAGAAAGAGGCAGTCTCTTCCTTGCACATCCGAATCTGGATTTTGACCTGATGGATTACATGAATTCCAAGTATTAACTCAGAGGGGATGCACAGTGATTCTGATTGGAGGATGTCAGCAGAGCTGACCAGAATCACGCGCCAAGTCTCCGCGAGCGTCGACTTGAATCAGGGCAAGATCAAAGTAGGGAAAACGAAAAAAGCGTGCTTGAAAATGCCACACAGACTATAAAAAGGAAAAAGTGGTTAGAACGTTAGAACATGGGAATTAGAAATAGAAATTACAGAAAATTAGAAGTTATAGAAAATTGGAGGAAGATACCATGGATCAGAGCAAGATTGACAGAATTAACGAGTTATATCACAAATCTCAGGCAGTGGGACTGACGGATGAGGAGAAAGCAGAGCAGACTGCACTCAGAAAAGAGTACATTGAGGCGATTCGCGGAAGCATGCGTGCAAATCTGAACAATATTTCTATTAAAGAGAAGGACGGAAGCATCACGGATCTCGGCAAGAAGTATGGCGGTGTCAGCGAGCAGAAGTCATAAAGAATTTTTCTATCCATATCTGCGGCTGTGTCTACACATCTACGCGGATGAAATCGCGGGTCTTATTTGCTCGCGGAAAGGATAAAATAAATCCGGCAAAGGAAAGAAAAAACCGGGCAAAAAGGTGGCTGACATATATGGCAGAAAAAGCGACAGGTCAAGAGATAAAGCAGTTCCTTAGAGGTTTTCATAAAGATTTGAATGAACATTCAAATGAATATTCGAAAGAAAATCCAAAGACCGATCCTGAAAAGAAAGCAGCAGATCTGAAGAGTGGGCAGGATGAGGAAGAATGCCGGAATCAGCGGATGCAGCAGCAGAGAAGGCAGATTCGCAAGGAGATGAAGCAGCAGAGGGCAGAATTAACTGGGGCTGAGCGTAAGGCAAAAGATCGGGCACTCACGGAAAATCTTCTGGCAGTACTGGATTTTCCAGATCATTTTATGGAGAACTCAGATTTGGTTGTCTATGCATATGCATCCTTTGGAACGGAGGCGGACACGTTCCTACTTCTGGAAACTCTATGGAAACGAAAGATTTTAACGGCTCTTCCGCGGGTCGAGGGAAACGAGATGAAGTTTTATTTTGTCTCAGGAAGAGAAGAGCTTACAGAAGGGTATATGGGGATTTTAGAGCCATCCAAGCAGTGCCTGCCGGCACAGAGCCCGCGGGCGGTTGTGATCACACCGGGGCTTGCGTTTACGAAAACGGGAGAGCGTCTCGGATATGGCGGCGGATTCTATGATCGCTTTTTTGAGGCAGAGCCACTTCACCGAAAAGTCGCAATCGCCTATGGATTTCAGGTGCTCAGAGATCTGCCATCCCAGCCGTGGGATGTGCGGGTGGATCAGCTTGTGACGGATGAGGAGATTATCACGATTTCTGATGTGCATCGGTGATTGGGTAATATAAAAAGCAAAGATTCGAACAGAAATATGGAAATTTGGAAGCAGCGGTTTGAAAAGTTGAGAGAAAACGGGAGGAAGCGCATATGGATTTAAACATGGATCTGCTTACAATCGGACGGCAGGCAAAAGAGGCATCTGGGTATATGAACCGTATGGGAATCACAGAGAAGAATCAGGGACTTTTGCTCACTGCACAGTCTCTGCTCGATCATGAAGATGAGATCCTCACGGCAAATGCGCAGGATATTGAAAATGCGCAGAAAAATGGAATGAACCCTTCTATGATCGACAGACTCAGGCTCGATCACACCCGCTTAGAGGGAATGGCAGATGGACTCAGACAGGTTGCAGGGCTTGCCGATCCGGTCGGCGAGGTGACCTCAATGAAACCGCGTCCAAATGGTCTTCTGATTGGCAAGAAACGGGTTCCCCTCGGCGTTGTCGGAATCATCTATGAGGCGCGCCCGAATGTGACTTCTGATGCGTTTGGACTCTGTTTTAAGACGGGAAATGCTGTGATTTTAAAGGGTGGAAGCGATGCGATCTGCTCGAATCAGGCAATTGTTGCTGCACTCCGTGATGGTCTGAAAAAAGGTGGATTCTGTGAAAATGCGGTTCAGCTGATCACGTCGACGGACCGTGAGACGACGAAACAATTTATGCGGATGAATGGATATGTCGATGTGCTGATTCCGCGCGGAGGAGCCGGACTGATCCGCGCGGTTGTTGAGAACAGCACGGTTCCGGTGATTGAGACGGGAACTGGAAACTGCCATATCTACGTCGATGAGAGCGCAGATTTTGAGATGGCGATCAACATTATCATCAACGCGAAGACTCAGCGCGTGAGTGTCTGCAATGCGTGTGAATCCCTGATTGTGCATCACGCGATCGCAAAAGACTTCCTCCCGCTCTTGAAGAAAAGATTAATGGAAGAAAAACAGGTAGAAGTGCGCGCCGATGAGTGCGCTTGTGAGATTATTCCGGAGTTTACGAGGGCAAATGAGAGCGACTGGGGAACCGAATATCTCGACTACATCCTTTCTCTGCGGATTGTGGATAACCTCGATCAGGCAATCGCTCACATCAACCGTTACAACACGGGGCACTCCGAGGCGATCATCACGAATGACTATGAGAACGCACAGCGCTTCTTAAATGAGGTGGATGCGGCAGCGGTTTATGTAAATGCGTCCACAAGATTTACCGATGGAAATGAATTCGGTTTCGGCGCTGAGATCGGAATCAGTACTCAGAAACTCCATGCGAGAGGTCCGATGGGACTCGAGGCATTGACGACCACGAAGTATATCATTTACGGAAATGGTCAGGTGCGATAATCAGGAAATCACATAACTCAGAATAAATGTTTCCCTTGCGCTATAAGGGTGTGAGGGGATCAGATAAGTACCATATAAACTCTAAGTAGCTCGATATCTATTTTTTTAGATGTCGGGCTATTTTTATTTCCAGAAAAAAATTCTGGAAAATGGGAAGCGAAAAAATATGATACGATGTAGCCAACAGATGAGGAGCAAATAAGAAACAAATAAGAAGGGAGCAAATGCATGAATATCTTTGAGTGCCTTGCATATTTGAGAAGTGTGGATGATACATCTTTCGGTTATCCAAACGAAATTTGTTATTATAAAGATGAGTATGGAAATGTTTATTTTGACTCTAATTATGATTTGTCAGATCAGTTTAAAGAGATTGTAGATTTGGGGCGCAATACCTATTTTCTTGCAAAAGAGGATTTCGACCGGTATGCAGAATATGAGATTTTGGTGACTGATTTGAATAAAAATAAGACTAGCTTAAAGCGCCTTTCATATACACGACGCCCTTATTATCGGATGAGAGGTTGTTCGGTCACAAAAGAGCAGGCATTTGAGATTATTCGTCGGACCGATGATTTTTTTAATTTTTGCATGGAAAAAATTGAAAATCATAAAGATTTTGTTCGCTCTTGCAATTTCAATAACTGGCTGATTATGAAAAATCATTATCCGGATGGATATGGCTGGATTCATGTGGATGGAAAAGTCGGATGCAATGCAATCACTCAGAAGTATCCGACTGTGGAAGAATTCTGTAAAGAGTGGTTTTTCAAATTAAGAGCATTTCCGTATTTGGATCTGGTGATTGCTGTGACTGACTGGAATGAAGAACCATGGTCACCGGATGATAAGTTTGAAGATGCGGTTGTTCTGGGAATTTATGTCCATGACAAGTGCATTGAGATCTTAAATAAACAGGATACACTGGCAAAGTATCAGGAATATGATGAGAAATACGGGCAGAACCCAGAACGATTTGAGCCAGAATACTATATGAAGCATGGGATCACGCAGGTAAATGAGGCATATCTAAGAAGGTGTATCGAGGCGTATGGCTTGAATCCAGATGACGAATTAGAAAAAGTGCCGGAGTATGTGTGGAAGGAAGAACGTTGATGCCCTTTTTTCTAAAAAATTGAAGAAAAGTGGAAAAGAAACAAAAAAATGGAAAGGTGATTCGTTCTGGTTGGTAGATTTCTTAGAGTGGTGTTGCTATACTGGATACAGAAAAAAAGAGAAGGAGAATATGCAGATGGGTTGGTATCATGTTGCTAAAAGCGGAAAAGGAATGTATTTAGGCGAGGAGCGTAAGATCGTTTTTCAAGAGGACAAGCTGATTCCGTATTTGCCGACGAAGGACGAGGCAATTAAGATTGGAGAAATGTCAGAAGAAAAATTGAAAGACTATGACAAGTGGCCTATTGTACAGAAGCTTGCAAGTGTTGATTACATAGGTGCGTATTATTTTAATGAGGAAGACTATTTTGAAGACTTCCATAATAGAACTATAGCGAATGGAATGCATTGTTGCTTTGAGAAACGTTATGGATATCCATTTGGTTCATTCAGAAGCGTATCTGATTATGATGATAATGTTATGATCTTTTGTAATAGCTTATGGCCGCCAAAGGAGTATAACCAGAATCTTGCAGAACTGACAGAGGAGAAACTGGAAAAGCAGTTGCAGGAATTTTTAACAGAGATTACGGGAGATTTGCGTTATGCAGACAAAAAATTGGAACTGTGTGAGGAGTATGATAAAACGTGAGTATCACCGGTGAGAGATAGTTCTAATTACTTATGCAAAAATTATAGAAGGGAGGAGTCTATAAAATAATGTGCATTAAAATTTTAGCCTCCTCCTGTTGGGTTATTTTTTGTTCGACTCAGTAATTGAAAAGGCAAGTTGAGAGGGATTGCCATCATATTCTGAATTGGGTACAAATTCCTGCTTGAATGTAACAGAGGAGCCATCTTTTAAAGCTAGCACTGTTGATGGATGTAATGAAGTTGAGCCATCTTCATGTATTACTGAGGGAACGGACATTGGAGAGTTAGCGGTAAAAAATTTTTCAAGTGTAAATGCCATATAATTAACGACATCCGTCAGTAATTGAGCATAAGCGGATGTAAAAATAAAAACACAAGTATTTGTTTTACTATTAGAAATGCAAGATATACTCCCTGTATCACATTTTTTATGTGTATCTGTATATTCAAGTTCTACTAGAATCCGATGGAATGCAAGAAAAATTTTACCTTGTATACTCGTCCAATTTTGTATAGCCTTCAAATAATCTTCATCCGTGCGATACTTGTCAATACCAGCAAGATATTCAAAACGTATTCCAAAGAGTCCAGAAAAAGTTCTAAGGTCATCATCGCTTAATTTTTTGGTACCTTTTATAAAGCGAGAAATATATTCACGACGATATGTACGTTTAGAAGAATCTAGTTGATTGAGTTTATCAGCTATTTCTTCATTATTAAGTTTATTTCTTTCTTTATATGTTTTCAACTCATTATCTAAACGTGAACGTACGGATGATGAGTTGGAGTGATGTGATACTTTTTTGTTTTCAGTTACTGAGTAAACAGGGTTATTGGTAAATAGTTTCTCAAGTGTGAATTTTATGTAATTAATAATATCTTCAAATACTAGAGAACGTTCAGACATTGAAATTGCGATATAAGTGTCTGCATTAACATTAACAATTAAAGAGATATTCTTTTCTTTAAGTTCATCTGCCAATGATTCTAAAAACTCACGGGTATTTTCTGGAAGTGGGTAATTATTATAATAAGTATCGATATATCCGAGTGTTAATAGAATCTGATGAAGTGAGGGGGAAATTTCCCTTTTTTCCTGTTCTATTTCCAATGCCTTTTGAAGATCTTCATCCGTGCGATAATCATCAATACCAGCAAGATATTCAGGACGTATTCCAAAGAGTTCAGCAAAAATGTCACAGTCATCTTTCTGTAGTTTTTTAGCACCTGATTTAAACTTTGAAAGATATGAGCTGTCAGGATATCTTTTTTGGGGTGCAAGTTTCTCAATTATTTTTTCATAAGTAATGTTATTATGATCTTTTTGGTATTTAGCTAGTTCAACTGAAAAACGTTCGGATGATTTTGACATAGAATACCTCCTTACATATATATGATAGCGTATACAAGTGAAAAATGCAATATTATGTCACATAACGCATGAAAAAATATAAATTTGTGACGAATAAAATCATGGGAATTTATGGTGGAGAATGATACACTATCAGTGCAGAGGAAAGAAAGATACTTTTAGAAGTAGAGGTGAATTGTTCTTTTTATGGAACGATCAATGATAGAGAGGAGAATATGTAGATGGTGGAGTATCGTGAGGTTGAGAGAATTGGAAAAGGTATGTATTTAGGTGTAGAGGATGAGATTGTTTTTCAAAATGACAAGTTAGTTCCGTATTTGCCGAGTAAAGACGAAGCAATTAAGATTGGAGAAATGTCAGAGGAGCAGTTGAAAGACTATGACGAGTGGTCCGTTTTAGAAAAAATGGCAAGTGTTGATTGGTGGTGTGTGGGGTATTTTGTAGATAAGGATTATTTTAACAGGCCTAATCAAATTATAGCAAATGCAATGCATTTTTGTTTTGAAAAACGTTATGGATATCCACTCGGATCATTTGGGAGTGTATGTGATGCGGAGCATAATGTTATGATTTTTTGCGAGCACTTTTTATGGCCACCGAAGGAGTATAATCAAAATCTTGCGGAATTGACAGAGGGAAAGCTGGAAAAGCAGTTGCAGGAATTTTTGGTAGAGATTACGGGAGATTTGCGTTATGCAAATAAAAAATTAGAATTGTGTGAGGATTATGGTAAGTATTAAACTTACGACGGGTCATACAATAATCAGAGATCAGATTGTAATCTTTGTGAGTGAAGGGGAGAATACGATGAAAAAGGTAGGAGGGACAATTTCACCAAATATGAAAAGGGCTGTAAATACAGATAAAATAGAAGCGGTATTGTTGGAGACCGCCCCTTCCTGTAGTTGGCACTTCAAGCTAAGATCACATTATCAGACAGTAAGAAAAAATGGGGCGGTTCTAGATGAAGAAAGTATGCGGTACTACATTCCATTTTCGTATTCTGCGTTTGGGGTAATAAAAAAAGAAAGATGCATGACGGAAAAATTATTGCGAGGATTTGTTACATATATCAATGACCTGCTCAAACACAAAGAACTTCGATCGAAAAAAAAGTTGCCTCGCTATACAGCAGAAGATTTCCTTGATTGCGAGCGAGATAAAGTGCTTTTGAGTAATCAGAAAAGCAAAAAAACAACGGCGGGAACGAAGGTAGATGAAGAAACATTTTTGAGCGATCAAGCATATTTCTTTTCTGATTTTGTGGAGTTCGCAAATCTGATGAATCTCCGAGGAGAGACAAAATTAAGAAAATGTCTGGAAGAAATATTTTCTAAAGAAAAGTATCAGAGTGAGATGGAGTTGCAGGATCAGTGCATGCTTTTTCGAGATGAAGGAGATGGTATTTACCAGGTTTTTTTGAGATTGCCGTATGATCTTATCGAGGAACTGGGATTGAAGGAACAGGATTCCCTTCAGGTAGAAGTTCAGGTTTGCGAGGATCGGGAAGAAGAGCCGGAGGATTGGGAAGAGGAGATGCGTGA
>NZ_JBNMIC010000066.1:0-10498 GCF_050873065.1 Brotaphodocola sp.
CGGTTCCCTGGGACTGGTAATAGGCGTCGGTGTCAAAAACCACAAACATCGGTTTTCCCATTAGATCCACATCCGGCAGCTTGGCATCATCCGAGAAATCCCAGTTATTGCTCTTTCCGTCCTGAAACCAGCGGATCACCGCATTGCCGTAGATCAGCTTCATCTCCCGATCGCCCGCTTTCGGGAGTTTCCCCTGACCGAGCGGAATCTCCGCGAGATACCCGTCCGGCACCCCGGTGAGATTCGCGCTCATCGTGTATTTTCCCTGAATGAAAATCGCATTGACCTCAAGAAGCGGATACACACTCTTCACATGACTCATTCCCGAAAACTGTTTGACCACATCATCCGTGAGATACAGAGGTTTGTCCGAATCAGAACTCCCCCACGCATCCTGCCCGTACACAGTGATCGCCGTCAGGCTTCCATAAGAAGAGATCATCTCCCGATTCAGTTCCTTCATGCCGATTCCAAGAGACATCATGACTACCACAGATGCCGTTCCGATCACCACGCCGAGAACTGTCAGCGCAGTCCTGAGTTTTCTCCGTCGCAGGCTGTTTAAACTCATTCCCAGAAGATCCACAAATCTCATCTTCCCACACATCCTTTATATTTCAAGTCCATGAGCCGAGTTATGATTCTTACTCCTCGCTCTCATCCTCGCTGGCTTCCTGCTGCTTCTTTCTGCGCTCTCTCCGGATTTTTCTGCCTATGACAACCGCAACAATTCCAAGCACAATCACCGCTGCCGCCACAAGGGCCATCCAGTACTGGGAAAGAAATCCCACGATTCCGGTCTTTTGCTCCTCCTCAGGCTCCATCGGCTCCGGATTCATGGAATCATCCATCGAGGAGAAATCCTCCGTCACCGTCAGGGAGAGCTCTTTTTCCACCTCGGAGACATTGCCGTTCTCATCCTCGTAGGAGATCCTTACCTTAATCTTTCCGTCATCCGCCGTCGGCGCAATTCCGGTCAGCATGCAGTCCACATTTCCGGTCTCTCCGGACTTGATATTTCCCACATAGGAATCCGTCTTCTGGATCGAGTCCGCCTCAAACGTCGCCATCACGTTGTAGAGCGTCACCCGGCCCGTATTGTTGATGCCGAACATGACATTCGACTCCTCTCCAACCGAGATCGAATCCGGCATCACCTCAAACGTCCCCGTGTTCAGCCTCGGAATCTGGTACACCGGAATATCCACCGACATACTGTCCTCCGCATTCTTGTATTCCGGGCTGTCGTACTTGGCCTTTACAGTGAGGGCATAGGAACGCTGGTCAACCCCGGCGCGCGAACTCAGGCGGAATTTCACCGTCTGCACAGCCCCCGCTCCGAGCGATGAGATCGCCACCGACGAGGATCCCTCTGCAGTCGAAAAGACCGGGCTGTCCGACACTTTCTCAGACTCTACGGTCAGAAGCACATCCGATGCCGACACACTTCCGGACGCATTCTTGATCTGGAGCGTCAGATCAAACGAATCCCCCGCAACAATCCGGTCTGGATTTGTCGAGAATCCATCGACAATCAGGCGCGCCTTTGTGCGGTCGTGCTCATTGAACTCGTTCTGGTCGTCCTCCTTCGGTTTGCTCGTGATGTGCACAAAGAAGGTGGTCTCAAATGTCTGAAGTTCTTCTCCGGTGGAACTCTTGGAGTAGTAAATTTTCATCTGGATCGGATAATATCCCGTGTAGCTGTCCTGCCGGATCGCAAAACTGTAATCGAGCGGAACGCTCTCATCCACCCCGATCTTCTCAAACATCCGGTCATAATTCACGTCATTGATCCGAAACGGAAATTTTGCACTGTCAGCATCGAGAATGATGCTCGCCTTGACGTTGTAGACCGTCGCCGGGCTGTTATTCCGCAGATTGATCGAAAAGTTCATCACATCCGGATACGTTCCGTAAGGCGTGCTCTGTCCCTCTCCGAGCACAAAGTCATACGTCTTTGTCTCATCGTCGTCATCATCGGTGCCACTCGTCGAGACGGAGATCCACACGCGGACATTCTCACTCGTCAGCTCCACCCAGCCGCCGTCATCCTGACTGCTGTCAACCTGCTCAAACACGGAAATCGGCACTGTGTAATAGCCATTCTGAAGATCGCGGCGCACGCGCCCCGTCAGGGAAACGGTCTTCTCCTTCCGGTCACTCAAAGAGCCGACCGACTTGATCTTCTCAAAGGTGGAATCCGTTGTCTCAAAAGGAAACGCATATCCATACTTTAAGTCGTCTTCATCCTCGTCCCCGATGTCCACCCCGTTTGTGTCAAACCGGATTCCCAGCTTCTTGATGTCATGTCCGGAATTGTTTCTCAAGCGAAACGAGACGGTCATGCTCTTTCCCGTCTTTCCGCTCGGAATCTTGTCCGTAAAAATCCACTGATTATCCGCAAACGCCCGCAGCTTCCCGATTCCTCTCTCTCCCGCTCCCGGCACTGCCAGAAATCCAACGGTCCATACCACTGTCAGTACGAATGCGATCCACCGCCTAAATGTGCTTTTCATCTTCGCCTGCCCTCCCCTCTGCTTCTTCATTCTCCCTTTTTTCTGTTTTCTCTATGTTTTCTTCCTCCAGATCGGAATGATGCTGTTCTTCGATCTTTAAAATCTTTCCATCCACAATATGAAACTGCCTGTCCGCAAACGTCGCGAGGTGATTGTCGTGCGTGACCATGACGAGTGTCTGGTTCTGCTCCCGCACAATCCGCCGCATCAGTTTCAGGATCTCCATCGTTGTCTTGGAATCAAGATTTCCGGTCGGCTCGTCCGCAAAAATGATCTTGGGATCCACAACGAGGGCACGCGCAATTCCGACACGCTGCTGCTGTCCGCCGGACATCGCATTCGCCATATGCTTCATCTGTTTTTCAAGTCCCACTAACTTCAGATATTTCTGCGCCTTTTCATTCCGGATTCGCTTTGGAACTCCGCGAAATGAGAGCGGAAGTGCCACATTTTCCACCGCATTCATCGTCTTTAAAAGATTGTAAGACTGGAAGATAAATCCGACATTCTCCCGGCGAAACGCGACAAGCTCATTCTCATTCATCCGCTCCATGTGTTTCCCCGCGACAATGATCTCTCCCTTTGTCGGCTTTTCAAGTCCCGCAAGCATATTTAGGAGTGTGGACTTTCCCGATCCGGAAGGCCCCACAATCGCACAGAACTCTCCTTTATACATCGTAAAGTCAACACCATTCAGCGCGTAAACCTTGTTCGTTCCGACCTCATAAATCTTGTACAGATTTTTCACCCGGATCATCGGGGCTCTCTGCCTCTCCTTCTGCTGTTCACCCATACAATTTTCCTCTACCATTTTTCTCTTTTCAAGTTCTCAAAATGTCATCGTGAAATCTTTCTCATTCTCAACTTCATTATACAGGATAAAATGTTTTCCGACACCTCTTATTTTCTTAAACTTCCTTACATATTCATTAACAAATTTTTCGCATTTTTCCGTCTCTTCTTCGAATTTTCAGAACCTTCAAGGCGAAACTTTCTCAAAAACCACCAAAAACTTTTTTTATTTTTTTATAAAATACAGTAGAATTTTCCTAAGAAATCCGCTATAATATCTCACGAACCAAATGACAAAACCAAAGGAGATACGCGATGAGACACATGTTAAACCCATTGGATTTCTCAGTGGAAGAGATCGACCAGCTTTTGACACTGGCATCCGACATTGAGCAGAATTTTCCGAAATACGCTCATGTATGTAATGGTAAAAAATTAGCGACGTTATTTTATGAACCAAGTACAAGAACCCGTCTCAGTTTTGAGTCCGCAATGCTGAACCTCGGGGGAAGCGTACTTGGTTTTTCTTCAGCCGATTCCAGCTCGGCATCAAAAGGAGAAAGCGTTTCTGACACAATCCGTGTCATCTCCTGTTACGCAGATATCGTGGCAATGCGTCATCCGAAAGAGGGTGCTCCGCTTGTCGCTTCGATGAAGTCCCGCATTCCGGTCATCAATGCCGGCGATGGCGGTCACCAGCATCCGACTCAGACCCTGACGGACCTGATGACCATCCGCTCCTTAAAGGGACGTCTCGAAAACCTGACGATCGGCCTGTGCGGAGATCTGAAATTCGGCCGTACTGTTCACTCCCTGATCGAGGCAATGGTCCGCTACCCGAATATCCGCTTTGTCCTGATCTCCCCGGATGAGCTGAAAGTTCCGGAATACATCCGCGATGATGTGCTCCGCGCCAACAATATCCCGTTCAAGGAGGTAAGCAGTCTTGACGAGGCAATGCCGGAGCTCGATGTTCTCTACATGACCCGTGTCCAGAAGGAGCGTTTCTTCAACGAGGAGGACTACATCCGCTTAAAGGACTGCTATATCCTGAACAAGGATAAGATGAAACTTGCAAAACCGGATATGTACGTGCTTCATCCGCTTCCGAGAGTCAACGAGATTTCCACGGAGGTCGATGACGATCCGAGAGCCGCTTACTTCAAGCAGGTTCAATATGGAGTTTATGTGCGTATGGCACTCATCATGACATTATTGGAGGTAGAGAAACCATGCTGAACATCAGTGGATTAAGCGAGGGCGTTGTTCTGGATCACATTCAGGCTGGAAAGAGCCTGGACATCTACTATCATATGGGTCTTGACAAGCTTGACTGTCAGGTCGCAATCATCAAGAATGCAAAGAGCAACAAGATGGGCCGCAAGGACATCATCAAGATCGAGGGACCGATCGAGAATATCGATCTGGATGTTCTCGGTTACATCGACCACAACATCACAGTCAACATCATCCGCGACAACAAGATCGTGGAGAAGCGCGCACTGACCCTGCCGAAGAAGATCGTCAATGTCATCCAGTGCAAGAATCCGCGCTGCATCACCTCAATCGAGCAGGAACTGCCTCATATCTTCTGTCTGACCGACGAGAAGACAGAGACTTACCGCTGCATGTACTGCGAGGAGAAATATTCCAAGTAAGTTTCTTTTAAAAGGCAAAAGAAAAAATTTCACGAAAAAACGGTACCGCCGGAGGCAACATTTTTCTGCTTCCGGCAGTACCGTTTTTTATTTTCCTTCTTTTCCAGAGACAATTCCCATCACATCGGCGGGAGTCTTTGCCAGATAGTCTGCACCCGCAGTAAGAAGCTCTTCCCTGCTTCCGTAGCCGTAGAGCACACCGATACTCTCAAGTCCATTCTCCTTTGCACCGACAATATCGTTGCTACGGTCTCCGATCATCACAACCTGATCTTTGTCTGATTCTGCAATCCCACAGCTTTCCAGTACATAGCGGATCACGTCGCCCTTCTTCTCTCTGCTCTCATCGAGGGTCGCTCCACCGATGAAATCAAAACGGCGCGCCAGATCAAAATGCTCAAGAATTCTCTTCGCGGTATCCTCCGGTTTTGAGGTCGCCAGATACAGATGATACCCTGCACTTCTCAGATCGTCGAGAAGCTCTGGAATCCCCTCATAGACGTCATTCTCAAAGAGACCGCCTTTTCCGTCATAGTACTCTCGGAAACGCTCCACCGCCTCAAGCGACTGCTCCACGCCAAATCCATAGTATTTCCGCATGCTCTCTGCTAAAGGTGGTCCGATAAACGGGCGCAGCGTACTGCGGTCGCTCACGGTGATGCCATATGTATGCAGGGCATACTCAATCGCATTCATGATTCCCCTCGCGGAATCCGTCAAAGTTCCATCCAGATCAAATAACAAATACTGTTTTTTCATAAATCACTAAACTCTCCATCTCTTGTTCAAGCTTTTCTTGTTTTCTTGCCTTTTGTCTTCGTACTTTTTGCTTTCTTAATCTGCCTTCTTAATCTGCCATTTTATTTGTCTTCTTATTTATCTGCTTATAATTTCGTTTTGGCCTTGCTTTTGCAACCATCTTATTATGCCATCTCACACGAAAAAACGCAAGCGTTCTCTCCCCAAACACACGTTTTGCAAACAACAACGGATTTTACAGCCAATTTTCCATAAAAAACTGCCACCCGGCTTCTAAGGGATATGTGTGATAAATGGCATATCGCATATCCATCCCGGATGGCAGTTTTCTCTCAAAAACGAGAAGTTTTTATTTCATTTCTTTCTTTATTTAAAAAATTCATGTCCTCCATGCTCAAACAGATAATGAAGGGATCCGTCAAACCATCTGACGTTTCCGTTTTGAGAAAGTTTTCGATTCATAAAGTAGAGAGCTCCCTGCGAGTAATCCTCCCCCGCAAGTGCGCGATCCACCGCTTCCATCGTGGCCTCCGTCACCTTGCAGCGATTGATGCTTCCATCAATCACCGGGGAAAACTGTGACTTCTGATACACCACACCGGTGATACTCGCCGGAAATGACTTATTTAAAACCCGGTTGATCACGACATTCGCAACCAGGATCCGGCCTTTCATGTCACATCCTCCGGCCTCCGCCTGAACGATTCTCTGGAGAACAACCAGATCCTCCGGCGTGTAGGACACAACGGCTGCCGCCGCCTTCGCTTCCGCCTCCTGGCGTCTGCGCTCTTCCTCCGCCCTTCTTCTGGCTTCTTCCTCCGCCTGTCTTCTGGCCTCCTCCTCTACCCGGCGAATCTCTTCTTTCGTCTCTTCCACGGCTTCTTCCCTCAACTGCCGCGCATCAAGTTCTTCCTGCACATTCTTTGCCAGCGTACTTCCCGCTAACAGCTGGCCGCTTTTTACCTCTTCGGTATCATGACCTGCAAGATGAAATGGTATTTTTGCTTCCGTAAGCAGTACAACTTCCTCAGTCTGTGCCTCTTCTGTCTCTTCCAGACTTTCCTCCTCCGAAGGAGTCTCCGCATATGCAGTCAGGGCATTTCGCCCTCCTCCCGCAAATCCGGCTGAAGCAAAGGTTATCACTGCAACGACCACGCTTCCAGTCATCAGAATGGCGCGTGAGCGATACATCTGCTTTGTCACATTTACGCTTTTTACTGCCAGCGTATGGACAAGTTGATAAACGGACTGAAGAAATGAGCATATTGCAAGCATACAATACTCCTCTCTTCGATCTTTCCGCCCGATTCCAGAATTCTGAAACCGGTCCGGAGATTGGAGGCGATCCCATTGCGTTTTGCTAAGTAAGAAGTGGGATACAAAACATGAATTTTCAAAATCGCCTGTCTCGTGGTAACTTTCGATATTGTAGTAGGTGCTTAATAAAATGTCAATAACTCTTTCATACTTTTGTCATATCTGACACCCGGTTTTTGGCGCACTTTTTGAATTTTGTACAGGACATATAAATTTTTTCGTGTCAATCCGCTCAATTTTTGTGAATAAAATTTTTCTTTTATTACACTTCTATTACAATTTTGTTAAATATAACGATAGAAAAAAAGAGTCGAATTTTCTCGACTCTTTTTTATGTAAACTAAATACGGTCCTATACAGCCCGATCTTCTCCAGATCTGACCATTTTTACCGGTTAATCCTGCACGAGGCTGACAAACTCTGCCTCGGTGTAGCGGCGAAGATCCTCGGGATTTACCAGAATCTGAAGACCTCTCTGCCCTGCACTGACTGCAATCACATCGAAAAGCTGGGCAGTCTCTTCTATATAAGTAGGAAACTTTTTCTTCATTCCGACAGGAGAGCAGCCGCCGCGGATGTAGCCCGTCAGCGGAAGCAGATCCTTCACATGGATCATCTCCACCTTCTTGTCCCCAGCTGCCTTCGCGACTTTTTTCAGATCAAGCTCCTCTGCAACCGGAATGCAGCAGACGAGATACCCCGTCTTCTCTCCCTTTAACACGAGCGTTTTAAACACCGTCTCGACATCCTGGCCGAGCTGATCTGCCACATGAATGCCGGACAGATCATTCTCATCCACCTCATAGGACTCCACGCCATAGGAAATCCCTGCGGAATCTAAAAGACGCATCACATTGGTCTTCTCTGTTTTCTTGTCTTTCTTATCTTTCTTTTCTTTCATAATACCAAATACCAAATAATCTTATCAAAACGCATCCGCGCACTTTATGGATTTTACGGATTCACAATCTTTCCTGCGATTGCACAGGCTGCTGCCGTCTTCGGGGAAGCGAGGTAGATCTCTACTTTTGAGGTTCCCATTCTTCCGAGGAAGTTTCGGTTGTTCGTTGCAACTACGCGCTCTCCGTCGCTCAAAATACCGCCGGTACGTCCGCAGCACAGGCCGCAGCCCGGATGAGTGACGATCGCACCTGCCTTAATCAGCGTCTCAAGAATTCCCTCCTTAAGCGCCTCCTCATAGACTTTCCGGCTTGCCGGAGTCACAATCATCTTTACAAACGGAGCAACTTTCTTTCCGTCAAGCACCTCTGCTGCCGCGCGCAGATCCTCGAGACGGCCATTCGTGCAGGAGCCGAGGAAGACCTGATCGATCACAGTTCCTTCCACCTCGGTGACATTGCGGATCTTGTCGACCTGGGACGGGCATGCCATCACCGGAACAAAATCTTCTGCCTGATACTTTAACGTCTTTAAGTAAACGGCATCCTCATCGCCCTTTAAGTTCTTCTGGAAGTCGTTCAACTCGATCTCACAGTACTCTGCGGTCTTCTCATCCGGCGTGAAGGTTGCACACTTTGCGCCTGCCTCGATCGCCATGTTTGCCATCGTCATCCGGCTTGCAACGGTCATGTTCTCGATCGTGGAGCCTGCAAACTCAAGTGCACGGTAAGTCGCACCGTCCGCACCGAGGTCGCCGATGATCCGGAGAATCACATCCTTCGACATCACATTCTCCGGCAAGTTTCCGTTGATCTCGACGCGGATCGTCTCCGGCACTTTGACCCAGAGCGTTCCCGTTCCGAGGATTGCTGCCATCTCGGTGTATCCGATTCCGGTTGAGAATGCGCCGACACAGCCGTAGGTCGTCGTGTGGCTGTCTGTTCCGAACACGACATCACCCGGCTTCACATATCCTGCCTCCGTCATCAGCTGATGGCAGATACCGTCACTGCGGTGAACATGCTTCATGCCGTACTTCTCTGCAAAGGCATCGCCGACCTTGTAATGGCGCACATCGTCCTGCTGGCTCGCCGGAACGAGGTGATCGTAAATCATCACAACCTTGTCCGGATCCCAGACTTTCTGAAATCCCATCTCATTGAACTTATTCACAATAAACGGCATCATGATATCGTCGAGCATGACACGGTCGACATTGACCGTCACGATCTCGCCCGGTTTTACTTTCTCTCTGCCGATGTTGCGGGCAATAATCTTCTCAATAATTGTCTGTCCCATCTTTTTCTCTCCTCAATCTTAAAGTGTTACGGTTCACGTTATCTTACGGCACTTTCGGTTCCAAAAGTGCCTACTTGTGAATACCGTTTCTCTTCTGCATTGCCTTGACAAGACCGCCTGCATTCAGAATCTCCACCAGATTGTCCGGCAGGGACGCAATCGGATACTTCTTTCCGTTGTGCTCAACGTCCTGATTTACGGTCACTGTGATCGTGTCGCCCTCCTTCACATGGTCGTGAAGTTCCGGCTGTTCAATCAGAAGCAGACCATTGTTGATCGAGTTGCGGAAAAAGATGCGCGCAAATGATTTCGCAATCACGCAGCGGATTCCGAGTGCTTTCACAACCTCCGGTGCCTGCTCTCTCGAAGAGCCGCAGCCGAAGTTCTTTCCTGCCACGATGAT
The DNA here is from genome assembly GCF_050873065.1 of Brotaphodocola sp. GTDB lineage: Bacteria > Bacillota > Clostridia > Lachnospirales > Lachnospiraceae > Brotaphodocola. The sequence continues at coordinate 9,645 of NZ_JBNMIC010000066.1, forward strand.
GTCTCCCGGCTGAATCTGACCCGCAAGTTCCGGGCGCAGCGGGGAAAATCCATACTGTTTCATATCTTCAATCGTCTTCAATGCCAGATACTCGGTCGGAATGATGATATCGGTGTCAATATCATCCCCGAGCACCCAGACTCGGCCTGTAAACTGTTCCATCTCTCTATTTCCTCTCTTTTTCAAGTTCAAATCGATACGAATCGACACGTTCAAGTCGACGCTCACAGAGTGTATCACTCTGAGTTTTACAGCTGGTCTGCCGTGCAGATCTCACCCTTGACTGCGGAAGCAGCAACGGTCGCTGCCGAACCGAGATAAACCTTGGAGCTCGGATGGCCTGCACGTCCCTTGAAGTTTCTCGTGCCTGTGCTGATCAGGACCTCATTCTCTCCGATGACACCCTGGCAGCTTCCCCAGCAGACGCTGCAGTTCGGGTTCATCACGATCGCACCGCTCTCCATGAAGATCTCGATCAGACCTTCCTTCATCGCCTGAAGGTAAACTTCCTGGCTTGCCGGTACGACGAGGAATCTCACATGATCGGAAACCTTGCGTCCCTTCATGATCGCTGCGCCGACACGCAGATCATCGATACGTCCGTTGTTGCAGGAACCAAGGAAAGCCTCATCGATGCGGACTCCACATACTTCCTTTGCCGGAACCACGTCATCGACAAAGTCCGGGCGGGCAGCAACCGGCTGGATCTTGGAAAGGTCGAAGGTGTACTCTCTCGCATACACAGCATCCGGATCACTCTCAAAGACTGCCTTCGGCTCTCTTCCTCTCTCTCTCAGATACTCCAGAGCAATCTCATCTGCCTGGAAGATTGCGGTCTTTGCACCTGCCTCAAC
>NZ_JBNMIC010000067.1:0-10128 GCF_050873065.1 Brotaphodocola sp.
ATCAGAATAACTCCTTTCTTGGATGTAGGTTTATAGTTTTTAGTCAACTCTATTATACCATATCCGGTGAGGAGTTATTTGTTTATAGGTAACAAAAAATGCCGTATTTATGCGGCTTGTGGCGTTTCGCAAACGCCTAAAGAAGTGGAATGAAATGAGAGGAGGAGTTTTTTATGGTTGCAGCAATAGGTTTTTTGATGATTATTGTGATTGTGGCACTGCTCTTGAAGGGTAAAATGTCACCGATCGTCGTTCTGGCAGTTGTGCCGACGATTGCCGCACTGATTCTGAGATTTTCCCCTGTGGATATTATGGGATTCATTGCAGACGGAATTAAGACGACGACCAGCAACGGTATTCTGTTTATCTTTTCGGTTATCTATTTTGGGGTGCTTTCTGACACTGGATTGTTCGATGTGATTGTTGGCTGGCTGGTAAAGCGTGCAGGTAACAACGTCATCGCGGTCACGGTTGTTACGGCACTGATCGCAACGATCGCTCATCTTGACGGAACGACAGCAGTTACCGTTCTGATCACGATCCCGGCTATGTATCCGGTATACAAGAAGATGAAGATTGATCCTAGAATTCTTCTGTGCATCACTGGTGCATGTATGGGTGTTATGAACCTGCTTCCGTGGGGCGGCCCGACTGCGAGAGCAGCAACCGTTCTTCAGATGGATGCAACGGAGCTGTGGCATATGCTGATCCCGATCCAGGTTGTGGGACTGGTGATGAACATTGTGCTTGCTGTTCTGCTCGGTATGCTGGCAATCAAGCAGGGTGCCGGTGCAGGTAGGGGAGAAGTCGTTGCAGAAGATGCAAAAGAGAAGGCAGAGACAGATTCTCTGAGAAAATCCAACGCGTACCTGATTTTTAACTTCCTGCTGACGGTCGGAGTTATCGCTCTTCTGTCTGCCGGAATTGGAAAATCTTATGTAGTCTTTATGCTTGGTCTGTGTGTTCTGCTCGCAGTCAACTATCCAAGCCAGAAGATTCAGGATAAGCTCGTGAAAAAGCATGCTCCGGCAGCACTTGCAATTTCCGCAACTCTGTTTGCAGCGGGTGCGATGGTTGGTGTGTTCGATGGTACTGGAATGCTTGAGGCAATGGCAAGTGCAATCATGGCAATCATCCCGTCTGTACTCGGAAAGTACATTCACCTGATTTTCGGTGTTCTGGCACTTCCGCTTGGACTGTGCATCGGAACAGACGCATACTTCTATGGAATCATGCCGTTAGTTATGCAGGTCGGTGAGACTTACGGAGTGGCATCTTTAAACACCGCACTGACGATGATCATCGGAAAGAACCTTGCCCTGATGGTAAGCCCGCTTGTTCCGGCAACTTATCTGGCAATCGGTCTGACCGGAACAGAGCTCAAAGATCACATGAAGTTCAGCATTCCGCCGTATTTCATTGTGAGCTGCATCATGCTCTTCCTTGGAGTTGTCCTTGGAATTATCACGGTATAAGAGCGGATTCTTATTACAATTTTCGACTTTTGACATATGAGAATAACTTAGGTGGAGACCACACAGCGCAGAAGGGCTGACGGTCTCCGCCTGTTTTGTGTATTAGGGAAAATGAGGTTACTATTTGCGCAACGCGTGAACAGTAACAAAATGAGGGTGCATTCTGTGAAATATCGGTGAGAATCTTGTGCATTTCAGAGTGGTCTTGGTATAATGGATGCAATGGAAACACTTAGCAATACATCGAAGTGTTTTTTTATTTGCATGGGATGGATCATGGATAAAGAAGATAGGAAGATAAGAAGATAAGGGAAAAAATTAAATTTCAGCTGGAAAGAGGGAAAACAGGATATGAGTGCAGAAGAAATTCTGGTAGTGGACGATGAGAGAGCGATCCGGCTTGCGATCCGGACGGCACTCGCGAGAGAGGGAATGCATGTAACGGAGGCTTCAGACGGGGATGAGGCGCTGGGATTGCTCCAGAGACAGCATTTTCATCTGGTGATTCTCGATGTGATGATGGAAAGGGTAGGTGGTTATCAGGTGCTTCAGAGCATGCGCGCGTCCGGAGACAATACGCCGGTGATGATGCTCTCTGGAAAATCTGATGAGATGGATCAGGTGCTCGGGCTCGGATTCGGTGCGGACAGCTATCTGACGAAACTATTTCACATCGCAGTTCTGATTCAGACGGTAAAGGCATTGATTCGCAGAAGCCAGATTTACAGTCAGATGGCACCTTCTGCGATTCAGAGAGGGCCGTTCACAGTCGACACAGTGAAGATGGAATGCCTGAAAAATGGAAAGCCGTTGAATTTTACGGCGCGGGAGCAGGCATTGTTTCGTTTCCTGATGGAAAATCCGGGGCAGGTTTTCACAAAGGCACAGCTCTATATGCAGGTCTGGAATGAGGCGGTTGTCGATGACAACACAATCACCGTATATGTGAAGCGGATTCGGGACAAGATTGAGGACGATCCGAAAAATCCGGACTATTTAAAGACGGTACGCGGAATCGGCTACAAGATGGACTTGTGAGCTGCCGGAAAACGGCGTGAAGGGAGACCGATAGAGAGATGCGAAATCTGAGTGTATGGGGAAAGAAACACGTCACGGAACTTTTTTCAGTCGTATTGATTGCGGGGTTGTCGCTTGCGATGGTTGCAGCCTGTCTGACGTTTTACCGGAGATATCGGGATTCTATGGTAAAGACAGAGGAGAGCCAGCTTCTGACAATCGCAGGTGTGATTGGAAACAACTTGAGTTCATATATCAGCTCTGAGCTGAAACAGATTGATCTGTATTATGAGGATTTTGATCATCTGGGAGAGGCAGATGGGGGCGAAGATCATTCGGGTACAGATGAAAAGAGCAGTCAGATTGAGCAAAAAATCAGGCGCCAGACCAGTTATTTTCTGAATGAGAGTGAGGGGCTTTACGATCAGATTTTGCTCGATCTTCCGGATGGAAGGACTTACCTGTATTTGCCAGACAAAGAAGAGAGATCTGGCGGATCGGCACATGCGCAGACAGAAGGACGGCAGACTGAGAATGCCAAGGTCGCAGGACTCTCCGAGGCGGAAGCACAGGCAGAGGATCAGAAAGCGGAGATTCGGGGAGGCAGCGGGACACAGGCAGAGATTGTTGGAAAGCAGTTTTCTGAACAGACCGGATGGTATGAGATGAAAATTTCCAAGAAGATCGTCACAGATGCGGGGGAGTATGTTCTCCTGTTCTCGATGGATCTGCACAATATTTACCAGAAGATCGTCGAGCCGGTCAAGATCGGTGAGAACGGTTATTCTGTTGTGAAAGACCAGAATCTTGATATCATCATGCACCATGCGAAAGACCAGATCGGTATGGATGCGGTCAGAGGGCGCAGTCTGCGCTATCCGTCGCTGAATCTGACGAGCCTGGACTCGTGGGTGGAACGTCAGACCAGGGAAGATTCCGGAACGGGAATTCTTGACAGCTATGTCTGGGATGACCCTTCTCTGCCGGCGGTGCGAAGAATTGTCGCATTTACGGTCATTTATATTCAGGGAGAGCGCTGGATTGTGAATTCGACCCTGCCGATGGAGGAACTTGACAGTCCGTTAAACCGGATGATGGTGATTCTCGTGGGAATCGTGATGTTCTACATTTTTGTGCTTGTCTTTGCAACCCGGATCATTCTGAAAAATCGTTTTCTCGCTGTATCGCAGCAGAAGGAGATCTCCTATCTCAAGGAGATCAACCGGGGAATGGAACTGATTGCACAGAAGAATGATGAGATCCGCCATTACCAGAGAATTCAGTCTCTCGGCATGATGGCAAGCCACATCGCACACGAATTCAACAATTATCTGACCCCGGTGCTGATTTATGCGGAACTTCTCGAGAATGACGAGAGCATTTCTGAGGAAAACAGGGAGATGATCCGGGAAATCACAAGCTCGGTCGACAAGGCATCCAATCTCTCGAGGGAGCTTCTGGCGTTCTCAAGGCAGGATATGGGAGTCCGGCTCGAGAAGCTTAATTTCACGGAGGAGACAAACAGTGCGCTGACGGTTGTGCGTCAGCTTGTGCCGGCGGCAATCACCTTTCGGACAAAGATCACCGAGGAAAGCCTGTTTATCTGGGGACGGAGAGGAATGGCGGAGCACATTCTGATGAATCTTTGCAAGAATGCATTTCAGGCGATGGAACATTCAGAAAAAAAGATTCTGACGGTTTCGCTGATGCGGGAGGCAGATGGAAAAATCTGTCTGCGTGTCTCTGACACAGGATGTGGAATCAGCGAGAGTGCGCGCCAGCAGATTTTTGAGCCGTTTTACACGACGAAGGGCTCGAGACAGGGAACTGGACTTGGACTTTCCGTTGTCCAGAATATGATTCGCTCCGTGGACGGTACGATTGAGGTCAAGAGTGAGCCGGAACAGGGAACGTGCTTTGAGCTGTACATTCCGGAGTATCAGGCAGATCCGGAGAGTGATGAGAAGAAAGACGGACGCAAGCGCCTCAAGGCAGTCTCGAGAATTGCGATTGTATCTTCGGACGAGATGCTTAGAAAAATGAAGGGAAAAGCGAGGGGAAGCCGTTACAGTATTGATTTATATGAACATCCCGCAGCTCTTATTGACAAGGTGCAGAAAACTTCTGGACTTTATGAGATGGTGATTGCGGACTACATGCTTCCGATGATGAATGGAATCGAGTTGTGCGAGGTTCTGCGCAGAGTCAATCCGGAGATCCGTCTGATCCTGACTTCCGATCAGATTGAGACAGATTTTGAGTGGTATCGAAACAACGGAATGATCGACCGGTTTATGACGAAAACAGAATTTCAGGAAGATTTTCAGCATATTCTGCAAGAAAATTGTAAGCCAATGTAAGAGAATCGTTCTTGCACCTTTGACATATCATGCTATGATAGAGGATGTGAAAAAAGGCAGAGATTGGAGGCAGAAGAAGTTGAATACAAAAAAGAAGTACTTAAACTGGAAGTACTGGTTATCTCTGTGCTGTCTGGTGGTGCTCGCCGCATTTACTGGAATTGCGGGGACGATTCAGGCACGGGCAGAAGAAAAGCCGGCTCCGACGGAGTTTGCACATATAACCAGCTGTACGGTGGAAAATGGAAAACAGGTATCGATCAAAGGTCAGATGGAGGGAACCTGGTCAGATTCCGCATACTATGACAATTATCTCTATCTGTTTGAGATGAAACCGTATCAGAGAAGTTTAAAGGGCAGAACTGACTACTGTGCATGGATCACAAAGGGAGATGCACTGAGTTTTCAGGTTCCGTTAAATCTTGGAACCGATCAGGATGCACTCTGCTCAAGCTATGTCGTTGCAGTCTATGACGGAAACGAGTATACAGTTGTAAGTAACGAGGCGTATATCACGAATCCGGAATCCGTGGCAAAATACACGGATGCTTACAAGAGTGCTCAGACGAAGAAGGGGCTTTTAATCCAGACAACGCCGGCAATGCTCTCAGATGCGTTTTCTCTGGGTGTCAATCATGTGATTGTCAATATTCCGTTTAATCACATTCTGGGAAGCGGAATCGATTATCAGTTTGACGGAAAGACGTATCATTTCAGCAAGGATGTGATGGCAGTTTACGATGACACAATCCGCCGGATGTCGGAGAAGGACATGACTGTGACTGCGGTTATCCTGAATGGCTGGAGTGATTCCACGCCTCATCTCTATTACCCGGGTGTGACGAAACAGCCGGCATCGAGAGCAAACTATTATGGATTCAATGTTGCAACTCAGGAAGGATATGAGACGGTTCGCGCAATCGCATCGTTCCTCGCAGATCGTTACGGAAGTCTGAAGTCCCCGTATGGAAGAGTTTCCAACTGGGTAATCGGAAACGAGATCAACAATCAGCTCTGGAACTACATGGGACCGATGAGCCTTGACAAGTATGTGGAGGAGTACCAGAGAGCATTCCGTGTGTTCTACACAGCGATCAAGAGCACAAGTGCGAACAGCAGAGTTTTCTTCTCGACGGACTACAACTGGAATTATGACGCAGATGGAAGCCTCAAGTACAATGCGAAGGATGTCATCGACACGTTCAACAACAAGATGATTCCTGGCGGTTCGATGGATTGGGGACTCGCTTACCATCCATACTCAATTCCGCTGACCGAGCCGGAGTTCTGGAATGATGCAGAGACGGGACTCATCAAAAATGATGCCTCCTCACCGGTTGTCAATATGCTGAACTTAAACGTGCTGACGGATTATCTCCAGCAGGCACAGCTGCGCAATGCGTCCGGAGCTGTTCGCCATGTCATTCTCTCTGAGCAGGGATTTACCTCAAAGAGTGCGACGAGAGGAACGACGGAGGATCTTCAGGCAGCGGCAATCGCTTATGCATATTACATCGCAGACAGCAATCCTTACATTGATGCATTCATCATGAGCCGTCAGGTCGATGCACCGACAGAGCTCGCGGCGTCTCAGGCATTCGGTCTGTGGCACTGTGATGAGAGCAAACCGAATGACATTGTTGCGACGAAGCAGAAGCCATCGTGGATTGTCTACAAGAATATCGACAACAAGAATGCGACTCTGGAGACAACGGAGAAGTATAAAGCTCTGATCGGCATCAACAAGTGGAGTGATGTGATTCCGAACTTCCGCTGGAAGAGTCTGGAAAAGTAAAAAAGCAGGCAGAGCGCAAAAAATTCGAAAAGAAAAATCGAAAAATCAAAAAGAAATTTTTAAAAGGACATGGAAACCGTGTCCGGCGAAAGCCCGTTTTTCCTTTAAAATCAAGGGAAAATCGGGCTTTCAAAAAAAATTAAAAAAAGTTTTGCAAAAGTGTTGACAAAAACGATAATGTGCAGTATACTAACTATCGTTGCAGCGGACAAGAGCTAAGAACTAAGGCAAAGAGCTCAGAAAGTTGTGACAGGCGATAAGCCGGATGTGCGCGTAGCTCAGCTGGATAGAGCACTTGGCTACGGACCAAGGTGTCGGGAGTTCGAATCTTCTCGCGCACGCTGAATAGAAAGGGCATCTTCTTCGGAGGGTGTCCTTTTTCGTTGTATAGAAAGAATCTTGACTAACATTTGACTAACGTTTTTTTGAGTCTTGAGGTTTTATTACATGGAAATGGAAAAAGAGATGGATCAAATTTGTGATGAAATTCAGAAGAAAATTAATTTTATGATGGAAGGAAATCAAAAAGTAATTGAGGAATCCATTTATTCGGAAAGTCAGGCGCTTGTTGTCAATGCGATTATTTTGGGAGTCAAATATGGGATCAAGTCACCAGCGTTTTGTGAAGATCTGAAAAAAGTGACAGAGAAAGAGGAAAAGCTTATCCTTGTGGGATGCCCTGTGAGCTATTTGGCGGTTTCTGCTCGTCATTTGCTGGGAATTCAGGAGTATACGGGTGATGATAGTATTATAAAAGAATGGATTGAGTGCAAGATGCAGTTCTAATGGAACTTGCTATGATTGATGTAGAATTTTGACGAGAAATATGATAAGCTAAGGAAGCTGCCGAACCTCCAGCAGAAAGGAGGTGAGTGGTATGGCTGAAATTCTTATCGCATTTCTTGTCTCTGTCGTAGCAGGTGTAGTTAGCCACTACATATGCAAATGGCTGGACAGGGATAAATAGGTAGCAACAGCATAAACGGAATAGTTCACCGTAACGAACGAGAAAACCCCAGAGGATTGCGCCCTCTGGGGTTTTTGTTGTGGCATGGAATCTTATCGCATTCCTTAGCTATGTTCTATCATATGCCATTTGAAGTTAAAAGTCAATAAAAAATAGTGCTGCTTGGATATAAAATGATGGGGCTTCACTTTTTTTCGAATGAATTGTAAGTTTGTTTTGGATAAGATATAATGCTAATAGAAATTTTTGAGACGAATGAAGGAGAAGAACATCAATGCTGTATCAGATTGTGGACGGAAGTGTGTCGCTGGGAGGGAAAACGATCCTCGCTCATATCAATTTTGAGATTCGCGGGAATGAGAAGATTGCAATTGTAGGGCGAAATGGAACGGGGAAGACGACACTTCTGCGTCTGATCTCGGGAGAGTTGGAGCTTGATCGCGATGACCGCAGGCAGGGGCCGGGAATCCTGAAATCAAGGCAGCTTACTGTGGGAATGCTGCACCAGCATCTGGGCGGAGATCTTGGCCGGACGGTCGAGGAGGAGCTTCTTGAGGCGTGTCCGTGCAGGGATCGCTTTGACCGGGAGCGTTTTGCCTACGAGCTGGAATATGACCGTCTGTTTACGGGCTTTGGATTTTCCAAGGAAGATAAGAAAAAGCGGCTTGAAGAATTTTCCGGTGGAGAGCAGACGAAGATTGCTTTCATCCGTCTTCTTCTGATGAAGCCGGATCTTCTTCTTCTCGATGAGCCGACAAACCACCTCGATATTCCTACTGTCCAGTGGCTTGAGGAGTACCTCCGGGACTATCCTCATGCAGTCGTGATGGTCTCCCATGACCGGTTTTTCCTTGATCGGACAGCGGAGGTTGTCTATGAGGCTTCCGGCACGTCGCTGGTGCGCTACGCGGGCAATTACACCCAGTACCGTGCGGAAAAACAGCATATGCTTGAGATCCAGAAGAAGGCGTGGGAGCGCCAGCATGAGGAGATTGGCCGCTTGAATGAGGTGATTGAACGCTTCCGCCATAAACCGGCAAAGGCCTCCTTTGCGCGTGCGAAAAAGAAACAGCTTGAGCGGATGGAGCGCGTCAGTGAACCGGATCAGGAGGAGATGACGGTTCATTTTGGCCAGATCAGTCCTCTAATTCTCGGAAGTAAGTGGGTATTTACCGCGGAACATTTAAAAATCGGATATGAGAAACCGATTCTGGAACTGTCACTGCGAATCCGCAGAGGGCAGAAAATTGGTCTGATCGGTCCGAATGGAGCTGGAAAGAGCACGTTTTTAAAGACGGTGGCAGGGCTGATCCCTCAGCTTGCGGGGGAGGGAGGACCGGGAAATCAGGTCACGATCGGATACTTTGATCAGCATGCGGCAGAGCTGCCTTCGGAAAAGACGGTGATCAAACATTTCCATGAGCTGTTTCCGGCGATGACGGAGAAAGATGCAAGGAGCGTGCTTGGCGCTTATCTGTTCCGAGGAAAAGAGGCAGGCCGCAGGGTGTCGGAGCTTTCCGGCGGAGAGCGTGCCCGCCTTGTTCTCGCAGAACTTTTGCAGAGCCGCCCGAATTTCCTTGTTCTTGACGAGCCGACGAATCACATGGATATTCCGGCGAAAGAGGTTCTTGAGGCTGCATTTCAGGCTTATACGGGAACGATTCTCTTTGTCTCGCACGACCGTTATTTCATCCGTCAGGTTGCAGATGCGATGCTGATTTTTGACGGCAGAAGTGCGATGTACCATCCATTTGGATACGAACATTATCTTGAGTGCTGCCGCAAGGAGGCGGAGGGAGTCTCTGTCGCTGAGCAGATCAGAGCGGAGGACGCAGCCTTGATTGAGGGAATGCGCGCCGTCCCGAAAGCAGAGCGCCATCGTCTTCGCGAGATCCCGACCGAGGAGGCCTATCTTGACTGGAAACTTCGCCTTGTGCAGGAACGGATGGAACCGGCGGGCGAGCACTGGGGAATGCTTGCAGAGCGAGTGAGAGAAAAAGAGCAGGAGATTTGCGAGTCTGAGGAGTACTGGAGAGAACTGACCGGGGAGATCGAAGGAGAGCAGGAGGAGGCAGGGAAGCCCGAAAGTCCGGAAAGTTTGGAGAATCTGGAAAGCCTGCGTGTAGAGCAGGAAGAAGCGTGGAAGTGCTGGCATGAACTCTGTCTGGAGTGGATGGAAATCTGGATGGAGGGCGAGAATTAGTCGGAAAACGTCATTGCCGGTGGGAAGCAAGGCAGGATGGCTAAAAAAATAGGAATCCAGAATTCAGTAGAAATCCGAAACGGGAATCCCCGAATCCGAAATATTTTGAGAAAAAAAGATGGATCCTGACTCTTTACTTTTTTGACTAAAATGGATACAATATAATGTATGATAGGTAATTGCGAAACTCGCGGTGCTCGTTCGCAACCTTGAACCAAAACAAGGAAGAATTCGCGAAGAGCACGACTTGTGGAATGAAAAATGGATAATCGGACATTTTAGGCGCACTTTAATAAGCTATGGACTTTATG
>NZ_JBNMIC010000068.1:0-9275 GCF_050873065.1 Brotaphodocola sp.
ATATATTATAAATAAAATTAATATATCTTATGGTATTTATTATTATTGCTAATTTATTTGATTTTTGAATCAAGGACGTAACATTTTTATACTAGATTTCATCATTTATCAAAACACAGATTACAAATCAAGCAGTCATGTTTGGGCATGTTTGAGCTCCGGAGACAGGAAAGACCTGCAAACCCGTGTGAGACGTCGGTGTTTAGGTCGCGTACTTTGCGACCTTATGCACCGCTACGCCGAGCCCGGAGCGAGAGCGCGTTTGAAGGACTTTACCTGCCGTAGGAGCCCCATTCTTATATCCCTACTCTCATGTACTTACTCTTATATGCCTTAGTTTCCGTCCTCAGAATCATCCTCGCTCATCGCCGGCATCTGGCTCACATTTACGGCATCGAGCGCAAGTTTCATGATGTCACGGATCTCATCCTCCGTCATCTTCATCTTCTCAGCAAGCTCCGCAAGCGTCGCCTCCCGTCCAAGCTCCTTTAAAAGTACCTGGGAGACTGTCTGGAGCACATTGACGCGGGCGGCAAGTTCCTCGCCGACCTCCTTCTCATCTTTCTGCTCCTCCACAATCGCATCGAGTGACGGGCGGACAGAAGTATTTAAAAATGCCTCAAAATCTGCCGGAATTTCATGATCCGCTGCACCTGACAATCCGGCAAGCGCGGTCAGAAGCGCCGTATTTGCCTCCTGAATCAGATCTCCCATCAAAACACCCTGACCGTCATACTCTTTTGCAAGCTCCACAAGACGCCCGAGGCTTCCCTCCACAAGACGCTCTCTCGCAGAGTCCTCCCCCTGAGCCACTTTCTTCAGAAGCTGATCCTGCTCTTCCCTTGTGCATGGGCGGATCGCATCAATCTCCTCCAAATACATCTGGTAAATATCGTCGTGCATCTTACTCTTCACTCTCCATCTGTCTTGTTCTTTTTATTCTAAATTTCTAATTCTTTTCTTTAAATTTTAATTCTTTGATTCTAATTCTTTAATCCCAATTCTTTATCCAAAATTCTTTACTCGGAATTCTACTCAGAATTCTACTCAGAATTCTCTACTCTCATTCTTTATTCCGGATAAACCAGTCTGGACTCATCGATATTGTCGAGAACCTCCTCTAAATAGCGCTTTGCCCAGTACTTTGCCATAGAAAGATTCATATCCAGATAGTTTCCGCAGTCCTTCGCGCAGGCACCCGGAATCTCTCCCTCATAATTGGCGATGAAAGAAAACAGCTCTCTCATAAGCGGTACGATGTCCGTGGAATCATAGTCGCCTGCAAGAAGCAGATAAAATCCCGTCCGGCATCCCATCGGTCCAAAATAGAGCACCTTGTCCTTGATCGGCTCATGATTGCGCAGAAAAGTTGCTGCGAGATGCTCAATTGCGTGAACCTCCGCCGTGTTCATCACCGGCTCATAATTCGGTCTCGTCATGCGGATATCAAACGTCGTGACAACCGCATCCTTCACCTTATCTTTCCGGGAAACATAGACTCCCGGAAGCAGTTTCAGATGATCAATCGTAAAGCTCGTAATCTTTTCCATTTTTATTTTCCTCCTGATTAATTAATTAACGTTTCCACAAGAACTCAGGCTGCGCTTCCGAACATCAAAAAACGAAGCCTGAGACGCCGGTGCAGGCTGAGATTCTTTTTTCTTCCTCTGCGAAGCCGAATCAGAAAGCTCCACAGAAGTCTTCTCTCATCTGCCTCGAGCGAACTTCCCCCGTAAAAATATTTTTCCATCAAATCATTGATCTTCAAATACATTCCGGCAGAAATATCCCCCAGAATTTCCCTGATTTCCGCCTTTGTCTCCGCCTTGTGCCAGCCCGGCTGCATATCGATTCCGCAGGCCCACAGATTTTCCTGAATCCGCTCAAACAAAAACTCTGTCTCCTGATCCTTGTTCGGCGTATCCATGCAGTGATAAATCCGGTACTCGTAGCAGACCCTCCGAATCTCCAGAACCACCCAGATAGCCTCGACAAGGAATAGAACAATCAGAAATCCTCCCCAGACCACATCCTGCAGATTGCTCTGCTCCTGCGGATTTTCTCCGTTCTTTCCCCCGTCTTCGTTTCCTTTCTTCAGAGTTTCCTCTGCCTCATCTCCCTGATTCTCAAGTGCCGCCGTCTTCTTGATCTTCTGCGGCATCTCTGAGAGCTGCAAAAGCGTGTAGGTGTCATAATAGAATCCCGGAGTCACATCGACCGGAATCCAGCCCATGCCATCCGCACAGACCTCCACCCAGGCATGCGCGTTCTGTGCTGTCAGGGCAATGCCATCTTCCGTCCGCTCCTCCATTGCCTCACTCTCTTCCTGGTTCTCATCCAGATAATACCCCTCGGCATAGCGGGCTGGAATCCCGAAACTCCTAAAGGCGAGCACTCCGGCAGAAGCGTAAAACGCTGAGTTTCCAGACTGTTTTCCCTCAAGGAAGCGCAGCAGCGGATCCTCACCGCCGAAATTTTCCTTCGGCGTCGGATGATACCTCGTTTCATCCTTCAGTTTCGTGCGGATGCGCTGCGTCACTTCATAAATACTCTCGCCCTGCGCACTCTCCCCCTCATCTTCCGAGTGGAACATCTCCTCAATCTTCGCATTCAGCTCCCGGTTTTCATCCAGATAATGCTCATACACGAAGTCGCGGTACACGGATTCCGCCTCGAGGTATTTTTTCTGTTCCTCCGTGATCGGGGAATAGACCCACGAGTCCAGACGCTGAAGCTCTCCCGGCACATTTCTCGAATATTCCGTGAAAGTATACGCCCTGCTTCCAAAAAACTTTCCAGAGACGTATCCGCTGTCCTGCTTTCCCACAATCTTCTCTCCGCTTGGTTTCTGTGCCGAGTACGGTGTGTAGACATATTTGCGGTTTGCCCCCTCATTCCTGACCGAGACAAAATTCTCTTCAATCTCCGTCTCATCCGGATTCTCCGCCACAAGATGATCGCCTGCCTGCTGATATGCCACATACTGGGAATTCGGATCCACGCCCTGCTCATTCATCCACTTCAAAAATCCGCGGCGTTCACCGGCATAGATGTTCTTTTTCAGCATTCTCCACTGGCCATCCCGGTACACCGCTCCGGTGAATCCCTGAAAATACATGCTCTTCACATGATCCGCACGGATGCGAAGCGTGACCTTTGCGCCATCCTCCATCTCGCAGGCGCGAAGAAGATCGCCCTCCGGAAGCGTATCCTTTCCGTATCGCAGCTGTCCCATTGTCTGCCAGATTTCCTGCTCAAAAAGACGAACTCTCTCACTTTTTCCGGGCGGTGCAAAAAAATAAATTACAAGCAGTCCCGCCCAAACTGCAAGAAACCACATTGCTCTGCGCACTCTCGAACCCGCCCGAAGTGAAAACAGCCAGATTCCGACAACCGACAATAACAGGCAGATGCTTCCCCTCACAGATGACTGTTCCAGAATGATTCCCGGCACAAAGTAAATGATGACAAGAATAAAAAGCGGAAGCAGTTTTTTTCTGCTCAGCAGATATCCGTTCGCCGCAATGCATAAAAGAAGGACAAACAGGCAGAAAATACTCAGATTGTCCTGTGTTTCAGCCATCTTTCCCATGTAAGAGAGGTTGTCGCTGTATTTTTCATTCCAGCAGGCGATCATCACATTGAGATAATCCCTCATTCCCGCCAGCACTTTCTCCCAGCCAAAGACAAAGCCTGCCAGAACCGCTGCCGCCACCGGAAGTGAAAATGTCAATTTGTATTTCTGATCGACAGCCCCCAGAAAGGCCAGACACAGCGTCTCGCACAAAACTGCGGCAAGTGCCACCTCTGCCGAGAACCGGTAAAAGGACGGCGAAAACGAAACCATCCGGAACCAGGACAGCAAAAGGCCGATTGCCAAAAACAGGCCCAGCACCGTATAGCTGAATAAGTCCGCATAATTCTTCCATCTTTCTTGTCTGTCCTGCCTCTTTTCCCTATTCATCAGCTGTCCTTCCCCTCAGTACTTTCCACTTCAAATTACTTTAAATTTTTTCCACTTCAGATTCAAAAATTACCCTCATCAGATTACCACACGGAATGTATTTTTGAGCACTTCCTCCGCGGAAACCTCCATCAGGACTCTTCTGCACAGCTCCGATACCCGGATTGCCCCCTCATCCTGAACACAGATCGCCGTGATATCAAGATTTTCCGGCAGACGGAAAAAGGTATCCGGGCAGAGTCCCGCCGTGACATAAATCACTCTTCGAAACGTTCTCTGCATATTTTCTGCCTCAAACCACAGAAGTCCGGAACCGTTTTTCTCTGGAACCACCAGATACATCCATGCGTCCAGCATTTTTTCATATGCACGCTCATCCGAAATCTGGCGGACGAGAACCTCGCCATTCACCGGAAGACCCGCATCAAAAAAGTAGCCTGCTTCCTGCATTTTTCCGCAGATTCCCGCTGCCAGAGAAAATGCCGTGCTCAGTGCCTGCGGGGAGACTTTCGCCTTCTCGTCAAACTGTCCGATATCGAGAAGAATCAGCGTGTCATGGCGGGTCGGATCACTCGCCTCCCGGACCATCATCACTCCAAGTTTCCCAGTGAGCTTCCAGTGGATCGAGCGGAAATCATCCCCGCTATGGTACTCTCTCAAGTCATACACCTCGCTGGCATCTTTTCCTTTCTTCGGCGCCATCTGGGTTCCGTCAAGGCTGTCACCTGCCGGAGAACTGTACTTTAAGATTTCTACCGGGACCTCCTGCGGATACAGAAGGATCTGACACTCCTGTGCCGGAGGAACCGGCGCTGCGTTGAGAGAAAAAATATCATAGCATCTGGCACCAACCAGACTGATCTTGATTCTTCCACACACGGCTGTCTCAATCGGGAGCGTCAGCAGGACTGATTTTTCAGAGAGATTCATGTGGATCGGAACGATCTTTGTCTTTCCGATCATCAGGTTCTCACACTCTAAAGTTCCCTCGAGAATCGCCGCTGCCAAAAGGCGGCGGGAGTCTGCCCTGATTTCCATCTGAAGTGGTTTTCCCGCCCTCCACGTCGGGGAAGTGCGGATGGAAACCTGAATCCGGGGTGCTTCCACGCGGATCAGGATCCACAGAAGCACAAACCACAGAATTTCAAACAGAAAAATACCAAACACAAACCATTCTCTCTGCCACAAAAACAATGCGAACGTCACTTCCGTCACTGCTGCATAGATGCCCCGGATTTTAGCCATGATTCCACCTCTTTGGAGCGGACGGCGGCTTTACCTGTGTCAGAATTCTCTGAAGGACATCTCTCTCCGTCACGCCCTCCACTCTCGCCTGCGGTTTCAGAATCAGACGATGCGCACAGACATCCTCAAACGTCGCCTGGACGTCCTCGGGAATCACATAGCTGCGCTCCTCAAGCATGGCATGCGCTCTCGCCATCTGCGTGAGTGCCAGTACCCCTCGTGGACTCACTCCGAGCTCAACAATCGGATCCTGTCTCGTCGCCTCACACAGATGAATCAGATAATACAGAACCTCATCGCTCATCGTCATCGCTGAGAGGTAGTTCTGGATGTCCACAATGTTTTCCGCTCCCGAAACCACCTGAATGTCCTCAAGCGGATTGGTGTACTTTCTCGTTCTCAAAATTTTCAACTGATCCTCATCCGACGGATAGCCGATTGAAAGTCGCACCATGAAACGGTCCATCTGAGACTCCGGAAGTGCCTGGGTTCCGGCTGCTCCGATCGGGTTCTGCGTCGCAATGCAGATAAACGGATTCGGAAGCAGATGCGTCACTCCATCCACCGTCACACTGCGCTCCTCCATCGCCTCAAGCAAAGCCGACTGCGTCTTCGGAGAGGTTCGGTTGATCTCATCCGCGAGAAGGAGGTTGCAGTTTGCCGCGCCGTTCCGGTACTCAAACTTCCCCGTCTGTGTGTTGTACATCGTAAAACCGGTAATGTCTGACGGGAGGGTATCTGTGGTAAACTGGATTCGTCTGTAATCCAGACCGAGTGCTCTCGAAAATGCCAGAGCAAGCGTTGTCTTTCCCACTCCCGGGCAATCCTCAAGGAGAATGTGGCCTCCCGCATAGATTGTCATCAGTACCCGGCGGATGGTATCATCCTTTCCGATAAAAACTTTTTTTACCTCACGAATGATATGCTCCGACTGTTCCAATATCATGATTGTGTTTCCCCCTCTGTCTCTTCTATTTTCTGCTCCGTCTCGTCTCTCCCAGTCCCAGAATCTGTCTCAGATTTTTCTTCGGATTCCGCCTCGGAACCTGTCCCCGAACCGTCGTCTTTATCCTCTGCACCGGCTTCCTTTTCGTCAGACTTTTCTTCGTCGGACTCTTCTTTATCGGTCTCCTCGTTTCCGGACTCGTCTTCTGTTATATCATCTGGTTTCTCCTCATCGCCGTCTGATTTGTCATCCGAACTCTCGTCCGATTTGTCCTCAGTATCTTCCTCTGGTTTCTCATCCGGATCCGCTGCATCGTCCTCGGACTTATCTTCATCCGACTTATCGTTGTCTTCAGCCGGATCTTTCTGATCCTTCTGATCTTCTGACGAGTCGGAATCTTTTGTCTCCTCATCGATCGTCTCATCCGCATCCTTAATCGAATCATCAATTGGATCCTCGATTGAATCATCCGGCTGAATCGGCTCTTCTGTATCAGGAAGAATTTTTTCTGCCGGCTCTTCCGGATTTTCAAGATCCTCTGTCTGATCTGTGAGGTAGTCATCCGGATCCGGAAGCGTCCACTCCGGCTCTTCCGGAACTTCCAGTCCCATCAGTCCACACAGATAGACTTCTGTCTCATAGAGCTTCTGGTTGACTTTCACATCCACATAATCATTAAAATAAGCGGCAAACTCCGGCGTATACTCGCCATCGTCTCCCCATATTTCTCCCGGCCAGTCAAACATGATATCTATCAGAAGATTAAAGCTCATGTCACTCGCCATCTCTTCCTTTGTGGTGTAACCAAACAGACTGAGTTTCCATCTGTCGAGATAGTCCTGTTCACAGCCTTCTGCCATCTCCTCGAATCCCATTGTGACTTCCTGTCCCGTTTCTTCCCAGCCAAACTGGTACTGGCTTCCCTTGCTGAACGTCACAAGCGTCGGAGGTGTCGCTCCGGTAAAGATTACTCTCTCAAGATTCGGACAGTCGTAAAGTACATACTGTCCAAGCGTCTCAAGTGTGTACGGGAAGCGGATCTCCTCAATCGAGGTTCCGGTAAATGCCCGCTCACCAATCTGAAGAACATTCTGGTCCTCTTCCTCCCACAGCGTATCCGGCTCCGCGTCAAATCGGATCTCTGTGACTCCCGCGCAGCCTTCAAATGCCCCGCTCTCAATCTTCCACAGAACATCCGAGAACGCAACCGTTCCGGTAAGACCGGAATTGTGGAATGCCTGAGGTCCCACAAACCACAGACCTCTTGAGGATTCCTCCGGAAGTGTCACCTCGCCATCGCAGTTTTCGAGAGCATAGTATCCGATCTCCCGGAGCGTCGTTCCGTCCGGGGCCACAATCGCCCCCGAAACTCCCTCCGTTCCACTGAGCAGATACGACTCATTCTCATAAATTCCATACAGAAAACTTCCACTCTGATCCGCCTCTTTTAACTCGTAGGACGTTCCCCAAAGGTTGACGCGATCCGTCATCTTTCCACCGGACACCACGCAGTCATTATTTACATAACAGGAGGTGCTGAGCATATTCTCCTCCTCATCGGAGAAATTCACTGCCAGAGCATCAAACGCAACTGCTCTTATAACCGGAAAAGCATTCTTTCCGACTTCAATCTCGCCCTTTGTCTTGCTGGATACAAGCTGAAGATTTTTGCACTGGACAAACGCTTCTTTTCCGATCTTCTCTATCGTATCGGGAAGTGTGATCGCTTCAAGGGACTCGCACTCGCCAAATGCACGGGTTCCGATCTCCTTCCAGACGACATCCTCACCGGCTTCCGCCACGATGTCATCAAAAGAAGTCAAGTCCTTTGGTGCCTGCAAAAGCACAGCTCCGTCGCTGAGATTTAAGTAGGACAGCCCGCTTTCCGTCTCTTTTAAATCAAACGGCTCATCGACAATCAGGCTCTCTGCCTGTTCCTCCCCGATAATCGGTCCCCATGCCGCTAAGTAGGTCTCCCGTCTTCCCTCTGCGACCCGGACATGAAGTCCTCTCGCAATCGCAGAATCAATCTCGCCGAAGGTATCCTTCTGGATCTCTGGCGGAGTCTCCGACTGGAAAAAGAGTTCTCTGAGACTCTCACCGCTCAGGCTCTCAGACTCAAGTTTCTGTACACTATCCGGGAAGAATACCCGGTCGATATACTCAGACACTTCAAATGCCTCCGTGCCGATCGTCTCGACTCCGTCCGGAACAAAGTAAAGTCCGGAAAGTGCCTTCGAAACCTGATACAATTTCGTTCCGTCTTTTGAGAAGAGTGCTCCGTCCCTGTAATCGTAATCCGGATCCGTCTCTCCGCCCGTCGCCAGCTGATTTGTTCCAAGGCTGGACCCCCACGCAAACAGATACTTTGCATAGGCGCGCTCCGGCACAATCAGGGTCGCCTCATTCAGATAAGACAGATCAATCTCCGGCGGCTCGTCCGACAAGAACGTCAGCTCACGGATCGAATTCTGCTTTGAGAGTCCCACTGTCTCAATATCTTTTGGAACCTCAACGCTCTCACGCTCAAGCGGGATTCCGATCAGTGCCTTCTTCTTCCGGTCAATCAGCATGCCATCCTGCACAGTAAAATACCGGTTTTTCTCATCGACCCGATATTCTTTTCTCACCTCAAAAGCCGGACAGTCCAAAAATTGCACGCTCTCCGGAATCTTTGCAGTCTCCGCCACATCATCTGCAATGAAGAACAGACTCTGCGAAACCCCCTGAATTCCCTGCGGAATCTCGAGACATTCCTGCCGCGACGGCCAGAATGTCAGCTTCTGCTCGAAGAAAAGACTCCCCGTCGTCCGGTCCTCATTGACATCAAACGTGCCAAAGAATCCTGATGGCAGCTGCGTTCTCGAGAGCGGATAGATCACATATCTTCCCGGCTTTTCAATTTTTAAATAACTTCCCATGTCCTCACCGCCATCTGTGAGTGACCACTGCGGAAAAAGCTCGGTCATCCAGTCCCCGCCGGACTCCCATCCCTCATTGCCTGCGAGTCTCATTGTCAGATTCGGCAGATAAACCTCATCTCCCTTGTCCACGTAGAGCTCCGTAAGCAGCTCTCTCTCCCCATCCTCGGACGGCATGCCCATCACGACAATCTTACTG
>NZ_JBNMIC010000069.1:0-9249 GCF_050873065.1 Brotaphodocola sp.
CTCGGAGGTATACGGATGCCAGTCGCCGACGTCAGCGCCAAACGGGAACAGGATGATGTCAGTCGGTCCGATCAGGGACTCGACCTCATTTTCCCACTTGTCGGTATCGGTCTTGAAGCGTTCATAGTCGACTTTTCCGAGGTTTAAGTGTCCCCAGCTGTGGGAGGCAAGCTCCCAGCCGTTGTCGCGCAGACACTGGGCAACCTTTGCAGCTTCCTCACGGTCCTGCTCGTAAGTCGGGGAGGTCTCTGCATAGGAGGAAGAGGTGCGGTATCCGAGAATTCCCTCATATCCGGTGAAGGCGAGAACGGCGCGTGCACCCTTGTAGGAAAAGTCCGGGTGCTGGTCGATGAAGTCCTCAAGAATCGGAACAAGATCGTAGGAACCCGTCGAGGTGGAGCCGTCGTCCATCTTCATCTCACAGGTCGGTTTGCCGTCTGCACCGATGATGATGCGGCTTGCAAATCCATCTCCATCCATGTAAGGATAGTAGCACAGATCGTCCTGGGACATCACAAACGGAATTTTTCCTTCCGGAAGCATGATTGTGCCCGGTTTCATCACCGGATTGCCGTTCTCATCGGTCGTCTCATAGGCGAGATCGTGGAGACGGACGAGGACGTAGCCCTCATCATACATCGTCTGGATGATTTTGTTGAACTCATCGACGGTCGTCATCACCTGATTGTAGCCGTCCGTGCGGCTGTCCCCGTCAAACGCCTTTGCGGTATCCCAGACTAAGGTGTGGAAAAAGACGTGGGTGACGGTGTTGACATCTACCTGCACAAGTGTTGATTTGGTGTTCTCGTAACCGGCAATCGCCTCCTGCACAGCCGGGTCGGAAGCATATGCGCTGTCTGTGAGAAGGGTGATTGCCCCGTCATAGTCGTAACCGGTTGCAAGTGCGCTTGCCTGATCGAGAAGAGTTTCCTTGGAAGTCTCAACAGAGACGGACCCGGACTCAGCGGATCCCGTTGCTGCGTCAGAGGTCGTTGCCTCATTGGAACCTGCTCCGATGACGATAGAGCTGCCTCCGTTTCCATTTCCGCCCGGTTTCATCTTTCCGGCAAAAAATATAGCACCTGCACAGCAGATGCCGACGAGTAATACACAGCCTCCGATAATTGGGCCGCGTCTGTGTCGGTTTTTGCGTCTGCGATTGTCTGCTCGTATGTACTCAAAATGATCCATTCCTGATCCCTCATTTCTTCCGAAACGATTCCCAAAATCGTTCCGGGTATTTGATTGTATCATATCATAATCCGGACAAAAAGGCTATATGGGGAATTCTTACAATTCATAAAAGAAAGGGGAATTCAAAAATACATAAGACGATCGCCGAATCCATAGACTGGAAACAAAGAAAGTAAGCGGGTTTGGGGAGCGTTTGAATGAGACAGGTTTTGCGATTTCGGTTTCTGATTGTCTGGAGTTTGATTCTGACGTTACTGACGTTGGCGGGAAATGCGGGATGCTTTCCGGCATCTGTGTGGGGAGCGGAAACTTCAGATTTTTCTGATGGTGATGGGAGAATGGAGACACTTCCGGCTGCGGCTGTCCCGGCAGAGGTTATGGCGCCGAGTGTGATTTTGATGGAGGCGTCGAGTGGCCAGGTGATCTGTGAGAAGAATGCGGACGAGAGAAGAAGCCCGGCAAGCGTCACGAAGGTGATGACGCTGATCTTGATTTTTGATGCACTCGATGCAGGAAAAATACGGCTTGAGGATGAGGTGGTGACGAGTGCGAGGGCGAAGGCTATGGGAGGATCTCAGGTGTTTCTGGAAGAGGGAGAGGTTCAGACTGTGGAGACGTTAATCAAGTGTATCGTCATCGCGTCCGGAAATGATGCCTCCGTGGCGATGGCGGAATATCTTGCAGGGACGGAGGAGGAATTTGTCAGACAGATGAATGAGCGGGCAAAGGGACTTGGGATGACGAACACGCATTTTGTGGACTGCTGCGGTCTGACGGAGGATCCGGAGCATCTGACGACTGCGAGGGACATTGCGGTGATGGCGAGGGAGCTGATTACGCGCTATCCCCAGATTCAGAATTATTCGACGATCTGGATGGAGAATATCACCCATGTGACGAAACAGGGGACAAAAGAATTCGGACTGGCAAACACAAACAAACTGCTGAAAATGGCGACAGATTTTCGGGTGACCGGGCTCAAGACGGGGTCCACGTCACGGGCGAAGTACTGTCTTGCGGCGACTGCGGAGAAAGACGGGGTGGAACTGATTGCGGCGATCATGGCGGCGCCGGATTATAAAACGCGTTTTTCAGATGCGAGAATTCTGCTAAACTATGGCTATGCAACCTGTAAGCTGTATCGGGATACACAGATGCCAGAGCTTCCGGAACTTTCGGTGAAAGGCGGAAAGGAAAAGACGGTTCCGCTCCGCTATGAGGAAGAATTCTCTTATCTGGGGATGAATGGAGAGGATTTTTCAGCGGTTGAGAAGACTCTTCAGATCCCGGAGGAGGCACAAGCGCCGCTCGAAGAGGATGAGAAAATCGGGGTGATCCGCTATGAGCTGAACGGAACAGTGTTAGGAGAGGTTGGAATCCTGACGGATGCACAAGTGGAGCGTGCCGGGTACATCGACAGCTTGAAGATGACGGTGGAAAGATTTTTGTTCTTTTAATTTTAAGTTGGAAAAGAGGCGCAATCACAATGTATTTGTGCGTTACTGTACACGGGCAGGCATTTCCTGAACTGAAAATGCCGTATGACACAGTGGTGGCAGCAGAGTTATTGTTGACTTTCAGATGCGGGAATGTTACTATAAAAAAAGGGTTTTATATAAAATGGTATAGAGTGATATCATACAAGTTCGAGAGAAATTTGGAGAAAAACGGTGAAGTTTGAAGAGGAAGTCATGCATGCGAACCTGCAGGAAATACAGATCTGCATGGAATTCGGAAATATGTATTTTGACCGTGTCAGACTGATTGACACGAAAGACTGCCGGCAGATGCGAATTGACAAAGAGGGAAATCTGATTGATGACGGACCTTGTCGTTACGGAGTGGACGCGGAATCACACAAACATGTGGAGAATCGTTACTCAGACAAGAAGACCTGTCGGTTTGAATGGATTCATGACCGGATTTTCCGGGTGGTGACGGTTCCGATTGTGATGACGAAGGAGAACGGGGAAAAGAGAAGATTTTGTCTGGAACTTTTGGAAGAAAAGACAGATTTCTCTGTTTACAAGACGCTGAATGACGGAGTGAAGTTAGAGGACATGGAAGCGGAGGCCGATCGGGCGTACTTCGATTCCATGACGGGCGTTTACAGCCGCCGGGTGTTTGATGAGCGGGTTTTTGTGCCCGAGTTTTTGAATGAGCAAATCACATTTGTTGTCGCGGATCTGCGAAAATTTAAGCACATCAATGATCAGTACGGGCATGAGGCAGGAGATCGTATTCTCCAGCGAGTCGCCCAGACGATGAAATCAAGTTTAAGAAAAACAGATTTAATCATAAGAATCGGCGGAGATGAATTTCTGCTGGTTTTAAAGAACTGTCCTCATTACTGGGCGGAGAAGAAGACTCATGTCATTGCGGCAAAATTGGCGGCAAAGAATAAGCTGGAAGACTGGCATAAGATTCCGGCGATGGTTGATTTTGGAATTGCGGAGGATCACTGCTTTGACGGAACAGAGGAGAGCATTCGCCGTCTGTTCAATGAGGCAGATCGAAACATGTACGAGATGAAGCGCGGAATCAAGAAGAGTGAGTTGATCTGAAAAGTAAATAAATCGGTCGGAGAGACAAAAGAGAAGGGAAGCGGTGAAGGTGCAGAAAAAACAATCCGATCTGATTGAGGGAGGGATCGTCCAGTCGATGCTGGTGTTTGCGATCCCTCTTCTTATCGGAAATCTGTTTCAGCAGCTGTATAATACAGCGGATTCTTATGTGGTGGGAAATTTTGTTGATACGAATGCATTGGCAGCGGTCGGAGCATCCGCGTCGGTAATCAATATGCTGGTGGGATTCTTTATGGGACTTTCCGCCGGTGCCGGTGTTGTGATCTCACAGTCGTTTGGTGCAAAAAAGAAGGAGGAGCTGAGTCAGGCCGTTCACAGTGCGCTCTGGCTGACCGGTGTGCTCAGTGTCGTGTTCACAGTTGTTGGCATCTCGGTGACACGGCCGCTTCTGCGGGCAATCGGAGTTCCGGAGGAAGTTCTTCCGCACTCTACGCTCTATCTGACAATCTATTTTGCGGGAATTACCTTTGCACTCTTTTACAATATGGGAGCGGGAATTCTGCGGGCAGTCGGGGATTCGAGAAATCCGCTGATTTATCTGGCAGTGGCGAGTATCACCAACATTATTCTTGACTTTGTTCTCGTCTGTGGGGCAAAGCTCGGGGTTGCGGGCGTTGCACTTGGAACCTTGATTGCACAGGCATTCAGCTCGTTTCTTGTCATGCGTCAGCTTGTCTGCGCCAAAGAGGATTACCGGGTGGAGTGGAGAAAAATCCGTTTCCACAAAGCAGTGGTAAAGCGGATTGTGGAGATCGGTTTTCCGGCCGCTCTTCAGCAGAGTATCACGGCATTTTCCAATGTGATTGTGCAGTCCTATATCAATGGTTTTGGTGCGGCGGCGATTGCGGGATATTCCACAACGATTCGAATCGATGGTTTTCTCCAGCTTGTGCTTCAGAGCTTTAACATGACGATCACAACCTTTGTGGGTCAGAACATCGGTGCGCGCAGGAGCGACCGCGTGAAGAAAGGTATTTTCTCAGCATGGCTGATGTGTTCGTCTGTGATTTTGGTTGGATGCTTTGTGATGAACTTGAAGGGCGGAGATCTTGTCCGTTTCTTTACAAGTGATGAGCAGGTGATTGCAAACGGTGGTGCAATGCTGCATCTGTTCTCTTATGCGTACATTTCTCTGCCGGTTACCCAGATCCTCAGTGGAGCACTGCGCGGTGTCGGAAAATCAAGTATTCCGATGTACTTTATGCTTGGCAGTTTTGTGGTGCTTCGTCAGATCTATCTGGCGATTGCAGTTCCGAGAACCCATGACCTTATGGTGGTGATGGCTGGGTGGCCGATCACCTGGGTGATCTGTGCGATTGGAATGGCGATTTACTTCTTTAAGGTGGACTGGTTAAAGAGTGCCGAGGAGAAGCTCGCAAAGCAGAATTAAGAGGAATTTACGAAAAAAAAGAAAAAAATTAAGAAGATACAAATGGGAAGAGAAATGTTCCGGCAGTTTTTGAGGTGCACTCATAAGATTGCCGGAACATTTTTTGCCTATTTTGTTTTTGATGCGGCGGTTTTTGCAAATTCGGTGGTGACGAGATCCTCATAAGGAACGCGAGTTTTAAGTTCCCCGGCTTCCTCGAGAATGTTTTCGAGAAGTTCAAAACTCTCTTTCTCAAAAATCGTGTCGGACTTCCAGGTATCCTGATTTTTGTAGCGCTCTGTGATGCGAATCAGATTTTCGAGAGGAGTTTCCTTAAACTGAGGCTGAATTGTTTTTGCGATTTCCTCGGCGGAGTGGGTATTTACATAGTCAAGCCCCCGCTGGATCGCGTTGGTGAATCGCTGAATCAGCTCCGGATGGTCGGCAAGATAGCTTTTCTTTGCACAGTAGGCAGTGTAGGGCACATATCCGGAGTCGGTGCCGAGAGAGGCGATGACGTTTCCTTTTCCCTCAAGCTCCAGACTTGTCGCGAACGGCTCGAATTCGACCGTGTAGTCTGCACCATTTCCATCCCCTGAGGAGAAGGCGGCTGCTGTGAGTCCGAAATTGATGCTCTGGTCAATCGTCAGATCCGTCTTCGGGTCGATGCCGTTTTTCTTTAAGATATATTCAAATACCATCTCCGGCATGCCACCGGCGCGTCCGCCAAGGACTTTTGTGCCTTTAAGTTTTGCCCAGGTGAAGGAATCATCCGGTGTGTGTCCAACGAGGAAGTTGCCGGCGCGCTGGGTCAGCTGGGCAAAATTGACGGCATAATCCTGTGCTCCCTGTGCGTAAGTATAGATGCTTGCCTCGGATCCCATAAAACCGATATCGGCGTCGCCGGAAATCAATGCGGTCATAACTTTGTCGGCACCGGCACCGTTTACAAGGGTCAGATCAATGCCTTCGTCCTTGAAGTATCCAAGCTCGATGGCGGCATACTGAGGCGCGTAGAAGATAGAGTGTGCAACTTCATTTAAGGTGACGGGGACGCGGCTCATCTCAGATTCGTTTTTCTGGCATCCGGTCAGGGTGAGTGAGCTGGCCATAGTAAATGCAGCGACCGGAAGCAGGGAAAGTGAGAGAATGCCGGATAAGGCGCGAGAACATGTATGATGTGAGTGACGATACATAAAAGCCTCCTGATGAATAGGTCGTGACGACCATGATAAGATAAGGATAAATGATGATAAAAATGATGACTTGAATGGCTGCATATATTTGTTAGTATCATATTGAGAGAGACGAGGTGCGGTGAATAAAAATCAGAAAAATTTTTGTGACCCAGTGTGAGGTTGTGTGAGTGAGCTTTGCGTATGTAAATGACAAAAACCAAAAATCATGATACAATACAGGGTAGATATTTGTGAAAGAAAATGCTACAGCTAGGGGAAGAATTTTATGAACAACTACAAGATGATCGTATTGGATCTGGACGGAACACTGACAAACCGGGACAAGGTGATTACACCGAGGACGCTGCGTGCACTGATGGAGGCGCAGAAGCGGGGCAAGAAGGTTGTGCTTGCTTCCGGACGTCCGACTTACGGAGTGATGCCGCTTGCGGAACAGCTTGAACTTGAAAAATATGGCGGATTTATCCTTTCTTTCAACGGTGGAATCATCATGGACTGCAGTACAAGGGAGATTGTTTTCCAGAAAAAGCTTCCGGTAGAATCAAATCAGCGAATTGTCAATCTGGCGCAGGAGGAGGGCGTGGACATTCTGACTTATCAGGATGCGTGGATCATCACGAATAATCCGGCGAACCAGTATGCAAAGATTGAGTCAGCTATCAATCATTTGAAACTGAAAAAAATTGAAAATCTCGGAGAATATGTGAATTTTGCTGTCCCGAAGTTCATCATGCTCGATGACGGGGATTATCTTGCAACCGTCGAGGGCAAGGTGAAAGCGGCACTTGGAAAGAATTTCAGCGTTTATCGTTCAGAACCGTTCTTCCTTGAGATTCTGCCGAAGGGGATTGATAAGGCACAGTCTCTTGACCAGCTGCTTCATGCGCTTGGAATGGACCGGGAAGAGATGATCGCCTGCGGAGATGGCTACAATGATCTGTCGATGATTCAGTTCGCAGGTCTCGGTGTGGCGATGGCAAACGCCGTGCTTCCGGTGCGCAATGCCGCAGATTATGTGACACTCTCCAATAACGATGATGGCGTGGCACAGGTGGTGGAAAAGTTCTTACTTTAGAAAGTTTTTCGCTTGTTTTTACAGATGTGGAAGGAATGAGCCAATCAAGCCAGCAAAAAAAGTTTCATTTGTAATTTTTTCGTAGAGGTATAGACTTTATAAATTTACTGTGATAAACTGATAAAAGCAGCGAAAACAGCTTGAGTAGAACTCTTTTACAGGCTCAGAGGAAGAAGAAAGATGAATAAGAAGTCATAAGAAGATGGGCAGATGGAAGTTTTGATACAGACTCAGGCGAGATGGATAAAGAAGGGAAATTTTCATGAATAAGAAGATCAGAAATGAAGAAGTGGATGATCTGTTCCGGGCGATTCTGACACTGGAGACACCGGAAGAGTGCTATCGCTTTTTTGAGGATGTTTGTACGGTAAATGAGCTCTTGTCTCTGTCACAGCGCTATGAAGTGGCAAAGATGCTCAGAGAGAAGAAAACGTATCTGGAGATTGCAGAGAAGACCGGTGCGTCGACTGCGACAATCAGCCGGGTAAACCGCTCTCTTAATTACGGAAGCGACGGCTATGACATGGTATTTTCAAGAATGGCAGAGCAGAAAGAAAAGGAGAGTGAGGAGTAGCCTCATTCCATGTAAATGCAAAAATGAAAACACTTTTTGAATAACTGGCACACCGCATTCTCGTTACTTCAGTGATGAGTTAGGTGTGCCAGTTTTTTGATAGAGTGTAGAACAAAAGTTTGCCATATAGAAAAGCATATGGTATAATATAGATATGGAAGAAAATATGTTCAGCATCAAAGAAAATACACTTTCATATGGTAGGGGATATGTATATTCTTTACAGTACCATCTTGTCTGATGCACGAAATATCGAAAACAGGTTCTGAAAAATGAACTGGATTTAGAATGCAAAAAGATGCTGTATGAACTTGCAGAGGAATACCAGTTTCAGATTCTGGCGATGGAGGTTATGCCGGATCACATACATTTACTTTTAGACTGCAAGCCGCAATTTTTTATATCAGACATGATAAAAATTATGAAAGGAAATTTGGCGCGCCAGCTGTTTCTTGCACATCCGGAATTAAAACAGGAGTTGTGTGGAGGACATTTGTGGAACCCGTCCTATTGTGCGGTTACTGTAAGTGACCGAAGCCGGGAACAGGTAATGGCGTATATTGAGGGACAAAAAGAGCAGAAAAAAAGAAAGTAAAGGTGCGTTATGCAGATTGTATCCAGTTATGGCGTAGAAATAAAAAAACAGAATATACCAATCCGCCATACGCTGGATATTTTCCGTCAAGCGGCTTCCTACCTGATTCAGGCGTATGCGGAAAGCTGGGACGAACTTTCTGCGATTGGAAATGTACAAAAACGGTTTAACGAGGCGGAACATCTGGTGCATGAAACGAAAAAGAACCATGCCCGGTTTGATTTTGACCGTTGTTTTCCTAAAATGCCGTCCTACCTGAGAAGAGCGGCCATTCAGCATGCACTTGGAAGTGTATCCTCGTATGAAACACGGATGCGATTATGGGAAAAAGGAGAATTGACTGGAAAACCGAAGCTGATCTGTGAAAATCATGCGATGCCGGTCTTTTATCGCGATGTGATGTATAAAGAAACAAAAGATGGAGCAGATGCAGCGCAATTAAAGCTGTTTGATGGACGAGACTGGAAATGGTTCCCGGTAAACCTGCTCCATACGGATATGGAATATCTGCGAAAGAAATGGAGTGGGAAGAAAGCATCTGCCCCAACGCTGGAAAGAGAACACCATAAGTATTTTCTTCGTTTTTCTTACACAGAAGAAATAAGTTTATCGAAAACATTTGTAAAAGAACAGGTGATATGCAGTGTTGATCTGGGAA
>NZ_JBNMIC010000070.1:0-9229 GCF_050873065.1 Brotaphodocola sp.
CCGTCACACCCTCAACGGCATCAATCACAAGAATGACTACATCGGCGCGCTCCACAGCCGATACGGTGCGGATAATGCTGTAACGCTCGAGATCTTCCTTGATCTTGCTCTTTCTTCTGAGTCCTGCGGTATCGATGAAAACATACTCGGTTCCATTGTGAACCACCTCGGTATCAACGGCATCGCGGGTCGTACCTGCGATGTTTGACACGATCACGCGGTCCTCACCGAGAATCTTGTTGATGATCGAAGATTTGCCCACGTTCGGCTTTCCGATGATCGCCACACGCGGACGCTCATCCTCTGCATCCTCCATCTGATCGGTCGTAAAGTGACGGCTGACCTCATCAAGCAGATCACCGATTCCAAGACGGGAAGCACCGGAAACTGCGATCGGATCGCCGATTCCAAGGTTATAAAATTCGTAGATATCGTTTCCGAACTTCTGGAAGCTGTCGACTTTGTTGACTGCTAAAACGACCGGCTTGCCAGACTTTCTGAGCATGTCCGCTACCTTCGCATCGGAATCGACAAGGCCCTGTCTGACATCGACAAGGAAAATAATGACATCTGCCGTGTCAATTGCAATCTGTGCCTGCTCTCTCATCTGGGAGAGGATGATGTCCTTGCTGTCCGGCTCGATACCACCGGTATCCACCAGCGTAAAGTTCATATTCAGCCAGGTACAGTCCGCATAGATACGGTCTCTGGTTACGCCCGGAGTGTCTTTTACGATGGAAATCGTCTCACCCGCCAGCACGTTGAACAGGGTGGATTTTCCCACGTTCGGGCGTCCTACAATCGCTACAATCGGTTTGCTCATTCTCAAATCTCCTTCAATTCGTATTTATTATGTTCGGTATTTTGTTCAGTATCCGGGTACAGGATCGCATCAACGAGATCCTGTCCGCTTGATTTTACAATATTCACCGGAACTTGTAAAGCATTTTGCAGTTCTGTGCGCGTCACATCGTCGAGAAAGACCTCTTCCCCGCTTCTAAACATGCATGCCGGAAGCAGCAGTCTCTGACCGAGTTTCTGCCCCGTCAGCTGGGCTTTTAAATCCTGTCCCGTGATCAGACCTGCGACTGTGATCATCGGTCCAAAGAAATCGTTGCGGATCTCATAGATATGCACTTTTTTCTGCGGAAACATCTTCTCGATCTTCTCAACCTGCTTTTTCAAATAAGGAAAGGCAAGCATTCCGGTTGCAATCGAGAGTTCTTCCGCCTCGACTGCCTCCACCGTTTTCTGGCTGTCCGAATCCCCCTGCCTATTCTGACGCTTATGGCTCTTCTTATTTTTCTGGTCTTTGTGGTGATTCTTTTTATTCTGTTCCTTCTTCAATTCCTCAAGCGCCTCAGTGACCTCGGTGTCGAGAAGGCGGAGCATGCCGACTCCGTTCTCGAGCTGGATATATCCGTCATAGCGCTCCTCCTCCGGCATCGGGCGCTCCGCTAAGATGTAGAACTCATCACTCGCATGAACAAAGTGAATTCCATGTTCCTCATAAATTTTTTTCTGCCAGCGCTCAATGATCTCGATCGCATCCTCCGCCCGCTTCTTATCAAACGGTTTCATCGGGTAGAGACCATCGCGGTACTTTGTCAGTCCGACCGGAACGACCGACAAACTCTGCATGCACGGAATATAGTTTGTGAGATCTCCGATCGTGCGTTCAAGCTCCTCCCCGTCGTTCACATCCGGACAGAGAACAATCTGGCCATTCATCGGAATGTCCGCCTGATAAAGACGGTCGATGTTCTCAAGTGCCCGCCCTGCAAAGCGGTTGTGAAGCATCTCACAGCGCAGTTTCGGGTTTGTCGTGTGAACGGAAATGTTGATCGGCGCAAGTTTAAAATCGATGATACGCTGAATATCATGCTCTTTCATATTTGTCAGCGTGACATAATTTCCCTGAAGAAACGAGAGTCTTGAGTCGTCATCCTTAAAATAAAGCGTCTCTCTCATTCCCGGCGGCATCTGGTCGATGAAACAGAAAATGCACTTGTTGCTGCACGACTTGTAATCACTCATCAGACCGTTCTCAAAGTTGATTCCGAGGTCTTCGTAGTCATTTTCGATCTCAAGCTCCCACAGCTCTCCGTCTGCCTTCTCCACTTCCATGACCATGCTCTCGCTGTCCACATAGTACTCATAGTCAAAAATATCTTCCACTTCATTTCCATTGATTGTCAGCAGACGGTCTCCTGTCTCAAGCTCAAGTTCTTCCGCAATCGAGCCCGGATCAATGGATTTTATCAAATGACCTTTTTTCTTCATTAATTAATTCCTCGTTACTGGTTATTGATTTCCTAATCGAATCGTTTTTTCTTGTTTCTATATCTTTCCATACCTATCTTTTTATCATAACAAGATTCCCGCTCTTTGTAAAGGAACAAGACTTTGTTTTTTTTTACGAAATTCGACAGTTTCCTATTGACTGCCTTGTTTTCAAAATGGTATAAAAGAGATTGGATTTAACTTCAATTTAACCGAATAATATTTGTGAAGGAGCTTAAAAATGGCAAACAATTATGTGTTCAATGATGTTCTTCCGGTTGCACCGCTCAAAATCGCAGCCCTGGAAAGTTGCCGGGATCTCGCTGGCAAGGTCAATGACCACATCGTCAAATTCCGCAGAAATGATACGGAAGAGCTGATTCGCCGTGAGAAAGATCTCAATTACCGCGGCTACGATGTAGATTCTTATCTTCTTGACTGTTCCTGCCCGCGTTTCGGTTCCGGCGAGGCAAAGGGCGTGATCAATGAGTCCGTCCGCGGCGTCGATCTGTTCGCAATGGTGGACGTCACCAACTACAGCATCCCTTATACCGTCTGCGGTTACACCAACCACATGTCACCGGACGATCACTTTCAGGATCTCAAGCGCATCATCGGTGCTTCCGCTGCAACAGCACACCGTGTCAACGTGATTATGCCATTTTTATATGAAGGCCGTCAGCACAAGCGCACGAAGCGTGAATCCTTAGACTGCGCAATGGCACTTGAAGAGCTCGTAGAGATGGGTGTCTCCAACATCATCACCTTCGACGCTCACGATCCGCGCGTACAGAATGCAATTCCGTTAAGCGGATTTGACAACTTCATGCCGACTTACCAGTTCGTGAAGACTCTGTTCAAGCATGACCAGTCCTTAAAGATTGACAAGGATCACCTGATGGTCATCAGCCCGGATGAGGGTGCGATGAACCGTGCTGTTTACCTTGCCAACAACCTCGGAGTTGATATGGGTATGTTCTACAAGCGCCGTGATTACTCCCGCGTTGTGGATGGCAGAAACCCGATCGTTGCCCATGAGTTCCTCGGTTCCTCTGTGGAGGGCAAGACAGTTCTCATCATCGACGATATGATCGCTTCCGGAGAGAGCATGCTCGACACTGCAAAGGAACTGAAAGAGCGCAAGGCTGACAAAGTTATCGTTTGCTGTACCTTCGGTCTGTTCACCAGCGGCCTTGAGAAGTTCGATGATTTCTACAACCGCGGTTACATCGACTATGTCATTACGACAAACTTAAACTATCGCCCGTCTGTTCTTTTAGACCGCCCATGGTACTTAGAGGCTGATATGAGCAAGTACATCGCTGCCATCATCAACTCCTTCAACCACGATGTCTCCATCGGTGCTTCTCTGTCCCCGACAGAAAAGATCCAGAATCTGCTCCGCAGATACCATTCCGACGGATACGATTACATCGGCTCCATCAAATAATATACAGCAGTGAAACCTAACACTGGCAATCAGCAAAATCAGCAATAAGATAGGCTATTGCAAGGCAGAAAACAATCTGTTTTGCAATAGCCTTTTCTTTAACCTATTTCTCTTTTAAACATAGAAATGCAGAGAGGTTTCCACGCTCTTTTCCGACTGCACGGTGCGAGAACAAAAAATCCGGGTTGCAGCGGGTGCAGATATCTGTCGTGTGGATGTTCTCCGGCTTCACTCCGCGCTCTGCAAAGATGATCTCATTCGCCCTCCAGAGGTTCAGCTGGTACTTTCCATTCTCCTTGCGGTAAAACAGTTCGTTGTGGTATTCCGGGGCGAAGGCCGCTGCAAACTCCTCGACGACCTCAGCGCCAACCTCAAAGCAGTCCTGACAGATGCTCGGACCGATGCAGGCAATCACATCCGAAGCATTGGTTCCAAAAGCTTTCTCCATCTCATCGAGTGTCGCTTTTCCCATGCGCTGAACCGTTCCCCTCCATCCCGAGTGGGACAGACCGATCGCGCGGTGAACCGGATCGAGAAGATAGAGGGGCACGCAGTCCGCATAGAAGGTCACAAGTGTGACTCCCGGCAGATCTGTGATCAGACCATCCACATCCCTGTAATCGCGTGGATAGACTACGCCTTTTCCGATGTCTTCCTCTGTCACTCTTCTCACATTTGTGGTATGTGTCTGGTAAGACACAACCATCTTTTCCATGTCAACATCCAGAACATCTGCCATTCGCTGATAGTTTTCCAGCACATGCGCCGGATTGTCTCCTCTTGTAAATCCAAAATTCATCGTCGAGAAGATCCCCTCGCTCACACCGCCAATTCGCGTTGAAAAGGCGTGTGACACCATTCCGGTCTGCTCAAGTGCCGGAAATGTCAGATAGCAGACCCCGTTCTTCTCATTGATCTTCAAATGTTCTTCTGCATTTTGTTTTCTAATCCAATCCGCCATCGTTTTTCCTCTCTTCATCGAAATTCTTCGTTCCTGCCGCGTCCCCGCCGCATCAAAATGCATTTCTGATCCAGCGAATCTCCGATCCGAGAATCGCAACCACATCAAAACGACAGCGCGTCTCCTCGCCGTATCGGTTTCGATAGAGATAATATCTTGCCGTATTCCGGATCCTGTTCTGCTTCTGCCAGCCGACCGCCTCTTCGGGATCTCCGCTCGATGACGAGCTTCGGTACTTGACTTCCACAAAGACAATCGTCTGCCCGTCTCTTGCAATCAGGTCGATCTCCCCCGACCTTGAGCGGAAATTTCTCGCAAGAATCTCAAGTCCCTGCACTCTCAGCCATTCTTCTGCGAGGTACTCATATCGCGCTCCCATTTCACGGCGATTCATTTTCCACTTCCCTGCATGATCTTTCCGATAAAGCTTCTGCGGTGAATCGGACACGGGCCGTACTCCCGCAATGCCGCCGTGTGGGCTGCCGTTCCATAGCCCTTATGCTTCGCAAATCCGTACTCTGGGAAAATCTTGTCATACTCAACCATCATGTGATCCCTTGTCACCTTCGCAAGCACACTTGCCGCCGCAATCGAGAGACTCTTCGCATCTCCCTTGATGATCGGAACCTGAGGAATCTCAACACCCGGAATCGTCACTGCATCGTTGAGCAAAAGATCCGGCTGAATACTGAGACCTGCGATCGCACGGCGCATCGCCTCATAAGTCGCCTGCAGAATGTTAATCTCATCAATCACATCCGGACCGACAATGCCGACGCTCCACGCAACCGCCTTTTCCTGAATCTCAAGAAAAAGGGCTTCCCGGCGCTTCTCGGAAAGTTTCTTGGAATCGTTCAGATACAGGATGTCACAGTCCGGCGGAAGAATCGCTGCTCCTGCAACAACGGGACCTGCAAGCGGCCCCCGCCCTGCCTCGTCAATTCCGCAGATTGCTGTGCACGCCGCATAGGTGTCCTCATATTCCCGCATTTTCTTCAGGCGTTCAAGCTCTGCCTGAAGCTTTTCTCCCTTGAGTTCTCTCAGTGCCATCACTCTGCCTCCGTCTGCTCTGCCACTTTCTTTGTCTCCTTGACTTCTGCCTTTTCAGATTCATCCGACTTTGGCGGAAGTTCCAGTGTGATCCGCCCGAGACGTCCAGAGCGGAAATCTTCGATCAGAATCGCAGCAGCCTTGCTGTAATCCGGCTCTCCACCCTTCTTTAAGCAGCCGCGGGTGCGCGCAATCTGTGCAAGGATCTCTCCCGGCTCTCCCTTTTCTTCCTCCGTCAGCGCATCTAACTTATAGCGCTCCGTCATCACTTCCGGGCATCTCTTCATCAGAAGCCGGATCAGCTCCACCGCAAGCTCGTCCTTATTCAGAATCTCATCGTTGATTGAACCAATCATTGCCAAAAGCAGACCGACGCGCTGATCCTCGAATCTCGGCCAGAGAATTCCCGGAGTGTCGAGAAGCTCCAACGTCTTATTGAGACGGATCCACTGATTTCCCTTTGTCACACCCGGCTTGTTTCCGGTCTTTGCGCACGCTTTTCCGGCAAAAGAATTGATAAATGTAGATTTTCCGACATTCGGGATTCCCACTACCATCGCGCGAACCGGGCGGTTTAAGATTCCGCGGCGGCGGTCACGCTCAATCTTCTCTTTACATGCCTCCTGTACCACACTGTTGATCTGCTTGATTCCCGCCTTGCTTCTCGAATCGAGCTTAACCACAAAACATCCCTTTGACTGAAACCAGGATGCCCAGGCTGCACTTGCACGCTCATCTGCAAGATCCGATTTGTTGAGCAGAATCAGTCTCGCCTTTCCCTTTCCGAGTTCATCGATGTCCGGATTGCGGCTTGCGAGCGGCACACGCGCATCCACAAGTTCCACAATCAGATCGATGAGTTTGATGTCTTCTTTCATGGCTCTCTTGGCCTTTGTCATATGTCCCGGATACCACTGAATGTTCAAATTTTTTCCTCCCATCCAAAATTTATGCTACAAACAATGCTTATCTTATGATCGAATCAATCCAAAACCAGAAAGCGGGGCGATTCGGATCCACACTTTCCCGATAATCTGTTCTTCCCTGATATTTCCCACATTGACAAAACGGCTGTCCTCACTGCTCTCCCGGTTATCTCCTAAAAGGAAATATTCTTTTTCCTCGAGCGTGATCGGGGTCTCCGCAAGTCCTGCAAGAGATACGGTTCCTGCCTCCGGGAACGCCGCTCCGTTGATATAGACCGTTCCATTCTGAATATGAACTGTGTCACCGGGAATTCCGATCACCCGCTTCACATTTGTCTTCTTGTCCTCACGCTCATACACAACAACATCCATGCGGTCCGGCTTTCCAAAATCGTAAGCCATTCGATTAATCAGAACCACATCCCCGGAATTTAAGAGAGGCTGCATCGAGGGACCCCCGACAACAATCTGAGAACCAAAAAAATTGAGGAAAAACCAGGCGAATGCCAATGCGACTGCAATATCCACCACCCAGCTGGACACACGCCGAACCAGGTTGCTTTCATCACTTCGATAAAAATACACGAAATTACTCCATCTTCATCTCAAACACAGGGAAATTCATCCCTATAACAAAAGGGGGGACAATAAACATTGTCCCCTCTCGTCTACGCAAAATTCGCAAAATTATTTAACCAGCTCTTTTACCTTTGCAGCCTTACCAACTCTGCTTCTCAGGTAGTTCAGTTTTGCACGTCTTACTTTACCCTTTCTAACAACCTCGATGTTGTCTACGAACGGGGAATGTACCGGCCAGGTCTTCTCTACGCCGATTCCGTTAGAGTTCTTACGAACGGTGAAGGTCTCTCTAGCGCCGCCGTTCTGTCTCTTGATTACGGTACCCTCGAATACCTGGATTCTCTCACGGTTACCCTCTTTGATCTTGTTGTATACCTTAACAGTATCGCCAACGCGGAACTCCGGTACAGATGCCTTCAGCTGAGCTGCTTCAATGTTCTTAATAATTTCGTTCATTTGTGTGAACCTCCTTCATATACTTGACATTCTTAATGCGTCCTGCGCAACAGAGGAATATCTCTTTTTTCTTCGTCACAACGCATCAATTCTATCATATTCATTTTGTAATTGCAAGTACTTTTCTAATTATTTTTTGATGATTCTTCTTCCTGCATTTCCTGCTGTGCCCGCAGTTTTGCAAGATAAATCTTCTCTTTTTTGCTTAAAACCGCATCATCGAGAAGATCCGGCCGGCGCTCCAGAGTGCGCTTGATCGACTGCTCCCTGCGCCACTCCTCAATTTTCTTGTGATGACCGGATAACAGCACATCCGGAACTTTTCGTCCCTCATAGACCTCCGGTCTCGTGTACTGCGGATACTCTAAAAGATTATCGTGAAACGACTCGATCTCCGCAGACACATCGTTGTTGAGAACCCCCGGCACAAGACGGGAAATACAGTCGATCATCACCATTGCCGGAAGCTCTCCTCCCGTCAGCACATAGTCTCCGATCGAGAGATAATCTGTCACGATCATCTCAAGTGCGCGCTCATCAATTCCCTCATAGTGTCCGCAGAGAAAGACGAGATCCTCCTCTTTTGAGAGTTCCTCCGCAATTTTCTGATTGAAAACTTTTCCCTGCGGAGTCATGTAGAGAACTCTCGGGCGCTTTCCGATTTTCTCGCAGAGCGCTTCGTATGCATCACAGACAGGTGCTGCCTGCATCACCATTCCGGCACCGCCGCCGTATGGCGCATCATCCACATGACCGTGTTTTTCTTTTGTATAATCCCGGATATTGACCGCCTCAATCGAGAGAAGTCCCTTCTTTGTGGCGCGCCCGATGATGCTCGTGTTCAGTCCGTCCATCACCATCTCCGGAAACAGTGTCAGAATGTGATAATTCACGTTCTCTTCCTCCATCTCTTAACATCTATTGTTGCCGCGAAATTCTTACAGATCAAGAAGTCCGTCCAAAATATGCACGGTGATCACGCCCTCTTCGAGATCGATGTTCAAAATACACTGTTTGATTGCCGGGAACAGATATTCCTTGCCATCATTTCCGTCAATGATATAAACATCATTTGCTCCGGTCTCCATGACATCTTTCAGGGTACCAAACTCCACGCCCTCATCCGTCACAACTTTCAGCCCGATCAGATCCACGATGAAGTTCTCGTTCGGTGCAAGTTTTACTGCCTGGTCACGGTTGATCAGCAGATCTTTTCCCTTGTATTTCTCGATCTCATTGATGTCATTAAACTCTTTAAATTTCAAGATGACCATGTTTTTGAAAAATTTCACCTGCTCAATATTCAGGGTCAGCTTTTCCCGTCCTGTATCTAACATCACGGTCTTGAGCTTTTTAAAGCGCTTCGGATCATCGGTGGTCGGGAAAACTTTCACCTCTCCGCGTACTCCGTGCGTAGAAGAAATCACACCTACTCGCAGTGTCTGTTCCATCATTTAACTCTCCTAAAAATATAAATTTCCTGTCATATAAAAAATGGGTCAGGGCAATTTCCTATCATACAAA
>NZ_JBNMIC010000071.1:0-8978 GCF_050873065.1 Brotaphodocola sp.
ATGCGACGTAGTTGCGTAAAATAGTACTACCTACTGAATCAATATCTTTTTTGATGATATTTTCACCAAGGGGTAAGTTTGCACTTTTCTTAGAAAAAATATTTTTTCATTTATCTATTGACATTTATTAGCTGGACTTTTGTGCTTCTGTGCAAGCATTTTTTGTGCACGCCGGTTTCTGCTCTGGCTTGTTCTCCATCTTCATATGCCGATCGGATTGGATCTGATTGGCAGAGCTGGAAAACCTGGACAAAGAGAAAAAATAGCAACGTGCAGGTTTAAATCTTTTGCAAATTTATCTTATCATAGAAATGAAGATACAAAATGAATAATTTCTTAATAAGCCATGAATTTTTCGAAAATCATGGAGTTTGCTATTTTTATACTTTTGTTTTATAATAAAAGGTAATGATATAAGGTGCCGGTAGTGTGCACTTTATTTGCATGGAAACGGAGTATAGATTTTGAATGGATTTTTGCTTGCAATTGTGAAAACGGAGAACAGTTGCAGATGAGAATGTATGGGGATGAGAGTACGGAAACGTGTTCGAGGGAGAAGAATTGAACGGAGAACAAAAGAGAGCAGAACGTAAGATGCGGAAAGGCAGTTGGGGAAGAGCGGCGCTGCTGGTCTGCAATCTGGTCATGATTTTGATTGCCGGGGTTTTGGCAGTTTTATATTCGGAAAATTTCAGAAAAGAGAACAGCAGGCTTCAGATGGAGAATTTCTGTACGGCGGTAGAATCGATGAAACAGCTGTCAGAGAGCTATTTGTATACAGAAAAAGGATATGTGGATGACTGGGCGCAATATATCACTCACAAAAACATGACGATGGACGAGGCGATTGAATATCTTCGGACCGCAAACACACAGAAGGATCGGTATGCGCACATTGTGGATATGGATGATATGTCCGCAAGATCTACTTATTTAAAAAATGGAAGTGATGTGATTACTGCCTATCAGGCATTTCGAGAGGGAACATACAATGCGAACAAGACCGCGCTCCGGAAAATGGAGAAAATGTTCACGTCTACCGGAGACGAGGTCTTGATTCTCGGAAAGTACCGCGTGGGAGAGACGCAGCAGTCCGTGATCAGTGTTGGAACAAAGGTTGAGATCAAGATTGGAAAGGCCAGAAGAAAACCATATCTTCTTCTGCGAGTTATCCCGGTAGATTACTTGCAGCGCGCATGGGTGTTCCCGACCGAATATCCGTCCGCGGAGATCAGCATCATCACGAGTGATGGAGAATATGTGGTGCAGTCTGCCTCCATGAAGTCGAGAAGCTTTTTAGATTACATTCGGGGATATAATTTTCAGGATGACTACAATGAGGTGGAAGATCTTGCCGAACGTCTCCGGACAACGGAAAAGGGACTTTTACAGTACAAAAATTTCCGCGGGGAGGACTGCTATTGGTACTATTCCAGCTTTGGAAGAGATCTTGAACTTGACATTCTCGGATATATTCCGGTAAATCAGATGAATCAGGTGAGTGTGGACTGGAATATCGTGTGGATTGTCTGTGGAAGTCTTTTGTTTTTGACTCTTATGGATGGCGTGTACATTCTCTCGATCAACAAGAAGCTGAAACGGGCTCTTGTCCTTGCAGAGCAGGCAAATCAGGCGAAAACAGACTTCCTCTCAACGGTTTCCCATGATATCCGAACCCCGATGAATGCAGTGATCGGTATGACGGACTTAGCGAGAAAACATCTCGATGATCCGAAATACATGGGAGAGTGTCTGAGCAAGGTGGCGTGGGCCGGAAATCATCTTCTCACGCTGATCAACGATATTTTAGATATTTCAAAGATCGAGAGCGGAAAAATGGAACTTGAGATTCAGCCGTTTTCTTTGCGGGAGGCGATTGATGAGATCGTGAGTATGGTGCGTCCGCAGGCGGAGCAGAAAAAAATCACTTTTGATGTAAAGATGAATGAAATCATCTGTGATGCGCTGGCGGCAGATCAGCTCAGACTGAATCAGATTCTTTTGAATCTCTTGACAAACGCTGTAAAATATACAGAAAACGGCGGAAGAGTACTTTTGGAGATTTCAGAGGAACGAATTGAACAAATCAGACAAATCGAGCCGGTCGAGCAGACCGAACCGATGGGGCAGACAAGGAAGAATGGACGGACAGATCGGAAGGAAGCAGAAGATGGACGTTCTTCTGAATCGAGACAGCCGCAGAAGATTCGTCTTATCTGTAAAGTAGCAGACAATGGAATGGGAATGAGTCCGGAATTTCAGAAGACGATGTATCATTCTTTTACACGTGAAGAAGACAGCCGAATCAGCAAAATTCAGGGAACTGGTCTGGGTCTTGCGATCATCCGCCAGCTGGTGGATCTGATGAACGGAAGCATTATGTGCGAGAGCGAGATCGGAAAGGGAACGACATTCACGGTCTATCTGGATCTGGATGTTGCCGAGCAGGAGACGGATGTTCTCAGTCAGGATTCTGACTGGGGAGAGGAGGCGGATCGCTGCGGACTTTCCGATCTGCACATTCTTGTGGCGGAAGACAACGATTTGAACTGGGAGATCATTCAGGCCATTCTGAGTGAGTATGAGATCCCATGTGATCGTGCAGAAAATGGTAAAATTTGTGTGGAGATGCTCGCATCCTCTCCGAAAAAGAAATATGATCTGATTTTGATGGATATTCAGATGCCGATGATGAATGGCAGAGAGGCGACAAGGACAATCCGAAAGATGGAGGAGAGCGGGGAACTTGATGGAAGAATTCCGATTATTGCGATGACGGCAGATGCGTTTGCCGAGGATATTCGCGCGTGCAGGGAAGCCGGCATGGATGGACATCTCGCAAAACCGATCAACATCAAGCAGGTACTTGGTGCACTGAAAAAGATCAAAAAAGCAGAGATGAGAGACTCAGATAGAAAAACTCGGTGAGAAAAAAGCGGAAAAAGCGGAAAGAGCAGAAAGAGCAGAAAGAAAATGCGAAAACCGTGAAAAGAGTGAAAAGAAAGGGAAGACCGAGAAAAAAGAAAAAAGGAAAATGCATCAGAAACGGTGGGAGTACTGGAGGAAAAAATGAGAGAGCAGAAAAAGTGTGAGAGACAGGCGAAGGGCAGAATACAGAGAACAGGGATTTTGGCAATGCTTGGAGCGGCATTTCTTTTGTCTGCATGTGCAAAGGGAGAGAATCACAAGGTGGAGAAATTCGAGCCGAGGCTGGACACTAAGGCGGCTCAGACTCTGGATATTACCGGATTTATGGCAAACTTTGAGGCTCTTGACCAGGCTGTCGCCTCTTTTAATCAGATTTATCCGAATGTTACGGTTCTCTATGAACAGAATGGTTCCAAGATGCTTGCTGACTATATCCGGAACAATCAGGGTGTCGATATTTTTATGACAGCGGAGGCAAACATCAAAAATCGGGAGCCGGAGGAAGACTATGTGGCAGATTTCTGCGAAGATCTCACGCAGTTTGACATTAATTTTGACCAGATCATGCCGGAAATGCTCTCTTACTGCACGGAAAATGGAGAACTTCTGCATCTGCCGATCATGCAGAATCCGTGCGGAATTGCAGTGAACAAGACGCTGCTTAAGGAAAACGGGCTGTCTGTGCCAAAGAATTACCCGGAATTTCTCGATGTGCTTGAGAGCATGAAACAAAAGGGATATCTTCCGATTCAGGGTTCTGAGATCCATGTCTATTCGGAACTCGGAGTCAATATGATGATGAATCTTCTCGCGGAAGATGAGACTCTTCTCGCGGAATTAAAAGAGGGAAGTCCATCGGCGGAGGAAAAATTAAAACCGGTTTTTGAACGGATTCAGACGATCATTGACAATGGATATACGGATTATGAAAAAAACCAGACTTACCCGAGCGATAACTATGATGGCTCTATTCTGGGATTTTTTGAAGGAGATATGCCGTTTTGGGTCTGCACGGCGGAGAGTTTCAGCGGAACGAAAAAGCGTGAGACAAAATCGGAGCATTTTAAGTCAGCGCCGTTTGAATATGAATTTCGATATGTTCCGTTCGGGGAGAAGGGCGCTTATGCCTACACAGAACCTTGGTATGGATTTTCC
This sequence comes from Brotaphodocola sp., assembly GCF_050873065.1. GTDB lineage: Bacteria > Bacillota > Clostridia > Lachnospirales > Lachnospiraceae > Brotaphodocola. The sequence continues at coordinate 4,084 of NZ_JBNMIC010000071.1, forward strand.
ATTTCCAAAAACAGTGATGCGAAGGAGTACGCAGCGGAATTTCTGAGATTTTTGGCAGAGACATCACAGATTGACCAGATGGCGACCATCAAGGGAATGCCTTCTGTGAAGAAAAATGGAAAAAATGAGAGGTATCCGGCAATTTCTGGGAAAGAAAAAGCGAAGGAAAACGAGATTGAGGCGGAGTTTGTAAATGATGGAAGCGTAGAACTCTTTATTCGCACGGTATTTACAAAGATTGCAAATGATCAGGGGGCAGGGGTGTATGCCAATGCGGATGAAGCGACAGAGGCATTTGTACGGGAATGCGGTCAGGCAGCTTTGTATTCTTTTCCATCCAATCAGGCAAATTGAGAAAAAGAATCAAAAACAGGATTGTCAATTGTTTCTTCCTATGATAGACTTATAAGCCGAAAAAATAAGGATATACAAAGGAAAAAGGAAGGAAACGATGGACAGACAATTTAACACGCCTCTTGAGGTAATCAATGCGAACATGAAGGCTGGAGAGGGAAAGGCGAGTCTTCCGCTTGGAAAGATGATCCTTCTCGGCATCGTGGCAGGTGCGTTTATTGCCCTTGGAGGAGCTACGAGCAGCACAGCCGTGCATGCAATCGAAAATGTAGGTGTGGCGAGAGCGGCAGCGGGCATGATTTTCCCGGTGGGGCTGATGATGATCGTGTTTGTTGGAGGAGAACTCTTCACAGGAAACTGTTTGCTGGTGATGGACGTAATTGGAAAAAAGATTACGGTGAAGGCCTGCCTGCGAAATCTTCTGGTGGTGTATCTCTCCAATCTGGTCGGAGCGCTTCTGATTGATGCGCTGATCTATTTTTCCGGAAATCTGGACTATTCAGGCGGCCTGCTTGGTGCTTATGCGATCAAGGTTGCAGTTGGAAAAGTTGGAATTACACCGGTGAAGGCGGTAACATCCGGAATTCTCTGCAACATTCTGGTTTGCATTGCAATTTTGATGGCAGGTGCAGCGACCGATATTGACGGAAAAATCTGGGCAATCTTCTTCCCGATTCTCGCATTTGTGACGGGAGGATTTGAACACTGTGTTGCCAATATGTTTTATATTCCGGTTGGAATGATGGCGGCATCAAATCCGGTGTATGCGGCGAAAGCGCAGGAGGCGTACCAGATCACTGCCGAGCAGCTGGCTTCATTGACTCCGCTTCAGAGTCTCCACAATTTTATTCCGGTGACGATCGGAAATATCATTGGGGGAATGCTTCTTGTCGGAATTCCGTGTTATCTGATTTATAAGAAAGAAAAATAAAAAAACAGAACGAAAAAGAGGGTGCCGGTTTTGTGCTCACCTTTGCTTGTTATTACAGGGCAGAGCGCAAAGCCGGTAAAAAAATGCTTCCGCAAGAATACGCAGAAAATCTAAAAAAACCGCTTGACTTTTATGGAAGATAAGAGTATACTAACAAAAGTTGTGAGAACAACGGCAGGAAAGTAGGTATCCACCTCACCATGGCACGAGAGAGTGACCTTGGTTTATAGATAAGAGACACGTATGAGCGGCGAAATCGTCCTGTGTAACTTTTGAGGGTGGATAGAAGTTTGTCTATCTACTTTTTTTATGCAGAGAAGCAGGCTGGATGGATTTTATTAATAAGAAATTCCATGATGGAGGTGTACGACAATTAGCGAGTTAATGATCAATGAGCAGATCAGAGATAAAGAAATTCGTCTGATCGGAGAAAATGGAGAGCAGCTTGGAATCATGTCCGCAAAGGACGCATACAAACTTGCGCAGGAGGCAGAACTGGATCTGGTGAAGATTGCACCGACCGCAAAGCCGCCGGTTTGCAAGATCATTGATTACGGAAAGTACCGCTACGAGCTGGCTAGAAAAGAGAAAGAAGCCAGAAAGAAGCAGAAAGTAATCGAGGTAAAAGAGGTTCGACTGTCACCGAATATTGATACCAATGACTTAAACACCAAGACAGGCGCAGCACGGAAGTTCCTGGAGAAGGGCGACAAAGTAAAAGTTACTCTGCGTTTCCGTGGCCGTGAGATGGCACACATGTCCAAATCCAGATATATCCTGGATGATTTTGCGGAGAGCCTGAAGGATATTGCGGTTGTTGATAAACCTTCAAAGGTAGAGGGCCGCAGCCTGGTTATGTTTTTGACTGCAAAGAAGTAAAGCAAGTTCGATCAAGGAGGAAGAAATTATGCCTAAATTAAAAACAAGCAGAGCAGCTGCAAAGCGTTTCAAAAAGACCGGTACCGGTAAGCTGGTAAGAAATAAAGCATACAAGTCTCACATCTTAACTAAGAAGTCTACAAAGAGAAAGAGAAATCTTAGAAAAGATATCGTTACCGATGCTACCAACGCAAAGGTAATGAAGAAGATTTTACCATATCTGTAATAGACTGATTCGTGTAAGAAGGAGGAATAACCGATGGCAAGAATTAAAGGCGGTATGAACGCAAAGAAGAAACACAACAGAGTGCTGAAGATGGCAAAGGGTTACAGAGGCGCTCGTTCTAAGCAGTATAGAGTAGCAAAGCAGTCCGTAATGAGAGCTCTTACCAGCTCTTATGCAGGCCGTAAGCAGAGAAAGAGACAGTTCCGTCAGCTGTGGATCGCTCGTATCAACGCAGCAGCAAGAATCAATGGTCTGTCCTACTCCAAGTTCATGTACGGCTTAAAGCTGGCTAACGTTGAGATGAACCGTAAGGTCCTGTCCGATATGGCAATCAACGATGCAGAGGGATTTGCAAAGCTGGCTGAGCTGGCTAAGTCCAAACTGGCTTAATCAGAACAGAGGATATTGGGAATCTGCGAAGAAAACACATCTCTTGCGTTTTCTCCGCAGATTTTTTTGTATGATAGGAAATTGCGTCCTATCATACAAAAAATGCTCCGCAAGGATGCGCACTCGGCGCAGGGGAAGATGGTTGCCAAAGCAACCGCGCCTCGGCGCGAGAATGTGCCAAGGCACATTCTTTTTTACATTATTTGGGATGAAGCGATGCGGCGATCGTGTTGTATTTGTTGTATGTTTTTTCCGGTTAGTAGCAATGATTAAAAAAAATAAAAAAATTTCAAAAAAACACTTGCCAAAAACAGGAAGGTGTGATATATTATAGGAGTCGGCGGAAGTGCTGGAATTGGCAGACAGGCTAGACTAAGGATCTAGTGGCAGCAATGTCGTGTGGGTTCAAGTCCCATCTTCCGCATAGAACAGAAAGAAGCAATTCTTTCTGCGACATTCCTCGATAGCTCAGTCGGTAGAGCACGCGGCTGTTAACCGCGCTGTCGTAGGTTCAAGTCCTACTCGGGGAGCTTTGCAGAAGTGGCGGAATTGGCAGACGCGCACGGTTCAGGTCCGTGTGGTAGCAATACCTTGAGGGTTCGACTCCCTTCTTCTGCATGAAAGAAGAGAAGGCTGTGACAGAGATGTCGCAGCTTTTTTGTTTTGTATTTTGCAGTTTGGATAGCAAAATTTATTGTCGCAGTTTGTATTGTGAAGTCCAGATGTTTTGCCGCTGAGAGAGAACTTGTGAGAATTGCCGGTTCTGCTTTGACACGCTGTGAGCGGGAAATCTCCTGCTTCTAAGCAATCGTGTAAGTGATTGTAGGTGGTGGGATGAAATGATGGCATTTTCAGAATATAACAAAAAAACAAAATAATTCAAAAAATAGTTGACTTTTATTTATGGATGCGATATACTACATATCGTTGAAACGGCAAAGCATTTGTCGGGACAATGGTTTGCAGAAGTGGCGGAATTGGCAGACGCGCACGGTTCAGGTCCGTGTGGTAGCAATACCTTGAGGGTTCGACTCCCTTCTTCTGCACGAGAGGAAAAAGAAAGCTGTGGCAGAAATGCCATGGCTTTTTTTTGTGCGTTTTTATAGTTTGAGCTAGTAAAAAAAGCTATTTTATGATACAATTTTAAAAGAAGTTTTAGAAAATTATTACTTTTGCTTTCTTTTATCTAATATCTATTTAATATTTAAGGAAAATAGCTGATTGATATGAGAATGGTGAAAGGAAAGAAAAGGGATAAAGGAGAACGTATGCGTAAGAAAAAGTTGTGGAAACAAAAATGCGCAATGGGACTTGCTGTTGCAGTGACGGCAACGAGCGTTCCGACACCGGCCCTCGCAGGAAAAACCGAGGTACCGGTAGCAAATGAGGCACAGGCATTGGAAGATAAGCCGGAAGCTCTGAAGAATGTGGATGAGGCAACTTCCTCTGATGCAGATGAGCCAGACGATCAGTATGATCAGGAAAAGGCAGTATCAAAGGCGACTTCTTCCAATGCGGAAGAAGCCGATGGAGATGGCGATCTGATTGATGATGTGACGGTACCAGAGGAGCCAGAGAAAGCAACTGCTTCTGATGCAGAGCAACCAGAAGAGGAAGAGCTTCTTCCGGTAGAACAGACTCAGATTCAGCCGGCTGTGCAGGCAGAAAAGAAGCTGAATGAGAATGCAACGATTGATGTCTGGGATGACATGACGGAAGAGGAACTGAAAGAAGAACTGAATAGCAAGGTGTGGGGCGGGGATGAAAATGACACTCCGGACACCTGGTATTATCAGGCTACAGGTTTGCTCGTTAACACTGTAGATTGGGTTAAAATTGAAGGAGAAACTTTAAAGAAAAAGCCTAATCGTATAACTATGGATGTCGTTTATTTATCATTGCTTAATACGGTAAAAAATAATTCAGTGACATCCGTGAAAATTGGCATCAATGCAACTAAAAAAAGTATTGACTTAGGTAATTGCGAAACTCGCGGTGCTCGTTCGCAACCTTGAACCAAAACAAGGAAGAATTCGCGAAGAGCACGACTTGTGGAATGAAAAATGGATAATCGGACATTTTAGGCGCACTTTAATAAGCTATGGACTTTATGAA
>NZ_JBNMIC010000072.1:0-8956 GCF_050873065.1 Brotaphodocola sp.
GAAGCAGAGTCACGGGGCGAAGTTTTCCGCCTCCTGCTGCCCTCGCCATCACATAGACCACTCCCGCTGAGAGAAGCGCTCCAAAAAAAGCAGCAACCGTCGTCTGGTACTGCCCTGCAAAAAACGGAAACGGCATCAGGAGTGCCCAGGCGGCTCCGGCTGAAGCGCCGGACGAGATGCCAAGAATATAGGGATCTGCAATCGGATTTAAGACAATCGCCTGCATCGCAGCTCCACAGACCGAAAGTCCTGCTCCACAGATCACCGCAAAAATCACTCTGGGAAGACGGATGTTCCAGATAATCTGATAATGCGGCACGGAAAAAATTCCTTTGGCAAGTTTCTGTCCGCCGCCGAAAATCTGATCCGCAAAAATCCCTGCCGTCTCAGAAAATGAGATTCCCGTCGAGCCAATGCTCACCGTCCCGATCATCGAGACGAGAAGTCCCGCAAGAAGCAGAAGAAAGAGCAGGAACTCTCTCCCGCTCTTTCCCTGCTTCCCGTTTACTCGAAACATTCCGGGTAGAAATGCTGTGCAAACTTCTTGCATGCGCTTGCCGCACGCACATCCTGCATCACTTCTACCAGCGGAATAATCAGGTAATTTTCATTTTTCACTGCCGGAACTTCAGCCAGGGCCGGATTGCTCTTTAAGAAATCAAGCTTCTCCTCCACCGTCTGGGAGCCGTAATCATTGATGATGATCACATCCGGGTTTGTCTCGACAAGGGTCTCCACACTTGTGTTGAACCAGCGGGAATCTGCCATATTGCGGGTGCAGTTGATTCCACCTGCAAGCTCAATCAGGTTGCTCTCCAGGCCCTTAGAAGTTGTGTAAATCTCATTTCCCTTAAAGGTATCCAGCACAAAAGCCTTTACCTTCTTGTCCTCAGAGACATCCTTTACAGCATCCTGAACCTCTGCAATCTGATCCTGAATCTCTGTCACGAGTTCCTCAGCCTTATCCTCCACCTTAAAGATCTTTCCAAGGTTGCGAATATCTGTATATACATCTTCAACCGTCTCATCCGGCACGATCGTTCCGGTGATCGTCAGGCAGTTAATTCCCTCATTTGCAAACTGCTCATAGCTTCCCCAGGATCCATCCTTGAATGCGCTGATCTGTCCGATCACAAGATCCGTTCCAAGTGCAACTGCATTCTCATTGGATTTCTCGATCTGCGGAATCTTCTCAAACTGTGCCTCAAGCTCCGGAAGCGGCTTGTCCGCTGCACTTGTCGATACGTTTCTTCCGACAACCCGGTCTCCAAGTCCCAGCATCACCATGTTCTCTGCGGCATAGAGATTTGCACAGAGCACCTTCTCCGGCATCTTTGTAAAGGTGACAGTCCGGTCTCCATTCTGGATTTCAACAGTACCATAATCAGAATCCTGCTGATCTTTTGCATCCGCTTTGCTCTGTCCGTCAGCAGACTCTGACTTAGATGCCTCAGAATCCGACTGTGCAGCCGCAGACTGCTCTGCCGTGGTCTCTGCGACACTCGTCGCATCTGCACTCTTTGGTGCACATCCCGTTGCCAGCGCCATTCCTAAAAAGAGCGCTGCTGCCTGTACAACTACCTGTTTCTTTTTCATGTTTTTCTCCTCTTTTTCTTCTGCATCATGTCTGCCTCTGTTCCTGTTCACGCGTTGCGCAAACATGAGCGATGATCGTTGAACTGATAAAAGAATGCGTTCTGGCACATTTAAAATAAAAAATGTGCCCTCACAATCGCCCTGCCCCTGAATTTTTAAAACCTTTCAGGTGCAAGCGGCGAATCTAAGCGCACATCATAGCATGGGGAGAAGAATACTCATCAAAAAGACGCGATTTCTTTCGCGTCCCATATCCGGCCTTCCCTCCGAAAGCGGATAATCCCACATGACAGCAGGTCTCCTGGCTTGGAATCCTCCTCCGTCTTTGTCTTCCCGGCAGTTTTCTGCCAGTGACCCTTCTTCCACCTTTAGATCTTCGTATGTCCAAATTTGTCAAGATTCCCAAAAATAAAACTTCTGAAAGTCAAACTTTCAAGACTAAAACTTTTAAAAATGGAACATTAGAAAATCAGAACGTGTTGTAAAAGACTTCGTCCTCCAGTACAGTAGCGGGGGCTGCGCTGTTTATCAAAATCAGAACACTCGGAATCAATAAAAATGAATTCCATTCTTTCAATTTTGCGTTCCTTTGTTTTGAGACAGCTTCCCTGTCAGGCCTTTCGGCACTGTCACGCCTATTGATTTCAGTTCATCCGTATTATAAGAGGTTTTTTCTTCTTTGTAAAGGTCTTCTTTATAAAGATCTTCTTTGTAAATGGTTTTCTTAATATCGGTTTTTCAGCAGGCGGACAAGAAGCTGCTGCGCACTGCTCAGTTCTGCATCCTTCCTCCAGATCGCCCCGATATTCCAGTGGAATCCGGCCTTTCCAAGCGAATAGACATGCGGAATCCGGATCGGGTTCATCATACGCACAATCGCCTCCGGCACGATCGTCATCGCCATTCCCGTACTCGCGATCAGGTAAAGTGTCATATGATTGGAAGAATCCATAATGCTTCTCGGGCGGACTCCATGCTCGAGAAAGACTGCCTCAATCGCACGCCTGATTCTCGTGTGTGGTCCCAAAAAGATAAAATCCTTATCGTTCAGCTCTTCAATCTCCACCCATGACCGCAATTCCCCGCGATGACACGGAAGCTCCTGGCCGGACACAAGAACAAGCTCCTCATCGTAGAGCACCTGAGTCGAAAACTCGTCACTCATATAGTAGAGCGGAATCAGACCAAGATCTGCCGCTCCGCTGCGCACATTTTCCTCCACGCCCACGCTGCGCGATTCGAGCGTCTGAATCTTGATATTCGGATACAGTCTTTTAAATTCCGGCAGAACGAACGGAAGCAGAACCGTCGCGCGCATATCGGAGAGTCCGATTTTGATCACACCCTCCCGACAGGTATTTAAGTCTTCCACATCCCGTTTTAAATTGTCCTGAAGTGCCAGAATTCTCTTTGCCGTCTTCACATAACACTCCCCCGCCTGTGTCAGTGAAAGCGGATTTGTGCTCCGGTCAAAAATTTTTGCCCCAAGCTCCTCCTCCGTCTTTGCAAGAAAACTGCTGAGTGCCGGCTGGGATACAAAAAGCTGTTCCGCTGCCTTCGTGATATTCCGGCATTCCGCCACTTTCAGCACATATTGAAACTGTTTAAAATCCATGAAAAAATGCCCCCTCTCTGCCTGTCAGTATAGCAGAAAAGCGAGCATTTTGTCAAAACAGGAAAACGCAGAACCATCAGCGCGGAAGGGAAAATCCCTTTCCGAGAACCTCCTCCGTCGAATCGACGAGAACAAATCCCTCCGGGTCAAGTTCGCGGATCAGACGCTTGATCTTTGGCAGACGGCGCGGCGAGATCGCACACAGGATCGCCTTCTGATTCTGACCGGTATATCCGGTTTCAATCGGAAACAGCGTCACACCCACGTCATTGCCAAGAAGGGTCTTTTGAATCTGCCGGTAGTTCGGACTGATGATCCAGAGTTTCACCTGCGTACTTCCGGTCATCAAAACCTTGTCCAGGATCACAGACATCACCATAATCTGAATCATGCCGTACAGGATCTGATTGATGTTGGAAAACGGGATCTGAAGGCCGACCACAAGGATGCTGATCCCCATCATTGCCGTGCCAACCGGGACTCCAAACAGGCGATTGGCAATCAGCGGCGGAATGTCGAGTCCTCCCGTGGAGGCATGTGCCCGCATCACCAGTCCGATTCCGATTCCATAAAGAATTCCTGCAAATACCGCACACAAAACCAGATCATCCGTCAGTGCCTTACCGTCAAATACAAGCTCTAATACGCGCAGCATCGGCGGAAAAATCACGGTGGAGAGAAGTGTTGTCACCGCAAACTCTTTTCCCAAAATCCAGAGTCCAAGCAGAAAGCAGACCCCATTCACAACCGCATACGTCGCAGAGACCGGAAGTGACGTAAAGACATGCACAACTTTTCCGACACCTGTCGTTCCCCCTGTGATCAGCCCCGTGCTCTCGAGAAAAGCCGCTGTCGCAAATGCAACTATCAGATTCCCCGCAAGCACCATAAAAAGATTTTTCAACCGTTCCATGTAATCCCCCATTCCCTTTCTGAAAAACTTTCTCTTTTGCGTTCCTTACATTATAGCACAAAAAAGCAGTTTCTGTCTGCACCATGTACAGGCAAAAACCGCTTTTTCCATTTTCCTTTTTTTCTTAGCCGCAGATCATGGAATACACACCAAGTGCTGCGAACGCGGTACTGATCACCATCGCCATCACGGCAACGACAAAGAGTTCCACAAACATCTTGTTCTGAGAGTACTTTTCTCCGATTCCCTCAAACTGGGCCACACCTGCAAGAATCAGCGCTCCGGCTGTGGAGATCGGGGAAAATCCGGTCACAGTTCCGCCGATTACGACCGCACTCATCAGTTCAGCCGGATTAAGGCCATTCAGATCCTGAGCAACACTTCCAACCGTCGGGATCAGGGTCGGGAACACCACGCCGAGGCCGGATGCAAGGAAAGACATAAATCCAGAAACCAGACACATGAGCGGAGAAGCTGTCCGTCTCGTCGCAAACGATGCGATCAGAGACGCTAAAAGATCCACGCCACCTGCCAGCTTTACCACATTCATCAGAACTCCGACGCCGAGTACCAGAAGAATGGTATTCCACGGCATCGATTTGATTGCCATTCCATCCTCTCCGCACTTTAAAATCACAAGCACGGTTCCTGCGACAAAGCTTGCAAGACCCACATTGCATCCAAAAGCCACAACACTCACGATCATTGCGATAAGTGCAGCGAGGGAGATCAGCTGCTTTGCAGAGAACTTCGGAGTCTCCTCAGACTTGAGGTTTTCTGCCGGCTCGGAGAACTTCCAGCCCTTGAAGAATACAAAGGAGGCTGCGATCATGGCAACTTCCGTCACAAACAGACACCACATTGCCGGAACCGTGTTTCCATCAAGTCCCTGATCTACCATCAGCTCTGAGACTACCACTGCCTCCGGCGTGATCGGTGACATTCGAAAACTCTGTGCTCCCATCTGGCCGATCAGGGAGAGAAGAATCGGATTCATTCCTGCCTTGAGCGCTACCGGAATCGCAAGAACCGGAACGATCGCAAGCGTCGGGATCGCACCGGGGCCGACACCGGAGAGCAGTCCGCCGATCACATACATGGCGATGTAGAGAAGAAAACGGCGATTTCCCGCAAGCCCTGTGATCTTTCTGGCAAGCACTTCCAGAGTTCCGTTCTTCGTGATAATTCCAAACAGATACATGACACCGATCATCGTAATTGCCATTGAGGAACTGAATCCACCTATGATCTTTCCCGCCGGTACCCCATACACCAGCCCGATCAGATACGCAAAAGCGATCGAAATGATTCCAACATTTACTTTTAGGAAGAATCCCATCAAAATTGCTACAACAAGCGCAACCAGCGACACAACTTCCATGCTCATAAAACTGTAACCCTCCACTTCTTGTTTTATGTACTTCTGTTTTATGTACTTCTGTTTTATGTGTTCTTTTTTGTTTGTGTTTTGTTTCGTTCAGCTGAATTCATTTCCTTGACACATTTCTCTTGACGCCCTTATTGTATCAAATCTTATTTTTATCGTAAAATACAGTTATTTATATAGCATTATGGCATTTCCTGATATTGAATTTTCGCCATCTCGGTTCTTCTCGTTTTCTTTTTCACAATTTCCGGTATTTTCTCCGTCATTCTATCTAAAATCCGTCCTCTGTTTTTATGCAAAACGCACAGTTTCTTTGTTTTTTCTTGAATACTCTCCGTTTTTTTGTTTATGGATCCATATAAAAAAACAAATTTTACATCTGTTTTCCCCCATTTTATAATACAGGCATCAGATATTCTTTTATCAAAAATAGTTTTTAACTTTTATCACTACTCTCATCATAAAGGAGGATTTTACTATGAAATATGCCTATGTCGGATGCCGTACCACGAAAGCCCGCAACGCCCGCGGACGCGGCCTGATGGTCTATGAGATCGGAGCAGATGGCTCCTGGACGGAAAAGCAGTGCCTGTTCACTGACGAGAATCCAAGCTATCAGTGCATTGACGCAGAAAAGAAATATCTGTACAGTGTGCATGGAGATCTCACCAAAGTTTCTAGTTACCGCATCAAAGAAGATGGCACCCTTGATTATCTGAACACGATCGACATCGGCGGAAAAAATCCGGTTGATGTGACAATGGATAAAGAAAACCGCCGTGTGATCGTTGCCACGCTTCAGGGAGGAACCCTCTACACGATCGACCGGAACGAGGACGGATCTCTCGGTAAGGTAGTCGCAACATTCACTTTTGAAGGAAAAGAGGAGGGAAAAGTTTCCACGGTTCACCAGTGCCTGTGGGATCAGACGAAGACCTGGATGTTCTCCTGCGCACAGGGACGAATCAACGGATACGGACAGATGCGCGCATTAAAATACAACCCGGAGGACGGCTCCTTCACAGAGAGCGACCGCTTTCTCGCACGTACCTGGGATGAGCCGCGCCATGCCGCCGTACATCCAAACAACCGTTGGGTTTATATGGTAGAAGAAAAGGGAAACAAGGTTTTATACTTCCAGTTTCATCCGGAAACAGGAAAAATGACGGCACTTCAGGAGCTCTCCACCGTCCCGGAGACCGTCACCGGATATTCCGATGCAAGCGAGGTCATGATCGATCCATCTGGTCAGTATGTTCTGACTTCCAGCCGTTACTGCGATCTGATGGCAGTCTATCACATTGATCCGCTCACCGGATACTTAAAGAACGTCGGTTTCGCCCCGTGCCTCGGAAAGACTCCGCGCTTCTTCTGTTTCGCTCCGGATGGCGACTGCTATGTGGCAAATGAGGACAGTGACACGATCATCCGCTTCCGCTTTGATCCGGTAAACGGTCAGCTGATTCCGACCACCCAGATCATCGAGACAGGAAGCCCTGTGTGCATCAATTTCCTGTAAACCCTATAAAACGCAAATCCGGTCATCCGATCTCACCCTCCTCGCAAATACTTGCGCACTTACGCAAAACAGCGGACAAAAGAGAGAATCTTCTCTCTTTCGCCCGCTGCTTTTTCTTACATTCTTATATATACGTCTTTATCTAGTAAAACGTCTCATTCTTCCGGTTTCCAAATCCCTGACTGTGAACGACCCGGTACTGGCGCGGCGTCATTCCATAGCGCTTCTTGAACTGCCGGTAGAAATAACTGACATTCTCATACCCGACACTCACTGCCACTTCCTCCACCTGAAGATCGGTCTCCACCAGATACTTGGTTGCTTTCTGGAAACGCTTGCGCATCAGCAGTTCCTGAAACGTGCATCCCGTTCCCTGCTTGATGATCTTGCTGAGCCCGGAAAGAGACTGATGAAATTCCTCCGCAACCTGGCTCAGACTCGCATTCTTGTACTGCGTGTCGATATATTTTAAAGTTTCTTTCACAATCACATCCTTATGGTTCTGCGAAGAATTCTGGATCAGATTTCCGGAATGTCCCAGAATATGAAGGAAAATGAGTCCCATTGTATACTGGCTGATGATGCTGTCATTTCCGTCATCGCGGTATGTCGTGAGAATCAGATTATCCATGAGATTCCGAATATCCGTCTGTCCCCGTTTCTGGAAAAGCAGATACTGCGGAGACGGATTGTTCTTTCTCAGAAAATTCACCATGAAATTCCGGATCTCACTCGGCTCCTGAAGCATCTGGAACGGAATATCAAAGAACTCCGGGCGCACCACAAGAAACAGCACCAGATCACTCGGCTTTCTAAGCTCCACCTCGTGCTCCACATACTGGTTCATCATGAGAAGATCTCCCTCATGCATCGACAGCTCTTCGCCGTCAATCCGGTGAACTACGTTTCCATGTATTACATACATCATCTCAATATAGTTATGGCGATGCAGAGGAATCGGCTCCTCGTCCCCGTATACTCTTGCGGTAATCAGCTGACGGTCTTTCAGAAACAGTCCTGCATCCATAACGGCTGCTCCTTTTCCTTTTGCCTGCTGAAATATCGTCCTCAACTGTGATTTTTCCTCTGCTGTCACTCCCAGCTGCTTTTTTATTTGTTGTTCGTTCATGAAAAAACCGTCACTTCCTTAAAATGTATATGTCTTTTTTTCGAAAACATGGGAACTGTTTTCAGAATGTTAAGTTCATTTCAATCCTGTTAATAATCCCCGGATTATAATATAACAGAAACTTTCGTGAACGTTCAGATTCTTAATTAACAAATAGCTGTCCTGATTTTCCTTTTTTTCCATATTTTGCTCAATTTTCTATAAAATCAGCGAAAAAAACGAGTCATTTTTACTCAAATTCCTGATCTGAGTTGTACAAAAGAACCTCTTTCTGTTCACTTCTCCCTCTTCGCACAGGTTGTTTTTCTTTTGCCCCGTTATCCTGCGATTCGCGCCTGTGGATTCTGTTGCCTGCTATTATAGCATTCTTCTTTTTGAAACAAAATAACCCTCATTAACATGTAAGCCCTTTCTTTTTAAAAAAGTCAAAAACTGTTATTCTTTTTTTCCTCTCCAGACATCAAAAGCAGGGAAATATCCCGTAGATCTTGGATATTTCCCTGCTTTTCTCTTTTTTTCCGATTTTCTCTTTATGGCGATTTCTGTTTTTTCTTATCGCAACATCACTTGGTCTTTTTGCTTTAATAGTTCAGACCAAAATTCAGCTCGTAATAATTTCCTGCGCTGTCACGGTATGCATAGGCTTTTCCGTTCTCATCCTTTAACTCATCCGGCATGTAGGCATCCTTGTCATATCCCGGCACATCGTTCGGGCTGATGCAGACGCCCTCTGCATTGACTGCGAGAACCTCATCCCCCCGCGGCAGAGTCACCGGCAGTTTTCCGGTCGGCTGGAA
>NZ_JBNMIC010000073.1:0-8872 GCF_050873065.1 Brotaphodocola sp.
ACGGCGAGAAGGCAGGACTCAAGCTCTACTACACCGGAAATCCGGATAACACCTGGAGCACAGGCTTCTTCTCGATCAATGATCAGTCAGACTGGGAGAAGAAGGAAGATGCAAATGGAACGTATCTGTGGTACACGAAAGAGGAAATCGATGACTACACGACGCTTGGGTCTCTGAAACTCTACTGCAACCACTGGGATGATGAGGATCTTGTGATCACCGGACTTGTCGCAGTAAAGAGAGATCCATCCCTTCCGGACCAGCCGAGTCAGCCAGATCAGCCGGAGAATCCGGACATCCCGGACGTGCCGGGTGAGACGGAGCGTGCTTTCCCTGTAACGATGCCGAAGTATGCGGAGACAACAGTGGAACTCACAGAGGACGAACTTCAGGCGGAGTTTGAGAGAGACGGCGGAGTCGAGCACGGCGAGAAGGCAGGACTCAAGCTCTACTACACCGGAAATCCGGATAACACCTGGAGCACAGGCTTCTTCTCGATCAATGATCAGTCAGACTGGGAGAAGAAGGAAGATGAAAATGGAACGTATCTGTGGTACACGAAAGAGGGAATCGACGACTACACGACGCTGGAATCCCTGAAACTCTACTGCAACCACTGGGATGATGAGGATCTTGTGATCACCGGACTTGTCGCAGTGACAGCCGCGGAGAACTTAGCAGAGATTTTGAATACAGAGATGGAAGCAGAGAAACTCAGTGATACAGAACTTGATGAGGCGCAAGTAAATGCAGATGGAATTTACGCACTTGCGCATCCGGAAGAGTACCAGGAGCTTGAGGCAGAGCAGATCGCAGAAGATCTCTTCCTGCTTCCGGCAAACAATACGCCGGTCGGCATGAGATACCTGCTTGAGAGTGTCGAGACTGAGACGGATGAGGATGAGAGCGGAGACGAGACGGAGCGCACAGACACAAAGTCAGAACGCGGACGGGCCGCTCTGCGGGTGGCATCTGCATCGAACTGGGAAAACTGGGATGAGAGCAGTCTGGCATCATCGTCAAACGCAGCTGGCTGGAAGACTGTGACGTCCAAAGTCTCAACAAAGGTTCCGAAGTATGCAGAGAAAGAAGTCACTTACATCTTTGACAAGCGAGAGATGCAGGCGCTCGCAGATGCCTTAAAGCGGGCGAGAGAGGCGTCAGAGCCTCAGCTTCCGGCAGTCTTCATGGACCTCAAGAACAGAAAGCTGACTGTAAAGAGACTGACATTTTTGTATCAGCCGGATGAGATCCTTGAGGAGGAGATCGATTCGGAGAGCGGGGATATCCTGAATTAAAGAAGTAAAAGTGATAAAAGAAGCAAAAGAAATCAACGAAGCCAAAGAAGTTTCGGGATGAAAAAGCTTTGAAAAATATAGAATGGGGAGGGGAAAACATGAGGAGAACGGTTTCGGCGGTGATGGCAGCGGTGATGACCGTTTTAGGGGCATTTCCGGCATGGGGAGGCAGTGAGGCTGAGACAAAGAGCGGCTGGCAGAAAGAGGAGGACGGATGGGTGTATCTGTCCTCTGACGGGAGCCGCAAGACGGAAGAATGGATTCGTGGAGCAGATGGCGCTTCCTACTATGTCGATGAGAACGGAGTGATGCTCACGAATTCGATTGTCCGCGACAATGACCGGATTTATTATGTCGATGAGAACGGTGCCCGCGTGAAAAACCGCTGGGCATCGGAATCGAATGCGGACGCGGAGGACCCCTGTGACCAGGATATTCACACGCTCTGGTATTATTTTGGAGCGGATGGACGTGCAAAGCGCACGGAGGGAAAGGCAGTCCGCGTGAAAGAAAACGGTGTCGAAAATAAATATTTCTTTGACAGCGACGGTCACATGCTTTCCGGGTGGCAGAGGATTTTAAATAACGACGGAAACTATGATGTGTACTATCTCGGGGATGAGGATGACGGTCACGCCCACCTTCGCTGGCAGTATCTTGAACCGGACTGGGATTTCATCGACAACTCGAAAGACCACGATTATGACGGACTGGAGCATTTCTACTTTGGATGGGACGGAAAGATGACGAAGAGTGAGGAGTCCCATCTCGGCGGAAACCACTATGTGTTTGATGAGAACGGTGTCATGCTGACGGGCTGGCAGCCCGGAATTGAGCTTGAGCCGGGAGACGACACGTTCGGGGTCAACAAGTACTATGACAAGGAGACCGGAGCGCGCGCATCCGGATGGGTCTACACCTGGGATCCGGACGATGAGGAGAACGGTGAGCCGCACTGGTACTACTGCGACAAGTCGGATGGTCTGATTTACAATGAGGCAGGAAAAGACGGAGACGGCGGTCTGGCGTATAAGAAGATTGACGGGCAGACGTATTTCTTTGACGAGAACGGTCACATGATCCAGGGGCTGATCGCGACGGATGGGACGGATCTCGGAGATCATCTGTTTACAGAGAGTGAGTTTGAGGGCTTGAGTGGAACGATCGGTGCCGGAAAAGGTGCAAAGCCGGCGGGCATCTATTACCTGAGTCAGGACGAGAATCACCTCGGACAGATGGCAAAGGATGGAGCACTCAAGCTGAAGGATGGCGCGGACAGTTTTGAGTATTATCTGTCAAACTGCGGAAAAGCGTACACGAACGCGTTTATCAAGGGACATCTCTACGGAGAGGACGGACTCAAGATCAAGTCGGATTCCGGAAATGATATTTTTGAGATTTCTGCGGATATCTATGAGAAAAATGCATTTGCAGACGGAGTGCTCTCGGAAAACTATGCGGGAAAGCCGGTGATTCCGGCGGGAAGCAAAGTGATTGTAAACGCCTCCGGAAGCGTGAAGAAAAATGGAAAGATCAAGGTTCAGGGGACGACGTACACCGTGAAAGACTATGTCATTGTCTCGGAAGAAGACTGAGAAAATTAAAGAGATAAAAAACAAGAAGATTAGAAAGATTAGGAAAAGTCAGAAGACAGAAATAAAGAGAAGAACGAGTAGAGACAGCAAAAATGTGAAAGGTTAGAGAGGTTTGGGCAGGATGAGAGAACGTATAGAGGCATTGCTGGAAAAACTGACGCTTGAGGAAAAAATCCGCATGATTCATGGTGCGGGACTTTTCCGGACTGCCGGGGTGGAGCGTCTTGACATTCCGCAGATTGTATTTTCGGATGGCCCGATGGGAGTCCGTCAGGAGTTTGAGGATGCGAAGTGGATGCCGGCTGGTCATGGGGAGGATGCTGTTTCCTACCTCCCGAGCAACAGTGCGGTTGCGGCGACATGGAACCGGGAACTCGCGTTTGAGACGGGGCGTGTGCTCGGCGAGGAGGCGAGAGCGCGCGGGAAGGATGTGATCCTTGCGCCGGGAATCAATATTAAGAGAAGTCCTCTCTGCGGGCGAAATTTTGAATATCTGAGCGAGGACCCGTATCTTGCCGGTGAGATGGCAGTTCCGCTTGTGAAGGGAATCCAGACGGCAGGGACTGCGGCCTGCGTCAAACATTTTGCACTCAACAATCAGGAGACAGAGCGTCTCTGGGTGGAAGTGGAGGCGGATGACAGAGCGCTCAGGGAGATTTATCTCCCGGCGTTTGAGAAAGTGATCCGTGAGGCACAGCCGTTTTCCCTGATGACTGCCTATAACCGTTTCCGCGGAGAGCACTGCTGCGAGAGCAAGGGTGTGCTCGGAACGATTTTAAGGAAAGAGTGGGGATATGACGGCATGGTAGTCTCCGACTGGGGCGGTGTCCATGACACGAAGCGGGCGGCAGAGAGTGTGCTCGATGTCGAGATGTCCGTCACGGACAATTTTGACGAGTACTGCATGGCGGATCCGTTAAAGCGGGCAGTGGAAGCAGGAGAGATCCCACAGGAGTGGATTGACCGGAAAGTCAGAAACATTCTGCGGATGATGTTCCGCCTTCATATGCTTGGCGGGGAGGAGCGTCCGGCCGGTTCTTACAATACGCCGGAACACCGCGCGCGTGCGCTCGATGTGGCCCGGGAGTCGGTCGTTCTTCTGAAAAATGAAAATGGAGCGCTTCCGCTTGATCCGAAAAAGGTTCGCCGTCTCCTTGTGATCGGTGACAATGCAGCCAGAATTCATTCAAATGGCGGGGGAAGTGCCGAGATCAAGGCACTCTATGAGATCTCTCCGCTTTTTGGACTTCAGATGCTTCTCGGCGGAAATACGAAGATCACGTTCCGTCATGGATACGAGGCGGAGGACTGCAACGCGGAGGGCGCAGAGGTGAACTGGCAGGCTGACAGTCTGGAAAACGGCGGCGGCAGCATGGGCGGGCAGAAACCGGATGCAGGAGAACTGCGGGAGAAACTTCGCCGGACACTCCGGGAAGAGGCTGTCCGGGAGGCGAAAGATTTGAGATATGATGCCGTGATCTTTATTGGCGGGCAGAATCATATGCAGGATCTCGAGGGGCATGACCGTCCGGATATGAAACTTCCTTACGGGCAGGATGAGGTGATTGCAGAACTTCTGAAAGTCCGCCCGGATCTCGTTGTCGTCATGGCATCTGGAAGCCCGGTTGAGATGCCGTGGGAGGCGGAGGTTCAGAATCTCATCTGGCACTGGTATGCGGGAATGGAGGGCGGAACTGCGCTTGCAGAGGTAATCTTTGGACGCGTGAATCCGTCCGGACGTCTTCCGGAGTCAATCCCGTTCACTCACAAGGACTGCTCGGCGCACAGCATCGGAGAGTTTCCGGGCGGAAAAACGGTTGCATACCGGGAAGGAATCTTTGTGGGCTACCGCCATTACGACACGAGAAAGATTCCGGTGCGTTTTCCGTTCGGTTATGGACGTTCCTACACGACGTTTGCCTATACAGATCTCTCTGTAAATGTTCTTGAAGACGGGGATTCTCCTCGCGTTCAGGTCAAGCTCTGCGTAAAGAATACGGGAACGCGCGCGGGTGCAGAGACGGTGCAGATCTATGTCGGACAGGATAATTTTGTTCTGGACCGTCCGGAGAAAGAACTTCGCGCATTTGAGAAAGTTTTTCTTGAGCCCGGTGAAAAGAAAGAGGTCGCCTTCGTGCTCGGAAAAGAGGCATTCTCCGTCTATCGGACAGAGTCGGGAAGGTTTGAGGTGGAGCCGGGGATCTACCGCATCAGTGCCGGAAAATCGGTGGAGGAGATCTGCCAGAGCGAATACTGCACGATCTGACCATAATAAGAAAAATAAAAAAGGAAGACGTTCTAACTGTCGAGGGAAGATGTTTCAAAGGGAAAAAAGAACCAGAAAATAAAGAATCACAATGATAAAAAGACACAGCTGAACGAAAATGGCAGAGGCAGAGGATCGAGAGGTTCTCTGTCTCTTTTTTTGCAGGTCTTTTGTAGGTTTTTGTGGGTTTGTCTATAAGAAAAATGAAAAATGTTTATTAAAAATTCTTCTTAAAGTCTTTGGGGAAATTTTTTTAGCGCATTGCATCGGAAAAGAGAACACGTTATAATAGAAAACAGAGGACTAAAGAAAACGTACTAAGGTTAGTACGCAGCGTACTAAATTTAGTACCTAATTAGTACTTGCAAAAATTGAGAGAATCATGTATAATCTTATCAATTTGGGCTGAAATACGAAAGAGCCTGCAAAAAGAAAGGATAGGTACCCCGTATATGAAAGCATTTCTCATTCTGGAAGATGGCACCGTTTTTGAAGGAACAAGCATCGGTTCCACCAGAGAAGTAATCAGTGAAATCGTGTTCAATACTTCGATGACCGGTTACCTGGAGGTTCTCACAGATCCCTCCTACGCGGGACAGGCAGTTGTGATGACTTACCCGCTTATTGGCAACTATGGCATTTGTTATGAGGACATGGAGTCGGGACGGCCTTGGCCGGACGGCTATATTGTTCGTGAATTATCTCGGATCCCCAGCAATTTCCGCAGCGAGGATACCATCCAGCATTTCTTGGAAAAGTATGACATTCCCGGTATCAGTGGCGTCGATACAAGAGCTCTCACAAAGATTTTAAGAGAAAAAGGAACCATGAACGGCATGATCACGACGAAAGAGTACGCAGATCTTGCAGAGCCGATTGCACGTATGAAAGAATATACGGTCAAGGGCGTGGTAAAGGCAACTTCCTGCAAGGAGAAGTATGTGCTCAAGCAGGCAGACAAGTTTGAGAAGCCGATTAAAAAGGTAGCTCTCCTTGATCTCGGTGCAAAGCGCAACATCGCCCGTTCTCTTGCAGAGCGCGGCTGTGAGGTGACGATCTATCCGTGCGATACCACCGCAGAGGAGATTCTGGCAACGAATCCGGACGGCATCATGCTGTCAAACGGCCCTGGAGATCCGAAGGAGAATGTCGAGATCATCAAGGAAATCCGCAAGCTCTATGAATCCAATGTGCCGATCTTTGCAATCTGCCTCGGTCATCAGCTGATGGCACTGGCAACCGGCGCTGACACTTTCAAGCTGAAGTACGGTCACCGCGGCGGCAACCATCCGGTCAAAGATCTCTCCACCGGAAGAGTATACATCTCTTCCCAGAACCATGGCTATGCAGTAAATCCGGAGAGCCTGGATCCGAAAGTGGCTGAGCCGGCATTCACCAATGTCAATGACGGAACAAACGAGGGTCTGCGCTACATCGGAAAGAATATTTTCACCGTACAGTATCATCCGGAGGCATGTCCGGGACCGCAGGATTCTTCGTACCTGTTTGATCGTTTTATCACTATGATGGGAGGAAATGAATAATGCCTAAGATTCCTGGTATCAAGAAAGTTCTGGTTCTGGGTTCCGGCCCGATCGTCATCGGACAGGCGGCCGAGTTTGGCTATGCGGGTACCCAGGCCTGCCGTTCCCTGAAAGAGGAGGGCATTGAGGTCGTTCTGTTAAACTCCAACCCGGCTACGATCATGACCGATAAGGACATCACAGACCGCGTTTACATTGAGCCGCTGACGCTTGAGGTTGTGGAGCAGCTGATCAAGAAAGAGCGTCCGGACAGCATTCTCCCGACTCTGGGCGGACAGGCTGGACTGAACCTTGCGATGGAGCTCGAGGAGGCTGGTTTCTTAAAGGAGAACAATGTTCGCCTGATCGGTACGACAGCCCTGACGATCAAGAAGGCAGAGGATCGTGAGATGTTCAAGGAGACGATGGAGAAGATCGGTGAGCCGGTTGCTCCGTCCGACATTGTCGAGAATGTTGAGGATGGTCTTCGCATTGCAGAGCAGATCGGTTACCCGGTTGTGCTCCGCCCGGCATACACGCTCGGCGGAAGCGGCGGCGGTATCGCAGATAACCCGGAGCAGTGCCGTGAGATCCTTGAGAATGGTCTTCGTCTCTCCCGTGTAGGTCAGGTTCTTGTAGAGCGCTGCATCGCAGGATGGAAAGAGATCGAGTACGAGGTAATGCGAGACAGTGCAGGCAACGTGATCACCGTATGTAACATGGAGAACATCGATCCGGCCGGCGTTCACACCGGAGACAGTATCGTTGTTGCTCCGTCCCAGACTCTGGGCGATAAGGAGTACCAGATGCTCCGTACTTCCGCACTGAACATCATCACCGAGCTTGGCATCACTGGCGGATGTAACGTGCAGTATGCGCTTCATCCGACGAGCTTCGAGTACTGCGTAATCGAGGTAAACCCGCGTGTAAGCCGTTCTTCTGCACTGGCTTCCAAGGCAACCGGATACCCGATCGCAAAGGTAGCTGCAAAGATCGCTCTTGGTTACACCCTCGACGAGATCAAGAATGCCGTAACGAAGAAGACCTACGCAAGTTTCGAGCCGATGCTCGACTACTGTGTAGTCAAGATGCCGCGTCTGCCGTTCGATAAGTTCATCAGCGCAAAGAGAACGCTGGGAACCCAGATGAAGGCAACCGGTGAGGTTATGAGTATCTGCACGAACTTCGAGGGCGGCCTGATGAAGGCAATCCGTTCCCTTGAGCAGCATGTAGACTGCCTGCGTTCCTATGATTTCACGGCTCTGACCAATGATGAGCTGATGAAGCAGCTCGCACAGGTTGATGACCGCCGTATCTGGGTAATCGCAGAGGCACTGCGCCGCGGTATTTCCTACGAGGAGATCCATGCGATCACGAAGATTGACTTCTGGTTCATCGATAAGCTTGCAATTATCGTGGAGATGGAGAATAAACTGGAGAAGGGACCGCTGACTCCGGAGCTTCTGAAGGAAGCAAAGCGCATCGAGTTCCCGGACAATGTGATTTCCCGTCTGAGCGGTGTTCCGCAGGATGAGATCAAGGCAATGCGCCATGCAAACAACATCCGCGCTGCTTACAAGATGGTAGATACCTGTGCAGCAGAGTTCGCAGCAGAGACTCCTTACTACTATTCCTGCTTCGACGGTGTGAGCGAGGTTGAGGAGGAGCATTCCCGCAAGAAGGTACTCGTTCTTGGTTCCGGTCCGATCCGTATCGGTCAGGGTATCGAGTTCGACTTCTGTTCCGTTCACAGCACCTGGGCATTTGCAAAGGAAGGCTATGAGACGATCATCGTAAACAACAACCCGGAGACCGTAAGTACCGACTTCGATATCGCTGACAAGCTGTACTTTGAGCCGCTGACCCCGGAGGATGTTGAGAGCATCGTGGACATCGAGAAGCCGGATGGCGCAGTCGTCCAGTTCGGTGGACAGACCGCAATCAAGCTGACGGAGTCCCTGATGAAGATGGGTGTTCCGATCCTTGGTACCGCAGCAGAAGATGTCGATGCGGCAGAGGACAGAGAGCTCTTCGATGAGATCCTTGAGAAGTGCCAGATTCCGCGTCCGGCAGGCCACACGGTATTCACCGCAGAGGAGGCAAAGAAGGCAGCAGAGCAGCTCGGTTATCCGGTTCTTGTTCGTCCGTCCTACGTTCTCGGCGGTCAGGGTATGCAGATCTGTATCAACG
>NZ_JBNMIC010000074.1:0-8540 GCF_050873065.1 Brotaphodocola sp.
ATCGAGAAGAAGCCTGTGCTCCAGGTGTTATCCGGATTTCCGGTGTAGTAGAGCTTGAGTCCTGCCTTCTCGCCGTACTCGACTCCGCCGTCTCTCTCAAACTCTGCCTGAAGTTCATCCTCTGTGAGTTCCACTGTTGTCTCCGCATACTTCGGCATCGTTACCGGGAATGCATTCTCATCTTCGCCCGGCACATCCGGGATATCCGGCTGATCCGGAAGGGACGGATCCCTCTCCACTGCGACAAGTCCGGTGACACAGATCATCTCCCCATCCCAGTGATTGCTGTAAAACTCCAGAGACTCAAGATCCTCCGGATCCTCAGAAAGACCTGTGATCCACAGATAAGTTCCGTTTTCATCTTCCTCTTTTGTCCATCTGCTGTCTCCATTGATGCTGAACATACCATCGCTCCAGGTGTTGTCCGGATTTCCGGTGTAATACAGTTTCAGTCCTGTCTTCTCCCCGAGAATACTTCCGCCATCCTTTTTAAGCTGTGCCTGGATTACACGCTTCGGCATCAGAACTTTCATCTGCTGTCCGCTCGGGAATGATGCCAGAGCAGTATTTTCATCTCCAAGATCTGCCTGTTCTGCCGTGACTCTCACCACCTGATAGGAATCCGCATTTGAATTCTCAGCGACCTCAAAACTCAATCTTGCATCCGCTGCCATGCTTCCGATAAGGACAACCGAAGCGTCCGTATCCTGATTCTCTGCATTCGTCTCATAGATTCCGCGGACCGTTGTTCCGTCTGCGAGCTTGAGTGCCGCATCTCCTGCAAATCCGCTCTCGCCCTTGACTGCAACCGTCAGTTTTACCGGCTTTTTGAGATCAACTTCTGCCTGCTCGAGCACCTCTTTCAAAGAGAGGGTGGAAGTCTCGCCCCGCTTTACCGTCAATGCCTCAAATTTCGGCGCCTTCTTTGTCACCTTCACATCGAGATTGAACAGGAAATAGCTTCCGCCCATGTACCAGAGATACAATCCAACCTGACCATATCCCTCCGCACGGCGCGCGTCGCTGAGTGCCCCCGGCGTCACGCTCCAGCTTCCCTCTGTTCCAAACGACTCCGACGCATCTCCGTAACCGGAAGATGTATCCACAAGCGCATAACTGTATCCACCGTCTGAATACGGGGAAACCTGAATCGTTACCTCATCGCCCTCCTCATATCCCGGGCAGAGTTTTTCAAGATCCAGATAATAGATTCCCGTCTTGAAATCAGTCTCCACCTGTGCCTCGCTCAGGGAAGAGCGTGCCACTCTCAGGCTGTAATCATAATGTTTTGTTCCATTGTTTGTGCTCGTTCCGCCCGGAGTCGTGGAATTGTTCGGGTGGCTTGCACTTCCACCGCCTCCGCCGCTTCCGCCGGATCCGCCTTTTCCTGCACTTGCTGTGCTCACTCCCGTTCCGACAACTCCGACCGAAGTCTGCTCATCATACAGAAGCGTTACAGAATGATTCTTGAAAGACAGTGCGCTCGCATGGTTTCCACCCTTCGACTCATCCGTCCACCAGATCAGCACGCCGATCTGGTCCTTGATTCTCGCGCGTTCCTCCGCGGTAAACATGTGAACCACTTCTGCTCCCGGGCTGTTAAACTGATACTCGATTGTATTGTCCCAGCTGTCAAGCAGGATTCCACCGCCGCCGTAGCTGTCCCAGTCATCGCTGCTCTCAAGCGTAAACTTGATTCCAACGATCTTGGAAGGCTGGAAAGACTCCAGAGATACCCAGCCGTCCGAGCTGATCGGGACCTGAACTTCTTTGTAATTCTTTCTCTCAAAAGTCTTTCTCTGAATCTGTCCCGCTGCAATCTTGTCTGCCAGCTCCCGGTATCCTGCCTTCACAACCGGATCAAAGAATTCTCCGCTGACACGCGCAA
Source organism: Brotaphodocola sp. (assembly GCF_050873065.1). Taxonomy (GTDB): domain Bacteria; phylum Bacillota; class Clostridia; order Lachnospirales; family Lachnospiraceae; genus Brotaphodocola. The sequence goes on from NZ_JBNMIC010000074.1 coordinate 1,889, forward strand.
TCGTTCTCATATCACCAGCTTCACTCGTGTCCCAGAGAACCGGGCACATTCCATACTGAAGGATAATCTCCGGCACCTGACGCAGATATTTGTGAATGCTGTCTTTTTCCTTATTATCCTCTGTCAGGACTCCATACTCTCCGATGATAACCGGAACTCCCTTGCTCAGGAAATTCTCTGCAAGAATATCAAGATCGGAATAGACCTGAGCGATCTCCTCCTCGCTTCCCCAGGTTGTCGCCGGGGTACACCAGTCCACATTGTGCTCTGCCACGCAGAACGGGGACGGGCTGTAATAGTGAATCGAGAGAATACATCTGCCCACCGGGTCCTCCGGCATATGGAAACGGCTGTCACTCGTGTTGCGGATATCCGTATTGTAGCCTGCAATTAAGAGATGACGCTTTGCATTGTTTCCGCCGGTTGCACGGACCGTGTCGACAAACGTCTGGTTGACTTCATTTAAAAGTTCATACTGCTTCGACATCGTCACACCCGGGAACTCGACCTCATTCATCGATTCAAAGATCAGGTGATCTCCGTAATCCTTAAAGTTCTCTGCGATCTGATTCCAGACGCTCTTGTATCTGTTCAGCGTTCCGTCATGGTCCTTCGTGATATTTCTCACCCAGGAAATATCAGCTGCTCCGCTGTCGTGATGAATGTTGAGGATCACATACATATCCTCCTCAAGAATCCAGTCGACTACGGTCTGAACCGCTGCCATGTACTCCGGATTGATCTGATCTCCGTCAAGCCAGTTTGCCCAGCTGACCGGGAGGCGGACCGTCTTGAATCCGCCCTCCCGAATTTTTCGGATATACGTCTGATTCACCGGTTCATTTCCCCATCCCCTCTGGTGATCCCAGGCCGTTGTCTCCGTGATCCACGAGCCGATGCTGTCAAACGTATTTCCAATGTTGTAACCAAGCCCCATATCATAGACGAGATCCTGAGAAGACATTTCCCGGACAACGCCATTCTTTCCGTACGTCTCCGCCTTTGCCGTGATCCTGCCTGCCGGAACACAGGTGAGAAACGCCAGAAGAAATGCCAGAAACTGACTCAGCATCCGCTTCCATGTTTTCGTACATCCGTTTCCTTTCACTCGTTCTCTTTCTTTTTCACCCACAAGAACCCCTCCCTCATCCTTTTTTCTTCTCTTTCTCAAAATCAAAGACTGCAAACGATCTTCTTTGTTCCCGCCTCCGGTACGATCACCGTCTTCGTCTTTCCATTCTCGCTCTGATACTCTGCGCGGGCTCCACCCTCAAGAACCTCTGCCTTGCGGTTTACCAGAACAATCGTGTACGGCTTGTCGCTCTCAACCTCGATTGTGAGTTTTCCATCCTTCTCCTCCGTGTGAATCCGTGCTTCCACCTCGGCATTCAGACCGCGTACTTCGGCATCCGCACTTTGACCCGGCTCATAAATCTGGATCTGCATTCCATCTGCATAGTCATAGTCCGGACGGTCTTCCTGACTTCCGAGAACAAGAATCGCATTTTCCCGGACAAACAGCGGAATCGAGAGATAATCCCACTTATCCTTGATCCACATCTGGCCATTGATTACATCCCCCGTAAAGAAGTTTGTCCATCTGCCCTGCGGGAGATAGAGCTCTGCCGTGTGATCCTCGGAAAAGACCGGTGCGACGAGGAGCTGATCTCCGAGCATATACTGGCGGTCTAAATAGTGGCAGGTGCGGTCCTCCTCAAATTCCATCACCATGCTGCGCATCATTGAGATTCCCGTCTCGGAAGTATGAACCGCCTGGGTGTAGAGATACGGCATCAGCTTTGCCTTCAAGTTTGCGAAGCGGCGGACAACCTCAACTGCCTGATCTCCATATGCCCACGGCACGCGGTAGGAAGTACTTCCGTGCAGACGGCTGTGGCTTGAGAGCAGTCCGAATGCCGCCCAGCGCATATACACATCCTCTGTCGAGGTATTCTCAAATCCGCCGATATCATGGCTCCAGAAGCCAAATCCGGACATCATCAGGGGGAGACCGCCTCTGAGGCTCTCCTCCATCGACTCGTAGTCGGACCAGCAGTCTCCGCCCCAGTGAACCGGGAATTTCTGTCCGCCGACAGTCGCAGAACGGGCAAAGAGAACTGCCTCGCCCTTTCCTCTCTTTCTCTCAAGAAGTTCAAATACCACTTTGTTGTAGAGATAGGTGTAGTAGTTGTGCATCTTCACCGGATCCGAGCCATCCGCATAGCAGACATCCTCCGTCGGGATTCTCTCGCCGAAGTCCGTCTTGAAGCAGTCAACTCCCATGTCGAGCAGGACTTCGAGCTTTCCGGCAAACCACTTGCACGCCTCCGGATTCGTGAAATCCACAAGCGCCATTCCCGGCTGCCACATATCCCACTGCCATACATCTCCATTTGCGCGCTTGACAAAATATCCGTTCTCCATGCCCTCGTCAAACAGGTAAGACTCCTGACCGATATACGGGTTGATCCACACACAGATCTTTAAATCCTTCTCCTTGATCCGCTTGAGCATTCCCTCCGGATCCGGGAACACACGGCTGTCCCAGAGGAAATCACACCAGTGGAATTCTTTCATCCAGAAGCAGTCAAAATGGAAGACGCGAAGCGGAATCTCACGCTCTCTCATTCCATCGATAAAGCTCATCACCGTCTTCTCATCATAGTTTGTCGTGAAGGAGGTGGAAAGCCACAGTCCAAATGTCCACGGTGCCGGAAGAGACGGTTTTCCGGTCAGATCGGTGTAGCGCTCAATCACTTCCTTGATCGTCGGTCCGTTGATCAGGAAATAGTCGAGTGTCTCACCCGGCACGGAAAACTGCACCTTGTTGACCTGCTCAGTCGCAACCTCAAAAGAGACGCGCTCCGGATGGTTGACGAAAACGCCATAGCCGCGGTTTGTCACATAGAACGGGATATTCTTGTAAGACTGGTAGGTGTTTGTTCCTCCGTCCTCATTCCAGATGTCCACAGACTGACCATTCTTCGTGAAAGAAGTGAAACGCTCTCCAAGTCCGTAGACGAGTTCTCCGACGTGAAGCAGAAGCATCTGGCGCATGTACGCGTCCTGCGGTCCCTTGTCGTAGGCATAACCCTTCCAGTCCGTTTTCATATACGCGAGATCGCGTCCCTTTGAGGAAGTCAACGGTTTTCCGTCACGCAGATATTCCATTGAGAAATGGTCCTTATCGATGACAAGAGAGAGGCTTCCGTTTTTCACGATCAGCTTCTCCTCGGTCTCCTCCGTCTCAAGACGGCACGGAGTGTACGTCAGATCAAATTTCGGTCCGTGATCGACAATTCCGCGGTGATGGCTCACGCGCACCCGCAGAACCTCCGGCGCCGGTGCCGTGATCTCAATCGTCAGATTGATTCCCCCAAGGGTATCTCCGCGGTGATTGATCCGTCCGGTCGGCGCACAGATCGTCACTCTCTCCTCCCCCGTCTTTACAAAATACGCCTGCTGCGGGGAAAAGCACTCGCAACCCTCTTTTTGAAGCCAGCAACCATTTCCAAACTGCATGATGTTCTCCTCCTGATTTCTTTCTTGATCCTGATATTTAATCCTGATATTTAATCTTGATACTTAATTCTGATACCATTATTATAACGAAGGCACTTTTCCGTCAAAACCATAAGAATCGGCGGAAAAATGCCCTACTTTTTAGCTATTTTTTATTTTGTTTTATGCAAACGGATTTTCCGTCTTATAGCGCATGCCCTTCGGCTGGTTAAAGCCGATCTCCTCCACATCGACGCCGAGATACTTGAAGACCTCGTAGATTGCCTTTCCGAAGTGTCCGAATGCAACGGCTCCGTGATGCGGGAAATTCTTCTCAATCAGCACATGGCGGTAAAAACGTCCCATCTCCGGGATCGCGAAAATGCCGATCGCACCAAATGAGCGGGTAGCTGCCGGAAGCACCTCTCCCTGTGCCACGTAAGCGCGCAGCTTGCTGTCTGCGGTGCTCTGGAGACGGTAAAACGTGATGTCTCCCGGAACAATGTCTCCCTCAAGCGTTCCCTGCGTCACCTCTTCCGGAAGAGAGCGCGCCATGATGAACTGGTACTTCATCTCGCAGAATGCCAGCTTCTTTGCACTCGTATTTCCACAGTGGAATCCCATGAACGTCTCCTTTAAATCATACGGGAACTTGCCCTTGATCTCCTCCTCGTAGAGATCCTCCGGAACGGAATTGTTGATGTCAAGCAGGGTCACGACATCCTCGCTCACGCAGGTTCCGATGAACTCGCTGAGTGCTCCGTAGATGTCAACCTCGCAGGAAACCGGAATTCCGCGCTCGGTCAGACGGCTGTTCACATAGCACGGAACGAAACCGAACTGGGTCTGGAATGCCGGCCAGCATTTTCCGGCGATTGCCACATACTCGCGGTAGCCCTTGTGAGCCTCCACCCAGTCGAGCAGCGTCAGCTCATACTGTGCCAGCTTTGCAAGGATCTCCGGCTTCTTGTTGCCCTTTCCGAGTTCCTCCTCCATATCTTTCACGACATCCGGGATACGCGGATCTCCGGCGTGCTTGTTGTACGCCTCAAACAGATCAAGCTCGGAGTTCTCCTCGATCTCCACTCCAAGGTTGTAAAGCTGCTTGATCGGTGCGTTGCACGCAAGGAAGTTCAGCGGGCGCGGGCCAAAGCTGATGATCTTGAGTTTGGAAAGACCGATCACTGCACGGGCGATCGGAAGGAACTCGTGAATCATCTGTGCACACTCCTTTGCGGTTCCGACCGGATACTCCGGAATGTAGGCGCGCACATTTCGCAGGTTCAGGTTGTAGCTCGCATTGAGCATTCCGCAGTAGGCATCTCCTCTTCCCTGAACAAGGTTGTCTCCGCTCTCCTCTGCCGCTGCGACAAACATCACAGGACCGTCAAAATGCTTTGCAAGCAGAGTCTCGGAAATCTCCGGTCCAAAGTTGCCAAGATACACAACAAGTGCATTGCAGCCTGCCTTTTTCAGATCCTCAAGCGCCTGCACCATATGGATCTCGCTCTCGACGATGCAGACCGGACACTCGTAGATATCGTCCTTTCCGTATGCTTTCTCATACGCCTCGACCAGCGCTTTTCTTCTGTTCACGGAAAGGCTCTCCGGGAAACAATCTCTGCTGACTGCAACAATGCCTGCCTTTACTTTTGGAATATTGTTCATGTGAATCTTCCTCCTGCATTTCTATTTCAATTTTTTATATTTCTTTTCCTGTCTGTTCGATCATTTTTTTCTTTCAAAAAATAATCGGCTTTACAGCCTGCACTCCCCGCGCAGACCAAGAAAGGTTCCCTCGGGAAGTCCGCCTTCCGGGTGGCCGATCAGCCACTTGTTCTTCGCCGCAAGCAGGCGCTCCTCACCGGATCGCACCTCGGGTCTTCCCCCGAGCGGAGCATTGGTTCCCCGCGGAAGCACGACAACACAGCGGAAGCCATCGTCTGTCGTCTGGCAGGGCGCATAGTGAAGCGTCGTCGCAAAGATCTCCACCATCGTTCCCGCCGGAACCAGAAAGGCTTTCACGTTTGCGACATCGAGTGTGTAATCACTCTCCATCTCCTCCCTGCGCGCAAGGAGAAGAATCATATCCGTCACAGCAAGGTTGATCTCCGAATCCCGGTGATACTCGAGCGCACTTAAGGATCGGTTGTGCCCGTTGCAGTATCCGAGCTGAACCGGCATCTGACCATAGACTCCATTTTCCAGCTCAGATGCGAGCTCCGTCTCTTCCAGCACCTCCACCGATGCCTCATACACCACATCCATCGGACACGGCGTCTTCTCTTTCATGACATCCATGATCTCTGCCACGTCATAACCGCCAATCACACTTCCGTATGCCCGAAATTCCGGATCCGTCACCTGATAAATCTTCACAGTTCCATCCTCTTTTCTTCTTTATCTTTTTTCTTGATCTAATCTCTTTTGCCCTGATCTTTTGGTCTGATTTTTTTATCTGATCTTTTGATCTTTTCTGACTATCTTCGCACAGTTGCCATCTTACAGTTGTGCAAGCTCTTTGTAATCGTCCTTGAGACTTGCATACAGTTTCTGGTAAAGTCTGTGATAGCGCGCATAGACCTCTCTCTGCGCCGGATTCGGCTCTGTGCTCTGCTTCACGCTCAGAAGCTTCTCACACGCCGACTCGACATCCGAATACACGCCGCAGCTCACCCCAGCGAGAATCGCAACCCCGAGAGCCGGTCCCTCCGACTGCTCGACGGTCTTTACCGGACAATCATACAGATCTGCAAGCATCTGACACCAGACCGGGCTCTTTCCGCCTCCTCCGCACGCCATCATCTGGTGGACTTCCACGCCCATCTCCCCGAGAATCTCCTTGCAGTCACAGAGGGAATATGCCACACCCTCCATCACGGCGCGAAGCAGGTGACGCTTTGTGTGGATTGCAGAGAGTCCAAAGAAAACACCTCTGCAATCCGGGTCGAGATGGGGAGTCCGCTCTCCCATCAGATACGGCAGATAGATCAGGTGGTCGCTTCCCGGTGCGATCTGGGCGACATCGCGGTTGACCAGATCATAGACGTCCCGTCCCGCTCTCTCTGCCTGCTCCACATAGTCCTGACAGAAATTGTCCTTGAACCACTTGAGGGAAAGTCCCGCCGCCTGGGTAACTCCCATGATGTGC
>NZ_JBNMIC010000075.1:0-8389 GCF_050873065.1 Brotaphodocola sp.
ATGCAGATCTGTATCAACGATCACGATGTGGATGAGTTCATCGGCATCATCAACCAGATTGCACAGGATCACCCGATCCTTGTCGACAAGTACATCATGGGTAAGGAGATCGAGGTCGACGCCGTTTGCGACGGTCAGGACATCCTGATCCCGGGCATCATGGAGCACATCGAGCGTACCGGTATCCATTCAGGAGACAGTATCTCCGTATATCCGGCGCCGAGCATCACTCCGGTTGTCGAGGCAAAGCTCGTTGACTACACCGAGAAGCTTGCTCGTGCACTTCACGTAAAAGGCATGATCAACATCCAGTTCATCGTCGATGGCGAGGATGTCTACATCATCGAGGTAAACCCGCGTTCCTCCAGAACCGTTCCGTACATCAGCAAGGTAACCGGAATCCCGATCGTTCCGCTCGCAACTCAGGTGATCTGTGGTCACACGATCCGCGAGCTTGGCTATGAGCCGGGTCTGCAGAAGAAGTCCGAGTACATTGCGATCAAGATGCCGGTATTCTCGTTCGAGAAGATCCGCGGCGCAGATATCAGCCTTGGACCGGAGATGAAGTCCACCGGTGAGTGCCTTGGTATCGCAAAAACCTTCAACGAGGCTCTGTACAAGGCATTCGAGGGCGCAGGCATCAAACTGCCGAAGCACAAGAACATGATTATCACCGTTCGTGAGTCCGAGCATCAGGATGTCGTTCCGATTGCAAGACGTTTCCAGAATGTCGGATACAAGATCTTCGCAACCCGCGGAACCGCAAAAGTGCTCAACGACAACGGCGTGAAGGCATTCCCGGTTAGAAAGATCGAGCAGGAGTCCCCGAACATCCTCGATCTGATCCTTGGACACGAGATCGATCTCGTCATCGATATCCCGCACCAGGGCGCAGAGGCGAGCCACGATGGTTTCGTGATCCGCCGAAATGCAATCGAGACCGGTGTTCATGTGCTGACAAGCCTTGATACGGCCGCTGCACTTGCAACGAGCCTTGAGAACCGTGCAAAAGAGCTGACTCTGATCGATATTGCAACCGTAAAAGGCCGCTAAGTTTCAGAAAGGACGGTGTTTGCTGTGGAAATGATGATGATTATTGTGCAGGAACAGGACTATGAGAAACTTGCTGCACTCTTGATTCGCAACCGGATTCTTGCGACAAAATTTTTGACGGAAGGACTTTACACGAACAAGAAAAACATCACGCTGATGATCTGTATTGAGAAGGAGCGTGAGCAGGAGGTTCTCGAGTATGTGCGCCAGAGCTGTACGGAGCGCTATGAGGACCGTCAGGTCTGGGAGTACAATGGAAAAACGATGGTCGATGTGGTGCGCAACATCAAGATCGGTGGTGCAACCGTCATCATTTCAGGTGTTGACCGCGTTCTGAAATATTGAGAAGAGTTAAGAGAAGAGTCGAAGAAAAGACTGAAAGAAAAGACTTAAAGAGAAAAGTCGGAAAAAAGGTTTCACGGACAGTTCAAAAAGGGGACTGGCCGTGGGGCCTTTTTTCGTTTGGAAAAAACAGATGTTGTCAGATTGGAAAAATTCGTGTACAATTTAATCATATCGTGATGTTTTTTCTGCAATTATTCGGATACCTAAAAAGTTTTGCGGAAAAAATACAATTTAGAATTGGATGGGGGAAAAAACCATGTCAGAAGAGAAAACTGGAAAAATGAATCCGGAAATTATGGAGGAGAAGAAAAAAGAGGTGCTTCATGCGGCAAAGAAGGCGTATGAGGAGAAACTGATGGCGGGCACGAGCGGAAATATGAGCGTGTACTGTCCGGACTGCGGACTCATGGCGATCACGCCGAGCTCCTATGATTACAGCATCATGGAGGAGAAGGATATCGTTGTCATTGATCTTGACGGAAATGTGATCGAGGGCTGTCATCGCCCGTCCTCCGAGTGGAAGATGCATGCAGAGATCTATCGCCATCTGCCTCGCGTTGGCGCAATTGTCCACACACACTCTCCGTATGCGACCTCATTTGCGGTGACGCACACAGAGATTCCGGTCATTCTGATTGAGATGATCCCGTTCCTCAAGGGAAGCATTGAGGTCAGCCCGTATGCGACACAGGGAAGTGCCGAGGTCGGACTGAATGCGGTTCCGATCCTCGAGAGAAAGAATGCCTGCCTGATGGCAAATCATGGCGTTGTCGCAGTCGGTGCGACGATGGCTGAGGCCTACATCAACAGCGTTTACGTCGAGGATACCGCAAAAATCTATCACATGGCTCTGAGCGTCGGAACGCCGGTTGAGATTCCGGGATACGAGAAAGAAAAATAAGAGAGAGATGCGGAACAGCTGTGAATCAGGAAAAGAAAAAAGAAATTAAGAAGAAATTATGAAGAATAAGGAGAAATAAGGAGAGACAGAAAGGAAATGCGTGGAGTTTATTTTAATGGAACGGGAGCAGAGTTTCGCGATGACCTTCCAAATCCGGTCCCGACGGCATCGGAGAGTCTGATCCGGATTCTCTGTGCAGGCGTGTGCAACACGGACCGGGAAATCTTGAAGGGTTACCGTCCATCGTTTCGCGGTGTGATGGGACATGAGTTTGTCGGAGTTGTCGAGGAGTCGTCGGATCCGTCATGGGTTGGAAAGACGGTTGTCGGCGAGCTGAATGCAGGATGTGGTCACTGCATCTACTGCCGGACCGGGCGCGAGAAACATTGTCTGACACGGCGCGTGATCGGAATGGAGAGAAAGGACGGATGCTTTGCGGAGTATATGACACTCGAGACACATCTGCTTCACGAGGTTCCGTCCGCTTTGGCACCGGAGACAGCACTGCTCACGGAGCCTCTTGCGGCGGCACTTCAGGTCACGAAACAGGTTCATATTAAACCGGATCTTCCGGTCGCTGTGATCGGAGACGGGCGGCTGGCTTATCAGGTTGCAAGCGTTCTGCGCCTGACCGGGGCGAATCTGACTGTGATCGGAAAACATCCGGAAAAGCTCGCTCAGTTTGCTTCGTTTGGCAGGACGATGACGGTGGAGCAGGCGGAAAGTCTTGCAGATCAGGCACTCGAGTCCGGTGAGGGGAGCTATGAGATCGTCGTGGAGGCGTGCGGAGCGCCGTCCGGCTTAGAACTTGCGACAAAGATTGTGCGCAAGCAGGGCACGATTGTCTTAAAGAGCACCTATGCCGGAAAGACGAATGTCGACATGAGTTACTATGCAGTCAACGAGATCACAATCAAGGGAAGCAGATGCGGCCCGTTTGAGCCGGCACTGCGCCTTTTAGAGCAGGGGCTTGTGAAGTTGCCGCCGGTGGAGTTTCATGAGCTTGAGGACTATGAGAAGGCGTTTAACTCCCGGGCTTTCAAGGCAGGATTCCGGATCGGGAAATAGTCTTAATTTAAGAGAAAATAAAAAGAAAAATTACAGAGAAGAAAAATTACAGAGAGGACAGGACAATGGCAGAATTTTTGATGGAAGACGGCAAGATGGCAGCGCCGGAGAATGTGAGACTGAGTGAGGATGGAAAGGCGGTTGTGATTCTGGATCAGACCAAGCTTCCGAATGTGACGGAGTTTTTGACACTCGACACCGCAAAGAAGATGTATGATGCGATTTTTGAGCTTCAGGTGCGCGGGGCACCGGCAATCGGAATCTGCGCGGGTTACTGCATGTATGTGCTCTCCGGCCAGATTGCGGAGAAAACGAAAGATTACGAGGGATTTCTCGCAAAGTTCCGTGAGCAGAAAGAGTACTTAAACTCTTCCCGTCCGACCGCAGTGAACTTGAGCTGGGCGCTGAACCGGATGGAGAAGACTGTGATTGCAAATAAGGAAAAGAGCGTCGATGAGATCGTTGAGATCCTTGGAGCGGAGGCAAAGGAGATTCAGGAGGAGGACCAGCGCATGTGCCGGGCAATCTCCGAGTATGGCCTGTCTCTGATCAAGGACGGCGATGGAATTCTGACCCACTGCAATGCAGGCCCGCTTGCAACCTCAAGTTACGGAACCGCTCTCGGCCCGCTGTTTCTCGGCAAAGAGCGCGGAATGAATTTCCATGTATTTTCGGATGAGACGAGACCGCTCTTACAGGGCGCACGCCTGACTTCCTATGAACTTCAGAAAGCAGGCATCGATGTGACGCTGATCTGCGACAATATGGCGAGCATTGTAATGAAAAACGGCTGGGTACAGGCCTGCTTCGTCGGCTGTGACCGTGTGGCTGCAAATGGAGATGCGGCAAATAAGATCGGAACGAGCGGAGTTGCGATTCTTGCAAAATACTATGGAATCCCGTTCTATGTACTCGGACCGACCTCGACGATTGACTTGAACTGCAAGACGGGTGCGGATATCACGATCGAACTTCGCAATCCGGATGAGATCAAAAAGAAATTCTACGAGAAGCCGATGGCGCTCGAGGAAGTCAAGTGTTACAACCCGGCTTTTGACGTGACCGATCACGAGCTGATTGCAGGAATCATCACGGAGAAGGGCATCTGCCGTGCGCCGTACACGGAGAGCCTTGCAAAGTTATTCGAGAGAGAAGATGAAGAGGCAGAGGCTTCCAAGTAAGGGAAGAAGCGGAAAAAAATCAAAGATTCTGAGAATTTGACTGCGATTGATTTGAAAAATCGTGAATACTCATAAGAAAATTTAATAAATAGTGAGAGAAAAAGAAGAATTTTAGAAGAATTGGTTGATATTCGCCGTGATTTGTAGTAAAAATATACATGTAATCATTTTTTTCTTTCTCAATAACGTCTGTCTGCAAAATGGGGAAACTGCCTAGAACGAGGCTTTTATAGAGAACAAAAAAGTGCACCGGGCAGACATCGGGCGGACAAAAAAGAGAGCGGACAAAGATGAGAACTCAACAAGAAAGAAGGAGAAACAGATTATGAAAAAAGTTCTGAGTATCGCACTGGGTGCAGCAATGGCAGGAACTCTTCTGACCGGATGTGGCGGAAGCAATGGTTCCGCACAAACTACCGCAGCAGCAAAGGATGAGACCACTGCAGCAGCGGCAGAGGGTGAGAGCAAGGCAGAGGGCGACGTTCAGGCATCCGGCGATGCATTAAAGATTGCGATTGTCAGCAGCCCATCCGGCGTAGATGATGGTTCTTTCAACCAGGATAACTACAACGGCGTTCTGGCATTCATCGAGGAGAATCCGTCCGCAACCGTTACCCCGGTTCGCGAGGAGAGCGGAGATACCGCAGCAGCTCTTCAGGCAGTTGCAGATATTGTTGCAGATTATGACGTCATCGTATGCTGCGGCTACCAGTTCGCAGGAATCGGCACCCTTGCAGAGGACAACCCGAATGTTGATTTCATCCTTGTGGACTCCAATCCGTCTGATGCAGAGGGCAATGAAGTCAGCTGTGACAACATTTATGCAATGACCTTCAAGGAGCAGGAGGGCGGCTTCTTCGCAGGTATGGCAGCAGCACTTGAGTCCCAGTCCAAGAAAGTTGCAGTTGTAAACGGTATCGCATATCCGTCCAACGTAAACTATCAGTTCGGTTTTGAGTCCGGTGTCAACTATGCAAATGAGAAATTTGAGGCTGGCGCTGAGATCGTAGAGCTTCCGTCCTACGCAGGTACTGATGTGACCGGCGCAAATGTTGGCGGCAACTATGTAGGCAGCTTCGCAGATGAGGCAACCGGTAAAGTAGTCGGCAAGGCTCTGATCGATGAGGGCGTTGACACGATCTTCGTTGCAGCAGGCGGTTCCGGAAACGGTGTCTTCACCGCAGCAAAGGAAGCAACCGGCGTGAAGGTAATCGGTTGTGATGTAGACCAGTATGATGACGGTGCAAACGGTTCTGACAATGTCATCCTGACTTCTGTTCTGAAAGTGATGAGCATGAACGTAGAGAAGCAGCTCAATGCAGTTAAGGACGGCTCCTTCAAGGGTGAGAATGTGGTTCTGGGTGCAGATACCGATTCTACCGGCTTTGTAAAGGCTGAGGGCAGAAACCAGCTGTCTGAGGATACGATCAGCAAGCTCGATGAGGCTTATGAGCTCGTAAAGGATGGAACGATTGTTCCGGCATCTAACTTCAACGGAGAGACTCCGGAGGATTTCACCGGATTAAAGTAATTGGGATACCGGAAAATGGAGTTTTAAAGTTTTAAGAAACACAAAGGTTCCGGCTTTGTGGGTCCTTGAGTCAAGAACTCATAAAAGCCGGCCTTTTTGAATGCCTCAGATCAGGCAGCAGATAAGTGTCGCATGACAGCAGAAAGCGTGCTGGCTTGCGGCACCTATGCGTTTACAGGAAAATCCATGAACGGCAGCAGATTTTCCTGGGTATTCAAAAGGGAACAAAAAATGGAGATAAGGAGGTCGATTTATGTCGGAGTACATCATTGAGATGAAGCACATCACCAAGCGTTTTCCCGGCATTGTGGCGAACCAGGATGTGAACCTGCAGATCAAAAAGGGAGAGATTTTTGCTCTTCTGGGAGAGAACGGAGCGGGAAAGTCCACGCTGATGAGTATGCTGTTCGGCATGTATGAGCCGGATGAGGGCGAGATCTGGATTCGCGGAAAGAAGGAGAATATCACCTCTCCGAGTTATGCAACAAAACTGAATATCGGTATGGTGCACCAGCACTTCAAACTGGTATCCAACTATACGATCACGGAAAACATCATTCTCGGACTGGAAAATAAGGATAAGAAGTTCGGTTTCCTGCCGTGGGTGGATTTGAAGAAAGCAGACAAAAAGGTTGCAGAACTGTCAAAACAGTATGGCCTTGAGGTCAATCCGACTGATGTGATCGAGGACATCAATGTCTCCATTCAGCAGAGAGTTGAGATCCTGAAAATGCTCTACCGCGAGGCGGAGATTTTGATTTTTGATGAGCCGACGGCAGTGCTGACCCCGCAGGAGATCGAGTTTCTCTTAAAGATCATCAAGGGACTGCGCGACGGTGGAAAGACGATCATTCTGATTACACATAAGCTCGAGGAGATCAAGCAGGTTGCTGACCGCTGCGCAATCTTAAACCGTGGACGCCTGATTGATGTGCTCGATGTGGCGACGACCTCGACGAAGACGATGGCAAACAAGATGGTCGGCCGTGAGGTCAATTTCCAGGTTGAGAAGAAGCCGGCAAATTTCCGTGAGACGGTGCTTGAGGTCAAGAACCTCACCGTGCGCAACCAGGATCACTTTGATGTGGTGAAGAACGTCTCCTTCTCGATCCGGGGCGGTGAGATTTTTGCGATTGCAGGTGTCTCCGGAAACGGTCAGATTGAGGTCGCAGATGCGATTGCGGGACTTGCGGAGGCTGCAGAGGGACAGATCCTCTTAAACGGAGTCGACATCACGCACGAGAGCATCCGAAAGAGAACACTTCAGGGCATCTCCTACATTCCGGAGGATCGCCAGAGCTATGGCCTTGTCCTCGACTTTACGCTTGAGGAGAACTTGGCACTCAAGACTTACTTTAAGGAGCCATTCTCTCATCACGGGGTTCTGAATCAGAATGCCTTTGATGAGTACGGAAAAGAGCTGATTGACCGCTATGACATCCGAAGTGGTCAGGGAATCAAGACGATCGTCCGCTCAATGAGTGGAGGAAACCAGCAGAAAGCGATCATCGGCCGTGAGATTGAACTGAAATCGCCGCTCATGATCTTCGTGCAGCCGACGCGAGGCCTCGATATCGGTGCAATTGAGAACATTCACCGCCAGATCATTCAGGAGCGCGATGCGGGCAAGGCGATTCTTCTGATTTCTCTCGAACTCGATGAGATCATGGACTGTGCGGATACGATCGGTGTCATTTATAACGGTCAGATCCAGAAGATTGCAGACGCCAAGACACTGACGACGAGTCAGGTCGGAGAATTTATGATGGGGGTGAAAGCGGATGCAGAAAAATAATCATACAATCAAAAAGGGCTTCGTTCGCCTTCTCGGAAACGAGCGCCATCAGGCAGTGACGATTCCGCTGTTTGCCATTGTGCTGAGTCTTCTCGCCGGTGCGGTTGTCATTCTTGCACTCGGGAAGAATCCGCTTGTGGCCTATGAAAACCTGCTTCAGGGTTCCGGAATTCTGCCGAAGGCGACTTATGCCGGCCATAAGAGCATGCTGACGGATTTCATGAGCTTTATGAACGCGTGGACGCCGATGCTCTTTGCTTCCCTTGCAGTTGCGGTTGCACTGCGCGCAGGTCTGTTCAATATCGGTGTCTCCGGTCAGATGCTGACAGCAGGTTTTGTGACGACACTGCTGATCGGATACAGCAATCTTCCGGCCCCGGTTGCAAAGCCGCTCGTCCTGATCTGCGGAATCATCACCGGCGCACTCGTCGGTGCACTGATCGGATGGCTGAAAGAGAAGTTCAACATCAATGAGGTGGTATCCTCGATCATGATCAACTACATTGCACAGTATG
>NZ_JBNMIC010000076.1:0-8201 GCF_050873065.1 Brotaphodocola sp.
GATCAGCTGATAGTAAGCATCCTTTACCGGAATCTGAATCTTTGACGAGTCGGTCTTCTCCGTGATCTCCACATCGTGATCGACGAGACGGTCCGCAACAATTCCCGCAAGCTGTTTCTCGATCAGATGATAGATACCGATCTGAAGGTCCCGGTCGATCGTCAGATAGACATCATTTCCGGTTGTCGGCTGGGTCTCGGAAACTACCTGCATGATATTTCCCATGTTATTGACGATGAGGTTTCTGCTTCCCTTCTTTCCC
Organism: Brotaphodocola sp.; assembly: GCF_050873065.1. Lineage (GTDB taxonomy): Bacteria > Bacillota > Clostridia > Lachnospirales > Lachnospiraceae > Brotaphodocola. The sequence goes on from NZ_JBNMIC010000076.1 coordinate 263, forward strand.
TGAAGCTCAGACTCCATCGACGCCTCAATGCCGGTTCGTCCGACGACGTCGCTCGCCTCGTAATCCGGATTCTCCTTCTGGAGCTGATCGAGCTGATCCTCCTGCACCTTTCCGGTATATCCGATGATCGGTGCAAAGTAGATGCTGTCGTTGTAACGGCGGATCGTCGACTCCTCGATTCCGACTCCCTGAAGCTCATCCTCGTGCTCCATGATATCCGCAACCGTCTCATCGTCGACATACGCAGTGATCGTGCTCGGCTCATAGCGCTTGTAGAACACGAGCGCCATCGTGTAGCGGATATTGACGATCTGAAGCATCTCCCAGTCTGTCAGAACAAGGGGATTGCCATTCTCATCCTTCATCTCGTTCAGTTTATAGGACTCCGCCTTTCTCTCAACTGCCTCACGCGCAGTGATCGCGGACGGATACTTCCCCGAGGAATCAGTCAGCTCATTGACTGACTTGATTCCATAGTAGTCTCGAAGGAAACGAAGTCTCGCTGCCTCCGAACTTGTCGTGTAGGTGAACTGTCCGTCCGCATCCATGCCGATTTCCAGTTTTCCCTGCACGTTGCAGCCGTGCTTCTCGAGAATCTTTACCAGACGGTAGAGCATCGCATTCATGGAAGCACTGTCCTTGTACACTCCCGTGTTCTGAATCGTCACGGAGTACGCCGCCTCATTGTAGGCAAGCAGATTGCCATTTCGATCGTAGATATTTCCTCTCGTTCCCGGTGTCTTCACCGTTCGCTCCGTAAGCTGAACATAGTCATCCAGAAATTCCTGCCCCCGCACAATCTGAAGGTCAAAGAGTTTGACGATCAGAGTCACAAACATCACCGTAAAGACCACTGCCAGGGCAAATACCCTTGACGTCAGAATCTTTTTGGCGGTTTCCCGTATTACTTCCAAAAAATCCTTCAGCACGTTTTATCCGTCTCTCCTATTCCTATTCCTGTCTTCCATCTCCCGCAGACGCCTGTCCGTAAACAGGAAAAAGCGGTAAATCAGAAGCGTTGTCACCACCGTAAAAATCATCTCGGGGATCACAATTTCCTTTACATAGTACAGAATGTCGAGCCGGTTTCGGATCAGAAACCGCAGGACATAAATATAAAAATTATACACGAACTCATTGACCAGACTCAGGATCAGCGGAAGCGTGATATAATCTTCATAATAGTATTTCGTACAGATTCCGTTGAAATAGCCGATGTTCACAAACAGCAGCGTATAAAATCCAAACGGGCCGCTGTAAAACAGATCCAGCAGGATTCCCGCAACGAGACCGTAATACATGCCCGCTGATTTTCCGTGGACGAACCCGAATGAGAATGTCAGAATCAGCAGCAGATTCGGTGTCGCCGAGAGAAATGGAATCAGCGGAAACACACAGTTCTGAATCGTGAATGCCACAACCAGAAGCAGTACATTAATCAGAATTCTTCTCATTATTCTTCTCCCTGAGTTTCCTCTCCCTGCGCATCCTGCTGTGACTGGATCTCTGAGGACGTCTCACTCTCACCGGCAGCAGACGGATCTGCGGACTCAGATGCATTTGCAGCGCCAGAAGAATTCTGCTCCGGCTGGTCAGATTTGAGTGTCGTGATCACGAGAACTTCCTGAAGGCTGTCAAAATGTGCAACCGGAACGAGATATCCCGACTTTGTCAGTCTCGTCGGATCGGTCGTGATGTCCGTCGCATAGCCGATCAGAATGCCCGGAAGGTATTTGGAACTGATGTTCGAGGTCACAATCCGGTCTCCATCCTTTACATCTCCGTCTTTGCTGATGTTCGTGACACGCAGACGTCCCTCTCCAAACAGAGTCAGATCTCCAGATACAATGCAGGTATCTCCGGACTGCTGTGCCATTCCGCTGACACGGCTCACATCATCGATGATCGAGCGGACTGTCGCGTAGTGCGCACCGACATCGGTGACAATCCCGACAAGGCCGCCTCCTGCCATCACGTTTGCATCGACTTTCACGCCGTCCGCCGATCCCTTATTGATGCGGAATACCTGAAACCAGTCTCCTGAATCCTTTGCGATGACGCGCGCACCGATCTTCTGATACTGCATGTAATCCTGATCGAGCTGGTAGAGCTGGCGAAGACGGTTCAGCTCAAACTGCTCCGACTGCAGGCGGCTGTTCTCCTCCACCAGTGTGTCGATCTGATCCTGCATCGCCTGCTTCTCCTCCATTGCATTTTTCAGATTCGCATAATTGCTGATCCCATTGTAGAGGGAGGTTCCAGCCCGATTGACTCCGGACTGAATCGGACTTAAAAAGTATCCGATTCCGTTGCGCAGCGGATTTAAAAATCCATCCTTAAAGGATGTAATTCCGATCAGAAGCATACAGAATACAGACAATCCAATTAAAATGTACTTGCTTCGTTTTGATTCCATCTAAAAAAATCCCCGTTCTTTCAAACTGATATAGGTACTGTCCCCGATGATGACATGGTCGAGAAGAGAAATCCCGATAAGCTTTGAGGCCTCCATCATTCTCTTTGTCAGGAGAATATCTTCACGGCTCGGCTGCGGATCTCCGCTCGGATGGTTGTGCACGAGAATCAGACTGACCGCCTGAAACCGAAGTGCCTCAATAAAGACCTCCCTCGGCGTCGCCAAAGATGCATTGACGGTTCCTCTGCTGACTGTCACATCCCCGATGAGCATCTGCTTCGTATTAAACATCAATACGCGGAATTCTTCCTTCTCGAGATGACGCATATCCTCCTGACAGTACTGTGCGACAAGCTCAGGTGTATTCAGCCTGAGCGGTTGTTCCGCAACCTTCCGGTTCCAGATTCTTCTCGAGAGTTCTCCGATGCAAAGAAGCTGAATTCCCTTGACCTGTCCAATTCCCTTGACTGATGTGAGCTGTGCCAGTGAAAGATGCAAAAGCCCTAAAATACCCTCCTTCGGGTAATTTAAGGCCAGTATCTTTTGGGCCAGTTCGAGAGAACTCGCATCTCTCGAACCGGTCCGGATAATAATCGACAGAAGCTGCGCATCACTCAGGCAGGCGGGACCCTCTTTCAGGCAACGCTCATAGGGCTGTACATCCCGCGGCAGTTCCTTCATCTTTACATGACTCATCCTTCCTCCTCACGCGACTCTCCAGATACGAAACGAAAAATGATGAGACAAAAAATTACTCTACTATCATAATACGCAGACAATACGGTGTCAATTTCTAAAAAATTAAAAATTTATTCTTACTTTAACGTTGCAATTTTCGCTTCTACTACTTTCTGCAGGGATTTCATGATGCCGAATTTTGCATGGTACCAGGTCAGGCCACCCTGGAAGTATACGGCATACGGAGGTTTGATCGGGCCGTCCGCAGAGAGCTCAATCGAAGCACCCTGCACGAATGCACCTGCTGCCATGATAACCGGCGCATCGTATCCCGGCATGTCCCATGGCTCCGGAGAGACAAAGCTGTCAACCGGCGCAGCTGCCTGGATTCCCTGGCAGAATGCAATGACACCCTCCGGACTTCCAAATGTCACTGCCTGAATGATGTCATGACGGGATTCTGTTCCATTCGGCACAACCGGGAAACCAAGTTTCTCATACACATTTGCGGCAAAGATCGCACCTTTCAGTGCACCTGCAACAACCGTCGGTGCGAGGAAAAGGCCCTGATAGAACGACTGGTTCAGTCCAAGGCTTGCTCCAACCTCTTTTCCGAGTCCCGGCGCAGACAGGCGGTAGGAAGCGCGATCCACACAGTCCTTGCGTCCCACAATATAACCGCCGATCGGTGCAAGACCGCCGCCCGGATTCTTGATCAGGGAACCGACAATCATATCCGCTCCTACATCGGTCGGCTCGATTCTCTCCACAAACTCTCCATAGCAGTTGTCAACCATGCAGATCACATCCGGCTTGATCTTCTTCACAAAAGCGATCAGCTCGCCGATCTTTGCGACAGAGAGCGTCGGGCGGGTCTGGTATCCCTTTGAGCGCTGAATCGTCACAAGCTTTGTCTTCTCATTGATTGCCTTCTCGATCGCCGGGTAGTCGAAAGAACCGTCCTCAAGCAGATCAACCTGACGGTAAACGACCCCGTACTCCTTGAGAGAGCCGACGGACTCACGGATGCCGATCACTTCCTCGAGCGTGTCATACGGTTTTCCGACCGGGGAGAGAAGCTCATCGCCCGGGCGCAGATTGCCAGACAGGGCCACATGAAGCGCGTGGGTTCCGCTGATCAGCTGCGGGCGCACAAGGGCGCTCTCTCCATGAAAAGCCTTCGCATACACTTCCTCAAGCGTGTCACGTCCAAGATCATTGTATCCATATCCGGTCGTCGCAGCAAAGTGAATATCGCTCACGCGCGCATCCTGCATCGCCTTAAGCACTTTCATCTGATTGTACTCCGCAGTCTCATCGATCTCCTCAAAACGTTCCTTTAAATCTTTCTCAATCTTCTCTCCAAAAGCAATGACTTCCGGGCTCAGTCCCATCTGAGCGTACATCTCTTCCAGTTTCATCTGTTCTCCTTTTTTATCTCATCTAAATTTCATTTGATCCATCCGGAAATAAATCCCCGAATGCTTTTTGTATATAGACATAGCAAAGACACCCTCCAAGACATGATGGATCCCCGGGTGTCTATTGCCGATAGTATACCGCATCTCAAAAAAATTTGCAAGGATATTAAAAAGAACCCGCATTTTTGTGCGGATTCTTTTTGTAATTTTTCATTTTCAATTTTCTGGTTATCGGAATCTAATTCTGGCCCGCTCTGACTTCTTCCAGAATGTGATTTAAAACTTTCTCGCGATCCATGCCAAACTCTTCAAGATTCAGCCATCTCACATCCCGCTCCCGCTTAAACCACGTCAGCTGGCGCTTCGCAAAGTGGCGGGTCTCACGTTTGATGATATAGATGGCTTCCTCGAGTGTCGTCTTTCCATCTAAATAATCAAGAATCTCCTTATATCCGAGTCCCTGCATCGCAACCATATCTCTCGTGCATCCCATTGCTTTTAATTTCTGCACTTCCCCGACAAGTCCCTGCTCGACCATCTGATCGACGCGCAGGTCAATTCTCTCATATAGAAGCTTGCGGTCACAGTTGAGCACATAGTAATAGAACTCATACGGTGATGTCTTCTCCCGCTCCCGCTGGTTGTGTGCAGAGATCGGCTCTCCTGTCTGGCGGTAGTACTCGATCGCGCGGATCACCCGCTTCCGGTTGTTTGCATGAATCGCCTCGGCAGAAGCCGGATCCACCTCGGCAAGCATCCGGTGAAGCACTTCATTTCCCTGCTCTTCCCCGATGCGCTCAAGCTCCCTGCGAATTGAATCATCGCCCTCATTCTCAGTAAAGTCGATGTCGTAGACGAGAGACTGAATGTAAAATCCCGTTCCGCCGACAACAATCGGAAAATGTCCCCGGTCCGTGATCTCCTTCATCGCCTGTTTTGCCATGCTCTGAAAACGTGTGACATTGAATTCTTCTGACGGCTCAAGCACATCAATCAGATGATGCTTCACTCCGTCCATCTCTTCCGGTGTCACCTTTGCCGATCCAATGTCCATATGGCGGTAGACCTGCATCGAATCTGCACTGATTATCTCTCCGTTTAGTGCCTTCGCAAGCCGGATTGAGAGATTCGTCTTTCCGACGGCAGTCGGCCCGGTCAAAATAAGTAACGGCAGTTTCTTCTCCATGATATTCCCCCTCTCGTCCCGATCATCTATCTATCATCTATCTTCGTGAACTTCCCGTCTTATGGAAGTCGGTGGTTCCTGCTCCGCGATCGTCGACTTGAATGATTATACGATCCGTTTAAATTTCTTTTCTAATTCATATCGGCTCATCGAAATGATCGTTGGCCGCCCATGTGGACAGGCATAAGGGTTCTCAAGATCCAGCAGAAGATCAATCAGGTGATCCGCCTCGGCAAAACTCATCTGGTGATTTCCCTTTACCGCTGCCTTGCAGGACATCGAGGCCACCTTCTCGTAAATCATATCCGCATTTTTTTCTTCCGAAGTGTCCTCCGAGAGTCCGTCGATCATCTCCAAAAGGAGTTCTTTCTTCGCAATCGAGAACAGATTGTCAGGCACTCCCCGGACGGCATACTCGCGCCCGCCAAAATGTTCAATCTCAAATCCGATATCCGTAAAATACTTCATATGTTTCTCAAGCATCAGCGCTTCCTGACCGCCAAGCGTCAGGATAATCGGCGGACTCACCATCTGGCTCGTATACTCACGCGTTTTCAGACTCGCCATCGTCTTCTCATAAAGGACTTTCTCATGCGCCGCATGCTGATCGATGATGTAGAGCTGATCCTGAAATTCCACAAGCCAGTACGTGTCAAAGAGCTGTCCGATCAACTTGTGACGGCTTCTCGACTTTGGCTCGAGAAGTTTTCCGTCAAACAGTTCGATCTGTTCTGTCTGTTCTGTCTGATCCGCCTGCTCTGCGTTTTCCATGTTTTTGTCCGTTTCTTCCGGCAGTTTTTCCTCTGAGTTTTCCAAAGACTCGAAAGACTGATCTGCAAAAAGCTCTGCCTTTACAGGCTGCATCTCACCCGCATTTTCCCTCTCAATCGGAGGAAGTCCCGCCTCGGCTCTCAGATTGTTTTCCAGATAGAAATTTTTTGCGTGTTCCGGCGGTTCGCTCATAAGAATTTCTGTGAGTCTCTGGTCAACGCAAATTACTGGTTGTTCTGACGACTTCCCGGAAGTTTCCGATTTTTCCGCACATTCTTCGGTTTCTGATTCCGCATTTTCCGTTTTCAAAGATCCTGTGCGATAAGGACTCGACTCTTCCCGAGTGCCAAAACGGTCTCTCCGCCCCATTCGAAGCTGTGCCTTCTGCGTTCCGCGGTCAAGCACAAGCTCGGTGACTGACTGCATCATATCCGCATATGGGCTGTCGGAGGAAGGAATCACGCGCTCACGCTTTTCCGTCTCACCGGCAAAATACTGCTTTTCACTTGTCTCGCAAACGGCCCGGTCTTGTGCGTCAAAAATCTCGTTTTCCGGCTGCGCTTTTGGCGTCACTTCCGACTGCGCTTTCGGCTGTTTCTCCTCGAGAATCACCTCCGGAATCAATTCCCGGTGCATCAGCGCATCCGAGATCGCATCGCGGACTGCGCGGAAAATCAGCTCCCCATCCTGAAAGCGGAGTTCCATCTTCGTCGGATGCACATTGACATCGAGAAGCTCCGGCTCAATTGAGATGTGGAGAAGCGTGAACGGATACTTGTGCTGCATCATAAACGGCCGGTAGGCTTCCTCAATCGCCTTGCCGATGATGTTGCTCTTGATATACCGCCCGTTGATAAAGTAATTTTCAAAATTCCGGTTGCTCCGCGCAATCACCGGCTTTCCGACAAATCCTTTAATCTGGATCGTGTCCCGGGCACTCTCGATCTCAAGCAGGTTTGAGGTGATCTCCCTGCCGTACACCGTGTAAATGATGTCTTTGAGATTGTGATTTCCGGATGTATGAAGTTTGTTCTGATGATTCTGGATCAGTCGAATCGAGATCTCCGGATGAGAAAGCGCAATCTTTTCGACGAGATCCACGATATGCGCGCCCTCCGTCGCCGGGGTCTTCAAAAACTTGCGACGCACAGGCGTGTTGTAGAACAGGTTGCGCACCAGAAACGTCGTCCCGTCCGGCGCGCCGACCTCCTGGACTTCTCCACCCTCTCCGCCTGCAATCTCATACCGGCTCGCACTCACGCTTCCCTGCGTCTTTGTGACGATCTCCACCTGGGCTACCGCTGCAATGCTCGAGAGCGCCTCCCCTCGAAATCCGAGAGAGCCGATCGTGAACAGATCTTCCACCGACTGGATCTTGCTTGTGGAATGGCGCAAAAATGCCGTCGGAATCTGCTCTTTCGGGATTCCGCACCCATTGTCCGTGACGCGGATAAACGAGATCCCGCC
>NZ_JBNMIC010000077.1:0-8041 GCF_050873065.1 Brotaphodocola sp.
GATTGGCGAACTGATAGGCCTTTCCGATCAGCACATATAAGAGTCCCTCGTTGTATAAAAAATCGGTGACAGGGTCCTGACGTCTTGAGTAGAGCACAATGAATCCGTCCACCTGTCCGCTGCGCGTCATTGAGCGGATGGCCTGAAGGGTCTCGTCTGTGCTGTCACCGGTGATGATCGTGTTGATGTACTGCCTCTGGTTGCAGAACTGACTGATTCCGCGGATCGCTTCAAGATAAAAGGAATTTTCATAAGCATCCCTTGCAGAGGGCGGAAGGATGATTCCGATTGTGCGGGAATTCTGTGTGGCGAGATTGCTCGCCTGAAAATTTGGCTCGTAGCCGAGCTCGCTCATCGCTTTGCGGACTTTTTCTTTCGTCTCTGCGCTGATTGAGGGGTTATTTTTGCAGGTTCTGGAGACGGTGGAAGGTGAGACTCCGGCGAGAGCCGCAACATCTTTGATTGTAACTGCCATAGTGGGATATCCTCCGATTTTGATTTCTGTTGATTTTACTTTTTACTTTTTTGTTTTCTATGTTTCTATTTTTCTTTTTTATGGTTCTATATTTTTTTTCTTGCTATTTTTCTTTTTTCATTCCCTGTTTTTCAGAAATTTTTCTTCAAAGAGAATCGGAATCTTATTTTTTGATTCATTTTTTATTGTAGTAGAAAAACTTTAAAATGTCAATTTGCGTTTGCATGAAAATTGCATAAATAAAATGCACGTTTGCACAAACGAAACATAGGGACGAATGAGGATGATTGGAACAGAAGAACAAGAGAACAGGAAGAAAAATTGGAAAAAAGCAGGAAAACGCGCGGGTGGGCAGAGAATCCGCCTGCTTAAAAACAGGAGAGAGATAGGACAAAATGCACAAAAACCCTGAGAAAAATTGTGAAAAACATGGAAATCAAAAAAGAAGCACAGGAAACACTTGAAAAATCCATGCAAACGGATTATATTTAATGCAAGCGGTTGCACAAAACAAGCGCAACAACACACAGGCATCTATGGGATGTGGACCGCATAGAAAAATAAGAGACAGCATCAGAGAGGACATCAGGGGGAAAATCCAAAAAACAGGAGTGTATGAGGGAGGTTACAGTATGGATAACAGAGAAGAATCCTGTACGGGAATCCGGATTTTATCGCCGGTTACAGGAAAAGCAATCCCGCTGGAGCAGGTGGATGACCCGGTATTTTCACAGAAAGTAATCGGAGACGGAATGGCAGTCATCCCATCAGACGGAACGATTGTGAGCCCGGTGGATGCCGAGGTGGCATCCGTTGCGGAGACCAAGCACGCGTTTGGCCTGAGAACGGAGGACGGTCTGGAACTTTTGATCCATGTGGGTCTGGAGACCGTATCCTTAAAGGGGGAGTGCTTTGAAGTATTTGTGAAGCCGGGAGATCACGTGAAAGCGGGACAGAGACTGGCAAAGGTTGATCTGGAATTCTTGAAAGAGAGAAAGATCAGCGCAGTGACTCCGGTTCTGATCTGCGGAGGACTTGCAGGAAAGAGCTTGAATTACGGAGAGGGAGAGATGAAAGCAGGGGAGAGCGTGCTTCTTACCGTTCTTGAGAGCTGTGACCATCAGACAGCTGCCGCTACATCGGAAGAAAAGAAAGCGGAGAAAACTCCGGAAACCGTATCTGGCAAAGCGGAGAAAAAGGCAGCTGAAAAAGCAACTGCAAAAGATTCCAAGAAGCCGGCTGTAAACTTTGATTTTCTTCAGAAACTCGGCAAGGTGCTGATGACGGTCATCGCAGTTATGCCGGCGGCAGGACTGATGATCAGCCTTGGAAAACTTGTCCAGATGGCCGGCGCCGATATTTCTATGATTGGAACGATCGGAAGCACGATGGAGAATATCGGATGGGCAGTCATCAACAACCTGCACATTCTGTTTGCAATCGCAATCGGCGGCTCCTGGGCAAAGGAGAGAGCAGGCGGTGCGTTTGCAGCAATCATCACTTTCATTCTGATCAACCAGATCACAGGTTCGATCTTCGGTGTGACTTCCGCGATGCTCAGTGATGCAGATGCTGTGACCCACACCCTGTTTGGAAAAGAGATTCTTGTAAACGGATATTTCACCTCGGTTCTCGGAGCGCCGGCCCTGAATATGGGTGTATTTGTCGGCATTATCTCCGGTTTTGCCGGCGGTGTGATTTACAATAAGTATTATAATTTCCGCAAACTTCCGGATGCGCTTGCATTCTTCAACGGCAAACGTTTCGTGCCGATGGTCTGCATCGCATGGTCTGTTGTGATTTCTCTGGTTCTTGCAGTTGTATGGCCGGTTGTCCAGTCCGGAATCAATGCTTTTGGTGTGTGGATTGCAAATTCTTCTTCCACCTCCCCGATTCTGGCACCGTTTATCTACGGAACCTTAGAACGTCTTCTGCTTCCGTTTGGTCTGCACCATATGCTGACGATTCCGATGAACTATACGTCCTTCGGCGGCACCTACACGATCCAGACGGGAATCAATGCAGGTGCTCAGGTGTTTGGTCAGGATCCGCTGTGGCTTGCATGGGTGACGGATCTGATTAATTTCAAGAATGCAGGCGATATGGATGCCTACAACACGCTTCTGACAACGGTAACTCCGGCGCGCTTTAAAGTCGGACAGATGATCGGTGCAACGGGACTTCTTCTCGGTATCGCACTTGCAATGTACCGCAGAGTGGATCCGGACAAGCGTCAGAATTACCGTTCCATGTTTGTTTCCACGGTTTTAGCTGTCTTCCTGACAGGTGTGACGGAGCCGCTTGAGTTCATGTTTATGTTCTGTGCACTTCCGCTCTATGTGGTGTACGCTGTTTTACAGGGATGTGCATTTGCAATGGCAGGTGTGATTCATCTGCGCCTGCATTCTTTCGGAAATCTGGAGTTTCTGACCCGTGTTCCGATCTCTCTGAAAGCAGGACTTGCAGGGGATCTGATCAACTTTGTGATCTGTGTCGTAGTCTTCTTTGTAATCGGATATTTTGTCGCATACTTCATGATCGGCAAGTTTGGATTTGCAACTCCGGGTCGTCTCGGAAACTACACGGATGAGAATGCGGACGACGGTGCAGAGGCTTCTGCAGACGGTAAGAGTGCAGCAACAGCAGGTGCGGGAACTGGAAATGGCAGTCAGGCAGAGCGCATCATCGCCCTTCTCGGAGGCCGTGAGAACATCACGCTTGTGGATGCCTGCATGACCCGCCTGAGAGTGACGGTAAAGGATCCGGACAAGGTGGCTGATCTTCCGGCATGGAAGGCAGAGGGCGCTTTGGGACTGCTCAAGAAAGACAATGGAATTCAGGCTGTATATGGCCCGAAGGCGGATGTCTTAAAATCGGACATCAACGATATTCTGTAAGGCCGCCTGTTGTGATTTGTTTAGGAGATGGCAATTAGAAATGAAAATTCTGACACTCAATGCTCATAGTCTGGCAGAACCGGACTATGAGAAGAAACTGGCATTGTTTGCACAGGTTGTGTGGAGAGAAAAACCGGATATCATGGCATTTCAGGAGGCGAGCCAGAGCCTGGCAGGTTCGCCTCTGCCGGATGAGGAAGCGGTCGGATACATTCCGGCAGCCGGATATGAGGGAAGACTTCACAGAGACAACTACGGGGCAAATCTGGCAGATCTGCTCAAAAAATTTGGTCTGGAATATTTCTGGACCTGGGTTCCGGCAAAGTTGGGATATGAGATCTATGAAGAAGGACTTGCGATTTTTTCCAGAAAACCGGTGATGGAGACCGATGAGTTTACGATCAGTGCTGTCGACGATTATCACAACTGGAAAACCCGCAAGATTGTCGGTCTGAAAAATGAGGATGGATGGTTTTACAGCGTTCATATGGGCTGGTGGAAGGATGAGGAGGAGCCGTTTTCTGCACAATGGAAATGTGTGTCAGAGCGGCTCGCGCTCAAGAAAACGCAGCTGACAGAGCGGCAGGGCATGTGGCTGATGGGAGATTTCAACAGCCCTGCCTCCGTTCGGGGAGAAGGGTATGATCTGGTTCGCGGGAGCGGATGGTCAGATACCTACCTGCTTGCAAAACACCGGGACGAGGGGAGCACAGCTTCCGGTGGGATTGATGGCTGGAAAGACGGGAAATCGGAGAGCGGAATGCGGATTGATTATATCTGGCATGCAGGAGAGGTTCTGGTTGATTCCTCTCAGGTGATCTGTGACGGAGGAAAATATCCGCAGGTATCAGATCACTTTGGAGTGATGATAGAGACGGAACCGGATGAAAAGAGACAAGATTGAGCGACGACGTAAATAAATTGGATTATTGGATTAAGGAAGAGAGAGGGAGACGAAGGTGAACAGAGCAGCGGGAGTTCTTTTATCAATCAGCAGCCTGCCGTCGAAGTATGGAATCGGCTGTTTTTCAAAGAGTGCATATGAGTTTGTAGACTGGCTGAAAAAGGCAGGTCAGAGTTACTGGCAGATTCTGCCTCTCGGACCGACCAGCTATGGAGATTCTCCGTACCAGTCCTTTTCTACCTATGCGGGAAACCCATATTTCATCAGTCTGGAAGACCTGATTGAGGAGGGACTTCTGACGAAGAAGGAGTGCGCTGCTCTTGAGAAGGATGCGGTGGACGGAACCATCAATTATGAGAAGCTGTACAAACACCGCTATCCGGTTCTTCGAAAGGCGTATGAGCGCAGCAGAATCAGTGAGAATGAGGAGTATCAGCAGTTTGTCCGGGAACAGTCCTGGTGGCTTTCCGACTATGCCCTCTTCATGGCGGTGAAAGACCGCTTTGATGGAAAACCCTGGACGGAGTGGGCACAGGATATCCGCCTGCGCTGGGACAATGCGATGGATTACTACCGCAGAGAACTGTATTTTGACATTGAGTTTCAGCAGTATCTTCAGTTCACGTTTTACAAACAGTGGATGAAACTCAAGGCATATGCAAACAGTCAGGGAGTCCGCATCATCGGTGACATTCCGATCTATGTGGCGATGGACAGTGCCGATGCCTGGGCAAATCCGCAGCTCTTCCAGCTCGATGCAGACAACGTACCGCTTGCAGTTGCAGGATGCCCGCCGGATGGATTTTCGGCAGACGGACAGCTCTGGGGCAATCCGCTCTACCGCTGGGACTATCACCACCAGACCGGATATGCATGGTGGATTCAGCGCCTGAATTACTGTTTTAAGCTCTATGATGTCGTGAGAATCGATCATTTCAGAGGATTTGACGAGTATTTCTCAATTCCGTATGGGGCAAAGACGGCGATTGGCGGTCACTGGGAGAAGGGACCGGGAATGGATCTGTTCTCACGCGTGAGAGAGGCTCTCGGAGAGAAAGAAGTGATTGCGGAAGACCTTGGCTACGTCACGGATTCTGTCCGGAAACTGGTATCCGACAGTGGATTTCCGGGCATGAAAGTTCTCGAATTTGCGTTTGATTCCCGGGATTCCGGCTGCGCGAATGATTACCTGCCGCACAACTACACGGAAAACTGTGTTGCCTACACCGGAACGCATGACAATGAGACGATTGCAGGATGGTTAAACAGCATCACAGCGGCAGAGCAGCAGCTTGCGAGAGAATATCTCTGCGACGCTTACACGCCAAAGAAATATCTCTACCGCAGTTTTATTGCGCTGATCATGCGCTCCCGCGCTTCCCTCTGCGTGATTCCGATGCAGGATTATCTCGGCCGGGACAATAAGAGCCGGATGAATCGTCCGTCCACGGTTGGAATAAACTGGAAATGGCGTCTGAAGGAGGACGAGCTTAGCACTGCACTTCAGGAAGAGATCCGAAATACAGCCAGACGGTATGGAAGACTGAACTGGCAGTGGCAGGATGAACTCGATCAGCCAAAGATGCCCGGGGGTAATTCCGGGGATTCCGCTGCATCGGAGAGCTAGTCTTCTGTCTGTTTGCAGAGATCGATGCTCTCTCTGAGCCAGGTGCAGGTGGCTTCCTCTCGGAGGATGGCACCACGAAGAACCATGTAGTCGGTGAGATCTTCTGTGTCTTTCGGAGGAAGCGTCGGAAATTTTTTGGAGTTTTCCTTTAAATGCTGAAGGCGGTGCTCATGCTGCGAGAGCTGGTCGGTCAGCATTTGAAGCTGGCGCTTCGCGCCGATACAATCAGAAAAGAAAAGCTGTAGCCGGAATTCATCTTTCGGTGAGGCCGGCATTGGAAAAAGAGTCTGTTCCCATTCCAGAAAGAGGTCACGCCCCTTTTCTGTGATGGAATAGACTTTTTTTTCGAGTACGGTTCCGGAAACCTCGATTTTATATTCGACAAGCCCTTCTTTTGTGAGACTTTTTAGTTCTGGATAGATCTGGCTGTGCCTGGCGGTCCAGAATTCAAACAGGGTAGTCTCAAATTCTTTTGACATTTCATATCCGCTCATGTCTCTGCGGTTTAAAAGTCCCAAAATGGCATAGCGCAAAGTTCCCATAATCAATCATTCTCTCTTTCTTTTTTCATTTCTATTTTTTTGTTTTTCTATTGCGCTCATCATTATAGCACATACTCACAAACCCGTGCTGACGCACTCATCTGCCTGCTGACGCAGGCGGTTTGCCCGTTAATGGCGCAAGAAAAATAAATGCCTGCTTCGCAGTCGCTTGTTTTTCTATTGCGCTCATTATATCACAAAAATAAGTAAAAACAAACATGTCAATATTGACATGTTTAAATCGAAGTGTTACGATAAAAAAGGATGTTGATGAGAATCAATAAGATAGTGAAAAAAATAACAATAGATAAGAGTACAAAATCGATCAACCTGTCAACACATACAAAAATATTAGATGGAGGAAATGCTATGAAGTACAAGTACCCGCATCTTTGCAGTCCAATCACGATTGCAGGAAAGACATTTTCAAACCGCATGTTTTCTGCCCCGATGGGTGGAACAGACATCACAAATGATGGCTGTATCGGACCGAAGTCCACGGCATTTTACGAGCTTCGCGCAAAAGGCGGGGCGGCAGCGGTGACGGTGAGTGAGTGTATGGTTCACCCGAAGACGGACGGTTCTCATGCCTATCACCTTGACACGGCAGTCTTAAATTCACTTGCAGCGGCGACTTACACGGCAGATGCGATTTCAAGACACGGGGCGGTTGCAAGTTTGGAACTGTCTCATTCCGGTATGTATGCGGGAACTTACATGACGGATAAATCGCGCCAGCACGAGATGTGTCAGTGGGGACCGTCTGATACGGTGCGCCCGGATGGCGTGCAGGTGCGTGCACTGAACAAGGAGCAGATCGATGAGATCGTTTCCGCATACGGGACGGTCGCCGGTCTTGCAAAGAGGGCAGGATTTGAGATGATTATGATTCACGGCGGACATGGCTGGCTGATTAATCAGTTCTTATCTCCGTATTTCAATCACAGAACGGATGAGTATGGCGGTTCTCTCGAGAATAGATGCAGACTGGCATCAGAAGTCCTCGATGCCGTGCGGGCTGCGGTTGGACCGTCCTTCCCGATTGAATTCCGTTTCAGCGGATCTGAACTCTTCGAGGGTGGATATGATCTTGAGGAGGGTGTCCGGATTGCACAGCAGCTGGAGTCAAAGATCGATCTCTTGCATGTCTCTGCGGGAACTTACCAGAGAGGCTTCGGAGATACACACCCGTCGATGTTTAAGGATCACGGCTGCAATGTTTATCTGGCGGCAGAGATCAAGAAACATGTCTCCATTCCGGTTGCGACGATCGGCGGACTGAATGATCCGGAGCAGATGGAGGAGATCCTCGCTTCCGGAAAGGCAGATGTGATCTACATGGCGAGAGCACTTCTAGCAGATCCGTGCCTTCCGCGCAAAGTGATGGAGAACAGGGATGAAGAGATTGTGCACTGCCTGCGTTGTTTCACATGCATGGCAGAGCGCGCTGCGACTGCGACGAGAAGATGTACCGTAAATCCGCTGATCGGCAGAGAACTTGAGGGGGATGAGATTTATCCGGCCCCGGTGAAGAAAAAGGTACTTGTCGCAGGCGGAGGTCCGGGCGGACTGTATGCAGCGTGGACGGCGGCGAGA
>NZ_JBNMIC010000078.1:0-7688 GCF_050873065.1 Brotaphodocola sp.
CCACTGTATCATACGGCATTTTCAGTTCAGAAAATGCCTACCCGTGTACAGTAACAATCCATCAGATTTGACCCGATGCATCAAAAGAAAAAAGTTCTGGAATCCGGTAACGAAAATGTAAGGAAAGAGTAAGCCTCTCGTTCTTGTAATGACTGGGGAAAATTCTGTATAATAAATATAGAAAACAGAAATATAAGAAAAAAGAATGAAAAATCGAAATCTATCAGAATCATTAGTGGGAGAATACCGGCAGAGAGGAGGCGCAACCATGAGAAAAGAAAAACAAATCTGGTGGAATTTTTCCGTGTATGAAGCAGATTTGTTTGAGCATTATCTGGAAGAGCAGGCCTTACTGGGATGGTTTCCGGAAAAGATCGGCAATTTTGGAATGAAATTTTATTCTGGAGAACCGGAAAGGCGGAGCTATGCAACGGTTATCATTCCGGGAACTTCAACTTTGACAGGCGTGGATTCGTGGGCGGAAAGGAAGTTTCAGGAGCGGTGTGAAGACGCGGGGTGGAAGTTCCAGTGCCGGGGAATAAACTGGCAGGTTTTCTATACGACGGATGTGAGTGTGAAGCGGACGGAGGAGATGAGCAGGGCGACGCAATTTGAAATCCAGAAGTCCATGGTGTGGGGCTGGTCGACTCGAATCTTGTATCCGGTTCTGATTCTCGCAGAGTGCTGGGTGCTGTATCGGAGTCTGAAGGATCCGGCAGTTGTGCTTTCAGATCCGTTTAATTTCCTCTCTGTGATGATGACGACAATCCTGGCAGGTTCCTGGGCGGCATTTTATGTTCGGCTAATGCGGTGGGCACACCGAGAGAAAGAAAGCATCAGAAACGGTGAGAAAGCGCCGATAGAAAATTTCAATGAAGAGGATCTGAGGCGGCAGCTGAAAGGAAAAAAATTTCGGAGTGTGACATGGGTTTTTCTGATTTTACTCATCTTGTCAGCGGTGTGCGCAATTTCCCTGCAGATGTTCATCAGTTATCTTGTCTCTGTGTTTCTTTTGCTTGGAATTGTCTTGTTCATGCGGAGATGGATCCGCAAAAATGGAAGTGGAAACAGCAGGGAAGACTGGATCGGTTATTTTGTGGGTGTTGTCGTGATCAGCATGATCGCCTTTCCGCTGTGCAATGTAATGATTGAGCATTTCACGCGGGCGGAAAAGACAAGTCAGACAGAGACCGGTCTAAGCAATTTTGATTATTCAAACGAGAAACATACCGTGTTTGCAAGCTGCCAGACGGGTGATATGCGTGTGAATGGTGCAGGAAATCCGGTTGGAGTGATGATTTACAAGAGCCCGATTCCATGGGTGATCAGCCAGACAAGAAAAAATTATCCGAAGGACATGACAGATCTGTGGGAGCAGAGAGAACAGGATCTTCCAAAAACGGAGATGTTTTTGAATCTTCCAGAGGATGTCTCGGTGAGCTGGTGCCGCTACACGTTTAAAAATAAAAAATACAGGACGAAAACGCGCAGAGCGGCAGGGACTTGCCGGAGAATGTTGATGAGAGTATGGATGGCGAGAATGAGGCGGTTGCAGTGGATGAGGTTGTGCTGAGTGACAAAAACCGTCTGGTGATTCTTGATTTTGGAGGTGGAACAGACGAAGAAGGGCTTGAGGAAGCGGTGAGGGCATTTATTTATCCGGATCATCCGCTGCTCCCATGAGAGAAAGCCGTAAAAGAAAACGTCAATTAAGTTGGGCATGGAGCGTCACATATTGTCAGATTGTTGAGAAAAGAAGTCTGAAAATTAGATTGACAAACGAGAAAGAGAGGAGTATATTAAAAAGCAACAACAGAACAACGTCTTCAGGGCGGGGAGCATTTCCCCACCGGTGGTTACAGCCCACGAGCCGCAAGGCATGATTCGGTGAGATTCCGAGGCCGACAGTATAGTCTGGATGAAAGAAGATTATGACACAATCGTACACACACAGAATAGACAGATAAAAGTGTTTAGAGATAGATATCATTAGACATTTAATTATTTTAGCAATTATTTTAGATAGATATCGAAAACAAGATTGATTCGTGGCAGAATATCATCGCTCTGGAATGAGAATTCCAGAGCTTTTTGTGTTTATGAATGTTTGTTTATTTTTGGATATTTTGAGTATGCAGAAGCGCCCTGAACAGAAGGAAAACTTGTGTTCAGGGTGTTTTTTATTGCATAGGAAATTGCGTCCTGTGCAATAAAAATGCTTCGCGAGTTATGAAAATGTTCTAAGACGAACTCCTGTTGGATTCAAATGAAACGAAGAAAGGCGGGAAGTGAGAAGAAATGGATCAGGATTCTATGGATCAGAAATATATGCGGATGGCACTGGAACTTGCGAAAAAAGGGACAGGGCGGGTTTCTCCGAATCCGTTAGTCGGCGCGGTTCTTGTAAAAAATGGAGAGGTCATCGGGAGCGGGTATCATGCAAGGTATGGCGAGGCGCATGCAGAGCGGAATGCTCTCGCCTCATGCACAGAATCCCCCAAAGGGGCAACGCTGTACGTGACGCTTGAACCGTGCTGTCATTATGGCAAACAGCCGCCGTGCACGGAGGCGATTCTTGAGGCAGAGATTGCGAGAGTCGTTGTCGGAAGCGGGGATCCGAATCCAATTGTCGCCGGAAAAGGGATCGAGATTTTGCGAAATCACGGCGTGCAGGTCACCGAGCATGTGCTTGAGAGGGATTGCAGGGAACTTAACCGGGTATTTTTCTGGTACATCCGCACGGGACTTCCGTATGTTGTGATGAAGTATGCGATGACGCTTGACGGAAAGATTGCGACGGCTGTGGGTGCGTCGAAGTGGATCACAGGTGAGCAGGCAAGGGCACATGTGCAAAGCCAAAGAAACCGCTATACGGCGATTATGGCGGGGGTCGGGACTGTGCTTGCGGATGATCCGCTGCTGACCTGCCGGATCGAGGGTGGGCGAAATCCGATCCGCATTATCTGTGACACGCATCTTCGCACACCGTTCACTTCCAAGATTGTGGAGACGGCGGACCGTAAGAGTGCCCCGGTTATTCTTGCCACCTGTTGTCGGGATATGGAGCGCATAAAACGGTATGAGGAGAGACAATGCCAGGTTCTGGCCGTGCAGGAGCGAGATGGTCATCTCGATCTGAATGATCTGATGCAAAAACTTGGAGAAAAAAAGATCGACAGCATTCTCCTTGAGGGAGGAGGAACACTCAACTGGTCAGCACTGGAAGCCGGAATTGTGAGCCATGTGCAGGCGTATCTGGCACCAAAACTTTTTGGAGGAAGAAACGCCAAAACACCGATTGAGGGAGAGGGCGTGAGAATGCCGGAGCAGGCCGTCAAACTCCGTGCAGACACTATAACGGTGACAAAACTTGGTGACGATTTCCTGATTGAGGGGGAGATCGGGCGCAGAGAAGACCATAACACAGAGAAAATCATGATAGTGGATAATCGGACAGACGATCAGATAAACTGCGGATGAGAGGAGATGAGGTAAACGTGTTTACAGGAATTGTAGAGGAGATCGGGACGATTCGGACAGTCAGAAAAGGAGCACACTCCGCAGTCCTCGAGATCTGTGCAGATCACATTTTAGAGGATGTGCATCTGGGAGACAGCATTGCCGTCAACGGAGTCTGCCTGACCGTGACCTCGTTTCAGAAAAATCGCTTCACGGCAGATGTGATGCATGAGACGCTGAACCGCTCTTCACTCTCGGATGCAAAACCGGGAAAACGGGTGAATCTGGAGCGGGCAATGCTTGCAGGAGGACGATTTGGCGGCCATATGGTTTCCGGTCATATTGATGGAACCGGGGAGATTGTGGAGATTTTAAAGGACGACAATGCGGTCTGGTACACGATTCAGGCAAGCCCTGGACTTCTGCGCTACATTGTGGAAAAGGGTTCGATAGCAATCGATGGAATCAGCCTGACAGTGGCAAAAGTCGGAAGAACGGATTTTTCTGTCTCGATCATTCCGCACACTGCACAGGTGACAACACTTGGGGAGCGAAAGAGAGGCGATCTGGTCAATCTGGAGACAGATCTGATCGGAAAATATATAGAGCGTCTTCTCACAATGGAAAGTGAAACTCTCACAGCAGGAAAGAAACCTGAGATGGAAGCGGGAAAAGAACGTGGTGGACTGACAAGGGAATTTCTTGAGAAATATGGATTCTGATCGCGTGATTTTTAATAGAGACAGAATAGAAACAGAAAAGAATATTGAAATCAAAATAAAAAAATAAAGACAGAAAAAGAATGATAGAAACAGAAAGATAGAGAAATAAAAAAAGAAAACCGGAGAAAAAAACGGGAGGATGGAAGAAGTTATGGGACAGACGGAGAAATTTGACACGATTGAGCAGGCACTTGAAGATCTTCGGGCAGGAAAACTGATTCTTGTGACGGACGATCCGGATCGGGAAAATGAGGGAGATTTCATCTGTGCGGCAGAATTTGCCACAACAGAAAACATTAATTTCATGGCGACACATGGAAAGGGGCTGATCTGCATGCCGATGTCGGAGGAGTATGTGCAGAAACTTCAGATTCCGCAGATGGTCTCTCACAATACGGATAATCACGAGACTGCATTTACGGTATCGATCGATGCAGCCAGCACGACGACCGGAATTTCGGCAAAGGAGCGTTCGGTGACTGCAATGCGCTGTGTCGCGGAAGATGCAAAGCCGGAAGATTTCAGACGGCCGGGACATATGTTCCCGCTTCTCGCAAAGAAAAACGGTGTGCTCGAGCGAAATGGCCACACGGAGGCAACGGTGGATCTGTGCCGTCTCGCGGGACTCAAAGCCTGTGGACTCTGCTGCGAGATTATGAGGGAGGACGGCACGATGATGCGGACCGGAGAGCTTCGGGAACTCGCGAAAAAGTGGGGGCTCACCTTTATCACGATCAAAGATCTTCAGGAATACCGAAAAATCCACGATTGTCTGATTGACCGTGTGACGGTGACAAAGATGCCGACAAAGTACGGGGAATTTACCGCTTACGGTTATGTGAACCGCCTGAATGGGGAACATCATGTGGCTCTCGTGAAGGGAGAGATCGGGGACGGAGAGGATGTGCTCTGCCGGGTTCACTCCGAATGTCTGACGGGGGATGTCTTTGGCTCTCTGCGCTGTGACTGTGGACAGCAGTTTGCAGCGGCGATGACCCAGATTGAGAAAGAAGGACGCGGAATTCTTCTCTATATGCGTCAGGAGGGCCGGGGCATCGGGCTGATTAATAAGCTCAGGGCCTATGAACTTCAGGAGCAGGGGATGGACACGCTTGAGGCAAATCTGGCGCTCGGATTCGGTGGAGACGAGAGAGAGTATTACATCGGAGCGCAGATTCTTCGTGATCTCGGTGTGAAAAGCCTGAATCTTTTGACGAACAATCCGGATAAGGTTTACCAGCTGGAAGAATTTGGCATGAGGATTGCAAAGCGGGTTCCGATTGAGATCGAGGCGACGCGCTATGACCGTTTTTATCTCAAGACAAAACAGCAGAGAATGGGACATTTGCTGAACCTGAATCTTTAAAAATTTAAAGATTTGACATGATAAAAATGATTAAAATAAAATGATTAAATATAAAGAGATCAAAATAAAAAAATCAAAATAAAGAAATCATAATAAAAAGATCAGAATAGAGAGATTAGAGAGATCAGAAAATTAGAAAATCAGATAAAGTCAAAAATGGAGGAAAAATCATGAGAGTACTGGAAGGAAAAGTTGTAGCAGAGGGAATCCGGGTAGGAATTGTGGCAGCACGTTTCAACGAATTTATCACATCTAAGCTTGTGGCAGGCGCGCTTGACGGGCTGAAACGCCACAATGTGGAGGAGGATCAGGTTGATGTTGCGTGGGTGCCGGGAGCATTTGAGATTCCGCTGATCGCATCGAAGATGGCAAAGAGCGGAAAATATGACGCAGTGATCTGTGTGGGAGCAGTGATCCGCGGAAATACAAGTCATTACGATTATGTCTGCAATGAGGTGTCAAAGGGAATCGCAAGTGTTTCTTTGGAGAGCGGAATTCCGGTACTGTTCGGGGTATTGACGACAGAAAACATTGAGCAGGCAATCGAGCGTGCCGGAACGAAGGCAGGAAATAAGGGATATGACTGTGCACTGAGTGCGATTGAGATGGTGAATCTGATTCGTGAGATGGAAAAATAAGTGGGAGATGGGACAAGTCAACTCCCCATCACTCAAAGACAACGGGCAATGGACTTGCGCTTGCCTGGTCGTAATGAAATGCTAGGAAACGCCTGGTATCGTTGACATGGCGTATTTGATGACATCGTGATATAATGGAGGGAGCCGAGAGATCGGCTCTCTTTTGCGTTGTATTAATGGACTCAGCGAGGATGTCCCCCATTTTATAGAGGCAAGAAGGGGATCACAGACTTTCTCGGGAGGGGAGATAATCTTAAAGAAAATAATTTTAAAGAAAATAATCTTGAATGATTTTGGAGGAAAAGACGATATGACATCACTGAGCACTTTGTGTTATATAGAAAAGAACGGTCAGTATCTGATGCTGCACCGGACGGTGAAGAAACATGATGTGAATAAGGATAAATGGATTGGAGTCGGCGGCCACTTTGAGGCGGATGAGAGCCCGGAGGAGTGCCTGCTTCGGGAAGTCTGGGAGGAGACCGGATATACGCTGACGTCCTGGAAATACCGTGCGATCGTGACGTTTGTGTCTGGAAATGGAGTGACGGAATATATGTCGCTGTTCACGGCAGATGCGTTCACAGGAGAGCCGATCGCCTGCAACGAGGGGGAGCTTGCATGGGTGGACAAGGAAGAGGCATTAAAGCTCAATATCTGGGAGGGAGACAAGATCTTTTTCAGACTCTTAAATGAGCGGTCGGACTTTTTCTCACTCAAACTGGTCTATGATGGGCAGGACAAACTTGTGTCAGCATCTCTGGACGGAAAAGAGATGGAACTGTTTGACGTTCTTGATGAGAAGACGGGAGAGAAGACCGGAATCCGCAGGGAGAGAGGGGTTGCGCACCGTGATGGAAGCGCACATGGAACGGCACATATCTGGGTGGTGCGCCCGAAAGCAGATGGGGGATATGAGGTGCTTCTTCAGAAGCGGAGCGAGAAAAAAGATTCCTACCCGGGCTGCTATGACATTTCGGCGGCGGGACATCTGGCAGCGGGAGAGGAATATCTGCCGACTGCACTTCGGGAGCTGAGAGAAGAACTTGGAATTGAGGCGACAGCGGATCAGCTTCATTTTGTCGGGATGCATCAGGCAAAAAGCGAATCCGTTTTTCACGGACAGCCGTTTAAAGATCATGAGATCAGCGCAGTCTATCTGTATCGGGAGCCGATTCGGGAGGAGAATCTGAAACTCCAGAGCGAGGAGGTTGAGAGCGTGAGATGGATGGATTATCGGGAGTGCAGGGAAAAGCTGATGAAGAAAGAACTGAAAAGCTGCATCCGTCTGGATGAGTTTGAGATGATAGGAAAGACCTTGGGGTGCGAGTAGGGGTGCCTTGCCCGCTTTGCGTCACTTATGACCGGATTCAGAAAGAATTTTGGACGAAATCAAAAGGCTAAAGAGGGCAATTCTGGACGAAAATATTCAGAAATCAGAAAGAAGAGAGAGGAAGAAACGAAATGTGTACAGCGGCAACCTATAAGACAAAAGATTTTTAC
>NZ_JBNMIC010000079.1:0-7586 GCF_050873065.1 Brotaphodocola sp.
AATTCAGGCCTTTGAATGTATGCCGGATCACATTCATAT
Organism: Brotaphodocola sp.; assembly: GCF_050873065.1. Classification (GTDB taxonomy): domain Bacteria; phylum Bacillota; class Clostridia; order Lachnospirales; family Lachnospiraceae; genus Brotaphodocola. The sequence continues at coordinate 40 of NZ_JBNMIC010000079.1, forward strand.
TTTGTTTGATGCAAAGCCAAATTTAAATCTTGCAGAATTTGTAAATGCATTTAAATCTGCATCTTCTCGAAATATCAGGAAACAATTTGCAGAAGAACTGAAACCTTACTATTGGAAGCCATATTTTTGGAGTTTAAGCTATTTTATTGGGACTGTCAGTGACCGAACGAGTACTGCGGTAAAAGAATATATCAATAATCAAAAAAATGAATGATTTAAAATATTTTAAGATCATTACGCATTCACCCATGTCTGATCCGGTTTGTCAGGCGTGGTACTCTGCGATTTTGATAGAAAAATCCTTATAAGGTTTATCCAAAACATGTATGGGACTTCCCAGACAAATTAAGGTAAAATAGATTCGGAAGAAGATATTTTTATGGCCTACATGGTCACATTATATTTATGGAAAGGAAGTAGAAAGATGTTTTTGGGAAATGATGAAGTGAAATTTGAATTTGCACATGTTGGAATCAATGCACAGACTCCGGAAGATGGAGAGCGCATGAAGAATTTCTTCACAGAGGTGATGGGATACCATGATTATCGGGAAATTCCGGCTTCTTTCTTTACCGTCGACAACAAGATGGAACTGATGAAAAAGATGGGAAAAGGAACGATGGGACATCTCGGATTCTTTGTCAATGATATGCCAAAAGCGATCGAGTATCTGGAGGCAAAGGGCTATCCGGTCGATTACGATACCGCGAGATACGAGGAAGACGGAAAGACGATCCGCCTGATCTTTATCAAGGAGGAGATCAATGGATTCCGCATCCATATTACTGTCAAGAAGGCTCCGTTTTATGTGGAAGCAGAGCAGTAATAAGTAGCAGTAACATAGAAAACATACCAATATAAATGTATATACAACAAACAGCTCCTGCACTTTTCTGGAAATCCGATATCTGCTGTGGATTACCAGGAAAGAGGCAGGAGCTGTTTTTTATTCTACTTATATCTACTTATTCTACCGTTACGGACTTTGCAAGGTTTCTCGGCTGATCGACATCGAGGCCCTTTCCGATGGACGTGTAGTATGCGATGAACTGCAGTGCGACAATAATCGGGAATACGGTAAAGCGATCATCCATATCCGGGATGCGGATGTGAATGTCTGCAAGGTTTTCATCTACAACTGCACTTTCTTTCGTCAGAAGGATGATGAATGCACCGCGTGCCTTGACCTCACGGATGTTGGAAATGGTCTTGGCAAAGACATGTTCCTGTGTCGCGATTGCAATGACCGGAACGTTATCTGAGATCAGTGCGATCGTTCCGTGTTTGAGTTCTCCCGCTGCATATGCCTCCGCATGGATATAGGAAACTTCCTTCAGCTTCAAAGCTCCCTCGAGAGAGAACGCATAGTCAAGACCACGGCCGATGAAGAAAGCATCCGGGCTGTTGATCAGGTGGACTGCGAGCTCATGGAAGGTCTCCTTCTGTGCAAGCATCGTTTCCATTGCCGGAATCGCATCGAGAAGGTCGGAGAGGAAGTCCGCTGCCTGCTGGTTGGTAAACTTTCCGCGGACAAGTGCCATTCTGCATCCAACAAGATAGAGCGCAGCAAGCTGTACGGAGTATGCCTTGGTACTTGCAACTGCGATCTCCGGGCCTGCATGCGTGTAGAGAACATAGTCACTCTCGCGGGCGATCGAAGATCCCTTGACGTTAACAATTGCAAGCGTCTTGGAGCCGTACTGATGAGCAAGACGCATCGCTGCCAGCGTATCGATCGTCTCTCCGGACTGGGAGATGATGATAACCAGAGTCTTCTCATCGACCAGTGGATCCTCGTAACGGAACTCTGAGGCGATGCTTACCGCTACCGGAATGCGAAGCAGCGGCTCCATCATTGCGCGGGCAACCATACCGGCATACATGGCAGTACCACAGGCTACGATGTGGATCTGATTGCAGTTCTCAAACAGATCATCCGGAATCTTGTCATCCGTGAAATCCGGAAGACCGTGACTCATTCTCGGCAGAATGGTGTTCTTCATTGCATCCGGCTGTTCGTGGATCTCTTTCATCATAAAATACGGATAGCCGTTCTTCATTGCAGCATCCATATTCCAGTTTACCGTCAGAATCTCTGGTGTGAACTTCGTGAAAGTCTCATCCAGATTGTAGACCTGAACCTTATAAGGGGTCAGTTTGACAATCTTTCCCTCCGGGACAACGAAATACTGGTTGGTGTAAGGAATCAGCGCGGTAAGGTCAGAGGCAACGAGAGCACCGGAGTGGGTGTAAGCTGCCACGAGCGGGCTGACATTTCGGATTGCGTAGATCGTTCCAGGCTGATCGTCAAACAGGATACAGAAACTGTAAGAACCGGTCAGTTTTTTCTGAAGAGCACGGATTGCCTTGAGCGGATCTCCGTCATACAGGGAATCCAGCACCCATGCAGCAACCTCACTGTCAGTCTGGGAGACCAGACGATCCTCGAGATGATATTCCTGGGTCAATTCATGATAATTCTCGATAATTCCGTTGTGAATCAGCGTCACATGACCGGCGCGATGCGGATGAGCATTCTGCTCCGTCACTCCGCCGTGCGTTGCCCAGCGCGTATGACCGATTCCGCAGTGGGAAGCTCCGTGAATGACTTCATCGCAATATTCTCTCAGCGCCTGAACTTTTCCGGTCTTTTTTGCCAGACAGATGCTAGAATCCTCCATGACGAGAGCGATTCCGGCACTGTCGTAACCGCGGTATTCCAGACCGGCAAGTCCGTCCAACAGAATTTTACGAGCATCTAAAGGTCCTGAGTATCCAATAATTCCACACATAATGATATAGCCTTCCTTTTCTTCTAAATTTCCTGAATTTTCTGATTTTTTTAATTTTTTTCTTTTCTTCCAATGTTTTAAACTTTACAAATCAAATTCCATAAGCAAACCTTATCTGGTCAGCTACCTAATAGCCAGCTTAAAGTTCCTCGTTCTAAGTTCTAAAGTTTAAAATTTCGTACACAAAGAAAACCACAAACCGGTTGCGTGCAGTCTGTGTTATTCTCTGTTCCGGTTATCCAGCAGTTGTTTTGCAGTTGCCCGCATATTTTGTTGGATATACACGCCCGGAATGGCATGGGAGAGCACCCGCCGAATTTTCGATATTCTCTCCACCTCGTTAACCCTGCATGCAGCGGACTCTTTCCTTTACATGTTTGATTGTCCGTTCACGAACCTGCCCAGGGTGCCTGGCGCTTAGCTTTGCTATTTGACTTCTGTTCCTCCTTTTCACAGATCTGTCCCCTATTATACTAAAAGTCCTTCCTTTCGTCAAATGTTTAACCAGACAAAATAGGGCAGATTGAGATTTTTTATGAGTTTTTCATGAGATCTTCAAGAAATCTTAAAAAAAATCTCAGAGGATTGTCTCTGTATTTCCAGTTTTTTCTATGTTACAATAATATATCGAAAAATCAGAAACCAGGTGCGTAGTGTAATGAAAATTGACAAAAGAAAAATCTACTCCATGATCGGGGCGATGTCCCGCATGGCGATTGCAGATCGAAGAAAATATGCGGCAGCGGGACTTTTGCTGATGTTCGGATGTGGAACCGCTGTTCTCGGTCATTTCTGTCCGATCAGACAGCAGGAACCCGTTGTCAAAGAAGTTCTTGCCTCAGAAGAAGAAACCGATTGGGAGACAGAGGCGTCTTCACTTGCCACTGCAGAGGTTGTTGCGGATGATGCAGGGTGGCAGCCGGTTACGGATGAACTGAATCTTGCCCATTATTTCCCCGATGGGGCGGATCAGACACAGATCACTCAGAGTCTGGCAGGACAGATTTTTAAGACTCTGATGACACATGATGAAAACTGGATCAGCCAGATCTACGATATGTCCGATGTGACTCCCGCGCAGATGGCACAAAAACTCGGCAAGCCGCAGAGCGCCGTTATGGGAAAATACAATCCGGAAGACAGCCGGCAGAAGAAAGATGATCCGTCTACCTGGACGATCAATTCGTTCAAAAACATCCGAATGACTGCTTCGGACGGAGATGGAAAGGCGATCACCCCCTATTCCAACGTGCGTGAGATCATGTCGATGGCAAATCTTTATACCTATTATAAGGGCGTGACGGATTACGACCTCTTTCTCTCTTACGCGAAATCTCTCTGGGATCAGTCTCATTCTTACACGGTCAGCCTGTCGGATGTCTACTACTGCGACGGCTGTATCGGGGAGGATGCACAGCTCAGACAAAAGAAAGAACTGGAGAAAGAGGCAAAGAAGGAGGAGAGCGGGATTTCCTATGAGGATGCTTTTCTCGGAGCAGAGAGTCAGGCAGAGAGCGAGGAAGAGAAGGAAGGCGCTGTATCTGAGGAAAATCTTCTCGATGACTCCGCTTCCACCTCCGTAGTTGTCTCCAATAAGACTTCTCTGCAGCGCGCGGCGGAGGACGCTTCGCGTGCAGAATCGAAGCAGGCAGCTTATGAGTCTTCCGTTGCGGAGGTCGAATCAAGCAGAGCGGCAGCAGCGACAAAAGCAGGCCTTGTCGTATCCAGCAAAAAGGCATCCTGGCAGACTTCTTCTGAACAGGATGCGCAGGAAAGCACCACAGTTGCAGAAGTTGCAGAAAGTTCTGCGGGTACAAACACAGAATCCTCAAAAGACAGTTCTACAAACACCAGTCAGGCAGATTCCGCTGCAATGACAATGACTGCAACCGGGTCGGATGCTGCTGCGGTTTCCGCTTCTGCTACGGCTACCGCTTCCTCCAAGGCGGTTGCTTCTGATTCGAAGTCTTCTAAGTCAAGTGGCTCAACTGGCACAAAGAGCACAAAGGGAGAGCAGACAACGACAAGCTATTGTCCCGGTCACGTGGATCTGATCATTCATATGAAGATCAATGGACTTAACGAAGCAAAACAGAACCTTTTCTCAAAGGATTCCATCGGAAATGATGCCGCCAATATCGGAAGCACGGAGACAGATTGGCCGGGATGGAATGAGTCCACGATGGCAGCGGCACGTTCCCTTGCCGCTCAGGACTGGTTTGAGAAATACGGTCTGACGGTATCTGCATTTTCGGGAAGAAATGCGCTGACAAGCGCGGAAATCGAGGCTTACATGGCACAGCTTCCGGTAGGCCTGTCTGAGGAACGCCTCCGCATCATCCGTTTTGCATTAAATTCTGTCGGTAAAGTTCCTTACTACTGGGGCGGAAAGGCATCTTCACCGAATTATGAGGGAACTCAGTTTGGAATCCTGACCACTGCGGATTACAAGGGCCGCGTTCTGAAAGGACTTGACTGTTCGGGATGGATCGGATGGGTGTACTGGTCAGTGACCGGAAAGCGTCTTCCCTATGAGAGCACTTCTGGTCTTGCCGCCACCGGAACAAGCATCAGCCGCGACCAGTTAAAACCGGGAGACATCATTATCCGTACCGGAACAGATGCCCATGTGATCATGTTCCTTGGATGGACTTCCGATGGAAAGATTCAGTGTATTCACGAGAGCAGTGCCTCTGTAAATAACGTGACAGTTGCCGTCCGTGATGCAAACTGGCCGTATTATCGCCGCCTGATCAATGATTAATAATCGTATGGAATCGGCATGAAAGTATGTTAAAATAATAATCGAGAAACTGCAAAAACAAAGAACAGCAAAAAACAAAAGGAATCAAGAAAATTGGGAGGAAATCAGAATGGGATACGGAGATGACAGACAACCGTATGAAGAAGATGAACTTGACCGAATGCGAAGACGGAACCAGAATCGGGGACGTCGATCGTCGTCTCGCAGATCTTCTTCCGCAGAGGAAAGAAGTCGCGATTATGAGCCAAAAAGAGGCTCTCGAACATATGATCGGCACAACGATGAAGATACGTCAAGGAGTCGAAGCCGCTCAAATCGTTCAGACAATTATTCCGGGGGTGGAAACGGCGGCAGACGACGCCGGAGAAAGAAGAAGGGAAATGGCGTATTGACGGTACTTCTGATTGCTCTGCTCTTATTTTTCGGCTATCAGGGCGTTTCCTGGTTCCGCGGCGGCGGATACTGGACGATCGCTGTGTTCGGTGTTGACTCCCGGGATGGAAATCTTGGAAAAGGAACGCTCTCCGATGTGGAGATGCTTTGCAGCATCAATAAAAAGACGGGTGAGATTCGTCTGGCTTCCGTTTTCCGTGACAGCTATTTAAGAATTGACTCGGATAATGATTACGACAAGATTAATGAGGCCTACTTTAAAGGCGGGCACGAACAGGCTGTTTCCGCTCTGGAATCCAATCTGGATCTCACAGTGGATGACTATGCAACCTTTAACTGGAAGGCGGTTGTCGATGGAATCAATATTCTTGGTGGTGTCGATCTGGAGATCACCGATAAGGAGTTTGCCTATATCAACTCTTTTATCACCGAGACGGTAAATTCCACCGGAATCGGTTCCGTCCAGTTGGAGCACAGTGGAATGAATCATCTCGACGGTGTGCAGGCAGTCGCATATGCGAGACTCCGTCTGATGGATACGGATTTCAACCGAACAGAACGCCAGAGAAAGGTACTTGGCCTCGCAATGGAAAAGGCAAAGCATGCTGACGCGAAGACGCTGAAAAATCTTGCCTCAGCGGTTTATCCGGAGATTTCTACGAGCATTGGTCTGAATGATCTTCTCACCCTTGCGCGCAGTGCAAGAAAATATTACATTGGACAGACTTCCGGCTTTCCATTCTCTCATCAGGAGATGAAGATTGGAAAGAAAGCCTGTGTCATCCCGACGACGCTGGCAAGCAACGTTGTTCAGCTTCACAGTTTCCTGTATGATCAGGAAAACTTTGTTCCGTCCTCGACTGTCCAGTCGATCAGTGATCACATTGCGGAGAAGACAGGACTTGGTCAGCCGGGAAAAGATACAGAATCTGGAAAGAATATCGGAGCGCAGGGAAATACGGGAGAAAATCCTTCAGGCTCAAAAAAGAAAAAGTCTGAGACGGCCGCTGCAGAGAGCGCAGACAATGCAGCAAATTCCGGAAGCGGGGAGAACACTGAATCGAACGTAAGTTCTGACGGTGCGTCAGAAAATTCCTCTGCTGATTCTGCCATTTCTTCCACCATTGAAGCTTTAGATTCGTCCAAACAGGAAGAAAAGAATACTTCACAGGAAGAAAAGAACACTTCCGGGAGTGACGAGAAAAAAGATCATGCAGAAACGACAAAGGGTGCGGTAGTCGCTTCCCCGAAGCCGGAAAGTACCGATGCAGTGACTGGACCGGGAGCAAAGAGAGAAACGACTTCTGAGACCCCGGGAAATGCAAGAGAGACGAATGCAATTCTTGAAGCTCCGGGACAGACGTCACAGACTTCTTCTGCCGGACCATCAAATTCTGAAAATGGTGGACCCGGGGTTCAGGGACCACAATAGGATGGGACAGAGAGCAAAACGGTTCTCATTGTTTTCCAAATTGAGGATTGACAGAAGATTTTTGCATATGCTATTATAGAAACACATATCAGGGAGTAGTTCACATCGATTTTCAATTTGGAGATTCGATGTTGTACTGGTCGTCATCACGCAGCAGAGTTTCTGT
>NZ_JBNMIC010000080.1:0-7463 GCF_050873065.1 Brotaphodocola sp.
TCTCAATGCTTCCGCGAATGTCCGCGAGGATGTCCTCCACCTTCTCAAATCGGGAGTTATCTGCGGTGATGATCGACAGATCTGCCATCCGTCCGCCGATCTCTCCCATCGAGTAACGGCGCTCCTTCGAACGGTTTCCGCCACAGCCGAAGACCACGACAAGGCGTTTCGGATGGTATTCGCGCAGAGTCTCAAGAAGGCTCTCCATGCTGACTGCATTGTGCGCGTAATCGACAATCACACAGCACTGCTCAGATGTGTAGACAATCTCCATTCTTCCGTCAATCTTTAAGTGCTCAAGCGCATGCTGGAGTTTCTCTGCGGGAACTCCTGCCTTCAGGGCAACTGCCGAAGCTGCCAGCGCATTGTAGACATTGAATTTTCCCGGAATATTGACTCTGACCGGAATCTCATGGGCGCCATGAATGTCAAACTCAATTCCGACAAAATCCGGCTCTGACACATAGCGAAGGTTCTCTGCGCGATAAGTCGCAGTTTTGCCCATGCCAAATCCTGCCCACTCGCACGGAATATCTTTTACAATCTCCTCAAAATGTTCATCATCCACATTGACAAGCGCAAATCTGCTCTGTGCAAAGATCTGCTTCTTGTAGTACAGATATTCCGCAAAATCAGCGTGCTCATCCGGTCCGATGTGATCCGGGGAAATGTTCGTGAAAATTCCGTAATCGAACGTGATGCCTGCCACACGGTACATCTTGAATGCCTGGGAGGAAACCTCCATCACGCAGCAGTCACATCCCTCCTCGACCATCTGCGCAAAGTAGCGATGCAGGTCATAGGATTCCGGCGTCGTGTTCATCGTCGGATAGTGGTCTTCCCCAATATAAACTCCGTTTGTGCCGATCATTCCGGTCTTCTTTCCGGCTGTCTCCATGATCTTGCGGATCATGTGCGTCGTCGTCGTCTTTCCCTTTGTTCCGGTCACACCGATCATCAAGAGTTTCCCCGACGGATAGCCAAAGCGGGCTGCCGACAGATGTGCAAGTGCCTCTCTTCCGGATTTTACAAGAATTACCGTCACATTCTCAGGAACCTCCACCGGGTGCTCAGTCACGAGAACCTTGCATCCTGCCTCAAGCACCTGCGGAATGTAATCATGGGAATCTCTCTTCGTTCCCTTCATGCAGACAAACACCGTGTTCGGTGCCGCCTTTCTCGAATCATAGACAACCTCGTCCACTTCCTCCTCCACGCTGCCGCCAAGCAGTGTGTAATCCAGCCTATCAAGCCAGTCTCTGATCTTCATGATTCTGATTCCTTTCCCTGCATCTTCTCCGAATCTTAGTCTTACTAAAATCACTTCGGAAATATTTTAAAATATCGGTGCATAACCCGGAAATCTCCCCGATTTTCCGCATTCTCTTTCCGGAACCGTTCGAGCGTCTTTTCATCTGATCGTTTCCTTTTTCCTAACTGCCTGCGTCAAAACCAGAGAGATTTCCAGAGTTGCCTCTTATCTTCTTGATCTTTTTAATCTTTTTAAATAAATATCTAAAATGTCTGTTATCTCATTTATCTCATTATCTGTTAGAACAGACCGGTAATCACACCGTCGTCCGTCACGTCGATTCCGTCTGCTGCCGGCTTCTTCGGAAGTCCCGGCATTGTCATGATCGCACCGGTCAGAACAACGACAAATCCGGCACCTGCGGATACATACGCATCGCGCACATTGATCGTAAATCCGGTCGGACGTCCGAGCTTCGTCTGGTCATCAGACAGGGAGTACTGGGTCTTTGCCATACAGATCGGGAAATTGCCAAATCCCATCTTCTCAATCTGTGCCAGTGCCTTCTGTGCCGCCGGAGCGTAAGTCACACCGTCTGCTCCGTAGATCTCGCCCGCAATCGTCTCGATCTTGTTCTTTAAGCTCATGTCGTCCGGATAGAGCGGATGGTAATTGCTCTCCTTGTACTCGAGCGTCTTGAGCACCTTCTGTGCGAGAGCTTCACCTCCCTCACCGCCTTTTGCCCAGACCTCAGAGAGGGCGAATTCACAGCCGCGGCGCTCACAGAACGTACGGATAAACTCATACTCAGCCTCCGTATCCGTGACAAAGGAGTTTAATGTCACAACAACCGGGACGCCAAACCTCTGGATATTCTCGATGTGCTTCTCAAGGTTTACAATTCCCTTTCTCAGTGCGTCGAGGTTCTCCTCCCCAAGCTCGGTCTTTGGAACACCGCCATTGTACTTGAGCGCACGAACTGTTGCGACAAGGACAACTGCATCCGGCTTCAGACCTGCCATCCGGCACTTGATATCAAAGAACTTCTCAGCACCGAGATCCGCACCAAAGCCCGCCTCGGTGATCGTGATATCTGCAAGTTTTAAAGCCGTCTTCGTCGCGCGCACGCTGTTGCATCCATGTGCAATGTTTGCAAACGGTCCGCCGTGAACGAGGGCACCCGTATGCTCAAGCGTCTGAATCATGTTCGGCTTGATCGCATCTTTTAAGAGTGCTGCCATTGCACCAACTGCATTCAGATCCTTTGCCGTCACCGGCTCTCCTGCATAATTATATGCAACAATGATCTTGCCGAGGCGCTCTTTGAGATCTTTCATGTCATTTGCCAGACAGAGGATTGCCATGATCTCGGATGCAACCGTGATGACAAAGTGATCCTCGCGCACAACACCGTCTGCCTTGGAGCCAAGACCGACCACAATGTTTCTGAGCACACGGTCATTCATGTCGAGGCAGCGCTTCCAGAGGATCTGTCTCGTATCGATCTGAAGAGCATTGCCCTGCTGGATGTGATTGTCCAGAAGAGCTGCAAGCAGGTTGTTCGCAGAAGTGATCGCATGGAAATCTCCTGTGAAGTGCAGGTTCAAATCTTCCATCGGAACAACCTGTGCGTAACCGCCGCCGGCTGCTCCTCCCTTGATTCCAAAGCACGGTCCGAGAGACGGCTCTCTGAGTGCAATCAGAGTCTTATGTCCCAGTCTCGTGAGTGCATCCGCAAGTCCGATGCTCGTCGTCGTCTTTCCCTCTCCTGCCGGAGTCGGGTTGATTGCGGTCACTAAAACTAACTTTCCGTCTTTCTTGTCTTTCACCTGTTTCCAGAGGTCATCCGTCAATTTCGTCTTGTATTTTCCGTAAAGCTCCAGATCGTCTTCCGAGATTCCGTAGCTTGCCGCCACTTCCTTGATCGGCATCATCACCGACTCCTGTGCGATTTCAATATCCGTTTTCATAGACTTTCCTCCTTTGATAAGGGCTTTGTTGGTTACTGCCTTAACAGCTCCTCAAACTCCTGCTGCGTCATCAGAACCTTGCGGGGCTTTGTTCCTTCTTCCTCCCCGACAACGCCTGCCTCCGCAAGCTGATCCATAATCCGCGCCGCGCGGTTGAACCCGATCTTGAATACCCTCTGAAGCATGCCGATCGATGCACGGTCCTTCTCAATGATGAAAGCTCCCGCTTCCGCGAAATATTCATCGCGCGCATCCCTGCCGCTACCGATTCCTGCTGACGGTGCCGCATTCATCTGTGTCTCCACATCGGCGCTGTAATCTGCTGTCATTCCCTGTTCGGTCAGGAAATCGACAACAGCCTGCACCTCCTGATCGGAGACGAATGCGCCCTGCACACGCTGAGGTTTCGGAAAACCTGCCGGATAGAAGAGCATATCGCCCTTACCGAGCAGCTTCTCGGCACCATTCATATCGATAATCGTCCGGGAATCCACACCGGATGACACGGAAAATGCAATTCTTGACGGGATGTTTGCCTTGATCAGACCCGTGATGACATTCACGGACGGTCTCTGCGTCGCAATCACCAGATGGATGCCCGCTGCACGCGCAAGCTGTGCGAGTCGGCAGATTGCATCCTCAACCTCTCCCGGAGCAACCATCATCAGATCTGCAAGCTCATCGACGATGATGACGATCTGAGGCAGTTTCTTCGGCTTGTTCGGATCGTCGATATCCCGCACGCTCTCGATCTTTGCGTTATATCCCTTTAAGTCGCGCACATTGTACTGTGCAAACTTCTTATAGCGGTCAGTCATCTCTGCAACTGCCCAGTTGAGCGCTCCGGAAGCCTTCTTCGGATCCGTCACAACCGGAATTAAAAGATGCGGAATTCCGTTGTAGACGCTTAACTCCACAACCTTCGGGTCAATCATGATCAGCTTGACGTCCTCCGGTTTCGACTTGAAGATCACACTCATGATCAGCGTGTTGATGCAGACTGATTTTCCGGAACCTGTCGCACCTGCAATCAGAAGATGCGGCATCTTTGCGATGTCCGTCACGACAACCTGGCCGCCGATGTCCTTGCCGACTGCAAAAGCAAGGCGGGACGGATGGGTACGGAAATTCTCCGACTCTAAGAGGTCTCTCAAATAAACGGTATTATTCTCCTTGTTCGGCACCTCGATGCCGACTGCGGACTTGCCCGGAATCGGCGCCTCAATGCGGATGTCCGCTGCCGCAAGGCTCAGTTTGATGTCATCTGCGAGGGCGACAATCTTGCTGACCTTGACTCCCTGTTCCGGGTGAAGTTCATAGCGGGTGACAGACGGTCCACAGCTGATGTTCGTCACCGTCACTCCGACTCCGAAGTTTCTGAGCGTCTGCTGAAGCTTGATTGCGGTCTTGCGGTACTCCTCATCCGAAAATGTGTTCGCACTCGGGGCCCCCTTTTTTAACAGGGTCGTCGGCGGAAACACATACTCCTTTTTCGGGAGTTCTTCCTCCCTGCGGATCTCCGTCTCAACACTCTCATCCTGCTCTTCCCGTGCCTGGCGCAGCTCCTCCTGGCGCTTCGACTCAAGTTTCTTGTGAAGTGCTTCGGTCTCCGTCTCAATCACTTTTCCGGATGCCGTCACAACGCGACGCTCTGCGGACGGAACCGCAAAACTTCCGCCGCTCTCAGTCTGCTTTACTCTCACATCGCGATCATCCATGCTCCAGTCACGCCCGGAAAATCCGCGGGTGGCAAATTCTGGATTTACCGGTGCCGGGTCCGGAAGGTAACGTCCGGCATCTGCTCCGGATCTCTCCGCCGGGTTTGCCTGATTGAACGGTCTGACGGTCTTTCCGGATTTGCTTGCGAGTGTCTCCCTGAGGCTTCTTCCAGATGGCAGATCCGCCTGCGGACGGGAATTTCTCGATGTGACATTCACCCAGACATCCTCCGTCTGATCATTCTCAGGCTGCGGCACTGACAAAGCAGGTTCTTTCGCTGCATCGTCTACCGTGTCACTGGGTACCTCTGTCTGTCTCGGCTCTGCCCCGGATGCGTGAAGGCTCCAGGAAACAGCGGTTCCATACTCCGCCTCCTTCTCCTCCTCAAATGGAAGTTCGTCCTTCGCTTTCTCCATCTGTCCGCGCGCACGCTCAAGCTGCTGTCCGGACGATGCCGGAGAAGAAGCATTTGAATTTGAAGGCTCCTCTGCAAACGGTGCACTCGTCTTAACTGGCACAGATGGCGCCTGTGTGGTCTGTTGTTTTAAGATCTGCGGTGCCGAAACCTGTCTCGTCTGCCAGGATGTCTCAAACGGTACCGGATTGGAGGACGGATTCACACCTGACTTTGGCTTGCTCTGGGAGTAAATCTCATCCTCCGCCGTGTAGACATGGTATCCCTCCGGATGGGAAATACTTCCCGTAAAGATGTCTGCCGGATCCGGTCTCGTGATCGTCGGCTCTGAAATCTTTACCCCGGCACGATCTGTGTTCTCAGGTTTTGCCTGTTCGGATGCTGTCTTCTTTCTTCCGTCGTCAGCTTCTTCTCTCGCGGATTTTCCCGCCGTCTCAAGTTTCTCGTCTTCCTTAACTGCCTGTCCCTGCGCAGACTTCTCCAACGATTTTGCCGCCTGACGGGAAGCTGCCTCGGAAAACGGAATGGTTTTTGCCACAGCCGGCTCCCCGTCCGCATTTGTGCCCGGTTTTGACAGAGCCGGTGCCGGTGCTCCAAGAGGAACTCCGACAATCAGATCTTCCATCCCCGCTCCGCCACGGCTGTACATCGGCTGCTGTGCCATCATCCGGCGGTTTCTTGCACTCGCGGACGGTTTCTTTCTTCCGGAAGTCTCATTCATCAGCGTAATGCCCGCCGATTTTGCGCGCTTCTCCTCCAGATAAGCCTCTCTCTGCTCCTCGCTCTCCGACTTTTCTCCGTCATAGACGCGAAGTCCGCGGGAAACCTTGCTCGATGCTAAATCGATCGCACCGAGATCCACACCTCTCACGCGCTGCTGTCTGCGCTCTGCCTGCACCTCTCTTCTTCTCCCGAAGTCTTCCCAGGCCAATTCTCCCTGCTCCTGCACAAGGCGCAAAAAAGACTTCTCCGTGATGCACACGAGCGTGATGATCATGCACACGAACAAAAGGACAAATGTTCCAAGACCACCAAGAATCTTCTTGAGTACCATGCAGATCAGACCGCCGAGCATTCCACCGCCCGTTCCGTTCTTGATTGCCTTCTGGTAATAAACAGAAATTCCCTCTCCCGGTCCCGGCTCACTTCCCATAAATAACTGTACGAAGCAGCAGATGATTACTCCGAGAATCACTCCCGCCACAATTTTTCTGGTCACCAGCGGATTATCCTTATTGGCGCTGTAAAAGACCACCGCTGCCGCCAGTGCAATCGGAAGGGCGAATCCGAATGTACCAAACACTCCGATCTGAATATTTCTTGCCACTTCTCCTGCCGCTCCGCACACATGCAGATTGCTTAAAAACAGAAGCAGTGCAACCGCCAGCGAAAGCAGGATACTTGCCTCCGACTGGACAAAATCCGGTTCTTCCTGCCATTCCGGTTCCGGCTGGATTGCCACACGCACCGTCTGTCTGTTTGAAGCCGAGCCTCCTCGTTTCGTGGAAGACGCACGGCTTTTTGAATTCTGATTTGCCGAACGTTCTATCTTCTTTGTCTGTGATGCTGTCTTTTTTACAGACTTCTCCTCACTGTTCATTTTCTTGCTTGCTGCCACAAATATGCCTCCTCATTCCCAGATGTGCCCTGCCAGTCCTTTTGCACCTCTCGTGACATCCCGATACAGACGCGATGCCAAAGCCCTCTGTTTTCCCGCCGGTTCTCTCCTAATTTATTTCATGAAATCTGCATTTGCGGGAATCTCTGACGACAAAAACAGGCGGTACAAAAACCATGACCGCACATCCAATGAAGATAGTATACAAAAAAATGAGAGGAATTGCAACCTTTCCCTCATTTTCCTTTTTTTTCATTTTTTTTGTTTTTTATCCCCTTTCTGCCCATCTTTTCAATCTTCAGAGGATGGACAGGCAGGAAGGTTTCTTATTTTTTCTTAATCTGTGCCTATATGTTTTTACATCAGAGAGCGATACAGGGCCTTGATCTCCTCCACAGAAGTGTCTCTCGGGTTACCCGGGCGGCATGCATCTGCATATGCGGACTCAGACAGGAAGTCGAGATCCTCTTCCTTCACGATTGCCTTCAA
>NZ_JBNMIC010000081.1:0-7395 GCF_050873065.1 Brotaphodocola sp.
GATCGGTTCTCTTGATAATCTTTTTATCGTTGCGGACGGAATGGGCGGACACAAGGCGGGGGATTTCGCTTCCCGCTTTGTTGTGGAGAAGCTGACCGCGTTTTTTTCACAGCCGTTTCCGGACAAGGATGTGCACAGTATCATCCGGGAGGGGATCCGGAAAGTCAACCGGGAACTCTACGAGACCGCAAATCAGGATGAGAATCTAAAAGGAACGGGAAGCACTCTGGTGCTTGCGACGATCCGGGGCAATGTGCTTTATGTCGCGAATGTCGGGGACAGCCGTCTGTATCTTCTGCGCGATGAGCTTGAGCAGATCACGCGCGACCATTCCTACGTGGAAGAGCTCGTTGCACTTGGAAAGATGAAGCGCGGAAGCCGGGATTATCTGGAAAATAAAAATATCATCACCCGTGCAATCGGTGCGGATGAGGATGTGGATGCAGACCTGTTTGCGATCAAGCTCAAGAGCCGGGACGTGATTTTGATGTGTTCCGACGGACTGAGCAACATGGTCGATGAGTTTGAGATGGAGTATATCATACGTGCGGAGGAGAACATCTGCGAGAAGGCAAAGGGGCTTGTGGATGCTGCAAACCGCAGTGGCGGAAAAGACAATATTTCCGTGATTCTTGTGGAACCGCAGATAAGTGAGGTGAGCCTATGATGCTGAGACCGGGAACTTTTCTGCAGGACCGTTATGAGATACTCGAACAGATCGGTTCCGGTGGCATGTCTGTGGTGTACAAGGCAAAATGTCATAAGCTCAACCGTTTTGTGGCGATCAAGGTGCTTAAGGAAGAATTCTGCGACGACAGCAACTTTGTCAGCAAGTTCAAGATGGAGGCACAGGCGGCAGCCGGTCTGTCCCATCCGAATATTGTCAGCGTGTATGACGTTATCGATGAGGGACAGCTTCACTATATCGTGATGGAGCTGATTGAGGGAATCACACTCAAGAGTTATATTGCCAAGAAAGGGCATCTTGAGGTGAAGGAGACGATCGGCATTGCGATTCAGGTCGCACAGGGTATGGAGGCAGCACACGAGCAGCATATCATCCATCGGGACATCAAGCCTCAGAACATCATGATCTCGCGGGATGGCAAGGTCAAGGTGACCGATTTCGGAATTGCGCGGGCTGTGACTGCCCAGACGATGACGTCCTCCGCGATGGGATCGGTTCACTACATTTCGCCGGAGCAGGCAAAGGGCCGGTTCTGTGATGAGAGAAGTGACATTTATTCGCTCGGTATCACAATCTATGAGATGGTGACCGGATATCTGCCGTTTGACGGGGAGAATGCGGTGGCGATTGCAGTTGCGCATCTGAGCAACGAGACGGTCAGACCGAGTGTGTACAATCCCGAGGTGCCGCAGAGTCTGGAGCGGATTATCCTAAAATGTATGGAAAAGAGGCCGGAACAGCGCTATGCGAGCGCCTCAGAGCTGATCATGGATCTCAGAAAAGCGCTTCTTCAGCCGGATGGACATTTCGTCAAGGATTCGACGAGCGCCGCTCTCGACGGAGAGACGATTCAGCTTGGCGATAAGGAGGTCCAGGAGATCAACGAGCGCAGCCGGGAGATTGAACAGAAAGACTTTGACCGGGACAGAGAGCGGTCCCCGAAGCGTTATTCCCACAAGTATCCGGCGGGCGAGGAGAATTATGACACCCACCGAAAGAACCGGAATGAGAACCGGAACGAGGAAGTGGTTGAGGAAGAGGATGAGGTGAACCCGAAATTAGAGCGGCTTCTCGCCGGGGTTGGCATCGTCGTTGCGATCGGAATTGTCGCAGTTCTCATTGTGGTGGTGATGAAACTTTTCGGAGGATTTTCTCATGCAGGTCTCGGAAATATCCACACGACAGCGGCGTTAGATGAGGCACAGATGGAGACGACGACCGAGAGTGCACAGTTAAAAGACACGGAAGTGTATATGCCGGATGTGAGGGGACTCACCGAGGCGGAGGCACAGACGAAACTCAAGGCCAGCTTTTTGACGATGAAGGTGTCCTACACCTCCTCGGACGAGGTTAAACAGGGATATGTCATCAGTCAGGGACCGTCTGCGGACAGTGTGGTTTTAAAAGGGGCATCCGTCAATGTCATTGTCAGCACCGGATCCGGAAAGATTGTCTTATCGGAACTGAAAATCGGGGATCAGAAACTGACGGATCTCGATGTGAGCACGGCAAAGACGTACCTCGAGAGCAAGAACCTGTCCGTGACGGTTGTTGAGGAGGAGAGCGATACGGTTGAGAAGGATCAGGTGATCCGCTATGAGCCGGAGGAAGTCGAGGAGAACGGAAGCGTTGTTCTCTATGCCAGCAGCGGACCGCATGTGGAGACCGCCTATGTGCCGTCTCTGACCGGAAAGACGAAAGATGAGGCGAATGCACTTCTGACAGAGGCAGGACTTCTTGCCGGGGATGTGACGGAACAGAGCAGTGAGTCCGTGGCATCCGGCCATGTGATCAGCCAGTCAAAGCCGGCAGGAACCCAGCTCGAGGCGGGAAGCAAAATCGATTATGTTGTCAGCACCGGCCCTCAGATCAAGCGTCAGCGCTACGTCGCATCGATCAACGAGGTCTATGATCCGAGCAATCTCATCGGTCCGGGAGCGAGCGGTTCAACTGTCAGTGTGATGGTGCGCCTGCGTCAGGGCCCGGACAGTAATCCGCTCTACAAAGTGTTGATGCAGACGACGAGAATCAAGGGAAATGTTCTGCTTCCGATCAGTTTTACCAGCATCGAGAGCATGGATGGAACGGATCAGGGTCAGGTTGAGGTGGTAAATGTGGACAGCGGAGAGATCCTGAAAATTTATCCGCTCACGTTCTTTGCGATGGATTGATTTTTTGCGCTGGATGAAATCTGATTGGGAAAACAAAAAAGAAAAAGACGGAAGCAAAAGGTCTGAAAAAACAGGTGTCAGGCTGAAAAGAGATAAGAAGATAAGAGATGACAGGAAAAATTATCAAGGGAATTGCAGGATTTTATTATGTCCACGACGGACATGAGAAGGTATACGAATGCCGCGCAAAGGGAATTTTCAGAAGCCGCGGGATTAAGCCGGTTGTCGGAGACAATGTAGAGTTTACCGTTCTCGATGAGGAGAAGGCGGAGGGCAGCATCGATGAGATTCTCCCGAGAAAAAATGTGCTTGTCCGCCCGGCATCGGCAAATGTGGATCAGGCGCTTGTCGTGTTTGCAATCACGCAGCCGGAGCCGAATTTAAACCTCTTAGACCGCTTCCTGATTATGATGGAGGCTCAGGAGGTTCCGGTCACGATCTGCTTTAACAAGACGGATCTCGGCGAGGAGGAACGTCAGGGAGAGTACCGGAAAACGTATGAGGCGGCGGGCTATCCGGTGCTGTTTGTGAGCAGCAGACAGGAGGCCGGTGTGGAGAAGATCCGGGAGGTTCTGCGCGGAAAGACGACAATTCTTGCCGGTCCTTCCGGCGTCGGAAAATCCTCTCTGACGAATCAGCTTCTGCCAAAGGCAGTGATGGAGACGGGCTCGATCAGTGAGAAGATCAAGAGGGGAAAGCACACGACCCGCCATGCAGAGCTGTTCTGCGTGGAAGAAAACACGTATCTGTGTGACACACCGGGATTTTCTTCGATGTATCTTGAGGAGATCGAATCCGGAAAACTCAAGTATTATTTCCCGGAATTTGAGCCGTTTGCGGATGCATGCCGGTTTCAGGCAGACTGCGTTCACATCGGAGAGCCGGTCTGTGGAATCAAGGATGCTTTGGAGAATGGAAAGCTGAGTGAGAGCCGTTATGAAAATTATCGGATTCTCTATCAGGAACTCAAGGAGAAAGAACGGAGAAGATATTAGAAAGGGAAGAGGAGAAAAAGCCATGGCAATTTTAGCGCCGTCGCTTCTTGCGGCAGATTTTAAGAAACTTGGAGAAGAGATTCAGAAAGTGGATCGGGCAGGTGCACAGTACATTCACATCGATGTGATGGACGGAATGTTTGTGCCAAGCATTTCTTTCGGAATGCCGGTGATTGCGAGCATTCGCCCATGCACGGACCGCGTGTTTGATGTCCATATGATGGTGGAAGAGCCGGGACGCTATGTGCAGGATTTAAAGGCAGCGGGAGCGGATCTGATCTGTGTGCATCAGGAAGCCTGTGCTCACCTTGACCGCACGATCCATCAGATTAAGGATCTCGGAATGAAAGCAGGTGTGGCACTCAATCCGGCAACTCCGGTTGAGACACTCAAATGGATTCTTCCGGAGGTGGATATGGTGCTGATCATGTCAGTCAATCCGGGATTTGGCGGTCAGAAGTTTATCTCCTATGCGACAGAGAAGGTGCGTGAGGTGCGCCGCATGGCAGATGAGATGGGACTTCAGACGGACATTGAGGTTGACGGAGGCGTGACAACTGCGAATGCCGGTCTGCTTCTTGAGGCAGGTGCAAATATTCTTGTCGCCGGTTCTGCAGTCTTCAAGGGGGATGCAGAGGCGAATGTCAGGAACTTTTTGGAGACGTTTAAGGAGTACGAGTGATGAAGAAACATCCATCATGTCTTGTGGTTACGGGCGGAGAGCTGGATCTGGCTTTCGCCCGTTCCTTTTTGGAAAAAGAGTCGTTTGACCTTGTGATTGCGGTTGACGGAGGACTCAGGTATGCGGATGCGCTCGGTCTGAAACCGGACTGGGTGGTGGGAGATTTCGATACGGTCGAGGAGACACTTCTCAAAAAATACTGTCCGGCAAAGATTCCGGAGCGTCCGGACGAGGAGGAGTTTACAGAAGAGCAGGTTTATGAGAGTGCGGATTTGTTTGAGCAGGAGGAGACCGTCGGATCCGTGGAGACGGAGGATGGCAGAACGGTGTTCTGGGAGCAGCATCATCCGGAAAAGAATGAGACGGACACAGAGCTTGCGAGAAGCAGGGCGCTTGAGCTTGGCTGCGGACGGATTGTCTTTCTCGGGGCGACCGGGGGACGTCTCGACCATATGATTGCAAATATTCATATGCTTTCTGAGTGTCTGGAGCAGAATGTGCATGCGGAGCTTGTCGATGCACAGAACCGCCTGTATCTGATCCGGAATCAGGCTGAGTTTGAGCGGGAAAAGATCTGGGGAAAATACATTTCCTTTTTCCCTTACACCGACCGGGTCAGAGGAATCCACCTTGCGGGATTTAAGTATCTGCTTCACGGATGGAACTTAAAAAAAGGTGTCGAGAGCGGACTGTGCCTGAGCAATGAGCTTGCGGGAGATTCGGCGAAGATCTGGATTGACGAGGGCATTCTCGTCTGTGTGGAATCGAGAGATAAAGAATAAGATCAAACTGGACTGGTCAAAATATACGAAACTGGATATTTATGCCACTCCACCATCGTGTTATGATTGGAAAAATCGGTTGCGGGTTTCAAGCTGAGAACGCAGCCAGAGAAACAAACGAGGGAGTGGAACAATTATGGAAAACAGACAAGACAAAATGGACAACAAGGTTTACAAGCTGGTGCTGACTGCGCTGATGGCAGCTCTGTGCTACGTATCATTCACCTACTTAAAGATCCCGATTCCGACATTCGGAGGAGATTACACGGCGCTTCACATCGGAAACGCTTTCTGCGTTCTCGCGGCGCTGCTGCTCGGTGGCGGATACGGCGGTCTTGCAGGATCTCTGGGAATGACGATTGCAGATCTGATTGATCCTACCTATATCACCAGTGCACCGAAGACCTTTGTCTTGAAGCTCTGCATCGGTCTGATTGCAGGTTTCGTCGCACACAACATCGCTCACATCACCGAAAACCATGACAGCAAGTACATCCTGAAATGGACGTTGATCGCATCGATTGCCGGTCTCGGATTCAACGTGATCTTTGATCCGATCGTGGGATTCTTCTATAAGAACTATATCCTTGGCGTACAGTCCGACGCGGCAAAGATCATGGCAACCTGGGCAGCAGGTGTGACTTTCATCAACGCGATTGCGGGTACGATTGTGGTCTGTGTCGTTTACATGGCAGTCCGTCCGGTCCTGAAAAAAGCAGGTCTGTTCATCAAGATTTCCTGATGATTTGCAGATTTGCAGACAAAACTCTTTCCAACCGTGTAAAAATGTAGTATAATCGGAAAATAATTGTTATATTATTCATGGTTTCAGCGTCCGAGACGGGGCTCCGGGCAGAGGACGCGGGATCGATGTATACAGGAGGAAAACATGTTAGACTTAAAGTTTGTCCGTGAAAATCCGGACATCGTAAAGAAGAATATCGAGAACAAGTTTCAGTTCGAAAAACTTCCGCTCGTAGACGAGGTGATTGAGCTGGATGCGAAGAACCGTGCAGCAAAGGCTGAGGCAGACAGCATCCGTGCATCCCGCAACAAGCTGTCCAAGCAGATCGGTCAGCTGATGGGTCAGGGCAAGAAGGAAGAGGCTGAGGCAGTAAAGGCAGAGGTAGCTGCAAACGCAGCACGTCTTGCAGAGCTGGAGAAGCAGGAAGCAGAGCTTGGCGAGAAAGTTCTCAAGATCATGATGACCATTCCGAATATCATTGATCCGAGTGTTCCGATCGGTAAAGATGACAGCGAGAACGTGGAGATCGAAAAGTTTGGCGAGCCGGTTGTTCCGGATTTCGAGATTCCGTACCACACCGATATTATGAAGACGTTTGACGGCATTGATCTCGATGCAGCAGGCCGTGTGGCTGGAAATGGCTTCTATTACCTGATGGGCGACATCGCAAGACTGCATTCCGCAGTTTTGGCATATGCGCGTGATTTCATGATCAACCGCGGTTTCACCTACTGCATTCCGCCGTTCATGATCCGCAGCAACGTTGTAACCGGTGTTATGAGCTTCGATGAGATGGATGCGATGATGTACAAGATCGAGGGCGAGGATCTGTACCTGATCGGTACGAGTGAGCACTCCATGATCGGTAAGTTCATCGACACCGTAACTCCGGAGGCAGAGCTTCCGAAGACCTTCACGAGCTATTCTCCGTGCTTCCGCAAGGAGAAGGGTGCTCACGGAATTGAGGAGCGCGGTGTTTACCGTATCCATCAGTTCGAGAAGCAGGAGATGATCGTAGTCTGCAAGCCGGAAGATTCCAAGATGTGGTATGACAAACTGTGGCAGAACACCGTAGATCTGTTCCGCTCTCTGGATATCCCGGTTCGTACTCTCGAGTGCTGCTCCGGTGATCTGGCAGACCTGAAGGTGAAGTCCTGTGACGTAGAGGCATGGTCTCCGCGCCAGAAGAAGTACTTTGAGGTTGGTTCCTGTTCCAATCTGGGCGATGCACAGGCTCGCCGCTTAAAGATCCGTATTGAGGGTGAGAATGGCCGTTACTTTGCACACTGAACAACACCGTAGTTGCTCCGCCGCGTATGCTGATTGCATTCC
>NZ_JBNMIC010000082.1:0-7184 GCF_050873065.1 Brotaphodocola sp.
GCTGTACATATCCATCCTTAAGCGACTCTTCCCTCAGCACCTTCCCGAGGCTCTCCGTCAGATCCACCGGTTCAAACGGGAAGTTTGCAAGAAGCCACTCTCTCTGCTTCTCATTCTCCTCCGGACTGATCGTGCAGGTGCTGTACACCAGCCGTCCGCCCGGCTTTACATATCTTGTCACCGTCTGAAGAATCTCCCGCTGAAGTACTGCCAGATCGTGAATCTTCTCCGGCGAAGCCTGATACTTGATGTCCGGTTTCTTTCCGATGATTCCAAGCCCCGAACACGGAAGATCCGCAAGCACGAGATCTGCGCAGTTCTCCCACTCCGGATCAAACTCGCGTGCATCCCAGACTTCTGCGCGGATATTCGTGAAACCGCTGCGGTAAATATTGTCCTCGACAAGTGCAATCTTTGATTCCGTCAGATCTCTGACGA
The DNA here is from genome assembly GCF_050873065.1 of Brotaphodocola sp. Taxonomy (GTDB): domain Bacteria; phylum Bacillota; class Clostridia; order Lachnospirales; family Lachnospiraceae; genus Brotaphodocola. The sequence goes on from NZ_JBNMIC010000082.1 coordinate 439, forward strand.
CAACCTCTCCGCTTCCTCCCAGACGATCTGCAAGGTCAAGGCTCTTTCCGCCAGGCGCTCCACAGACGTCAAGCACCGTCTCACCCTCTTTGACCCCGCATGCCTCCCCGACAAGCGCAGAGCTTGCATCCTGAACCTGAATCCATCCGTTCTCAAACGCCTCAAGGCTCTCCAGATAATCGTACCCGGAAATCTCAAACGCATGAGCGAGCAGCGGGCTCTCCACAACTGTCACGCCCTGTGCCTCAAGACTCTCCCGGATCTCCCCAAGGGAGGCACGGTTGAGATTGCAGCGGACAGTCGTCGGCAGATCTTTTAAGAATGCCTGAAGCATCTTTTCAGTCGTCTCTGCGCCATACTGGGATTTCCAGGCTTCAATCAGCCAGTCCGGCATCGAATATTTTCTCTCCCAGTCTGGAAAATCAAACTCCTCTTTCCTCCGTGCGACTGAGCGGAGCACTCCGTTTACAAAACCTTTGAGTCCCGCAAAACGGCGCTTCACAGCAAGGTTGACCGCCTCACTGCAGACAGCGCGGTCCGGGATCCGGTCCATAAAAAGCATCTGGTAAACCGACATCCGGAGAATCGTGCGGATCACCGGCTTCATCTTCTTCACCTTCGTGCTCGAGCACAGATCAAGCACGCCATCGATCGTGATCAGGCGCTCAATCGTCCCCTCAACCGTGCGAGTGATGAAGGCTCTGTCCGACTTCGGAAGATACTGGTACTTCTCAAGTGCCTGGCGAAGCACGACATGGCTGTGCTGTCCCTTCTCAAGAATCTCGAGAAGAATATCAAGAATGAGTTCTCTTGTCTGGGTCGGAGCCTTCGCCTTCCCTGCCGGCGCGCTTTTCTTTTCCTCTTTAGTCATCTCGTCTTCTTCCTCCGAACAGAATGATCAAACGCAGAAGCTGCAGAAGAGAAACTGCAACTGCTGCCACATACGTCAGCGCCGCGGCACCGAGTACTTTTCTCGTCTCTCCGACTTCCTCTCCCTGAAGAATGCCGAGATCATCGAGCAGGCGCACTGCCCTCGCAGATGCATTGAACTCAACCGGAAGTGTGATTACCTGAAACAGAACGGCAAGCACAAACATCCAGATTCCAAGTTCTATAAACGGTGTCAGACCGATCAGCAGACCGATCAGGATTGCCGGCATCGCGAGCGTGCTTCCAAGATTTGCAACCGGAACGAACGCCGTGCGCAGGCGAAGCGGCGCGTATCCGACATTATCCTGAATCGCATGACCGCACTCATGGGCGGCAACTCCGATCGCTGCAACCGAGGTCTGGCTGTACACAGCCTCCGAGAGGTTGACGGTCTTCGTCCGCGGGTCATAGTGATCCGTGAGATTTCCTCTGACCGGCTGAACCGTCACATCATAGATTCCCTGCGAGTTCAAAAGGCGTCTTGCCGCCTCCGCCCCCGTCATTCCGGTCATGCTGCGAACACGCGCATACTTGCGGAACGTTCCATTGACATGAGCAGATGCCCAGAAAGACAAAACCGCTCCGATCAGAACAAGAATCATCGTCGGATCCCAGTACATTCCATAGTATCCATATCCACCGTAATAAGGCATAAAATCCATTACTCCTTTCCGAACCGGCTTCCTGCTGCCACCGGATATCCGCGCAGGAACGAAGCCACATCCATCCGCTTTTTACCCTCAAGCTGGAGACTGCAAATCTTAAGCACTCCGTCTCCGGTCTGAAGTGTCAGCGTGTCGTGATCCGCCTCAAGCACTGTTGCAGGAGCCTTTGCCTCCCCGCATGCGGACTGAGGAAGCACTTCTGCCTCCCAGATCTTTAACATTTTTCCATTCCAGTGCGTATAAGCGCTCGGCCACGGGTTTAATCCACGCACAAGGCGCTCAATCGCAGCCGCGGACATCGTCCAGTCAATCTCGCCCATCGACTTCGGAATCTTCTTCACATAAGTCGCCTGCGCGTCATCCTGGGGCACTGCCTGGATCGTCCCCGCCTCAAGTCCGTCAAGCGTCGAGAGAATCAGATCTCCTCCCATCAGGCTTAAGCGGTCAAACAGGCTTCCCCCAGTCTCCTTCTCATCGAGCTTAATCACTGCGGTCTCAAGAATGTCGCCGGTATCCATGCCCGCTGCCATCTGCATCGTCGTGATTCCGGTCTCCTCGTCTCCGTTGATGACTGCCCACTGAATCGGGGAAGCTCCGCGGTATTTCGGAAGAAGGGACGCATGAATGTTCACGCAGCCAAACTTCGGAAGATCGAGAAGTTCCTGACTCAAAATCTGCCCAAAGGCAATGACAACCATCACATCCGGGTTCAGCGCCCGCATCTCATCAACGAAAGCTTCCTCTCTCGCTCTCACCGGCTGATAGACCGGAATATTGTGTGCAAGTGCACACTCCTTGACCGGAGACATCTGGATCTCCTTACCGCGGCCCTTCGGCTTGTCCGGCTGAGTCACGACCCCGATAACCTCGTGGCGGGATGCGATCAGCGTCTCAAGCGTCGGAACGGAGAAGTCCGGTGTTCCCATAAATACAATTCTCATCTTACTCCTCCATTTCCGGGATCACGGAGATCTCTTCCTCATCTGCGGAAGTCTCAACAAGCTCTCCCTCAACGCGCTCCACATAGAGATGACCGTGCAGGTGGTCACACTCATGGCAGATGCAGCGCGCAAGAAGCTCATCTCCCTCAAGTTCAAACTGCTCCATGTTCTCATCGTATGCGCGGACTTTGACATGATTCGGGCGGGTCACCTGACCGGACTTGTTCGGAACACTTAAGCATCCCTCCGGACCCGTCTGGCTTCCGCTCTCCTCGATGATCTCCGGATTGATTAACACATACTGGTTGCCGTCATCCACATCCATGACGATGATCTGCTTCAAGATTCCGACCTGAGGAGCGGCAAGGCCGACACCGTTCGCCTCGTACATCGTCTCAAACATATCCTCGATCAGCTCTCTCGTCCGGTCGGTCATCTCCTTCACCGGCTTACACTCTTTATTTAAAATTTCGTCTCCAATGACTCTGATCTGTCTGATTGCCATTTTTATGCTTCCTTTCTCTTCTCTTTTCTTCTGTCTCTTCTGCAATTCGAACTTATGAAACTGAAACCCATAAAGTCCATAAAACCCAAACTCATCGAGCTTAAATTTATGAAAAATCATACTGGATGGTCAGCCGTCTGCAACTGTCTGTCTCGTCCCAGCGCGTCTGAACATACTTTTGGATTTTTATTAGTATATCATAATTTTCTTGTTTCATATATAAAATTTTTCTGTAAATATCATTAACTTTGTAGACCGGCGCCGGAACCGGGCCGATCACGATCGTCTGATCCCCGAAATGCTTCTGCACCGCAGCCGCAACCGAGTCCATAATCCGTGAGAGAAGTTCTTCTTCCTTTCCTGCCGTCTGAATACTCAGCATATGGCAGGCCGGAGGATAATGCATCAGTCTCCGGAATGCCATCTCCTGACGGAAAAACTCGTTGTAATCCTGGCGGGCAGCCGTCTGAATCGTATAGTGATCGGGCATATAAGTCTGAATCACGGCGATTCCGGGCTTTTCTGCCCGCCCTGCACGTCCCGCCGCCTGCACAAGAAGCTGGAACGTCCGCTCTGCGCTCCGGTAATCCGGCGCATACAGGGAGACATCCGCCGCAAGAATCCCGACGAGCGTCACATCCGGAAAATCATGTCCCTTTACGATCATCTGGGTCCCGATCAAGATGTCCGCCTGATGCTTTGAGAACGCAGAGAGAATTTTCTCGTGACCACCCTTTTTCGAGGTTGTGTCGAGATCCATCCTGAGAATCCGCGCCGACGGAAACATTTTTTCTGCCATCTCCTCAATCTTCTGCGTCCCGACGCCAAATCCCGCTAAGTATGAAGATCCACAGGTCGGACAGGTCTTTGGCATCGGAATCGCATAGCCACAGTAATGACAGACGAGCCGCGAATGATTGTGAAGCGTCAGCGAGACATCGCAGTGCGGGCATTTGACTGCCTCTCCGCATGAACGGCAGGAGACAAAGTTTGAGTACCCTCTGCGGTTCATAAAGAGCATGATCTGCTCCTTTCTTGCAAGACGCTCCTCGATCAGCATCTGAAGCCGCCTGCTGAAAATTGAGCGGTTGCCATCCGCCATCTCCTGGCGAAGATCCACAACCTCCGTGACTGCAAGCGTCTCTGCCGCCGCGCGGTGAGGAAGCGTAAGAAGGCGGTAAATTCCCGCTCTCGCCCGCTCATACGCCTCAACCGACGGGGTCGCCGATCCCATGACAAACGCAGCGTCATGCATGCGCGCAAGATGTTCTGCGACCTCTCTCGCGTGATAGCGCGGGGTGACCTCACTCTTGTAGGCTCCCTCCTGCTCCTCATCCATGACGATGAGACCGAGATCTTCAAACGGTGTAAAGAGCGCAGATCGGGCACCGATCATGATGTCCGTCTCCCCGCGCCTTGCACGCTCAAACTGGTCGAACCGCTCTCCCTCGGAGAGTCTTGAGTGCATCACGCAGACGCGGGCACCAAATCGCCGGTAAAACCGCATCACGGTCTGGTACGTCAGAGAGATCTCCGGAATCAGCACAATGACCTGCCGCTCTTCCCGGAGCACATAGTCGATCATCTCCATGTAGACTTCCGTCTTCCCGCTGCCCGTGACTCCATAAAGCAGAAACGGTTTTCTCTCGCCCTCATCATAAAATGCCTGAAAGATGTCGACCGCGTCCTGCTGATCCTCGTTGAGCACAACCGGTGCTGCATTTTTCCTGGACTCCTCTAAACCCGCAGAATCTCTGCTCATCGAAATTCCGGTCACGGACTGCACGACATTCTTGTTTCGCGCCTTTACCTTGCGCTTCACCGGAAGAACCGTCTTTAACGCCTGGTTCATTGTGGAACCGTATCTCTCCTTCATCCACCATGCAAGCTCAATCAGCTTTGAGTCCGCACTTACCCCCTTTTCGGGGACAGAATCGATCGACTTGATCTTCGTCACCTCATAATCTGCCCGGTCCGTGATCTCCACGACATACCCTTTTCTGAGACGGTTCCCCGAACCAAAAGGAACGCAGACCTGCGTCCCGATCCGGACTTCTCCCAAAAGATTCTCGGGAATCCGGTACTGGAACACACGGTCTACGTTTTCATGGGAAATATCTATGATAATACTGGCATACTGATCTGCCATCCATTCACCTCTTCTACGCTTCCGCTTTCAGAAGCCGTGACGCAATTTCCTGAAGTCTCATGCTGTTGGAACCTTTTAAGAGCACGCAGTCTCCCGGTCTTAAAGACTTTGAGAGTGTCTCAAAAAGCGCCTCGCGATTCTGTGCCTCAAAGTGGTAACAGGTGCAGCCGACGTTTGCCTCCTTTGCCCCCGCCTCAATCTCTTTTGCGAGCTCTCCAAACGTAAAGAGCACATCAACCGGATGGTCAGCAAGGAAAGTGCCGATCTCACGGTGGAACCTGGGACTCTCCTGTCCAAGCTCCTTCATGTCTGCAAGCACGGCGATGCGGCGCTCTGCCGTCTTCATCGAATCAAGCACCTCGATTGCCGCTTTCATCGATGCCGGGCTGGCATTGTACGTATCGTCAATGATCGTCACCTTGTCATCTCTCTGATAAATCTGCTGACGGTTCTTAAATCCATGGAACTCGCCAAGCTTCTCTGCCGCTGCCTCAAGCGGCACTCCACAGGCATCTGCAACTGCCAGTGCAGACATCGCATCAAGTACATGGTGGCGTCCCATCACCGACAGACGGACCGGAACTTTTCTTTCTTTGCAGACAGCCACAAACGCCGGACAGCCGTTCTCGAGCACAATGTCTTCTGCGCGGTACTGGCAGTTTGCCCCGGTTCCGTAATACACCGTCTGAAGTCCCTCTCTCGCTTTCTGATCCTTTAAGAGCGGGTCATCGCCATTTAAGATCAAAAGTCCGCCCTCCGGCATGCCATCCTGAATCGTCAGTTTCTCTCTGCGGATATTTTCCTGACTTCCAAGCTGCTCTATGTGGGCAACGCCGATGTTTGTGATCACCGCCATGTTGACTCTCGCGATTTTGGCAATCACCGTCAGCTCACCCGGAAGGCTCATGCCAAGCTCTAAAACGCCGATCTCATCACGGCTTGAGATCTCGGAGATCGTGATCGGAACGCCGATCTGGCTGTTCGCATTTCCCGGAGTCTTAAAGACCTGATACTTCGCGGAAAGTGCCGTTGCGATCATCTCTCTCGTCGTCGTCTTTCCAACGCTTCCCGTCACTCCGACAAGCGGAATGTGAAGCCGCTCTCTCAAGTAGACGCCGATTGCCTGAAGCGCCTTTTTTGTGTCCTCAACGCGGATCCACGGATGGACATCCTCCATCGCATCGTGCTCCGAAGTCAGCGTCGCCGCTGCCCCTGCCTCAAAAGCTCCCTCGATAAAGCGATGTGCATCAACCCGCTCTCCGATCAGCGGAACAAAAAGATCCTGTCCCGCCATCTCTCTCGAGTTCGTGCTGATATGGGAGAGTCCCTGCGTCTCATCCCCACAGAGCAGTCTGCCGCCAGTTGCCTTCACAATGTCTGATACTGTTATCTGTTCCATTTGCTTACCACCTCTTCCACGACCGCACGATCTGAGAACGGATAGCGGACGCCTTCAATCTCCTGATAGTTTTCATGTCCCTTGCCGATGATCGCAATCATATCTCCCGGCTCTGAGTGGGTGATGCTGTACGCGATCGCCTCACGCCGGTCCGGAA
>NZ_JBNMIC010000083.1:0-7184 GCF_050873065.1 Brotaphodocola sp.
GCATTAAACTTTGGTCGGTAAAATGTTTTGGGAGGCTTCTTATAGATGTATTTTATTACAATAAAAAGAATGTTGGAAGTATGTTTTTCAACACACCCCAACATTCAGTATAGAACCTTCATATTTTTTTCAAAAAACTGTTGACAATTTGACCTTTACCCTTTATAATCTATTAATGTCAGTTGCGAATGCAACGGACACTAGTTATGGGGTCTTAGCTCAGCTGGGAGAGCATCTGCCTTACAAGCAGAGGGTCATAGGTTCGAGCCCTATAGGCCCCATACTTTTTCTTTTATATGGCGGAATAGCTCAGTTGGCTAGAGCATACGGTTCATACCCGTAGTGTCGAGAGTTCGAATCTCCCTTCCGCTATGATGATCAGGCATCTGCGAAAGCAGGTGCCTTTTTTGTGCGATTCGGCACCCTCGTTATCTTGTCCTCTCATTTCCGCAGAATTCGCCAACGCTTCATGATTTCCTCTCATACAATCGAATCTCCATCTCATACAAGTGAATATGAACGTTGACACTTTGGCCCAGGTTCATTTTTTACATAAAAAGCAGGCAGAAGATTTTGTTCTTCTGCCCGCTTCTCTCTCTTGATTTTATTTCCAACTTCCAGCTTAACTCTTCTTAATTCTTAATCATCGATCCTTCATTCCTTGTCGAATCTTTGACAGTTTCAGCCTTAGTCCTCTTTCTTCTTTCCGTCAAGCATCTCTTCCATCGTATGCCATCCGAGAACTGCGCATTTTACACGCGCCGGCATGTGGGAGATATCCTTTAAGGAAACAACTTCCTCAAGCTCATCGATCTCCTCATCGCTCGCCTCACCTTTGATCATGCGGAAGAAGATGTCTGCGAGATGCATGGCCTCATCTTTCTTGCGGCCGATGACAAGCTCAAGCATCATATCCACAGAAGCCTGGGAGATCGCACATCCGCTGCCCTGAAAAGCACCGTCAACAATCACACCATCTTCCACTTTCAGCTGAAGAATAATGTCATCTCCACAGCTCGGATTCACACCCTCGAGAATCAGGTTTGCATCCGGCAGAGATTCCTTATGCGCGGGATGAAGGTTGTGCTCCGTCAAAATCTCATTATAAAACGTTCTACTCTGCATATCCCATTTCCCTCCGAACATTTCTCAGGCAGTTCAAGAACCGCTCGATATCATCTTCTGTATTATAAAAAGCAAGGCTCGCTCTCGCCGTGGACATCACGCCTAAATGCTTTAAGAGCGGCTGTGCACAGTGATGTCCTGCGCGCACGTTGACATGACCTGCATCGAGAATGGACGCAATATCATGCGGATGAACACCGTCAACGGTGAAGCTTAAGATTCCGCAGTGCTCTTCCGGCTTGTCGCTTCCGATCACATGGATGCCCGGAATCTCCTTCATTCCGTCAAGCGCCAGCTTCGTCAGCTCCAGCTCTCTCTGATGAACCGTATCCATGCCGACAGACTGAAGATACTCGATGGCTGCCTTGAGCGCCATTGCACCGGCACCGTTTACCGTACCTGCCTCAAACTTGTGAGGAAGCGGAGCATAGACAGCGCCCTCACGGGTCACGGAATCAATCATCTCGCCGCCGGTCAAAAACGGAGGCATCTTCTCGAGAAGCTCCTCTCTGCCGTAGAGCACACCGATTCCCATCGGTGCCATCAGCTTATGGCCGGAGAATGCAAGGAAATCTGCGCCCATCTCCTGAACGTTGATTGCCATATGAGGTGCACTCTGTGCCGCATCGACAAGGACAACTCCACCGTTTGCGTGAACGAGAGAGATGATCTGCTCAATCGGCGTTGTGCGTCCGAGAACATTGGAAACATGGCAGACTGCTGCAAGCTTCGTGTTCGGGGTCACTGCCTCACGGATTGCCTCATCGGAGAAGAAACCGGTCTGATCACAGTCTAAATATTTTAAGGTTGCGCCGGTCTGGCGTGCAACCATCTGCCACGGAAGCATGTTGCTGTGATGCTCTGCGATCGTGATCAGGATCTCATCACCCGGCTTTAAGAAATTCAGTCCGTAGCTGTACGCAACAAGATTGATGCTCTCTGTCGTGTTGCGGGTGAAGATGATCTCAGACTCCTTCTTTGCATGGATGAAATCTTTCACGCACGTTCTCGCTTCTTCATAGCGGTCTGTCGCTTCCATTCCAAGCTCATAGAGACCGCGAAGCGGGTTTGCATTGTATCTCTCATAGAACTCGCGCTCCGCATCAATCACTGCCTGCGGACGCTGTTCCGTAGCCGCATTGTCAAGGTACGCGATGTCAAGGTTCATGAGAAGCGGAAAATCTTTTTTATAATTTACCATCTCCATTTACTTCTCCTCCTCTTCATCATCTGCCTCATTCTCGCCGCCAAGGTATTCCTCCACTGCGTCGCGGACTGCCTTCACCGGAATCTTTGCGTTCAGGGCATCCACACGCGCACGCGCGAGCATCTTCTCTGCTTCCTTCTTCGGGATTCCTCTCGATGCCAGATAGAATAATGTCTGGTCATCCAGCTTTCCGATCGAAGCACCGTGATTTCCCTCTACATCTTCCTCTGCGCAGAGAATCAGCGGAATCGTCTGGTTTACAAGATCCTCACCGAGAAGCAGAACATCCTCGCTCTCCGTTCCCTTTGCGCCTGCACAGCCTGCGATAAAGTCGATTGTTCCGCGGAAGATCTTAAATGCATTCTCAGATACCACTCCGGAAACTTCCATCAGGCTCTCCGTCTTCTTTCCGCGGTGACGTGCCGTATAATTCATATCGAGATGCTGACCCGGCTTGGCCGCATAACCGATTCCTGCGGTAAAGTTGCTTGCCTTACCTTTGAGGTCGATCTCTCCGCCGGAATACAGCTTTCCTGCGCCTAACTCAAGCTTTACGAGCTCTACGCGTGCATTGTCCTCGCAGACACCGCCGAGATCGCTTAAACAGGTCACACCTGCATCGAGAATCTCTGCCATGTAAATGCGAACGACTGCATTTTTCTCTGCACGAACCTTGATCTGGTGGGCTGCAAGTCCCTCTCCCTCGCCTGCGGAGCGGTACAGAACAGTCACATTCAGCACGCTGTTCTCCTTCGCGTAAAGGTAAAGGCGGTTGAAATAGCGCTCGCCCGGCTGGCATTCATAATCAAATACCGCCATATTGTCCTCGGATGCTCCTGCCTCTGCAGTGATCACATCCACCTGTGCCTGCTCGTCTTCCTCCGCGAGGCGATCCATATCCGGTCCCATTCCGGTCACCAGATTCTTCCATGCAAAGCCATCCCCGGCCTGCTTATCCTGGATCTCTGCCGCGCTTACTCTCTCCCAGGCAGTTCCATGTCCCGTCACAACCGGTGCAACCGGACATGCTTTTTCTATTTTCACATCAGTCAGCCGGCTCTCATTCATCTTCAGCCAGTTCCATGTTCTGGCCGGAAGCCGGTTCACTGTCATATCAATTCCCTGTCCCATCTCAATCCTCCGTCTTTAACCGATACTGCCCTTCATCTCCAGCTGGATCAGGTTGTTCATCTCAACGGCATACTCCAGCGGCAGTTCCTTGGATACGTTATCTGCAAATCCACTTACGATCATTGCGCGGGCATCTTCCTCGCTGATTCCTCTCGACATCAGATAGAAGACAGCCTCATCGCTGATTCGTCCGATCTTTGCCTCATGGCCGACATCGGCATCCGGAGTGCGGATGTCCATTGCCGGAATGGTATCTGAGCGGGACTCCTCATCCAGCATCAGAGACTGGCAGGATACCGCAGCTTTGCTCTTCTTTGCCTGTGCGCCGATCACAACAGAACTGCGGAACGTGCTGATACCGCCATCCTTTGAGATTGACTTTGTATTGATGTAGCTGGATGTATTCTTTCCGATATGCACAACCTTTGCACCTGTATCGAGGTTCTGTCCGTGTCCTGCAAACGTGATTCCGGTAAATTCCATACGGGAATTATCACCCTTCAGAACAGTCATCGGATACAGATAAGATACGTGGGAACCGAAGGAACCGGATACCCACTCCATCACACCACCCTCAGCAATCTGAGCGCGCTTCGTGTTCAGGTTGTACATGTTCTTGGACCAGTTCTCAATCGTGGAATAACGCAGTTTTGCATTCTTTCCGACAAACAGCTCCACACATCCAGCATGAAGGTTTGCAACGTTGTACTTCGGTGCGGAACATCCCTCGATGAAGTGCAGGGAAGCACCCTCATCCACGATGATCAGCGTGTGCTCAAACTGACCTGCACCCGGTGCATTCAGACGGAAATAAGACTGAAGCGGAATCTCCACATTGACACCCTTTGGAACGTACACGAAAGAACCGCCGGACCAGACTGCACCGTGCAGAGCTGCAAACTTGTGGTCTCCCGGAGTCACGAGCTTCATAAAGTGAGTGCGGATCATCTCCGCATACTGCTCGCCATACTCTCCGCGCATTGCACCCTCGAGATCAGAATAGATAACACCCTGAGCAGCTACCTCCTCGCGGACATTGTGGTAAACCAGCTCAGAGTCGTACTGTGCGCCCACACCGGCAAGAGATTTGCGCTCTGCCTGCGGGATACCTAACTTCTCAAATGTGTCCTTGATGTCCTCCGGCACCTCAGACCACTTTGCACTCATGTGAGTGTTCGGGCGGACATAAGTGACGATGTTGTCCATGTCCAGCTCGTCAATCGACGGACCCCAGTCCGGGATCTCCATCTTGTTGTATGTCTCCAGAGATTTGAGACGAAATTCTTTCATCCACTCCGGATCTTTTTTCTCCGTGGAAATTTTCTCAACGATGTCGCTTGTCAGTCCGGATTTTACCCGGTAAGCATCCTTTTCCTCATTGCGGAAATCGTAGAGGCTTCGGTCCACGTCCTGTACGTATGTTTTCTCTTTCTCAGCCATGACCTCTCCTCCTACTTGCGGGATGCCATCTCAATGTAGGACTCAAAGCCCTTCTCATTGATCTCTTCTACCATGGAACCGTCACCGGTTGCCACGATTCTTCCATCAACCATAACGTGTGTGTAATCGACATGAAGTGCATCCAGAATTCTTGTGCTGTGCGTAATGATTAACAGCGCACCTTCCTGATTCTTCTGATATTCCTTTACGCCCTCGGAAACAAGACGCACGGCATCGACATCCAGACCGGAGTCAGTCTCGTCCAGAATTGCAAGGCTTGGCTTGAGCATCATCAGCTGAAGAATCTCAGCCTTCTTCTTCTCACCGCCGGAGAAACCAACGTTCAGGCTTCTCTCTGCGTATGCATCGTCCATCTGAAGAACACCCATATCTTTCTCCAGTTCTTTCTTAAATGCCCACAGTTTGAGCTTTCCGCCCTGCTGCTGACGAACTGCATTTCTGATGAATCCTTCCAGAGAAAGGCCCGGAACCTCAAGCGGCTCCTGGAAAGAAAGGAACATTCCCTCTTTCGCACGCTTGTCAGCGCCCTCATTTGTCACATCATTTCCCTTAAAGTTGATCGAGCCACCGCTCACCTGATAACGAGGATTTCCCATCAGGACATAACCAAGAGTAGATTTACCTGCTCCGTTCGGTCCCATCAGAACATGGGTCTCTCCCTTATTTACTGTCAAATTGATTCCGTGAAGAATCTCCTTATCCTCTACATTTACCGTCAGCTGGTCTACCTTTAAAATCGGCTCTGACATACGCGCTTTCCTCCGTTTCTGCTCTTCCCAAGTTTGCCCCGTCACTCACGCATCCGTCTGGATCATCAAAATCCTGACTTTATTTTTTCTTGTCAGTGATCGGGTACTCTTGTATCGTCCATCCGGGACTTGCCCCGAAATTTGATCTGTGCTATAATATAAAAATCTTTATAACTGTTTCGTATTTTTGCAGTTACAATCTTCAACAAATCAATAAAAGCGTCGGCGACGCTTTCCCGATCTGTCAAATAACATAAAACCGTGCAATTCCTACTTGGCTAGTAGGAATTGCACGGCTACATTATATCTCGCTTTTTCTTATTTTTCAAGCCCCCGCACGCAATCTTCTGCAAAATTTTCTCATTTTTTGAGTTGCCTAAAACTAACTAAATTTCCTGTTTTTTATCTTTAATTTTATTTTCCCTCAACAATGTAACAGCAAAACAAACGCATAAAAAATACCCGAGAAATTTTCCTCGCTGCAAATGTATGCAACACACATTTGAAAATCTCTCGGGCAAATAAATTTTGAGTCCAATTATTTAATCAGATCTAATCAGAACACATTTCCTGCTCTCTTATTTATCTGCAATCTGAAACTGACTCTCTGCTGCCAGGACTTTGTAATACTGGGTTCTCGTCGCCATGTAATAAGCGGTTACCCAGAAACTTCCAATTCCAAGAAGCAGGCTTCCTAAAATCCACCATCCAATAAAGCTGAGATCGAGCATAAACAGCTCTCCCTTATGACCCTTGGTAATTCTCTTACTCTCATCGAGGCACTGTTTCCATCCATACTCCGGATGATCTGCTTTTACCAGAAATGCCATCGAATATGCATAGTATTTTACGATTCCCGGAATGATAAACAGGCAGGACCACAGGCAAACAAGAATCACATTCATAACATACAGGATGAAGTTTCCTGCCAGATCTTCCTTGAATCCATTGAAGATATCCAGAATCTGCATCGGCTGTCCATCTTCACTCTGCTTCAGAAACAGGGAGTACATTCCATAGGAAAGCGGTCCCATTATAAAAAGAGAAATGATATTTCCAAGTCCATAGAACTGATCCACTTTCAGTGCATTAATCAAAATTCCCAGAACCGAATAGATTGCTATCACAATTACTGCATTCAGCCAAATTGTTCCCAGAATTTTTCCACCCAATTGTTCTTTTGCTCTTAATTTTGCTTCTGCTCTCGTCATAAACCTCTCTCCTTTTATTTGAAAATTGTGAGTAACAGTTTTCTTGGTTTTTTATGTTTATATTTTAACACACAAAAAGATACTAATTGGACACTGCAAAAAATTTTTTGAACCTCTGTTCCCATAAAAAAGAAAAGGATGCAAAAATATCTATTATATCTATAAATGAGCAAGTTCGTGATTTTGCATAAAAGAAAGACACCTTGAATTCGATTATGTTGTATAATGAAAGTGCCCAAACTAACATTTACAGCATTCACGAAAGAAGGTGTCTCCTGCAAATACTATACATCATTCAGC
>NZ_JBNMIC010000084.1:0-7010 GCF_050873065.1 Brotaphodocola sp.
CTCCCGCACTGCCATCTCGACGAGCATCTCTGCTCTCTCCGAGCATGCCTGCATCATCGCACAGACAACCTGATCGAGTTTTTCCTGTTCCCATCCCCCGAGTGCCGTTCTAGCCTCACCTGCCTCCTCCATGAGGACGCGGGCTTCCTGAACAGCCATCAAGTCTCTGTCAACAAATTTCATGTTACGACCCTCCTGCGCTTTTACTCCTCAGGCAGTAGATTCGTCAGGCTGTAACGTGCCACAATCTTGCCAAGATCCTGATGCGGTCTCGGGATTACCACAGAGCTGTAAACCTCCGCTCCCATATTTTCAACCGCTTTCACTCCGGCATCCACTGCGGTACGGCACGCTCCGACATCGCCCTGAACGATGACGGAAATGTATCCGGAAGCCACATTCTCATAGCCGATCAGCTCGACGTCTGCCGCCTTGCACATGGCATCGGCTGCCTCCAGAACAAATACCAGACCAAAGGTTTCAATCATTCCAATGGCTTCATATCTTTCCATACTTTTTCTCTCCTGCATCTTACTTGTCCGGATTTCGTCTGAAACCGTCTCCGGGCTTACGCATCAATATCGTGAACCGATACGATCTCGCCCACGGCACGGATCGGACGCGGCATCACATTCTTTGCCGTCAGCTTTCCGATCGCTGCCGCTGCCTCTGCTCCCGCCTCCACTGCGGAGCGGACAGCAGCCACATCGCCCTTTACCATGATGGTAACAAGGGTGGAACCCACGTTCTCGTAGGAAATCAGCTCGACGTCTGCTGCCTTGAGCATCTTATCCGCAGCTTCCATCGCCGGAACCAGACCGAGCGTTTCCACAAGGCCGAGCGCCTCTTCACCGTAATATCTCATTCTCCGATTCTCCTTGTTGTCTTTTTTGCAAATTCACTTTATCGAAACTTTGCAGGCACATATTTGTTTACGGCATCCCGTCCTGCCTCATTGATTGCAAAGCGCATGGAGAGATCTCCGTTTTTGTCAAGCTCATAACCGGTCAGATCGCACATTCCGTTTGCCTCGAGTGCCATCGCATGATTCAGATACATCTTCTTTGTAAACTGACCTTCATTTCCGTACTGAGGTTTCATCGCAGTCATAATCTCATCAACGCTTGCATCTTTCACTTTGTTTAAATAATTCAGCACAGCCATTCTTGCAGGAAGCAGCATCTTAGTCTTCCTCCTTCTTAAAGAAATCTAACGGATTCATCGTAACCAGGATTGCACCGGCAATGATGACAATGGATCCGATCACGATCGTCGGAGTTACTGCCTGTCCTAAGAACAGAACGCAGAAGAGAACTCCCCAGAATGCGTAGGTGACATTCAGAGACATTCCGATTGCACAGCCGACAGTTGCATTTGCCTGATACCACAGCAGGTAGGAAGCACCTGCGCTCAGACCGGAAATCAAGAGCCATACGATCGGCATTCCAGCTGCCAGTGTGCCGCCGAGCAGTCCCAGACCGCCAACGAGCGGAACGATCACGATCAGGTTTACAAGACCAGAGAACAGCTCTCTGATGTTTGTTGCCACATCGGTATCCACCATTGCGCCGCCGTAGCTTGAAAGCGTTCCCTCAAGTCCCCAGCAGATTGCTGCGAGAAGGGAACAGAGAATTCCAAGTGTAAAGTTCGGTGCGCCCTCCGGCTTCGTCCAGTTGATGACGATTGCACCGGCTACACAGATGACCATTCCTGCGACCACTCGCTTTGTCGGTCTCTGTTTCAGGAAGATCCATGCAAAGATTGCTCCAAACAGACCACAGGTCGCGGAAATCGGGATTGCGTAAGCACCTGCAAGTGCAAGTCCCACAAGATAAGCTCCATTTGCGATCGGGCCTCCGAGAAAAGCTCCGAGAAGCATCATCTTTCCCGGGAAAGTGTTTAAGGTTCTTCCAAGCTCT
The DNA here is from genome assembly GCF_050873065.1 of Brotaphodocola sp. Lineage (GTDB taxonomy): Bacteria > Bacillota > Clostridia > Lachnospirales > Lachnospiraceae > Brotaphodocola. The sequence continues at coordinate 1,920 of NZ_JBNMIC010000084.1, forward strand.
GCCAGACGACCCATCTTTGCGTTGTAGATTAACAGCCAGAGGCCTGCGAACAGATCGTTCAAACCTGCACACACGTAAGGCGCTGCAAGGAAGCCAGCCGCTCCGGCAAGTGGTTCATAATAACCAGCCACCATAACCAGCGTGGTGTAAATTCCGTAGGTCAGACCGGAAAGTGCTCCGGTCATCAGTCCCGTCTTGCGGAAACTTTTGCTGACCTGTTTCATCTTGGCATCCGCTGCGGATGCGTTTCCTCCGTTCATCGATTCATTTCTCCTTTGATGATTTTCCTTTTGTGTTTTTTATTCCGTCTTTCCACCAGGAAGAATGGTCTCTACCTCTCCGTGCGGACGCGGGATAACGTGAACGGATACCAGCTCGCCGATTCTCTGGGCTGCTGCAGCACCTGCATCGGTTGCTGCCTTGACAGCTCCGACATCTCCTCTCACCAGAACGGTGATCAGTCCGCCGCCGACTTTCTCTTTTCCGATCAGCGTTACGTTTGCTGCCTTTACCATTGCATCAGCTGCCTCGATGGAAGCTACAAGACCCTTTGTCTCAATCATTCCAAGTGCATCATACTTCATGTTGTCTCTCTCCTTCTCCATTTTTCCCAACATCTTGTCAGTTTTTGTAAATCTCTCCGTCAGCGTCCGAGACGCTTTTCCGGTGTTGTTGGGAACTTTTACAGTCTTTTGAGTTTCTGAGCTCATGTTTTTATTTACAGCGCGCGCAGCATGCACAAAAATTTTTTTCTTGCTCATGCTTTTCTGTGCACTTAGTATAGCCCTTTCCCCAAAGCGGAATGTCAAGCCCCTTTTTCGATAATTTTTTCACACACTTGTTTTTTTCTCCTGTGACCCGTTTTTCTTGCACATTGTACAAATCCGAGAACAATTTTACAGCAAAATGTCCAATCTCTTGGACCAATCACCACGCGCTTCTTCCCGCCGGACAAAAAAAGCAGGCAGAATCATTCCTGATCTGTCTGCTTTTTGCTTCCCCCTAGGGGGAAGGTTTTGAAACGTTTTGGAAGCTCTATTTTCACACGGTCACATCTTCCTCAAACGGAACCATGATCTCTGTCACAAACTCTTCCGCCTTCTTGGTCGACCAGTAATCTGTCACAAAACGCTCATAAGAATCGGCAGCAAGCCGGCATCCTCTCTTCTTTGCCCACTCCCGGATTCTCTCATACTCCTCGTCAATCGTGTCATGGGAACCGATGTGGTAGACGCAGGCCGCCATTCCGCGGTGGCGCTTCAGCTGAATCTCGCTCTTTGCATCCGGTCGCACTGCCTGCTGCATGATCCTGACGTGCCGGCATCTTCCCTCCATCTTCTCCTCAAACGAATCATAGTGCAAAATCACCGCCCCGGTGATCTCCTCCCTGTGCGCCTCAAGATAATTCGTCCACGGAATATTGATGACAGATGGCGGATAGTCATAGTGAAATTCCTGATCCATGTAGCAGAAATCCATCTCCGGAAAATATTTGACGGAAATCTCACACGTCTGATAGCGCAGAACCATCTGTGCCTCCTGAATCAGCTGGTACCAGTCCTGAATCGAGATCAGACTCTCCTGGATCCTGCCGACTTCCGTCGTCAGCTCCCTGATCTTTTCCGGGAACCATTTCCGGATTCCGGCAAAATCCACATCGTCGAGGAGCCCCTGCATCTCCTCGAGTTTAAACCCCATCTGTTTATAATATTTCAGCACCGGAACATACAGCAGAGTGTCCTCACTGTAATAGCGGTAGCCGTTCTCCTCATTGATATAGTCTGGCGAAATCAGCCCGATCTGGTCATAATAGCGCAGTGCCTTTCTCGAGACATTGCAGATTTTACTCACTTCTCCGATCGAAAAAAATTTCTGTTCCATATCCCCCTGTCTCCTTCTCCTTTCTTCATTCGTTTTCCAATTTGTTGACATTTTTGACAGTTTTTGTCTATTTTTCGAAATATTCGTCTATTCTATCAGATCTTTTACAGCATTTCAACCAAAAAATTGCACAAAAAAAGAGGAGGAAACACGGAGCACCGGGAAATGCTCCCATGCTCCGCACTCTCTCCTCAAATTCTGTTCGTGAAATAAATGCACTTTTTTCTCACCGCTACTGCTCGTCAAGCGCGCGGTTTAACTCCTCGGTTCCGGCGATAACGAATCTTCCCTCGCGGATCACCGGAAGTTCTCTCCTGTCTGCGCAGACTGCTGTGATGTCCCCAAGCTCCGAGTACGGAATCGTGATGTCAAGGTGACAGCCAAAGTATGCCTTTGAGACATCTTCCTTTCGCAGAAGCGAGATCTCATTGTCCCGCGCAATCACCTCACGCCCGTCCGGATTGTACATCGGGGAGTCCTCACTCCAGCTGTAACAGGTATCTCCGACTGCAAAATGCGGGCCCATCTTCTCTGCAATCAGGATCGGCAGTTTCTCCACAATGCCGAATTTCTGCGCCATCGCATACGCCGTCGTGTTCGTTCCGATCGCGAACTCGCCCATCGGAAGTGTGTCGTGATTTTTTAAAATCTGCTGGCGGATCAGCTGACGCCCCTCCTCGGGATCCTCAAAATTGTCACAGCTGTACTCTGCGACCATTCCATCCTCAAACCGGATCCTAAGATTCTTAAACTGGATATCCCCGAGGTAAACCTGGCTCACATGGAGAAGTCCGGTTGTCTTCGCAAGGATCGGTGAGGTAAAGACTTCCCCAAGAGGAATATTGACATCCGCAACACAGTTTTCAAAATTGGTCTGCTTTGACGGGTCGGAGAGCGGGTGCAGGGAAACCCGGATATCGGTCTCATTGCCGTTTCTTCCGGTCACATGAACCTGCTCTGCCTGATCGAGCACCTCAATGATGTGCTGCTGAATCCCCTTGTAAACCTCATAGTCGAGCGTGTTGATGCGGATCGTCTCCGCAAAGATTTCTTCAAAATCCGCTCCGATCGCCGGAACCGGAAACGCGATGATTGTAAAGCTCGTCTCATCTCCCGGGATATACTCGTTTAACACCTGCATTGACTCATTCGCATAGGCAATCGTCAGCTCCTCCTGCTTTTCACTGAGCTTGTACGCCTGTGGACAGTTGACCGGACAGAATCCGTCCTCGCCGAATGTCTCCACGACAGCCGGACCTGCAAAAGAAGCAGCTTCCTTGCGGTAAGTCTCGTAGGCCGTGCGAAGCACTGCAAGCTTGCGCTCCTTGAACGCCTTGTCGTAGTAGAGCGCGCTGTCATAGCGATGATCATAGTCATACTGGCGGTTTGCCGGAGTTGCGTGATAGCCGATCTTGCGGTTCGGATTCTTCGTCACCGACCATGACGCCGAGCGATAGAGAATCGTCTCAAGTCCCATCTCGGAAAACTGGCGGATCGCTGCGCGGATCATGCGCTCAAAACCGAGCTCATAGCGGATCGCCACGGTCTTCTTGCGGGAGAGATCTCTTCCCATGACCTCAAATCCCTTGCGGTATCCTTCGGTGTAAGTCGAAGCCATCTTCTCGATCGTCTCTTCCGGAAGCGTGTTCAAAAATCCTGCAATCTGAAGCTCCGCATCGGAAATATACTCTCCAAACCGGTACAGATAGCGCAGATCAGAAAGATCGCTCTCCATGATGATGTCGCGCGCAAAAGACAGGGACGGATCGAGCTGTTCGCGAATCCGGTACGTCAGCGTCACATCGGTGTAATCGCTGAAAAACCAGTAGAGCACATCACGCACTGCCTTCTCCTGCGGCACTTTCTCCTCAAAAAGATTATAAATCTCAATCAGCGTCTCCGACAGAATCGTGATGTCTGTCAGACGGCACTCGTAGGCAAAGACGATCGCCTCGCGAAACTGCGCATAAAATGCGGACAGAATTGCTCCGAGCTCCTCCCCGAGTTTCTCCACCGCATACGCCGGATTTGCATAGCTCTCGCCATAGTGTTCCGGAAGTATATCCGCATAGAGAGCGTGGTTGAGCTTTCCTAATTCTTCAAGAGAATATGATTCTAACTCCTCCCGAAGCTGAAGCCGCGCCAGCTCCTCAATCTGACCGGCAAACTGTGCCATCTGAACAAAATACTCCCGAAACGGCTCTGCAATCCGCTCCTCCGACGGAATCTGTGCAATCCGCTCCATCGCCAGATCATAGCGTTCGCGGATCTGTGTATTGTCGTCATTCCATAATTCCCGATAATTCACCGTTGTCATCCTTTCCTGCTTTTACATCGTAAGCGACAAGATTCCCACTATCATCATGCAGACCCAGAACAGCGCCAAAACTGCACCGGATCCTGTGGCAATCTTCGCCAGAATATAATTTTTTTCCTTTTCCCGAAACGCGGTGATTCCGTAGACAAGCGCTGCCGCGGTGAACACAATCCCGCAAAATCCCCACGCCGCCACGTTTGCCTCTCCGTTGCCCTGCGCGCTCACGCTGAGAGCAAGGCTGACCACCGTCGAGACAAGCGCGATCCCTGCAAAACAGGTCGCCGGTATGCTTCTTCCCGCAAGCGGTCTCCGGATATAGGAAATCCTGTTATTTCTTCTACGCACCCTGCGCTCCTTTCCCGCCATCTGCGAAAGAATGCCGGAACGCAAAGAGGATGCCGCATTCTCGCAACATCCCCTTCTTCCGGCGTTCCCCGCCGATTTAAAATGTAATCTCGCCTTTGCGCTTGAGCAGAATGCTCCCGCTCACGATGGACATGATTCCCACAACCAGACCGGTCACAAGAATCACAATTCCCACCGCAATGCTGCACGCGCCGGTACGCTGCATCGTCTTATATACTTTCTCCATATACGGCTCCCTTAGTCCTCAGCGCCATACTGCTCATAGTAAGCGTCAATTGCTGCCTTCAAGGTATCATCGATCACAATGCGGCCCTTATACGGCTTGTTGTAGAGATGCTCCACAACATCTGCCATCGTAACGATCGCGGTTGTCTTAAAGCCATACTTTCTCTCAATCTCCTTGAGTGCAGAGTGAGTCGTGTCTTTTCCGCGCTCCATACGGTCTACGGACACAACAAGGCCGAGCACATCCACATCGCCCTGGGCCTTGATGATCGGCAGAGTCTCCTCGATCGAGGTTCCTGCAG
>NZ_JBNMIC010000085.1:0-7005 GCF_050873065.1 Brotaphodocola sp.
AAGCGGTATCCTGTACCGGAACCTTATCGATAAGCTCTGTCGTGATCGTTCCATCTGCCTTGATCGTCAGCTTTCCGATATCTTTGAGCTTCGTTCCCGTCTGGGTCAGAGGAATCTGCTTGCCATCCTTATTTGCAACAGTCTTGTTCGGAATCGTCTCGTGGGAATGACCATCAATCACCGCATCAATTCCGTTTGTGTGTGCAATCACCTGATCGGAAGTCCAGCGCTCCGTCGTTCCCTCTTCTCCAAGGTGACCGACGAGAATGACGTAGGTCGCGCCGGCCTTTCTCGCCTCGTCCACGGAAGACTGGATCTTTGCATACAGGCTCTCTCCGCTCTCATCCTCACAGAATCCGTAGATGTATGTTCCACTCTCATTCTGGAAATAAGACGGTGTGGACTTTGTAAAGCTCTCCGGTGTACTTGCCCCCACAAGTGCCACCTTCACAGCTCCGAACGTAAACATCTTATACGGAGCAAATACCGGTTTTCCCGTTCTCAAATCCGTAAAATTGCTCGAATAATATCCACAATTCAGTTTCCCCGCAAGTTCAAGAAAACGGTTCATTCCGTAATCAAACTCATGGTTTCCCGGAATTGCGAAATCATATCCGACCTGATTCATGATGTCAATCAGATAGCTTCCCTCTGACAGCGTGCCGATCGGTGCCCCCTGAATCGCATCTCCGGCATCCGCCAGAATCACATACGGGGTCTGCGCCTGCATCTGTTTCTTGTAGAGTGCAAGTCCCGCATATCCGATGTTGTCATCCACACCACAATGGACATCGTTTGTGTACAGAACAATGATGTCCTTGTCTCCTGCAAATGCAGAAAACGTCATGCCGGTCGTCAGACTCAGCACCATCGCCAGACTCAAAATCCAGCTGAGCAGTTTTCGGAATCGTTTCTTTTCCATACCTCATCCTCCTTTACTTGAAATATGATTCATAAATTGTTATGATACTGACTCGATTATAACAAATTTTTCTGAATATTGGAAGCAATTCCCTGAAACGCAAAAAAGAATGTGAAAGAAAAAACAATCTTTTTCTTCCACATTCTTTTTGCGTTTCCAAAACCGGTTTTCCGGTTATGACTTCCTACTCCTCAGTCTCTTCCGGCTTCTCGATCTCAATGCCAAGCTCTTTAAGCTGCTTCGGATCTACCGGGGTCGGAGCCTCGGTCATCATGCAGGATGCATCCTTTACCTTCGGGAATGCAATCACTTCACGGATGCTGTCGCAGCCGCCCATCAGCATAGCCACACGGTCAAGACCGTATGCCAGACCAGCGTGCGGCGGAACTCCGTACTTGAATGCTTCAAGCAGGAATCCGAACTGATCCTGTGCACGCTCCGGAGTGAAGCCCAGAACCTCGAACATCTTGGACTGGATGTCGCTCTGATGGATTCTGACAGAACCACCGCCAAGCTCGGTACCGTTCAGAACGATATCGTAAGCCTTTGCGCGAACTGCGCCCGGGTTCGTGTCGATCATCGGCCAGTCTTCCTCCATCGGCATTGTGAATGGATGGTGCATAGCCACGTAACGGTTCTCCTCCTCGGAGTACTCAAGCAGCGGGAACTCGGTTACCCACAGGAACTTGAAGTCGTCTTTCTTTAACAGATCTTTCTGTCTTGCGATCTCCAGACGCAGAGCACCCAGAACATCCCATACAACCTTGTTCTTGTCTGCTGCGAACAGAAGCAGGTCACCCGGCTTTCCGTCCATTGCCTTTACAAGAGCATCCATCTGCTCCTCGGTCATGAACTTGGAGAAGGAAGACTTCAGGGAGCCATCCTCGTGGATTGCGATGTATGCCAGACCCTTTGCGCCGTAGCCCTTTGCGAACTCTACGAGTGCATCGATCTTCTTTCTCGGCATTCCGCCCTCGCCCTCGGCGTTGATACCGCGGACAGAACCACCGTTCTCAAGAGCGCTCTTAAATACAACGAAATCGCAGTCCTTCACAACCTCAGATACGTTCTTTAACTCCATGCCGAAACGCAGATCCGGCTTATCGGAACCAAAGCGGTCCATTGCCTCCTGCCAGGTCATGCGCTGGATCGGAAGCGGAATCTCCACATTCAGAAGCTCCTTGAACAGCTTGTGAAGCAGACGCTCGTTGACATCGAGAACATCCTCAACATCGACGAAGGAAAGCTCCATATCGATCTGGGTGAACTCCGGCTGACGGTCTGCACGCAGATCCTCATCGCGGTAGCAGCGTGCCAGCTGGAAGTAACGGTCATATCCGGAGCACATCAGCAGCTGCTTGAACAGCTGTGGGGACTGCGGAAGTGCGTAGAAGGAACCCGGATGTACACGGCTCGGTACGAGGTAATCTCTTGCGCCCTCCGGGGTGCTCTTGATCAGGGTCGGGGTCTCAATCTCAAGGAATCCCTCTTCTGCGAGGAACTGTCTCGTCAGGATTGCGATCTTGCTGCGCAGGATCAGATTTCTCTGGATATCCGGGCGGCGCAGATCCAGATAACGATATTTCAGACGAAGCTCTTCCTTCGTCTTGGAATTCTCCTCAATCGGGAAAGGCGGGGTCTCAGACTCAGAGAGAATTCTCAAGCTCTCTGCGCGAACCTCGATTGCACCGGTTGCCAGATTCTCATTTACACCGCCGGAACGAGCCTCAACACGTCCGGTTACAGCGATTACGAACTCACTTCTGAGTTTCTCTGCCTTTGCAAAGCTCTCTGCTCCGCAGTCGCTCTCCTCAAAAATAATCTGCAGAATACCGGAACGGTCACGTAAATCTACGAAAATAATACCGCCCTTATTTCTGCTCTTCTGTACCCAGCCCATAACGGTCACATTCTGGCCGACATTGGCAAGGCTAAGCTCTCCGCATCGATGGGATCTTTTCAGTCCCTGCATTGACTCTGCCATTTCAAATCTCCTTTTATCTTCAGGCGGAATTGCTCCCGCCTGTTAATCACTTTTTCTTCAGACTACATCTTAGCCCTACTATGAATTTATACAGTCTATTGACACTGACAAATAAAATCTTATTTGAGTGCCTCGCGGTAAAACTCAACAAACTCGGTGTAGCCTTCCTTGTTCAGCTGCTCCTTCTGGAACTTCTTGTTCTTGTTCATCTGGGAAACGAGAACCTGAACACCTGCACGGCGCTCCTGCATCGCCTGCTTCATGATCTCGGAAAGACGCTTTGCATCCATTCCCTTCTCAATCAGATAAGCCTTGCGCTCTGCCTGGTTTTCTACCTTACCGCCCTGATCCATCAGGATCGTGACGATTCTCTCAAATCCGATGGAGAATCCACATGCCGGTGTGTCCTGGCCGGTGAACTTGCCGATCATCTTGTCGTAACGGCCGCCGCCTGCAACGGAACCGCCAAATCCTTCCATCGAAACTTCAAAGATCGTTCCGGTGTAGTAGGACATTCCGCGCACCAGAGTCGGGTCAAATGCAAGCTTGAACTCGGTCTCTGCGACGTCGGTAACCGTATCCATGATGTTTGCAAGATTCTCAGAAACGCTCTCCGGCATCACATCTGCAAGGATCTTTCCAAGTGCGCGCACACCCTCTGCATTGTCGGTCACCTGACCAAGCAGCTCTGCGTACTTCTCAACAGCATCCTGTGCGTAACCGTTCTCAAGCAGCTCTGCCTTTACGCCGTCCATGCCGATCTTATCCATCTTGTCCAGAGTGATAAAGACCTGATCGAGGCTGTCCTCTGCAAATCCGCAGTGGAGTGCCATTCCCTTCAGAATTCCGCGGTCGTTGATACGAACCGTAAATGCGTTGTCCGGGCAGATTCTTCCGAGAGCTGTCGTCGTAGCCAGAATCAGCTCGATCTCTGCCATGCTCGACGGATCACCCAGAATGTCGATATCACACTGGGTAAACTGACGGAAACGTCCCTTCTGCGGGCGGTCAGCTCTCCACACGCTTCCCATCTGGAGCGCCTTGAACGGTGCCGGGAGCTGGGCTGCATTGTTGGAATAGTAGCGGGAAAGAGGAAGTGTCAGATCGTAGCGCAGACCGCTGTCGGCCAGATCATTCTCCGTCTCTGCGGTCTCAAGATTCAGCTTCTCACCGCGCTTTAAAATCTTGAAGATCAGCTTCTCATTGTCTCCGCCCTGCTTGCTCGTCAGGTTCTCGATGTGCTCCACGCACGGAGTCTCAATCTGCGTAAATCCAAATCCCTGATAGGTCTGACGGATCTGCTCCATCACAAAATTTCTGACCTGCATCTCCGCAGGCAGAATATCTCTCATGCCGGTAACCGGCTTCTTTTTCAGTGCCATGCTTCTTCTCCATCTTCTTATCGCCGAAATATGTTTTTGTGCCATCTCTCAAGCCATTTCAGGCTTCCCTCACTCACAAAATCTTCAGAACCCTTACCGTTCCTGTCATCCAACCTGTTCGTGAATGCCGGCATTTCCATTCCATATTTCAACGGTTGTCAATTACACATTCGCTTTACGATTATACTATTCCCTCCCACAAAATGCAATCCTGACCTTGCTTTTCCTCTCCATTTTTTCAAAAAAAGCCTCCGCTGAGATCCATTCTTTCCCCCTTAAGAAAAAAAGAAAGGTCAAAAATCATTTCACCAAATTCCAAATGATCCTGTGACCTTTCTTTATTTCACTTTATTTTTTTGAAATTTTATTACCCGTTTTATATGTTACTGAATTTCCTCGATATCAAGCGTGTATCCGAGAATTTCTCCAACTTTCTTACAGGTTCCGCTCAGCGTAACGGTATCTCCGCTCTTCATCTCCTTAACCCGGTCTTTCTGCTCCTGTGAGGTAAAGTAGCACTGCACTCCCATAATCGCGAACTCATCATGTTCAGGTCTGAGACTGATGTATTTTCCATCACTGTCAATCGTACTCAATTTGCCCGTGATCCGAAGATGCTGTCCTTTGTACTTGTCAGATGCACTCATCGCATTTGCCTTCAGTTCCTCCACCATCGTATCCACAGAACATTCCGTATACTCGATCGGAGCTTCTGTCTCCGCATTTCCTGCTTCTCCTGTTTTCTCCGCACTCTGCGCCACGGTCAAAGAGCCTTTCGTCTCCTCTTTCTTTCCTCCACTCATCGCTCCGATAATTCCCACTGCGACCACAGCCACAAGAATCCACTTTCCGATTCCTCCGCCCTGTTTTTTTCGGCAGTTCGGGCAAATCTTCGCACCGTATGGAATTTCTGTCTTACAATACTTGCACACCTTTGTCTCCGGCTTTTCATTTGTCTTCATAATGTGATCCGTCTTCCTCCCCAGTTTTCTTTATCTATCTGTATTGTTTTTTCGTATTATATCCGGTTCAGAAGAAATTTTGGTATGCTGACAGCACACATTCACAAATTTACGGAAAGAAATTTTCCACCATTCCCGTCAGACCTCCCGTCAAAAATACAATCAAAACAGCGGCGATCAGCTTGACAGACCACCGGACGAAACGCGAATTCGAGTGGAAAAACGGCAGATAATCGGAAATTTTTCCATAGTCACTGAACATTGCAATCTCCATCAGCCACATAATTCCAAATCCAATCTTGTTGACGAGATTTCTCCCATATCCGCCCTCGGTTGTTATACTGCCCGCCAGCAAAAATACCATGAAATACCCAAATACCGCCATCACTTTTACAAATGGATTTCTTCCGCGAAAACCCGGAAGTGGCCAGAAAGCACTTTTATTTCTATCATCTGGAACAGAACCGTTATCCTCTGTCCCTGTCCTTTTCTTCCGCTTCGTCTTTTCTTCTTTTCCCTGCGAATCCTCCTGCAATTTTTTCAGGCATTTCTGAATCTTTGTCCGAAGTTCTCCCGCACTCTGGCAGCGTTTTTTCGGGTCTATCTGGGTACATTGCTCAATCACACGCCCCATTCTCCCATTCCACAGTTCCTCCCCCGGCGCTTTTCCGGTCAGGAGATAATTGAAAATCACTCCTGCTGCATACAGATCCGTTCTCGCATCCGACTGTGCAAATCCATACTGCTCCGGCGCCGCATATCCATTTGTTCCGATCAACCTTGTATCCTTCTGCAAGCCCTCCTCATAATTTCGAGATGCATTGAAGTCAATCAGTTTTAAGACCCCATCATCCGTAATCATCACATTTGAGAGTTTTAAATCCCTGTGAATAATCGGCCTGTTCTGCGAATGTAAGACTTCTAAGGCCTCGCAGAGCGAAATCATCCACTTTCCGGCTTCCGATTCCCGCATCGGACCATCCCTGCGAATCCTGTCTTCCAACGTTTCTCCGCTGATATATGCCTCGACCTCATACAGAATTCCCTCTTCTTTCTGTTCTGAGATCTCTTTCACGGAAATGATATGAGGATCTTCAAGTTGCAAAAGCTGTTGATACACGTCCCGGTCATAAACCGTAAGAATCTTTCCAACCAAGATTTTCTTTGTCTCTCGCTCCATCAAAAGCCAGATCCCGCAATCCTCACGCAGTGGCGAAATCGTCTCATATTTATCCGCAAATACTTCTTCAAACGTCATGTTCTTTCCTCATCCTATCTTTGATCCCCGCATTCCACCACAAGAATTCTCTTTTTCTTCACACTTTCTCTTATCTCACACGTTTTTGTGCGCTTGCAGTCAGTCCGGATTTACGCTATCATATACGTTATCATACTTTCAGAACCATTTGCAAAAATTTTTTCAGAGAAATGAAAATGAAAACGAAAGGACCCAGACCGCAGATGAACCCAAGGACTCCAAAAGATGAAATTTCCACTGGAAATCTTCTAAATCGTCTTCTCTCTACCCACTCAGAATCTGAGCTTTCCGACTGTATCCAGAAACATACGGTCTCCGACTCAAAACGCTCCTTCTCCTCTCTGTTTGAAGAAATAATTAGGCGTTTGCGAAACGCCACAAGCCGCATAAATACGGCATTTTTTGTTACCTATAAACAAATAACTCCTCACCGGATATGGTATAATAGAGTTGACTAAAAACTATAAACCTACATCCAAGAAAGGAGTTATTCTGAT
>NZ_JBNMIC010000086.1:0-6875 GCF_050873065.1 Brotaphodocola sp.
ATCCTTGGAATGTTCGCAAACTGGCAGAAGTTCTCCGCATGGGCTCTGGATTACAAGCCGGAGTACCTGCATGGTGGTCACCTGATCGACCGTGTCGGCTACAAGGAGTTCGTAAAGCACATCTTCGAGGGTGTTACCTTCAACCCGGAGGCAAAGATGGCAGACGATATCTACTGGGCAGAGAACGAGCAGCGCGGAAATATGCACGTTATGCCGCTGTCCCAGCATAAGCATGCTGGCCCGGCAGAGACTGCAAATTACAGCTTTACTCAGCAGAAATAAATCAAATAGCATTACAGATCGTTGGAATATGTGCGCGATTATTTGACAAGATTGTCAGATTGTCGCAAAACATATGAGAACTTGGAAAAAGGGGTGGAATCGCAAAAAGGTTCTGCTCCTTTTTCTTGTATTTTCTGAAATTTCATAGTATAATTGAAAGTAGCTATTTTAACGATCTTGACAGGTCAATAAGATTGATCGGAGAGTCAGATCAGAGAAGCGGCGGACTCGCAGGTGCTGAGTGCTTCAGACTGTGGCCGCTGCGAAAAAGAATGATAGCAGGAGGAGTATATTATGGTTGCTTGGAAAAACTTGGATACCCTTACTTCTTTCGAGAATCTCGAGAAGACAGATCGCGTGAATCTGATTGAGGCAATGACCGGAGAGAGCGGGGCAGAGAGAGTAAAGAAGTACAGTGTTCCGATGGCAGAGGGGTTTGTCTACAATTATGCTGCAAAGCAGGTGGATGACAAGGTTCTCGATGCGATGGAGAAACTGGCAGAGGAGGCACAGCTGGCAGAGAAGTTTGAGGCTCTCTACAACGGTGAGGTGATCAACACCGGTGAGAAGCGTCTTGTTCTTCATCAGCTGACCCGCGGACAGCTCGGCAATCCGGTTGTCGCAGATGGGGTGGACAAGCGGAAATTCTATGTGGAGCAGCAGAACCGCATCGCAGAATTTGCAAATAAGGTACATGCAGGCGAGATTGTAAACGCAGCAGGTGAGAAGTTCACAACCGTAGTACAGATCGGTATCGGCGGAAGTGATCTTGGCCCGCGTGCGATTTATCTGGCTCTGGAGAACTGGGCAAAGAAGAACGGCACTTTCAAGATGGAGGCAAAGTTCATCAGCAACGTAGATCCGGATGATGCGGCAGCAGTGCTGAATTCCATTGATGTGGCACACTCCCTGTTCGTTCTGGTTTCCAAGTCCGGCACGACGCTTGAGACTCTGACAAATGAGTCCTTCGTGAAGGATGCGCTGAAGAATGCAGGTCTTGATGCATCCAAGCATATGGTTGCAGTCACCAGTGAGACCTCTCCGCTTGCAAAGAGCGATGATTATCTGGCAGCTTTCTTCATGGATGACTATATCGGCGGACGTTATTCTTCCAGCTCCGCAGTCGGCGGTGCCGTTCTGTCTCTTGCATTCGGACCGGAAGTATTCGCACAGTTTTTGGAGGGCGCAGCAGAGGAGGACAAGCTCTCTGCAAAGAAGAGTCTGCGTGAGAATCCGGAGATGCTCGATGCGATGATCGGCGTCTACGAGCGCAACGTACTCGGCTATCCGTGCACCGCTGTTCTTCCGTATTCTCAGGCACTGAGCCGTTTCCCGGCACATCTTCAGCAGCTTGATATGGAATCGAACGGTAAGTGCGTAAACCGTTTCGGTGAGCGCGTGAGCTACCCGACCGGACCGATCATCTTCGGTGAGCCGGGAACAAACGGTCAGCATTCCTTCTATCAGCTTCTGCATCAGGGAACCGACATTGTTCCGCTTCAGTTTGTCGGCTTTAAGAACAGCCAGCTGAAGACGGATGTTGTGATTCAGGGAAGCACAAGCCAGCAGAAACTCTGTGCGAATGTTGCAGCCCAGATCGTAGCATTTGCCTGCGGTAAGTCCGATGAGAACCGCAACAAGAATTTCGAGGGTGGACGTCCGTCCAGCATCATCATCGGTGATGAGGTAACCCCGAGAACCATCGGTGCACTTCTTGCGCACTTTGAGAACAAGATCATGTTCCAGGGATTCCTGTGGAATATCAACAGCTTCGACCAGGAGGGTGTACAGCTCGGAAAGGTACTCGCAAAGCGCGTACTGGCTCACGACACCGACGGAGCACTCAAGGAGTTCAGCGATCTTCTGAACATCTAATCAATCAAATACGGAATACTGGATCAGAAGCAATGCAGGCAGGACAGAGAAATCTGTTCTGCCTGTTTTTGCGCGATTCTCTTTTCTTTTTTGATTTCCCACCGTCCAGTTTGGCTGTCCGTTTTCAGTCGCTTATTTCCAGGGGATTTCTGGGGTATTTCCGGATTTTTTCCGAAGCTTTTCTTTATCGGGGCAATTTTTGTGTTTTGATAAAGTTTTAGTTGTAAATAATTTTTTAGTTGTGCTATAATATTTTCCTGATGCGCGTGTATGCGCCAAGCCGGTGCTTGCGCCGACTTAAATCAAGAAACATAAAACAGAAAATAAGAACCCGATAAGTTTAAGTAAGAGAAAACAAGAACTAAGAGAAAAAGAAAACAAGAGAAAAAGAAAAATGGAGTAATGAGAATGGATCATTTGAATAAATCACAGGAAATTTCGGAGATTCCGGAGAAAGAGCCGGCAAGACAGCAGTATTTCACAGAGAAATCCGCAGAGCTTGTCAGTGAACTTTCCCGTTCCTTAGGCCGCCCGCTGACCTGCTGCATCAACACATTCGGATGCCAGATGAATGCGAGAGATTCCGAGAAACTTCTTGGAATTCTGGAGAAGATGGGCTTTCAGGAGTCAGACAGCGAGAACTCGGATCTGGTGCTTTACAACACCTGTACCGTGCGTGATAATGCAAACCAGAAAGTCTACGGCCGTCTTGGCCAGCTTGGCGCGATCAAGAGAAAGAATCCGTCGATGCTCATCGGTCTGTGCGGCTGCATGATGCAGGAGGCAGCCGTTGTTGAGAAGATCAAAAAGAGCTATCCGTTTGTGGATATTATTTTTGGAACCCACAACATCTATAAGCTGGCGGAGATCGTGTACAACCGTCTGACCGGCAAGAAGATGGTCGTTGACATCCAGAAGGAGGCAGAGGAGATCGTTGAGGATCTTCCTGTGGAGCGCAAATATCCGTTCAAGTCCGGTGTCAACATCATGTTTGGCTGCAACAACTTCTGCAGCTACTGCATCGTTCCGTATGTGCGCGGACGTGAGAGAAGCCGTGAGCCGGAGGAGATCCTTGCAGAGATTCGCCGTCTCGTCGCAGACGGGGTTGTCGAGGTCATGCTTCTCGGCCAGAATGTAAACTCCTACGGAAAAAATCTGGAAAACCCGGTGACTTTTGCCGAGCTTCTGCGCCAGATCAATGAGATCGAGGGACTTGAGCGCATCCGCTTTATGACTTCTCATCCGAAGGATCTGTCCGATGAGCTGATTCTGGCGATGAAAGAGTGCGATAAGGTCTGCAATCATCTGCATCTTCCGCTTCAGTCCGGAAGCAGCCGTATCTTAAAGGCGATGAACCGCCGTTATACAAAAGAGGATTACTTAAATCTGGTGGAGCGCATCCGTGAGGCAATGCCGGATATCTCCCTGACGACCGATATTATTGTGGGATTCCCGGGAGAGACGGAGGAGGACTTTGAGGAGACTCTCGATGTCGTGCGCCGCGTCCGTTTTGACAGTGCATTCACGTTCATCTACTCCGTGCGCCGCGGAACCCCGGCAGCAGCGATGGAGCAGGTTCCGGAGGACGTTGTGAAAGTCCGCTTTGACCGTCTCTTAAAGGAAGTTCAGAAGATTTCCGCTGAGGTGTGCGGCCGTGATGTGCACACCGTCCAGAAGGTTCTTGCAGAGGTCATGGACGATCATCAGGAAGGATATGTGACGGGCCGTCTCTCCAACAATACGGTCGTACATTTCCCGGGAGATCAGAGTCTGATCGGCAAGATTGTGGATGTCTATCTGGAAGAGTCGAAAGGCTTTTACTACATGGGAACGATGAGATAAGATAAGGAGTTTTTGAGACATGGCTGGTTTATCACCAATGATGCAGCACTATATGGAGACAAAGAAACAGTATCCGGACTGCATCCTGTTTTATCGGCTGGGTGATTTCTATGAGATGTTTTTTGACGATGCGCTGACGGCATCAAGGGAGCTTGAGATCACTCTGACCGGAAAGGAATGTGGACTCGAAGAGCGGGCACCGATGTGCGGAGTTCCGTATCATGCAGTGGATTCTTATCTGAGCAGACTGGTCCAGAAAGGGTACAAGGTCGCAATCGCCGAGCAGATGGAAGATCCGAAGCTTGCAAAAGGACTTGTGAAGCGTGAGGTTATCCGGGTGGTAACACCCGGAACGATCACGAGTGCGCAGGCGCTCGATGAGACGAAGAACAATTATCTGATGGGAATTGTCTATCTCGATGACAAGATGGGAGTGTCCGTCGCGGATATCACGACCGGAGATTTTCTGGTGACGGAGGTATCCTCGGAGCGCTCCCTTTTTGACGAGATTCACAAGTTTGCGCCGGCGGAGATCATCTGTAACGATGCGTTCGTCATGTCCGGGATCAGCCTCGATGACATGAAAGACCGTTATCACTTTACAGTCTCTTCCCTCGATGCGCATTTTTTCCAGGATGAGAATTGCAGAAAGATTCTGCGGGAACATTTCAAGGTTGCAAGCCTTGAGGGACTTGGTCTCGGGGATTATGACTGCGGCGTGATCGCTGCGGGAGCTGTTCTTCAGTACCTCTATGAGACCCAGAAAAATACTCTCGATCACCTGACGACGATCGTCTCTTACGCAAGTGGAAACTTTATGATCCTTGACTCGTCGACGAGGCGGAATCTTGAGCTTCTCGAGACGATGCGCGAGAAACAGAAGCGGGGAAGTCTTCTCTGGGTGCTCGACAAGACGCGCACGGCAATGGGAGCGAGACTCCTTAGAAACTGGATTGAACAGCCACTCATCAACAAAGAAGAGATTCTCAAACGTCAGCAGGCAATCGAGGAGCTCAACCTCAACTACATCAGCAGGGAGGAGCTTGGGGAGTATTTAAACCCGATTTATGATCTTGAGCGGCTGATCTCCCGGATCAGCTACAAGAGTGCGAATCCGCGCGACCTTCTCGCATTCTGCTGTTCAATCGAGATGGTGCCTCACATCAAGACGCTCTTAAAAGAGTTTACGAGCGAGAATCTCAAGGTGCTTGAGGAGCAGCTGGATGGTCTTGAGGATCTGAAGGATCTGATCAGCCGCGCGATTGTCGAGGAGCCGCCGATCACGGTGCGTGAGGGCGGAATCATCCGTGAGGGCTTTTCTGAGGAGGCAGACCGCCTGCGTCAGGCAAAGACGGAGGGAAAGACGTGGCTTGCAGAGCTTGAGGCGCAGGAGCGCGAAAATACCGGAATCAAGAGCTTGAAAGTGAAGTACAACCGTGTTTTCGGCTATTATTTTGAGGTTACAAACTCATTTAAGGATCTTGTCCCGGATTATTTTATCCGCAAGCAGACGCTGACGAATGCGGAGCGCTACACAACAGAAAAGCTCAAGGATCTCGAGAGCGTGATTCTCGGTGCAGAGGACAAGCTGTTCTCACTAGAGTACGACCTGTTCTGTCAGGTGCGTGATGCCGTCGGTGCCCAGGTTGTGCGGATCCAGCAGACAGCGCGCGCGATTGCGGAGATCGATGTCTATGCCTCCCTCTCGACCGTTGCGACCCGCAACAACTATGTGAAACCGTCGATCAATGAGCGCGGAACAATCCAGATCAAGGGCGGACGTCATCCGGTTGTCGAGAAGATGATGAGAGATGATCTCTTTGTCGCAAATGATACGTGTCTTGACAACGGAAAAAACCGGATCTCGATCATCACCGGACCGAATATGGCGGGAAAGTCGACATACATGCGCCAGACTGCACTGATTGTGCTGATGGCACAAATCGGAAGTTTCGTTCCGGCGGATCAGGCAAATATCGGAATCTGCGACCGGATCTTCACGCGTGTCGGCGCTTCCGATGATCTCGCAAGCGGACAGAGTACGTTCATGGTCGAGATGACCGAGGTCGCAAACATTTTGAGAAATGCAACGCGAAACAGCCTTCTGATTCTCGATGAGATCGGACGGGGAACGAGCACGTTTGACGGACTCAGCATTGCGTGGGCGGTCGTGGAGCACATCAGCAACACGAAGCTGCTCGGAGCCAAAACACTGTTTGCGACCCACTACCATGAGCTCACGGAGCTTGAGGGCATTATGAGCGGAGTCAACAACTACTGCATCGCAGTCAAGGAGCAGGGCGATGACATCGTCTTCCTCAGAAAGATTGTGAAGGGCGGCGCGGACAAGAGTTACGGAATTCAGGTTGCAAAACTTGCGGGAGTGCCGGACTCTGTGATCAACCGTGCAAAGGAGCTTGTCGAGGAACTCAGCAGTGCCGATCTTGCAACGCGCGCGAAGGAGATTGCACAAAGCAGTGTGCCGTCTTCCTCCCATAAGCCGGTTCCGAAGCCGGACGATGTGGAGATGAGTCAACTGACGCTGTTTGACACGGTCAGGGAGGACGACATCATTGAGGAACTCAAGACGATGGAACTTGGAACAATGACACCGATCGATGCGCTGAATACGCTCTATCGTCTTCAGACTAGACTTAAGAACCGCTGGAGCGGGAATAATGCGTAATTTGCTCAGAAAGGAGACGCGAGGATGCCGGAGATACATGTGCTTGACCAGAGCACAATCAATCAGATTGCAGCCGGAGAGGTCATAGAGAGACCGGCTTCGGTTGTGAAGGAACTTCTCGAGAATGCGATCGATGCGAAAGCGAGCGCTGTGATGGTGGAGATTCGCGATGGCGGGATCTCGTTTATCC
>NZ_JBNMIC010000087.1:0-6816 GCF_050873065.1 Brotaphodocola sp.
CCCTGCAAGCATGTCAAACATCATGACAACTTTTGAGAGCGGGCTGAAGAAGGCAAAATTGCAGGTCGGACCGGCTTTTGCAAGTCCCGGGCCGATGTTGTTGAACGTTGCAGCAATCGCCGTGAAATTTGTCTCAAGATCCGCATTGTCAAGGCTGATAAGCAGGACAGAGACAAAGAACACCAGAAAATATGCCGCCAGATATGCACCGAGAGACTTGATGATCGACTGGTCGATCGTCTTTCCCTCAAATTTCAGTACTTTGATACTTCTCGGATGAATCAGGGACTGGATCTCTCTTCCAGCTGTCTTTGCAGCAATCACAACGCGGGAGACTTTGAGACCACCTCCGGTACTTCCCGCACAGGCTCCCATGAACATCAGGGTCACAAGAATCCATTTTGCAAAGGACGGCCACACATCAAAGTCCACGGTGGAAAAACCGGTTGTCGTGATCACGGATCCCACCTGGAACAGGGCATGATGGAATGCCAGAAGAAGGTTTGCAAACTGATCCCGGATATTCCACGCAATTAAAAGTGCACTGACAAGGATGATTCCGAAATAATACCGCACCTCCTCTGACTGGAGTGCCTCCTTCGGCTTCTTAATCAGCATCAGGTAATAAAAGTTGAAATTGACTCCGAAGAGAATCATAAACACGGTGATGATTGCCTGCTGAAGAATCGTGTAAGATCCACAGCTGGAATTTAAAACACCAAATCCTCCTGTTCCGGCTGTTCCGAGGGAGATGCACAGGGTGTCAAACCATGGCATCCCGCTGCAAAAAAGCAGAACCATCTGGATCACCGTCATCACAAAATAAATCAGATACAGGATTTTTGCCGTCGTCTTGACTCTCGGAACGAGCTTTCCGACGGACGGTCCCGGGCTCTCTGCTCTCATGATGTGCATGTTGTAACCGCTTGCCATCGGAAGAATCGCAAGCAGAAAGACGAGCACACCCATTCCGCCGATCCAGTGTGTAAAACTTCTCCAGACGAGCATGCAGTGGCTTAACGCCTCCACATCCGGCAGGATACTCGTTCCCGTTGTCGTAAATCCGGAGATTACCTCAAACATTGCATCTTCAAAGCGCGGAATCTCTCTGCTCAAAAAGAACGGAAGCGCGCCAAAGAAACTCAGGACAATCCAGCTGAGGGCAACGGAGACAAAGCCTTCCTTTGCATAAAAAACGGTATTTGCCGGGCGTTTATGGCCCAAAATCCATCCGAGCACACCGCAGACAAGACCGACTCCGACAAAATACCATCCGGCCGACTCCTGAAAAATGAGCGCGATCGCACACGGGAGCAGCATCAGGACGCCCTCCACACCGAGCACCCATCCGAGAAAATAGAAAATAATGCCGATATTCATATCCGATTCACCGCCTATCTCAAGATGTCTTTTAAGTCATTCAGTCCGGAGTGTGTCGTCACAACAATAACCGTATCTCCGACTTCAATCGTATCCTTGCCTCGCGGCGTGATAATCTGACCGTTCCGGTTGATGCAGGCGATCAGCAGGTTGTCCTTGAAGTTCAGTTTTTCAAGCGGAATTCCAATCATCGGAGCATCTTTTCCGACGCGGAACTCCAGCGCCTCTGCCTTTCCTGCTACAATCTTGTACAGGGTCTCGACGTTACTTCCCATGGAATTCTGCATAGCGCGGACATACTGCGTGATCGTGTCAGCAGTAATCATCTTCGGGTAGATGATACTTCCGAGATTCAGCTGCTGGATCACGTCCTCAAACGCAATTCGGTTGATCTTCGTCACAAGCTTTGCCTTTGTCACCGTCGCTGCATACAGGGAGAGCATGATATTCTCTTCATCAAAGCCGGTGAGCGCCGCGAAGGCTTCCGCCTGTCCGATGCCTTCCTCGAGAAGGAGCTGCTGGTTCGATCCATCCCCGTGAATGATCATTGCGCGCGGGAGAAGTTCGCTGAGCTCATGGCAGCGGTTCAAATCCTGCTCAATAATCTTTACCCGGATTCCCGCCTCATCAAGCATTTTTGACAGATAGTAAGTGATCTTTCCGCCGCCGACAAGCATAACCGATTTGATTGCCTTGCTGACAATACCGATCTGCTGAAGGAAATGCATCGCATCCCCCTGTGCCGCGATGAAAGAAATCTTGTCTCCGCTCATCAGGCGGAAATTTCCATCCGGGATGATGACATCGTGACCGCGCTCCACCGCACAGATCAGGACATTACACTTTAACTTTGTGGCAACCTCAAAAATCTGAATATTGTGAAGAACAGAGTTCTCCGGAATCAGAAATTTCATCAGCTCCACGCGGCCCTTTGCAAAGGTATCGATCTTGATGACAGATGGGAACTTGATCAGGCGGGAGACTTCTTTTGCCGCTGCAAGCTCCGGATTGATCGCCATCGAGAGGTTCAATTCCTCACGGATATAGCGGGTCTCATTGGCATACTCCGGATTGCGGATACGGGCAATCGTGTGACAGTTTCCGGCTTTCTTTGCAATCAGACAGCAGAGCATATTGAGCTCATCAGAATCAGTCGTTGCAATCAGAAGATCTGTGTCTTTGATTCCCGCCTCGATCTGAACCTGATAGATGGCACCGTTTCCCTCAACGCCCATCACGTCGATGCTGTCTGTGACGCTTTTGAGCGTATCCGCATTCTTGTCGATCACCGTAATATCATGTCCCTCATTGTTCAACTGTTCCGTCAGCGTCAAACCGACCTTTCCGCACCCCACAACAATAATTTTCATGTGTATTTTCCCCTTAATTTTCCTGAGTATGATCCGCTGCGTGATGAAGCTGTTCCCAGAGAGGTTTCTTCTCTTTCTTTCGGGTCAGCTCCACTAAATTCAGCTGAGTCATGTCTACGACCGTCGTCTTCACCGGATCTGATTTCACAAATCCCCGAAGTGCATCCATCAGAGCCGCCTTATCATCCGGATCTTTCATGTCAATAAAGTCGACAAGAATGATGCCTGAAAGGTTGCGAAGGCGAAGCTGGTGTGCAATCTCTTTTGCTGCCTCCAGATTAACCACGCGGATCGCTTCCGCCTGTTTCTTGTTTCCGGAATATTTTCCGGTGTTGACATCGATGACCGTCATCGCCTCCGTGTACTCGATAATCAGATATCCGCCTGATTTGAGCCAGACGCGCTTCTGACATGCCTGATCCATCACTGTGCGGAGGGAATACAGGGCAGTCAGACTGATCATCGGATCCTCATAAAAGCGCAGTTTTGAAATACTTTCCGGATCGTAGAGTTCTAAATACTGACGAATCGTCTCGTATACATCTCTCTGATCGGTAACAATCTCCTCGAGCATTCCCTGTGGACATCCCCGAAGACTTTTTAAATACTCCGGCTCAGCTTCCCGAAGCAGGGAGTAGCAGGTACGATAGGACGCATCCTTTTTGATCTGATGCAACTGTTCGAGCAAAAGTCTGGTTTCCCGGAAAAGTTCCGCAGAATGTCCGTAGGCATTCGTGCGGACAATCAGACCCGCCTCACCGCCGAGAATTTCCTCAAGCTGTGGGCGGATCTCTTCTTTCCAGGAGCGGTCCGTAATTTTTGAGGAAAAACCGATCAGAGTTTTTCCGGCGGTCAGAACCGCATACTTGCCGGTGAAGTTTAAATTTCCGCTTAAAACCGGATCTTTGGTCTTCATCGCATCTTTTGCAACCTGCACAATAATCTCATCTCCGCATTTTAAGCTGCGCTCTCTCCCATCTGCAAACAGAGAGACGGGAGAATCGTGAAGACTGTAATAACCGATGCGGTCCGGCGCAAAATTCACAAATGCGCAGTTTAAATTTTTGATGATGTTGCTCACTTTTCCAATATAGATATTTCCAAGAATGGAAGTTTCCTCCTCAATGCCAAGCTCCAGTGGCTCTTTTTCCGAAAACCAGGCAGTGAGCAGGCGTCTTTCCCATCTTGTGATCACCATCTTATTCATTTATTTAATGTCTTCTCCAAACTCTTCCAGAGAAATCAGAGTGGAAGGATCTTCTTTTTTCGGTGCATAGACTTCCAGGCGCGTGATCATCAGTGCAAATTCTGAGAGCGGAAGGTTCCTGCTGTCCATGTATGCCTGAATGACTGCCGACGGCTTTAAGTTTGCTGCACTTCCGGTAGCTACTTTCAAAAAGATTGCATGATCGTCCTCCTCGTGAAGCTCGTAGATCATCGGGCGGATATCGACCTCTTTCTCACTCTTTTTTGTCTTCTTGAGAATCAGGATCTGCTCCTGCTTCATGAAGGCAAGCAGGCCATCCATGAAGTCTCTCCAGTCTTCCGGCTCATAGCCTTCGCGGAAGCGGAGACGGTAATCGGCAGCGGCAACGATAGACATTGCATTTGCCGCATCATCCGGCAGCACACGGTAGCTTAAAACTTCAGATCCATCCACCATAACCTCGTTGATCCGGCGAAGCATTTCTTCGGAGGAATCGGTGCTCTTTACCTCAATATCGACATACTCGCCACGACTCTCCATTCCGACACCGAGAGGAGCTGCAAACGACATGATCTGATGTGGGCTGAATCCCGTGCTGTAACAGATATCCACATCTGCACGGCGCATGATTTTCTGGAAGTACCGCATCATGTCAAGATGACCGATGAATTTCATGGTGCCTTCCTTGGCAAACTTAATTCTTATTTTCAAAGCAGACACCTCCCTCAAATACTCTCGCTCCACAGCCGGAACAACGCTCGCGGCAGTTCGGCGTTACTTTTGCGTCCATCGCATTCTTCCACTCTCTCTTTAAGAATTCTTTTGTCACTCCTGCATCGATGAAATCCCATGGGAAGACTTCATCAAGGCTTCTCTCTCTCGTTGTGTAGAAATCGATGTCAATTCCGCAGGTCTCAAATGCCTCCATCCAGATCTCATTGTGGAAGAACTCCGACCAGGAATCAAACAGAGCGCCCTTGTGGTAAGCTTCCTCGATGACAGCTGCCACTTTGCGGTCTCCTCTTGCAAGAACACCCTCGAGCACAGTCAGATCAGCCTCATGGTAGTTGTACTTGAGGCTCTTGAAGTTGAGCATCTCGCGGAACTTGTGCTTGACGATGTAAGCGCGCTCTAAGAATTCGTCCTTCGTGCACATTTTCGCCCACTGGAACGGGGTGAATGGCTTCGGAACGAAGAAGGAGGAACTTGCAACGACCTGAACTTTTCCGTTTCTCTGCTCCTTCGGAATCTCGTCATAGTAGAGCTCTGCGACTTTCTCAGAGAGAAGCGCAATGCCTTCCATATCTTCCACGGTCTCGGTCGGCTGTCCGAGCATGAAATAGAGTTTTACACGGTTCCATCCACCGTGGAAAGCTTCGGATGCGCCCTTCAGGATGATCTCCTCCGTCAGACCCTTGTTGATGACATCTCTCTGCTTCTGGCTTCCTGCCTCCGGCGCAAATGTCAGGCTGCTCTTCTTGACATCCTGTACCTTGCTCATGACATCAAGGGAGAAGGCGTCAATTCGCAGGGACGGAAGAGAAATGTTGACACCCTTGCCGTGGAACTCATCGATCAGGAAGTTTACAAGTTCTTTCAGGTGGGAGTAATCACTGGAACTAAGGGAACTCAGTGTAATCTCCTCGTGACCGGTGTTCTTAAGCATCTCATATGCGTAATGCTTCAGATACTCGAGGCTGTGCTCACGCAGTGGGCGGTAGACATTTCCTGCCTGACAGAAACGGCAGCCACGGATACAGCCGCGCTGGATTTCCAGAACAACACGGTCCTGTGTAACCTTGATAAACGGAACGACCGGTTTTTCGATATATGGAGCGTCGTCCATATTGACAACGATCTGTTTCGTGATCTTCTCCGGAATGCCCGGTGCATTCGGCTTGAAGCTCTCGATTGTGCCGTCCTCTTTGTAGGTGACGTCATAGTATGCCGGAGCATAAATGCCCGGAAGCTTTGCCGCTGCCTCAATGATGTCACTTCTGTTTCCGCCGTTTCGACGGATCTCCTTGTAGAGGTCAAACAGGGCGTCGTACTGCACCTCACCCTCTCCGATGTAGAACAGATCGAAGAATGGGGCTAACGGTTCCGGGTTATATGCGCACGGGCCGCCGCCGATGACGATCGGGTCGTTTTCCTTGCGGTCTTCAGCGTGCAGCGGGATTCCGGACAGGTCAAGCACCTGAAGGATATTGGTGTAACACATCTCATACTGAAGCGTGAATCCAAGGAAGTCGAACTCGTGGATCGGATCCTGGGACTCCAGCGCAAACAGGTGGATATG
Organism: Brotaphodocola sp.; assembly: GCF_050873065.1. GTDB lineage: Bacteria > Bacillota > Clostridia > Lachnospirales > Lachnospiraceae > Brotaphodocola. Next base: position 6,257 of record NZ_JBNMIC010000087.1, read on the forward strand.
CTCTCTTCTCATGATCTCATCCATATCTGCCCACGGTGAGAACACACGTTCGCAGTACACATCATTACGCTTGTTGAACATCGCGTAAAGGATCTGCATGCCGAGATGGGACATACCGATTTCATACACATCCGGGAAGCACATGGCAAAGCGGATGTCGACGGAGTCCGGGTCTTTCATGACGGCATTCATCTCGTTGCCCAGATAGCGGGCCGGCTGCTGAACACTCAGCAGAATCTCGTCACTTAATGCTAATTTTCTCATAATTCTTTATTACCTGCATTTTTTCGTATTTTCTGTTGCATTTTCTCAAAGCTTTCCTTTTCGTATATCTGAAACAGAATCGGAAGTGCAACTAAAATCCAGATATTTTAAGGCACTTTGTCGAATTTTGCAAGAATTCATTGTTTATTTTTCCTAAAAATTAGACAAAAACACTCATATCGGACTTGGATCATTATACGTTATTTATCAGGTTTCTGCAAGGAGTTCTTAGATTGTCACCTCCCATAATAAAAATTCTTCAGATTGTCGCTAAAGTCGCCGGGGCTGTCGCACTA
>NZ_JBNMIC010000088.1:0-6802 GCF_050873065.1 Brotaphodocola sp.
ATATGATATTGTAATAAGTATTTGTGTCTGTTTTTAGATTTCCATGTTCCCATGATATAAGCATACAATAATATCTAACTTTTGGCTACCTTAACCCACCGTCTAAAGTCAGTGGGATTGCGGTAGCCTCATTTCAAAGTTGTTATCAAAATGTATTATCCGAATTTACCATTATTTATAGTCGAATTTTTACCTCTCCGGCAATATCAACCGAGAAATATTCCTTCATCTCCCGAAGATCATCTGTCTGACCGAGCACCCACATCAGTTTTGTCATCGCTGCTTCAGCTGTCATGTCATACGCCTGGAGAACCCCCTTTTCAAGTGCCAGCCGTCCTGTCTCATAGACAGAGAGATTGCTTCCCTCATACCGACACTGACTCCCGACGAGAACCAACATTCCTTTCTCGACTACCTTTCCGACCGCACCAATAAAATCATTTTTGAGAAACGGCATCCCACCAAGCCCGAATCCCTCAATAAATACGCCCCGGCATCCTCTTTCGTAGAGAAGTTCCAAAACGTCCGGCGTGATGCCCGGATAAAGTTTCAGAAGTGCAACCTTATCTGAGTAAGCGGTCTGCGGTCTGAAAATCCCCCGTTTTTCTATCAGATTTTCCCGAAAAATCTGAAGTCCGAGCGAACTGATCTCCCCGACATACGGATAATTAATGCTCTCAAATGCGTCAAAACTCATTGTCCGGACCTTGGAAGCACGACAGCCCAAAATTACTTTTCGATTGAAGGCGACAAAGACTCCCGGGCAGCCGCTGGCAGCCATGTGAATCCCGCATCTGCAGTTTTCCAGCGCATCTGCCACCGGATTGGCCATGGAAAGCTGACTTCCCGTGACAACAACCGGAATCGAGATGTTCTGGAGCATGAAGGCGAGCATCGAGGATGTATATGCCATCGTATCCGTGCCATGAATCACTACAATTCCATCATACTCGTGGCTCTTCTGTGCAATACATGATGCCAGTCCCGCCCAGTCTTCCGGTCCAATATTGGCACTGTCAAGAGAACAGAAATCTTCTGTCTCAAGCGTCAGATTCTTTGAAACCAGCTTTAATTCCTCCATCATGTCCTTGCCGCTGATCCCCGGCACAAGACCATTTGCACTCTTCACGGAAGAAAGAGTTCCTCCCGTGTTGATGATCAAAATTTTCTTAGACATCTCACTCTTCCTCATCACTCTGTCGTGGTTATTCCGTTTTCATCCCCTCATCTATCCCTTTGTTTAAACATGAGAGTTTTTTTGTTCACGGCGCGTTAAAATTCTCTGTCTTTTCACCAGATCATCCACCTGCGAAATTGAGAGATTTTGCTGCCGCGCAATTTTTGCCAGATCATCATACTCTGCTTTTTCACGCTCTACGCCCCATCCCGAAACATGTTTGATCCTCACAGGGCCATACTCTGTTTCCACGGTTTCCATGGAGCGCTTCAAGACATAGCGATTGCAGACTTTCTCCCGGATTCCGAGCGTTGTCGTGTGAAGAAATAAAAGTTCAATCATCCGTTCCCGCAGTTCCGAACGACACATACAGGTGAGAAGAACCGCCGGTCGATTTTTCTTCATTCCGATCGGCATGGTATAGACATCGAGAGCTCCAGCCAGAAATAATTCCTCCATCGCAAATCCAATTCGTTCCGGCGTCATATCATCCAGATTACAGCAAAGCTCCAGCACACTGTCTTCACGCTCTGCACTCTCGCCCATCATTGCACGCATGACTACTGTCTCTGTACCTGCTCTAAACCCATAACCAATTTGTTCCACCCGCATCCGCGGCTGGGTGCCAAATTCCTGAACAAAATATTTGATCAAACCGGCTCCCGTCTGATCACAGAATTCTCCCGGAATCTGCTCATCCTGAATCTGTCCCCCATAAGTCGGTACCTCCCGCAAAATCCAGGCAACCTCCGGAGATGGAATCGGAAAAAAGCCATGATCCCCATGCCCAAGTCCACTGCCAACCACAACAGAGGATGCTGCGATGCGCTCCGGCTTCAATTCATCCAGCAAAACGCAGACAGCGATCACTTCCGCCAGTTCTGCCTTAAATTCAACCGACTGACCGCAGACAGCAGACTTTGCCTCTGCAAGCAACCGGTATACCGCTTTCACCTGCTCTCCCAGCTTCTCCGGCAAATTTTCCAGCAATCCCGGACCCGGACAAAAATCCAGACAAGAATCCCTACAAAAATTCAAATCAGGATCTGAATCAGGGGCAGAGCTTGAATCAGAACTGGAAAGAAGTGAACGTTTGGGCTTAAATTGGTGATGCGAAAGAAGCGAACCATCATTCATAACGGCGGCGGTATCTTTCAGGATCTTCATGCGCATCCCGGCAATCCCACCGCTCACAACCGATTCAGCCTGAAAACTCAGACCCGGTAAGTTTAATCGGTTCAGCCGTTCCATCACCTGATTGGGATTTGGATGGATCGCCAACAAGGCGGATGCCAGCATCTCTCCTGTCACCCCCATATTACAGTCTAAATATAAGGTTTTCATGTCCCACATTCTACTCCCCTCGCATCATTTTTGTCCATTTCTGACGTTGTTATTCCTCTGAGGTTTCTGCTTCTTCCGGCTTCTTCTCAAATTCTTTCGCCACATCCATAAGCAGATCACGAATCGGTAGATGCTGAGGACAGACTTTCTCGCATTTGCCGCACTTGATACAGTCAGATGCCTTTCGACCCGGAGCGGTATGAACTACATTGTAATAGTAATCCGCATTCCAATCATGGTAAATCTGCTTCGTATTCATCGTTGCAAACAGATCCGGAATCGAGATATGTTTCGGACATCCATCCGTACAGTAACGACAGGCCGTACACGGAATCAGATGTTTGCTTCTGAAAATTTCCTGTACTTTCCGAACTGCGGCAAGTTCCGTTTCATTTAACGGCTTGAAATCCCGCATAAAGGAGATATTATCTTCCATCTGCTCCATATTGCTCATGCCGGAAAGCACCATCATCATGCCCGGAAATCCCGCTGCAAAACGAAGCGCATAACTTGCCGGACTTCCACCGTGCAGTTCCTCCAAAACAGCCTTTGCATCCTCCGGCAGATTGACCAGATTTCCACCCTTTACCGGCTCCATGACAATGACCGGTTTTCCAAACTTCTGACAAACCTCATAGCACTTACGGCTCTGCACCGCCGGATCATCATAGTCCACATAATTGAACTGGATCTGCACGACCTCCACTTCCGGATACTCTGTCAAAATCTTCTCCAAAACCTCCGCACGGTCATGGAAGGAGATGCCGACATGACGAATCTTGCCCTCCGCCTTCAGCGCAAATGCGGTCTCATAGGCATGACACTCCTTGAAATGCGAATAATTTCCCTCGCCCTGCGCATGCATTAGATAAAAATCAAAATAATCGACTCCACAGGCTTTAAGCTGACTTTCAAAGACCGGGCGAATATCTGCCTCCGTCTTAAAGAAATTTGCGGTGAGCTTGTCTGTCACAATATAACGATCACGCGGATAACGGCTTGTCAGGCATTCTTTCAATGCAAGTTCACTCTTTCCCTGAAGATAGCCGTGCGCAGTGTCAAAATAGTTGAAACCTGCATCAAGAAACGCGTCCACCATCCGTTTTGTCTCTGGAATATCCACCTCATCATTTTTCATCGGAAGACGCATAAATCCAAAACCAAAATTTTTCTTTACTTTCTCCATTTCTGACTCTCCTTCCTGGCAAAAAACTTACAATTTCTAAAGCTCTAAATTTTAAAGACCCTACTTAAATTCTAAACGATTTTATTCACAGATGCAATTCCTATCACAAAAATAAGAATGAGCCTTCTCCTCACATCAGGATAAAATACTCATTCTTATCTGCAATTTGATTCATTTTCTTTTTCGACTTTTTTCCGGCGCGGCGTGATTTTATTAATTTCAAACTGGTGTAGTTCAGAATCTCTTCAGGTTCTTCTAAAGCTGGTTCAGAATCTCCCCAATATCTCCATTGATACAGATCGATCTCTCTAAAATCTCATCTGGTGCATATGCCTCCCCCTTATTCAGGCAGGCATAAACCGCGTGTTTCCATTCCCGTGTCATGTTCCAGAAGCCGTATTTTATGATACCTGGTGTGTTGTAACCAACCGCTGTCTCAAGAAAAAGCACCTTCATATCCTCATGTCTGCGCAGAAAATCTGCATACCGCTCTGAAGCGCGATACCATCCCTCATCCTGCACAAACGTATCATCCGCGCGCAGATTCATGCTCATCGGAGCCCCACATTTCGGACAATGCGGAACTAACTCCGACGGAACCGTCATCTTGGGAGTCGTATGCTCCGGTAAATTCAAAATACTATCCTCACCAATCCGGTATCCCTGCGCCTCGACCATTTTACGGATGATCTCCTCATTGTCGTATGTCTCTGCACGGCACGGCTTGCTGCACTGAAACAGGCCATAATCCCCCTGCGTGTAGAACAGGCGACGTTTGTCAAAACTAGCTTTCTGGAAACAATGATCCACATTTGTCGTCAATACAAAATAATCTTTTTCTTTCACGAGATTATAGAGTTTTTGATAGACATCTTTCGATGGATTCATATAGCGGTTGATATAAATGTATCTGCTCCAGTATGCCCAGTGCTCTTCCAGAGTTGAAAACGGATAAAAGCCCCCCGAATACATATCCTGAAACTGATATTTTTCGGCAAAGTCCTGAAAATATCGCTCAAACCGCGCTCCTGTATAAGTGAAACCAGCAGAGGTGGAAAGTCCTGCTCCTGCACCAATGATCACAGCATCTGCACGATCTAACTCTTCTCTGAGCCAATCGATCTCACCTTTTCTGTCAGAGGCAGTTTTCTCTTTTCCATCTACTCTATTCCGCGAAAATCTCCAACCGAACATTTGTCTCCTCTCTTTCTAGCCGTTCTTCTCTCCACCGCCCCTACTGGACAATTTTCAAAACAGCTTCCGCAGTGCAGGCAGTGATTCTGCTTAATCACTAATGGTCTTCTCTTTCCATTTTCCGCTTTGCTTCTATCTTCTTTTTCATTTCCATTTTCATTTGTGTTTTCCACTTTATCAATACAGCTCTGCGGGCAAACCTGCATACACTTGCCACATCCAATACACTTATCGGTTATGAAATATCCCTTTTTCTCTATTTTAGCATTTCCAAGACTATATGTCTCTCTAAAAATCGGCTTGACCCCGAGATTAAAATACTCGACCTCGCCTTTGTCAATGCAGAAAATCGTCGTGATCTCACGCGTATCCCCCGGATATACATTGGAAAGATATGGCTGTTCCTCAAAGATCTTGTCAACCCATTTTTTCTGTTCTTCCTGCGGGATGGCATATGCTCTTGCAGACAGACGAATCATCTCTTTATACTTGGTGTAACACAAAATCTGCACTCTGCCATCCTCAAGCAGTTCCTTGCAGAAATTCTTTCCGCGCGCTGTGAGAAAATATAACGCATTTGGCTCATAGTGAATCGCACTAATATTTCTAATCTGCGGCGCCCCATTTGCATCTACGGTTGCGAATGCAAGAACGCCGACAAGTTTCATTTTCATTAAACATGTGGATAAATCCATTTTCAATTTTCCCCCTTGACCTTTAACATAAAAATGACTCTCCAGTCAGCTCATTTCTCGTCTTCCAGCACTGCGGATCTGTCCCGTAGAAATCACCGCTTGTACCATTTGCGACTGCCGGACATCCTCTGCACCATGCCTTCAGCTCGCATTTGCTACATTTCTTGAACTTATCAAAATCCCGGTACTTCTCCATCTGGCAAATCCACACATCCGCTAACCGGTCCTCAAATACATTTGCCACTTTGCTATTGGTGACTCTCCGGCATGCCATGATATCGCCGTTTGAGGAGATTGTGATGTGGCAGTTTCCGCAGTTGCAGCCGCCGTAGATCATCTCATCCTTTGTCTCTGTATTCCCTCTTTCTACGTTCTCTGTTCCTACGCTTTCTGTTCCCGTATTTTCTGTTTTTGTATTTTTTGTTTCTGGATTTTTTATTCCTGTCGTCGCATTTTTTAAACTCTGGAAGGAATCATCCGGTAGAGAAAACTGCCCAGTCTCATACTCGTACAACGTCCAGAGGTGATCCTTTTTATTAAAATAAGTCTTACATCCCGCTGCCTCATATGCCTTGTACTTCGCATCACAGCTTTCAAGAAGATTTCTGTATTCCTGTGGAGTCATGCTTGTATCCACCTCTCCACCAGTCGGCACATAGCGCGAAAATGCAAATATTTTTACATTCGCATTTACCACCGCATCAATGATATCCGGAATCTCGTTCATGTTCGTCTTTGACACGGTACTCATAATCACACTTGTGATTCCGGCGCGGTTTAAGCATCCCACTTTCTCTAAAGTGAGATCAAAACTTCCCGGTTTTCGGAACCAGTCGTGCGTCTCTCTCATTCCATCCAGTGACATCTGGTACTTCTCGCATCCGCAGACTTTCAACATTCTGCAAATTTCATCGTCGAGATGAAACGGATTTCCCATCAATGTAAATGGAATTCCTTTGCTCTTGAGCAAAACCATCAATTCCCAGAAGTCCGGATGAAGGATAGGATCTCCGCCAGTAATATAAAAGTACGGCACTCTGTGATAAACTTTACAGAAATCCTCACAATTTGCCACCACCTCCTGCATCTGTTTCCACGTCATGCTTTTTAGTTCCTTACAGCCTTCTCCCGAAAAAATATAACAGTGCTTGCATCTCTGGTCACATTCGTCTGTGATATGCCATTGAAATGAAAAATATTGTTTCA
>NZ_JBNMIC010000089.1:0-6756 GCF_050873065.1 Brotaphodocola sp.
AAGAGAACGAGCAGTCCCTCCACACTGTCGTCATCCTCCAGCTTTGCGAGCTGCGGAAGCACATGGTCATACTTCGTCGCCTTTGCATTTCCCGAGAGATTTTCATGTCCTTCCACCTCCCCGATGATCGAGAGAAGCTGAATTCTCCGCTTCTTGCTGTTTTCATCGAGCGTCATCTCCCCGTATGCCTCCGGCGCCTGATCCTGCCCCCGGCTCTGCGATCCATTTTGCTGGTTCTGCCCGCTCCCATTCTTTCCATTTTGGTTTCGATTCTTTGCATTCTGATTCTCATTCCGGTCTTGTCCGCTCAACTCTTGTTTTTGGAAACCTCGTTTTTGAAAATTTTCTTCATTCCATTTAAGTTCCATCCCGTCTTCCATGCGCTCTTCCCCTCCATATCCATAACTCGTTACTGTTCACGCGTTGCACAAACAGTAACCATAACTCAAGATAAATAGGAAACATAAGAAATCTTCTATTCGCATTTTCCCCCGCAATCCGCTATAATATTCCTATGTCAAAGAATCCTGCATGGATCCAATAAATTATGATTAGAAATTTATGATTAACACAAAGGGGGATTTTTTATGTCCGAATATACCGTCAGCCAGATCACTACGTCAGACCGCCGCGCCTGCCGTCAGATGGATGCCCTTCTCGAAAAAGAGGGAATTGAGCGCGATAAAAACTTAGATTACAGCATCGGCCTGTTCGACGAAGACTACAACCTCGTCGCAACCGGCTCCTGCTTTTCCAACACACTCCGCTGCATGGCAGTCTCTTCCGACCATCAGGGCGAGGGACTGATGAACCAGGTTGTCACAGCTTTAATGGATTATCAGTTTTCCCGCGGCTGCACCGATCTCTTTCTCTACACAAAAATCACAACTGCCCGCTTTTTCCGTGACCTCGGCTTTTACGAGATCGCGCGCGTGGAAGGAAAACTCGTCTTTATGGAAAACCGCCGCACCGGATTTGAGAACTATCTAAAAAATCTTCAGTGCGAGACCGAGGATGCCCTGCCCCAAATCACGAGAAACACAAATCCAGAGGCAAGCGGTCATATCGGTGCCGTGATCATGAATGCCAATCCGTTCACCCTCGGTCACCAGTACCTGATAGAACAGGCTTCCTCCCGCACGGAACTTCTGCATGTGTTTGTCGTCTCAGAAGATGTCTCCCTCGTTCCGCTTGCCGTCCGCGAACAGCTCGTGAAAGAAGGATCTGCCGTCTTCAAGAACCTGATCTTCCATCGCACAGGTCCCTACATGATCTCGAACGCGACGTTTCCATCCTATTTCTTAAAGGATTCGGACACTGTCATCCGTTCTCATGCAAAACTTGACATCCAGATCTTCACGAGAATCGCCTCGGCACTTGGCATCACAGACCGCTTTGTCGGGGAGGAGCCATTCAGCCAGGTAACCGGAATCTACAATCAGGTGATGAAAGAAGAACTCGAATCCGCCGGTCTCACCTGCACAATCATCCCTCGAAAGACGGGAAATGACGGGGCAATCAGCGCTTCCGACGTCCGCACCAAGATCAAGGATGGAGATTTTGAGGCACTCCGCGCTCTCGTCCCAGAAACCACTTACCGCTATTTCACTTCTGAAAAAGCAGAGCCTGTGATTGCGAAAATTAGGGGGACTGCGGAAGTGCGGCATTACTAAAAAACCAAATCTGCGCCAGTTCTCAACTCAGAAACTCTTTTCCGAGATAAGATCTGACGCAGATTTTTTGTGTTTCTATTTTTACATCAGCGGCGCAAAAATGCGCAGCGTCTTTCCAATCGCTTTCTTTACAAACGGGAAATCCCGGCAGTCCTCCAACGTGATTTTCTGACACTTTTTCAAAGTTTCCTGAAAATCCTGCTCTGCCTGTCCGACAGCTGGATTCCGATAAATATAGGTCGCACACTCAAAATGAAGATGGAGACTCCGGTAATCGAGATTCACGGAGCCCACAACCGCCTTCTCATCATCGCTCGTGAACACCTTTGCATGCACAAATCCCGGCGTATACTCATAAATCCGCACACCGGCACGGATCAGTTCCTCATAGTAGGAGCGCGCAAGCAAATAGGCATAGATCTTGTCCGGAATGTGCGGCATGATGATCGTCGTCTCAATCCCCCGCTTTGCGGCAAATGTCAACGCCGTGATCATATCACTGTCAAGAATCAGATACGGAGTCATGATGTGGACGTAATAGCGCGCTTCATTGAGAATATCCATATAGACATGCTGTCCGACGGTCTCCTGGTCGAGCGGACTGTCCCCATATGCCATCACATACCCGCTCCGGTCAAGATCTTTTGGCCAGTTGTGAGAGCGCTTCGGCAGGTACCGCTCATAATTTTCCTCTGTCCGCTCTGTGACATTCCACATCTGGAGAAACATCATCAGAAAACTCTGGGCCGCATCCCCTTTAAGCATGATCGCCGTGTCCTTCCAATGGCCGAACCTCTCTTTTCTATTGATATACTCATCTGCGAGGTTCACGCCTCCGGTAAACGCTGTATGACCGTCGATCACGACAACTTTTCTGTGATCCCGGTTGTTCTGATAAGAAGAGAGCGCCGGACGGATCGGAGAAAACATCTTACACCGAATCCCCTTTTTCTCAAGCTGCGCCGGATAACGATACGGAAGGAGTGCCAGACAGCACATTCCGTCGTACATGACGCGCACTTCCACTCCCGCCTTCGCCTTCTCCTCAAGAACTTTCAGAATTTCTCCCCACATTTCCCCGCGGTCAATGATGAAAAATTCCATGAAAATATATCGCTTTGCTTTCCGAAGTTCTCTAAGAAGCACCGGATACATGTCATCTCCGAGCGGAAAATACTCCACATGGGTGTTTTTCACAACCGGATACCCGCCGTAATGATTCATGTAGACCGCAAGGCCGGTGACTCCGCGGCTCTCCTCATAGAGCTGATGCATGACTGCCGGATCCTGCTTGAGCCACGGCTTTGTCTCAAGCTGCAATTTCTGAAGACGTTTCGCAATATTCTTCGTTCCCGGCTGCGTCTCAATAAACAGGTAGAACATCACGCCAAATACCGGAAACACGAGGACCGGGATAATCCATGACATCTGGTAGGACGGATTTTCGCTCTTGTTGAGAATGTAGATTACGACGACGGCACTCAGGATCGTAAAACCGCCATAAAAGTAGAACGCCTGATTTTTCAGCCACTCAAACGTCAGACACAGAACCATGATCTGCACAATCAAAGAGAGAATCACAAACGTCGTTCGTCCAAAAATAATTCTGAGAAGTTTTCCAGAAGTCTTTTTTACCAGTTTTTTCTTGTCTTCCTTCAACGCCATTCGCCTCCTGAACGTTGTTTCTCTAATATTTCTGTAAAAGAATCTTTGAAATCGAATTATCCTCTACTTTATCACACTTTTCGCCCCGGCACAATAAACGAATCGTGCAGCAGTGTCTATCTGTTCGTCTTGATACCGAGATGTTTCGTCTCTTTTTCCTTTTACGCTCCCGGCGCCTTGCGCGCTGTTCCGAGCGGCACCTTGTCGCGCCCCACCTGGCGGACGGTGATCTCATCATCCCCCTTTAAGGCAACTTCCGGTGCAATCAGACGGTTTTCCGTCCAGTAGGGAGTGTCCACCTGCTTTCCATTGACAAAAATCTTGGAATATGCGTTAAATCCGGATCCAAAAACGATCACCTGATGTTCTCCCCGGTATGTACTCCTCTGGATGATCGGGTCGATGCCAAACTCCATCTTCACCGTATGGTAAGGCGAGGTTCCGCCATAGATTTCCTGATCGCCATAGAGGATATCATACTCGAGCAGCTGCATATCTGCAAGGTATGTACTCTCATCGGATTTCTCTTCCGCATCTGTTTTCGTTTTCAGTTCTTCCGTTTCTAAGTCTTCCTGATTTCCGGCGTTTGGATCTGCCTGTTCCTGATTTCTCAGATAATTCTGATGGAAACAGAACATGGTTCCCTCATGCAGATTCAGAAGATCCTGCACATAGGCTGCAAGCTGGTAGCTCTCGACATCGCGCTTCTTAGCCGGAAGATTCAGGTTGTTCCACACCACATAATTTGTCTGAAACAGCGACTGATTTTTCATCTCATCCGCACTCCACTCAAATCCCGGCAGATGATCGCCGTACATCACAAGAACCGTCGGTTCCTTTCGCGCGTTTAGCATCCGCACAAGGCGCTTTACAAATCCGTCCATCTCATGAATCTGCTGGCAGTAGTACTCAAAAGACGGATATTTTCCATGCCCCTGCACGGAGATCGTGTAAATGAAATCCTGCCCTACACTTGAGTTGAGCGCTTTCTCAATCTCCCCGACGAGAATCTTGTCCTTACACCACCCGGTCGGATTGCGCTCCACATTGTACATATATTCAATCGGCGTGAAATCATCAAATCCAAGCTGGGCGAAAATCTTGTGACGGTCATAGAATGTCGCCTCATTGTCGTGGATCGCATGGGTGTGATAACCCAGATTTTTCATATCAAATGCCATGCTCTCACATGCCGTCTTCTGAAGAACGGTCTTATATGGATATTCTCCCGGCCCAAAAAAGTCGAGATTCATCCCTGTGATACACTCAAACTCGGTATTTGCCGTCCCCGCTCCGACCGACGGCACGCTCAGATAACCGGACGGAAAATGTTCCATTAAATAGCGGAAAAATGGAATCGGATCCTTCTCCACCGGATTCTTTTCCCAGAGCGTCGGATCAAAAAAGGATTCCAGCTGCAACATGATGATATTCGGAGTCTGGTACTCACTGAGTGAATATGTCTCTCCGACCTCAAGATCCGCAGTCTCAAGATCTTCCCTCTCAACCTGCTTCACGGACGTCTTGTCATAGTCATCCGGCCGTGCAATTCCCGTATGAAAAAGCGAATTGGAAAAACAGTAGACAAAGCCGTAATCCTGATACGCCTGGCCGATGTTTCCAAAGTGAAGAGCTAAAATTCCGGTCAGAATCGCCAGATGAAGCCCACCCCAGCTGATGAGAAGACCGGCAACTGCCGCACAGAATGATTTTCGCAGACAAACCGGCGTATCATCCACCGGCGCCAGTTTCCAGAGCAGAGCACCAAAAGCCAGAGCAAGGACCAGCCCTGCCGCCGCAAGCACAATCTGCCACCAGGTCAGATAAGTGTTTAAAAGACTCAGCGCATACTTGACGAGTCTCAAATCCGATGCCGTAAACGGCGTAGTCCGAAAGACGAGAAGGACCCCGTTGATCAATCCCATCGCCAGTCCTAAGATCACAAGGATTCCCGCCAAAAACACCTTTCTCCTCGTAAACAGAATCAGCAGAAACGGAGGAAGCAGCAAAAGTGCATTCGCAAGAAACACGGGGAAGTGTCCCACACTGTAACTGAAAAGCCCGATCAGAGACTTCCTGCTTAAAAGTTCCATCACAAGGTCCAAAAGAAGCGCCAGACCAAATAATTTTCCGAGTAAAATCCAATATTTTTTCACAATCTCATTGTTCCCCTTTTTCTTTTCCATTCCACAAAATCATTTTCAAACACACTCTACCATATTTTGTCAAAAAACGACAGGTCATTTTTTTATATTTTTTTTGCAAAATCGTTCGATTTTCCACTTTTCCCTTTCTTCGCCTTGCCCTTTTCCTGCGGTTTTGCATTTGGACATTTTGAAAAACACCTTCTTTTGAAAATTGTAAGGAAATCTTATCTGGAATAAATTGAAATTTTCGATTAGATCGCATATAATCGAAAAGAAAAAAAGAATATAGACAGAATTGAGGAAAAAACAATGACAGATACGATTGTACAGGGTCTCACCGCCCTGCTTGGCGGAAAGGTATCAAAAGAGGCTATCATCTTCATCATCTCCATGATCCCGATCCTTGAGCTTCGCGGCGGACTGCTCGCCGCATCTCCGGCACTCTTAAATGTCCCGATCACACGCGCCATTCCGATCTGCATCCTTGGCAACCTTCTTCCGATTCCATTTATTCTTCTCCTGATTGAGCATGTTCTCATCTGGATGGAGAATGTTCCGGGACTCGGCAAGATTGCCCGCTGGGTTCGCGCAAAGGCAGACAAGAACAAGGACAACATTCAGAAATACGGTTTCTGGGGACTCACCCTCTTTGTCGGCATCCCGCTTCCGGGCACCGGCGCGTGGACGGGTTCTCTCGTCGCTGCACTCCTGCACATGGAATTCAAGAAATCGATTCCTTCGATCCTGATCGGTATCGCTCTCGCGACCGTCATCATGTCCCTTGTCTCCTACGGCCTGCTCGGCTTCCTGTTTGGCTAACCAAAATGCTCCCTCTCATCAGAGAATCCAAAGATTGATTTCTGATGGAGGGAGTGTTTTTTTGCCCCAGACTCTCATTTTTTCCTCCATGGCTATGCAAAAAAGCCCCACCGCTCAGACAGATTTTCATCTGCCCTCACGGTGGGGCTTTCTATATTCGATCACTCGACGCTATGTTCTCACAGTTCCGAATGGATTACTCCTCGGTGCTGTACAGAGCAGTCAGCTTGGACAGATACTCATATCTCTCCTTAGCCTCGCTCTCGTTCTTAGCGAACAGCTTAGCTGCTCTCTCCGGATTCTTCATAGCCAGAGAAGCGTAACGAACCTCGCCCTTCAGGAAGTCCTGATAGCCTTCCATCTTCGGAGCCTTGCTGTCCAGGGTGAACTTCTTCTCAGCTGCCGGGTTGAAGCGGAAGTTGTTCCAGTAACCGGTCTCAACTGCCAGTTTC
>NZ_JBNMIC010000090.1:0-6579 GCF_050873065.1 Brotaphodocola sp.
TGATGCGGCCCTTGTACGGCTTGTTGTAGAGATGCTCCACAACATCTGCCATCGTCACGATTGCGGTTGTCTTGAAGCCATACTTTCTCTCAATCTCCTTGAGTGCGGAGTGAGTCGTGTCTTTTCCGCGCTCCATGCGGTCTACGGACACAACAAGACCGAGCACATCCACATCGCCCTGGGCCTTGATGATCGGCAGAGTCTCCTCGATCGAGGTTCCTGCAGTCGTCACATCCTCGATGATGACAACCTTGTCGTTGTCCTTGATCGGACTTCCGAGAAGAATTCCCTTATCGCCGTGATCCTTCACCTCTTTACGGTTTGAGCAGTAGCGGATATCTGCATCGTAGAACTCGCTGATTGCCATTGTCGTCGCAACAGTCAGCGGAATTCCCTTGTAAGCCGGTCCGAACAGCACATCGAAATCCATGCCGAAAGCGCTCTGGATTGCCTTTGCGTAGTACTCACCTAAACGGCGAAGCTGGGTACCGGTGCGGTAAAATCCGGTATTTACGAAAAACGGGGTCTTTCTTCCACTCTTGGTCACGAAATCACCAAATTTCAGAACCTCACAGTCGATCATAAACTCAATAAATTCTTTCTTATACTGCTCCATAGCGCTATGTCCCCTCTCATTTTGTCTTGATCTTATTTGATTTTCGTCTGTTGAATCTTATTTCACACAGCCGATCAGCTCATGAATATCCTCAACTCCATGCTGTTTCATGAAGTTCTCGATTCCCTCCGCGATCTGAACCGTCGCATACGGATTAAAGAAGTTTGCCGTGCCGACAGAAACTGCCGTCGCACCTGCCATGATAAATTCCAAAGCATCCTCCGCCGTCGCAATTCCTCCCATACCGATGATCGGGATCTTGACTGCCTGGGCGGTCTGGTATACCATGCGGACAGCAACCGGCTTCACAGCCGGGCCGGACATTCCTCCGGTCTTGTTCGCGAGCGCAAAAGTCCGGCGGTTGATGTCGATCTTCATTCCAGTCAGCGTATTGATCAGGGAGAGTGCATCTGCACCGCCTGCCTCCGCTGCCTTTGCCATCACGGTGATGTCCGTGACATTCGGGCTGAGCTTCATGATCACCGGCTGTTTTGCCTTTTCCTTGACTGCCTTTGTGATCGCCTCAACTGCCTTCGGATCCTGGCCAAACGCAATTCCACCCTCCTTGACATTCGGGCAGGAAATGTTGATCTCAAGAAGGTCAACCGGCTCGTCGGCAAGGCGCTCAACAACCTCAAGATAATCTTCCGTCGTCTTTCCGCAGACGTTGACCACAATCTTCGTGTCATACTTCTTCAAGAACGGAATGTCTCTCTTTGCGAACACATCAATGCCCGGATTCTGCAGACCGATCGCATTGAGCATGCCGCCGTAAACTTCCGTGATACGCGGAGTCGGATTTCCCGGCCACGGCACATTTGCCACACCCTTCGTCACCACGGCTCCGAGACGGTTTAAATCCACAAACTCGCTGTATTCTTCTCCGCTTCCAAATGTACCGGAAGCTGTCATAACCGGATTCTTCAGTTCCACACCGGCAATCGTCACTTTTGTATTCATCACAGCTCCACCTCCTGCGCAGCAAATACTGGACCATCCTTGCAGATTCGCTTGTTGTGCACATGAGAATGGTCATCCACGTCCTTCGACTTGCAGACGCAGGCAAGGCAGGCACCGACTCCGCATGCCATGCGCTCCTCGAGGGAGAGCCAGCACTCGATTCCATGTTCCTGTGCATATGCCTTGATTGCGCGAAGCATCGGGGTCGGACCACAGGCATAGATCACTTCTGCGTCAAGCGCCTGCTCGCGGATTGCATCGAGAACATTTCCCTTTGTTCCTGCACTTCCATCTTCCGTTGCCAGATAAACCGGGCCATACGGCTCAAATTCCTGATTTAAGAAGAGGACATCCCGGTATCCGAGTACCATCTGTCGCTCGCCTTTTAAGGTCTTTGCCAGCTCCAGCATCGGAGGGATTCCGATTCCGCCGCCGATCAGAAATGCCTTCTTCTCGCTGTCTGTCGGGAATCCGTTTCCGAGCGGTCCTAAAATCTCGATCTCATCGCCTGCCTGATAGGACGCAAATTCCTTTGTTCCTGCTCCGACTGTGCGGTAGACAATCCGCAGACGTCCCTGCTCGCGGTCAATCTCACACAGACTGATCGGACGCGGAAGGAGCTTTGACTGATCCTTCGTATAAACAGAAATAAACTGTCCCGGCTTTGCCTGGGAGGCAATCTCCTCTGCCTGAATCCACATGCTGAACACATCTGCTGTCAGCGCTTCCTGGCTGACCACAGATGCCGTCATCTTGATCTTTCCCATTACGACCCGTACCTCATTTCCAAGATTAGATAAATAAAATTATGAAATTTACAGAACGCTGTTGATATCTGCGACCATGTCCACAACAGCCTGTCTGGATGCCTCTGCAAAATGCTCTGCACCAAACTTTGCATACTTTTCCTGTCTGTACGCTGCGATGATGCCGCGGGAAGAGTTGACGATTGCGCCGAGTCCATCCTCATTGAAGCAGGCCTTCAGATCCTTTGCGGTACCGCCCTGTGCACCGTATCCCGGAACGAGGAAGTAAGTCTTCGGCATCAGCTTTCTGAGGATTGCGCTCATCTCCGGATAAGTTGCTCCGACAACAGCTCCGACATTGCTGTATGCGCCGTCCATGCAGTCTGCGCCCCACTCTACAACCTTGTCTGCCACCAGCTCATAGACCGGTCTGCCATCCACAAGTTTGTCCTGAAGCTCACCGCTTGACGGATTGGAGGTCTTTACCAGAACGAAGATTCCCTTGTTTTCTGCCTTACATACATCTACAAACGGTTTCACGCCATCGGTTCCCAGATACGGGTTTACGGTCAGGAACTCGGTGTTGAATGCAGAGTACTCCTTGCTTCCCACTTTCACTTTGCCCAGATGAGCGGTTGCATATGCAGCGGAAGTAGAACCGATGTCGCCGCGCTTTGCATCGCCGATCACGATCAGGCCCTTCTCCTGGCAGTAGCGAACGGTGCGCTCATAAACCTTTAAGCCCTCAATTCCAAACTGCTCATACATTGCAATCTGCGGTTTTACAGCCGGAATCAGATCCCAGGTATGATCGACAATCTCCTTATTATAGTTCCAGACAGCGTCTGCGGCGCCCTCCAGAGTCTCACCGTATTCTGCAAATGATTTCTTCAGAATGTGTTCCGGAATGTAACTGAGCATCGGATCAAGTCCCACGCAAATCGGTGCCTTTGTTTTCTGAATCTTCTCAATTAACTGCTGAATCATCTTTGTCCTCCTCATACCTTGTCCGTTTTATTTTGTTGTATTGCTTATCGCTTATCGCTTGCTATACATATGTATAGCAGTGTATAGCAATGTATAGCAGATATCTCTTGGAACATTTTAGCATATCCGTGAAAGCCTTTCAAGCAGAAAGCCCCTGAAATTGACGTTACTGTTCACGCTTCACGCAGACAGCAACGGATTTTGCCGATGCTTCGCATCCTGAATCGGAAAAATCTGGATGAATCCGGGTGAAATCTGGCAAATCCTGGCGAATCCGATCAAATCAAACCGGAAATCATCGGAACAATGATTACGGTCAGAAGTCCGGCAACGGCAATCGCAAGACTGCTCATCGCGCCCTCGACCTCGCCGAGTTCCAGTGCCTTCGCCGTTCCGATCGCATGGGCAGAAGTTCCAAGTGCCAGTCCGCGTGCAACCGGATGCTTGATTTTTGCAATCGCAAAGACTGCATCTGCAACGATGTTTCCGAAAATTCCGGTGATGATGATGCAGACAACCGTCAGCGTCACAACACCGCCTGCCTGTTCACTGACTCCCATTCCGATTGCCGTCGTGATGGACTTTGGAAGGAAGGTCACATACTCCTGATGGCTCAGTCCAAATACCGTACAGAGCACAAAGATACTTCCCGCACTCGCAATTACGCCTGCCACAATCGATGCAATCACGGCAACAGCATTTTTCATCAGCAGCTCCAACTGTTTGTAAAGCGGAATTGCCAGGCAGACCGTCGACGGGGTCAGAAGATAACTGATGTATTTGCCGCTGTTGTTGTAAGTCTCATAATCGATATGGAAAATCTTTAAGATCGCAATCACAAGAATCACGGAAATCAGAAGCGGATTTAAGATCGCCCATCCAAATTTCTTCTTCAGCCATGCGCCAAACAGATAGGCGAGAAGACTCAAAACAAATCCCAAATATAAAGAACTCTGAACTGCACTCATGTCTATCTGCCTCCCTTGTTTTTCTTGCTTCCAGTGCTTCTATTGCTGCTGTTATTCTTGTTGTTCTTTTCATGATGTTCGTCATACTCGCGAACCTCTTTTTCTCCAAATGCAAGGATCAGCTCTGTGACCTTTCCAGTCGCAACCATAACGATGATCGTAGAAACCGTACATACCACAAGCATCGGAACCAGAATCGCCCTCATGGCATCCACGCTCTCCATAAGGCCAACCGCTGCCGGAATAAACAGAATCGGCATGATCTCAAGCAGGAAATTTCCTGTCGCTTCAACCTGATCCAGTTTAAGGATTCCGCTGCATAAAAGTACAAGCAACAGCAAAAGTCCATACACACCTGCCGGTACCGGCAAAGGCAACAGCAGGTTCATCAGCTCGCCAACCAGCGTAATTCCGAACAGAATCGCGCTCTCCTTCACATACTTCATTTTTCTCTCTCCTTTTGTACTGCCCGGGGAAGTGTGTTGGGGCGTCTCTTTCTTCTAAGGGCTCCTTTTTTTGGACGTCTCTTTCTTCTAAGGGCTCCTCCGACGAGTAAAGTCAGGCAAACACGTTCGCACTCCGGATTTCGACGTAACGGTGCATAAGGTTGCAGACAACGCAACCCAAGCACCGACGTCGAAAACGGGTTTGCCTGATCTTTCTCGTCTTCGTCGCCCTTTTCCATCTTCTCAACACAACTTTCTTCTGTCACTCTCAAATGCATCCGTTCAAGTCGACGCTCGCGAAGACTTGGCGCGTGATTCTGGTCAGCTCTGCTGACATCTTCCAATCAGAATCACTGCGCATCTCGCGGAGCGTATAACTCCGAAGGGGATTGTCTCCCCTCCTGGGAAAGTTTGTGATACCCCCACCTATAGAGGAGGGGGACATCCACTCTGGGTTATGCATTCTCAGATA
Organism: Brotaphodocola sp.; assembly: GCF_050873065.1. GTDB lineage: Bacteria > Bacillota > Clostridia > Lachnospirales > Lachnospiraceae > Brotaphodocola. The sequence goes on from NZ_JBNMIC010000090.1 coordinate 5,196, forward strand.
TCTCACACCGGGGCATGATGATCTGCGCCAAATTTGCACATCCCGGCTATTCTACCACCACCCCCATCAAACTACAATCCCATTTCTTGTATTCTTTGTGTATTTTTATTATAATAAGAAAAATCTTGCTAAGTCACAGATTCCGCTCACACATTTCCTGTGACGACTATAAAAGGGCAGAATTCAATGTAAAAGGCACATTTCTTTAAGCATTTTTTATCACCTAAAATAATGGGGACACCCTATAACAAACGAAAGGATTTATTTATGAAAATTCAGAAAACCATCACATATACCGATTTTTCTATTCTTGTTACCCAGACACCGGATGCTTCTCAGTTATCCACACTTGATTCGCTCATTTTATCCTGCCATCAGAATAGAGAGAATGTGCCTGAGTTTTCATTCTCTGACGATGAAAAAAACATTTTTCTCTTTCTGATGCGTTCAGATGGTTCCATTCCTGCTGTTCTTGCTCTCTCGATTTTAGATGAGGAGACAGCAGAATGCCGTGCTGTCACAGCACCTGCCTTCCGCCGTCAGGGATATTTTTCTGCACTGCTTGAGGAGGCAGAAACTCTTGCGGGGGAAAGAGATCTCATTTTCCCGCTTCCAAACTCCTGCACAGATGGTCTTGCTGTCATGCAGGCACTTGGAGCAGAATGCCTCTCCACTGAATATGAGATGGCCTGCCAGATCCCCGCATCTATGGAAACTTCCAGATACAATCCTTGCGATAGTTCTTATTGTACGAATCAGAACCATACTCTCTTTGAGACTGCACGATGGACGTTGATCTCTCAAAAAGGCAACCGTAAAAACACTTTTTCTCTCCAAGTTCGTGAAGAAGCAGAAAATGAAGAAGGGACTCCCTCTGTTTTTTTAGAGTCCATCGTTTCTGATTTGAATGCTACCAGCTGCATTGGCTCCTGCCTGACAACACGCACTTCTGAAACCTGTGTCTGCCTGCACCATGTCGAGATCCGAGAGGATCTTCGAGGAAAAGGTTTTGGCACCATTCTGGTTCGTAGGCTTCTTGAAGAACTTGCTGATTTTGGTGTAAAACGTGTCATTCTTCAGGTTTCCGGTGACAATGCTCCTGCACTCTCCCTGTACAAAAAAACAGGCTTTGCAATCACACAAAGCCTGTCCTATTATTTGTACTAACTACTCAAAATCGTACAGCATATATCATATATTTAGATTTTGAAAGCCCTAAGATTCTGAATCTCTGACACTCCAGCGGCTAAAGCTCGTTGGGTTCTCATATACATGAACTTCCAAATATGCTCGAAAGTATATAAGACTAATTCGTTTCTATGAGACTTTCATTATCAATCATTCTGATGAATGAATTAACGATAACATACGGCTCGTGTCAAAA
>NZ_JBNMIC010000091.1:0-6504 GCF_050873065.1 Brotaphodocola sp.
AACAGCTTCGGAGTCTCTTGACTGGTGGTATTCTTACACCGATAACACCTATGCGAAGTCCGGTTGGTACAGCTTGGTATGGCAGGGAAAGACCGATTGGTATTACTTCGCTGATAACGGCTATCTGGTATCCGGATGGTTCGAGAACAACGGCAACAAGTACTATCTGCACACCGAGCATGACGGCACATTCGGAAGAATGTACACCGGCTGGAATAAGGTTGGCGATCAGTGGTACTACTTCAGCGAGGATGCAGCAAATCTTGGTGCTCTGGTTGAGGGCGCTGAGGTTCCGGCAGAACTGCTGAACAAGTAATCAGTTGAAAAACTAAATTCCGTAAGGAATAGATTCAAGGGTGGCGGGGAGATAACTCCCCGCCATTTTTGTGCTGTTTATGTTGTCGCAGATTGTGTATCAGGGATACGCCGCAGACGATAGGCGATGTTGCCATCATATACGACAGATACAAATGAGAGTAGCAGTGCAGGGCATAAAAAATCCCCCTCCGCACAGAGAATCGATTTTAAATCAATCTCTGCATGAAAGGGGATTCTTTTTGTTTTGAAAAAAGTTTTCTGCTTATTGTTACTGTAAAGTCAGGTTGACATTGCGGAAGGTCACATCTGCATTTCTTGATACGAACATTCCAACATAAACGTTGTCAGAATCGATTGCAGTCAGCGGGAAGTCAAATCCTGCGGAAACTGCCGGATTCTCGCCGAATACACAGGTATAACCGTCCGGGCCCTTGCGGATCTCAACATGAACGGTATCTCCTGCATTGTAACCTTTTGCAAGGCCGCCGCCGGAGATCAGCTCGCCGTTCTTGCGGGCGAAACAGTTCCACGGAGAACTGGAGCCAAGCATCAGCGGAGCTGCTGCAACGTAATCACCGAGCGTGTCGTTTAAGATGGTGTCGAGATAGACGTCATCGCGAACCATCAGACCAAAGGAAGCCTGATTGTTCTTGCCGAAACTGTTGATCGTCATGTCAGCAGACAGCGTGAAGTTCCGGTTGGAAGGAACAGCCTGATAATACATGGCAATTCCATCGCTCTTCTGTGCGATCTTGCCGACGGAAGCAGCGCGGACCCCACCGGACGGTTCTCCGACTGCCATGCGGATGGAACCATCGTTTTCCGGATGAAGGCTGAAGTAAAGGTTGTTTAAATACTCCGGTCCATCGATATCACCGAATACGGTTGGTTTCCAGTCGCCTGCCTGATACCAGAGAGCGCTGAGGGTTGTCGGTGCATTGAATGCACTTCCCTGATAGGAGGTATTGATCGAGTTGTCATCGAACTGCGGAACCTGTGGATTGGACACGACATAGTTCTTTAAATCGCTGTTGCTCTTTAATAGCTCGTCTGCGATAAACCAGGCATTGCACTGTGCGCCGTAGAGATTCGTGTGCGTGTTGTCGATGCTGACTTCACGCTGGGAAGTCCAGGCGTGACGATTCTTGACACCGTCTGCACCGAGCTGCTCGTAAACGCTCTTTGTGCGTGCGGTCAGATCGAGTACCGGAACACTCTTGCCGACACCGACTGCCCAGATTGCCTTGGCATAATTTCCGCCCTCAAAAGTTCCCTCTTCGTTCTTCACCGTGCTGGTGATGTGTCCGCTCTCGCCGGTGTAGTTGTTTGCGATATTTCTGCGGACAATCGGGGTGACAAGAATCGGGTTGCCGCCTCTGTCACGGATCGGTTTGATGTACTTCTCATAGAGATAGTACTGGAAAGAACCGCTGGTGGAAGGGGAGCCGTTCGGGTTGGTGTAACGTCCGAGTTCTGCGCGCTCATCGTTATGACCAAAGCCGATCATAACGTAGTCTCCGGATTTGATGCCCTGCATCAACTGCTGATACTGGCTCATGTCAGCATAGCTTTTGGAGCTTGCGCCGGAAACCGCGAGGTTCTGAATGTTGATGCCCTTGATGTAGAGACCAAGCTGGGTTCCCCAGCCGTAGCGGGGGGAGTAATAGTTGGTATCGCTGAATGCAGCTGCGGTGGAGTCTCCGACTACCCAGAGCGTTGCGCCGGTGGAAGTGGTATTGGTTCCATCTACCGAGATCGCTGTGGATATCGAATTCCCCGAGGGAGCATCCTGAGAGGCAACAATGGTATCAGCCCGTGCGGGCACAGCAGAGAATGCTGTGGTGAGTGCACAGACACAGCCTAAAAGCAGTGCTTTTAATCGTGTGTACTTTTTCATTCTTCGTCTCCTAATTCAATATTAAATTTTCACGGGTTTTATTATACAATAGGAAAATTGGATTGCCAAGGTTTTTTGGGGAATTGAAAAGCGAATGAAAGAAGATGAAAAGAAAACGAAAGAGAAAATTAAGAAACAGGAGGAAAGAATTCTCCCTCCTCCTGTGTTGCACGTATTCTATTTATTTGGAAAGACGCTTTAAATCTTCATAGAATCCCGGGTAGGAGATGTTGACGCACTCAGCTCCGAGAATCTCGGTCTCGCCGTCCGCCATGCATCCGGTGATTGCAAAGGTCATTGCGATTCGATGATCGAGATGGCTGTCAATCACAGCCCCGTGCAGGGGCTTTCCGCCGCGGATGATCATTCCGTCTTCGGTTTCCTCCACATCGGCTCCCATTGCGGAAAGATTTTCCACCATGACGGCGATTCGGTTGGATTCCTTGACTTTTAATTCCGCTGCATCCTTGATGATGGTTTCTCCCTCAGCGAAACATGCCATTGCAGCGATCATCGGAAGTTCATCGATCAGGGTCGGAATCACAGCTCCGCCGATCACGGTGCCGTGCAGCTTGCTTGAGCGCACGAGAAGGTCGGCAGTCGGCTCGCCGCTTGTCTTCTCGTTGAGCAGCGTGATGTCAGCGCCCATGTCTGTGCAGACGCGCAGGATGCCGTCTCGGGGTGGGTTGGTGCCGACATTCTTGATCAGGATCTCGGAGTCCGGGATCAGAAGACCGGCAGCGAGGAAGAACGCTGCGGAGGAGATATCGCCCGGAACCTCAATTTTCTGTCCGTAGAGCTCTTTCACGGGGCGGATCACAGCCGTCGTGTCCTCAGTGTGGACATCAGCGCCAAAGTGGGAGAGCATCAGCTCGGAGTGGTTGCGGGAGACATAAGGCTCCGTCACGCGGGTCTCTCCGTCTGCATAGAGACCCGCGAGGAGAATTGCAGATTTGACCTGGGCGGAGGCAACCGGAGACTGATAGTGAATGCCGTGAAGCGGACGACCGGAGATTGCAAGCGGAGCACAGCCATTTCCGTTGATGCTCCGGATGTCGGCACCCATCAGGGACAGAGGATCCATGATTCGTTTCATCGGACGCTTCTGGATTGAGGCGTCACCGGTCAGAGTCACATCGAAATTCTGGGCGGAGAGAATGCCGGAGATCAGGCGGGTGGTTGTGCCACTGTTTCCGCAGTCAAGGACATGATCCGGCTTTGTGAGACCGTGAAGTCCCTTTCCATGGACGAGAACGCGGTTTCCGTCGTTCTCAATCTCGATTCCCATTGCGCGGAAGCAGGAGATTGTGGAGAGACAGTCCGCTCCCTGAAGAAAATTGGTGATTTCGGTATCGCCTTTTGCGATGGAGCCGAACATGACGCTGCGGTGAGAGATGGATTTATCTCCCGGAATGGTGACTTCGCCGTGAAGACCATTTGATCTTGTAAATTTCATAACTATCGATAACCCCCTGTTTTTAAATGTAGTGAGATGTACTTTATTTTTAACGGTTTTTTTAACGTTTTTTTCGACTGCTTTTTTAACTGTTTCAGGCCCTGTTACGGGGTTTTGATCAGTTCATAATTGTATTTCTTTAACTGTGCCCAGGCCGCATTCATGCTGTTCTCATCGTAGAAGGTGATGCGCAGTGCGCCCTCGCCGTGTTCGCGGTTGTGGTTGATTCCGATGTTGCTCATGCTGATGCCTCTTGCACTCAGGATGCAGGCGAGGGTGGAGATCGCACCCGGCTCATCGACGATGTCGACGGTGAAGGAGTAATCCGGGATCACAGAACCTCTTGCGCGCTCGGTGAAGGAGTTGCGGTAAGTGCGGGAGGAATCAAAGAGATCGTAGATTGCCGTTCCATTTTTCTGATGAAGCTCATCCCGGATATGGGAGAGCGCCTCGATGTAGTCATCCATCAGATCGATGATATTGCCGGTGTTTGTCATACAGATCTGCTCCCACATCTCCGGTGAGGAGGAGGCAATTCGGGTGATATCCTTGAAACCGCCTGCTGCGAGAAGTTTCATTCGTCCCTCTGCGTCGTCGGAGTCCTTGACGAGATTGACAAGACTCGAGGCGATCAGGTGCGGAAGATGGCTGATCGCAGCGACGATGCGGTCATGTTTCTGATAGTCGAGGACAATCGGGATCGAGTCGATCGCTTTTGCGACGTCTACCATGCGCTCCACATCCTCCTTGCGGCTTTTTGCAGTCGGGGTGATGATGTAGTAAGCATTCTCGAGCAGATGATCGGTTGCGTTCTCATATCCGGTCTTCTCGGAGCCGGCCATCGGGTGACCGCCGACAAAGACATCTTCCATTCCAAGCTCCGTCACGACTTTGTGAATGTCGCTCTTTGTGCTTCCGACATCGGTGAGGATCGCACCGGGCTTGAGGTAAGGGCGAATCTCAGAGAGATAGCGGGCATTGTACTCAACCGGGGTACATAAAAAGATGATGTCGCATTCGCGAAGCGATTCGCAGGGTCCGTCTAAAATGAGGTCCACGATGCCGTCGCGCTGTGCCTGCTCAAGCTTTGCACGGGTGCGCATGTAGGCCATGATGCGAGCGTCTGGTTTTGCACGCTTAATACCTTTGGCAATGGAACCTCCGATCAGTCCGAAACCGATAAACCCAAATGTGGAATCTATCATGGAAAAATCCTCCTGATTTTTACAAAGTATATTTATCATTTTATTTCTGGGAAAATCATACGAAACAAGATCATTTTATCGTATGTGATAGCAAATGTCAACGATTCATCACTTTAAAGCGATGATGATAATTCCATGGGCGCGGGGGAGCATGGAGAAAAAGGCAGACCGCCCTTTGAATAAGAACTTTGAAGAGAAAATTCTGTTATAACGTCTGACAGGATGCGGAGGATTGGCGCATCTGCATGATAAACAATGGAAAAACGCCTGTAATTTCACGAACGTTCCCACAGATTGAAAAAATCAGAAAATTTTTTCGTGCAAATTGCATTTAACTCTTGAAATTTTACAAAATTTTTAGTAAAATATATCCATAAGACAAAAATCTAATTTAACAGGAGGGATTTTATGAACGTATATGGAACGAAACAGATCCGTAACGTCGTTCTGCTTGGCCATGGCGGGGCCGGTAAGACGACGGTTGCGGAGGCGCTGGCACTGGTAACCGGAGTCACCAAACGTATGGGCAAAGTTGCAGATGGAAATACCATCAGTGATTATGACAAAGAAGAGATCAAGCGTCAGTTCTCAATCTCTACCTCCATGATCCCGCTGGAGTATGCCGGAGATCACGGCCCCATGAAGATCAATGTGTTAGATACGCCGGGATATTTTGATTTTGTCGGTGAAGTGGAAGAGGCAGCCAGTGTGGCCGATGCTGCAATCATCGTTGTGAACTGCAAGGCAGGAATTGAAGTAGGTACGGAAAAGGCATGGGAGCTTTGTGATAAGCTGCACCTGCCGAGAGTTATTTTCGTCACCAACATGGATGACGACCATGCGAGCTTCCGTGAGCTCGTGCTGAAGCTGGAGAGAAGATTTGGAAGATGCATCGCTCCGTTCCAGCTCCCGATCCGTGAGAATGAAAAGTTTGTCGGCTACGTGAACGTGGTAAAGATGGCAGGCAGACGATTCACCAATCTGAGTGATTACGAAGAATGTGAGATTCCTGATTATTCCCAGAAGAATCTCGGAATTGCCCGTGACGCACTGCTCGAGGCAGTTGCAGAGACCAGTGAGGAATATATGGAGCGCTACTTCTCCGGCGAGGAATTTACGCTTGAGGAGATTCAGGGTGCTCTGAGGGAACATGTGATAGATGGTTCGATCGTTCCGGTTCTGATGGGATCCGGTGTGAACTGCCAGGGCTTTAAGACGCTTCTGCAGGTCATTGACCGTTACCTTCCGTCTCCGGACAAGTTTGAGTGTATCGGTGTGGACGTCTCCACCGGCGAGCGTTTCACCGCAAAATACAACGATGAGGTCTCCTTATCCGCAAGAGTTTTCAAGACCATCGTAGATCCGTTTATCGGAAAATATTCTCTGATGAAGATCTGTACCGGTATCCTGAAACCGGACAGCACGATCTACAATGTCAATAAGGATGCGGAGGAGAAGATCGCAAAGCTCTACCTGCTCAGAGGTAAAGATGTGATTGAGGTTCCGGAACTCAAGGCAGGTGATATCGGTGCAGTTGCAAAACTCGCTGTGACACAGACCGGCGATACGATTGCCCTGCGTTCTGCTCCGATTGTGTACCACAAGCCGCAGATTTCCACCCCTTATAC
>NZ_JBNMIC010000092.1:0-6286 GCF_050873065.1 Brotaphodocola sp.
CGTAATATCATGTCCCCGCCTGGACGGGGTGAAAGGATCAAACTACATGTGTACAGCCGCAACTTACAAAACCAGGGACTTCTACATGGGACGGACTCTGGATTATGAATTTTCTTACGGGGATGAGGTGACGATCACGCCGAGGGGATACGGATTTGCACTTCGTCATCCACATAGCGAGTCAGCTCCCAATATGGAATCGAATCCGGATCAGAAGTCGGAGCAGGATGTTCAGGACAATATTTTTCACACGAAATATGCGATGATTGGAATGGCGCATGTTGCAGAAACCTATCCGCTCTACTACGATGCGATCAATGAGAAGGGACTTGGAATGGCAGGCCTGAATTTCGTTGGAAATGCGGTTTATCGGGAAGAAAAAGCGGGGAAAGACAACATCACACAGTTTGAGTTCATCCCGTGGATTCTCGGAAGCTGCGCAACGCTTGAGGAGGCGAAAGTTCTGCTTTCCCGTATCAATCTGACGAATACTCCGTTCAGTGAGGGACTTCCGACGTCGCCTCTGCACTGGATCATTGCGGATGAGAGCGGGGCAGTCACAGTCGAGTCGATGCGCGACGGACTTCACATTTATGACAATCCGGTCGGGGTGCTCACAAACAATCCTCCGTTTGAGCAGCAGATGTTTCAGCTGAACAACTATATGCATCTGTCCCCAAAGCAGCCGGTCAACCAGTTTTCCGAGGAGCTAGCACTCCACACTTACAGCCGCGGAATGGGAGCTCTCGGTCTGCCGGGCGATCTCTCGTCGATGTCCAGGTTTGCCCGGGTCGCTTTCACAAAGATGCATGCGGTGTCGGGAGATTCCGAGAAGGAGAGTGTGAGCCAGTTTTTCCACATTTTAGGATCGGTGGATCAGCAGCGCGGGTGCTGTGAGGTCGCAGACGGAAAATATGAGATCACACTCTACACTTCCTGCTGCAATGCGAGCAGGGGAATTTATTATTACACGACGTATGAAAACCATCAGATCACGGCCGTTCATATGCACCGGGAAAATCTGGATGGAAGCGGTCTGATCCGCTACCCGCTGATTACCGGGGAGCAGATTCACGATCAAAATTAAGTAAAAATCGCTCTGCGAGGATGCGCAGCGATTTGACTCACAGAGGTTCCGAGGAAAAACAGTTGATCTCTGCCCCGATGAACAGGATACAGATACAAAAATACAGCCACAGCATCAGCAGGACGATCGCAGTCAGGCTTCCGTACATGTAGGAAAAACTGCTGAAATGCGTAAAATACAGAGAGAATCCGTATGAAAAAGCCAGCCAGCATACCGTGGAAAATACGGCTCCGGGAATCTGTCTGCGGGGCGGCTGGTGCCTGGTGGGAATGATAGAATAAAGTCCCACGAAAAATGCAAAAAATAAGACGAGTGCCGTCAGATTTCGGAAACTGATGACATTGTTTAAAAATGGGCTCAAAAATGGAAATGAGCGCACGATCAGGTCATGAATCGCATTTCCGAGGACGAGAAGCACGAGGGAAAAGACGCAGACAACCATGAAGAGCAGGGTGTAAAACGAGCAGATCAGGCGTCGGAGAATGTAGTTGCGCTTTTCCACGATTCCGAAGATGCGGTTGAGTCCGCGCTCGATGCTGAGCATGCCGCGGGCGGCAGACCAGAGTGCAGCGGCAGCGGAGATCGAGAGGATGGTCGCCGGGGATTTGATGTAGAGGTCATCGACAATCCCGACAACGAGAGAGTCAAGCATATTCGGCATGATTCTCACGAGAAGCGTCAGAAGATCGGACTTGTTGACATTTGGAATGAACTGGATCATTGTCAGCAGAAGCATGATAAAAGGAAAGAAGGCAATGACAATGAAAAAAGATGCCTGTGCCGCATAGACGGTGACTTCGTCCGCCGTATATTTTTTCCAGATATTCCAGATCCGTTTAATGATTAAAAATAAATTCAGCATGGTGGTATTTACTCCATCAGATTTTGATTCTGTTTTCCGAACGGAAAATTCTGTATGATAATATTAACATGAGGCGGAAAATAGTACAAGAAGTGCATAGCTTTTTTATTTATGCGGTGGTATACTGATAACGATGCATTTTTAAAACCCCGAAAGGGGGATTTTTTCATTTTTATGCATAGGAGATATTTTACTTGGAGGGTTGTAAGTTATGAAGCGATTGCTGAAGTACTTAAAAGAGTACCGGCGCGAAAGCATCCTTGCGCCGCTGTTCAAAATGCTGGAAGCCAGCTTTGAACTGTTTGTCCCGCTCGTCATGGCACAGATCATCGATGTCGGAATCCGCGATCAGAACGGAAGCTACATCGTAAAGATGGGCGGACTTTTGCTGCTTCTCGCCGCAATCGGTCTCACCTGCTCCCTGACCGCGCAGTATTTTGCTGCAAAGTCGGCAGTGGGCGTCTCGACGGCACTGAGAAGAGATCTGTTTAAACACATTGGAACTTTATCTTACAGCGAGCAGGATACGATGGGAACCGCGACGCTGATCACGCGGATGACGAGTGATATCAACCAGGTGCAGTCCGGACTGAATCTGGCACTTCGTCTGCTTTTGCGTTCCCCGTTCATTGTTTTTGGTGCGATGGTCATGGCATTTACGGTCAATGTGAAGGCTGCACTCGTGTTTGTCGTTGCGATTCCGGCTCTGAGTGTCGTGGTATTTGGCATTATGCTTGTGAGTATGCCGCTTTACAAGAAAGTACAGCGCCAGCTTGACAGCGTGACCCGCTCGACGAGAGAGAACCTGACCGGCGTGCGCGTAATCCGTGCATTCAACCGTCAGGAAGATGAGATCAGGAATTTCGATCAGGAAAACAGCCTGCTTGTGGATATGCAGGTCTTTGTCGGAAAGATTTCCGCGATGATGAACCCGGTAACCTATGTGATCATCAACGGCGCGACGATCGCGATCGTGTGGATTGCCGGAAAACAGGTCAATCAGGGCATTATCACCCAGGGTCAGACAGTGGCCCTTGTCAACTACATGTCCCAGATTCTTGTGGAGCTGATCAAGATGGCAAACCTGATTGTCTCGATCTCCAAGGCACTTGCGTGCGCAAACCGTGTCAACAAAGTCTTCGACACGGAGAGCAGCATCAAGGAAGTGCAGAATGCAAAGACAAGTGGCAAGACGGGTGCAAAGAACGTCACGGAGAAATCTAAAGACGCAGAGAACGCAGAAAAGACGCCGAAGATTGTCTTCGACCATGTGGACTTTGCGTATAAAAATGCAAAAGAAGATTCCCTCACCGACATCAATCTGACGGTAAAACGTGGTCAGACGATCGGTGTCATCGGAGGAACCGGATCCGGAAAATCCTCTCTTGTGAACCTGATCCCGCGTTTCTATGATGTGCGCCAGGGTGCCGTCCGCATCGATGGTGTCGATGTGCGCGAGTATGCACTGAAAGATTTGAGAGATCGGATCGGTGTTGTTCCTCAGAAAGCAGTTCTGTTTGAGGGAACGCTCCGCGCAAATATGAAGTGGGGCAAAGAGGATGCCACGGATGAGGAGATTTACCGTGCACTTGATATTGCCCAGGCGAGAGAGTTTGTCGACGGAAAGGGCAAGGGACTGGATCTGTTTATTGAGCAGAACGGACGGAATCTCTCCGGCGGTCAGCGTCAGCGTCTGACGATTGCGCGCGCCCTTGTCAGAAATCCGGAGATTCTGATCATGGATGACAGTGCTTCCGCACTCGACTTTGCGACGGATGCAAAACTTCGCCGTGCAATCCGGGAGAACACGGACGGCATGACGGTCTTCATCGTTTCCCAGCGTGCGACGACGATCAAGAACGCGGATCAGATCGTTGTTCTCGATGACGGCAGGGTGGCAGGCTGCGGCACTCATGCAGAGCTTCTTGATTCCTGTGAGATTTACCGGGAGATCTGCCTGTCCCAGCTTTCCAAAGAGGAGGTGAAGTGAGATGGCAAAGCAGAAATTTGATTTTGGAAAACACAAATCCACGCTCAAGCGTATTTTAAATTACATCGGCATTTACAAATGGCTGGTCCTGCTGTCTCTTGTACTCGCCGCAGTGACAGTGGCGACAACACTGTATGCACCAATCCTGATCGGTAACGGTGTGGATCTGATTGTCGGACAGGATCAGGTGGATTTTGCAGGGCTTTTTGCAATTCTCAAAAAAGTGGCAGTCGTGATCTGCATCACGGCAGCTGCACAGTGGCTGATGAACCACATCAATAACCAGATTACGTTCCATGTTGTGAAAGATATCCGTACCAAGGCATTTAACCATCTTGAAGAACTGCCGCTGTCCTACCTCGATTCCCATCAGGACGGAGACATCATCAGCCGAATCATCGCGGATATCGACCAGTTCTCGGATGGACTTTTGATGGGCTTTACCCAGTTGTTCACCGGCGTGCTCACAATCCTCGGAACACTCGGCTTTATGCTGATGGTAAATCCGGTGATCACGATTGTCGTAGTGCTTGTGACTCCGCTCTCTCTGTGCGTGGCAAGTTACATCGCGAAAAAGACGTTCTCGATGTTCAAATTGCAGTCCCAGACCCGCGGTGAGATGACCTCCCTCGTCAATGAGATGATCGGAAATGAAAAGGTTGTCCAGGCATTTGGCTATGAGGATGAGGCACAGGAGCGCTTTGAGGAGATCAACTCCCGACTTCAGAAATGCAGTCTGCGCGCGATCTTCTTCTCCTCGATCACGAATCCGGCAACCCGTTTCGTCAACAGCATGGTATATGCGAGTGTCGGCGTAGTCGGTGCTTTTGCGGCAATCCGTGGTATGCTCAGTGTCGGTCAGCTCTCGATTTTCCTGAGTTATGCGAACCGGTACACAAAGCCGTTCAATGAGATCTCCGGCGTTGTGACAGAGCTTCAGAATGCACTTGCATGTGCGGCCCGTGTTCTCGAACTCATCGATGAGCCGGCATTCAAGGCGGAGGATTCCGATGCCGTGACGCTCGACCATGTGGACGGAAGTGTCAAGCTCGACCATGTGAAGTTCTCCTATGTGCCGGAAGTTCCGCTGATTGAGGATCTGAACCTCGATGTCAAGCCGGGACAGAGAATCGCGCTTGTCGGACCGACTGGATGCGGAAAGACGACGATCATCAACCTGCTGATGCGTTTCTATGACGTGAATGACGGTTCAATCAAGGTGTCCGGAACTGACATCCGCCATGCGACGAGAAAGAGCCTGCGTGCAAGCTACGGTATGGTGCTTCAGGAGACGTGGCTGAAATCCGGCACAATCCGCGAGAACATCTGCTACGGAAAACCGGATGCGACGGAGGAGGAGATGATTGCGGCAGCCAAATCCGCCCATGCACACAGCTTTATCAAGCGTATGCCACAGGGATACGACACGGTGATCTCCGAGGATGGAGGAAATCTCTCCCAGGGTCAGAAACAGCTCCTCTGCATTGCGCGTGTGATGCTTTGTCTGCCGCCGATGCTGATCCTCGATGAGGCGACCTCCTCGATCGATACGATGACGGAGATCCGGATTCAGAAGGCTTTTGCGACGATGATGCAGGGAAGAACGAGCTTTATCGTTGCGCACCGTCTGTCGACGATCCGTGAGGCAGATGTGATCCTTGTGATGAAGGACGGCCATATCATTGAGCAGGGCAACCATGAGAGCCTGCTCGCAAAGAATGGATTCTATGCGACGCTGTACAACAGCCAGTTCGCAAATTAATAAGCGCCATGATGTTGTGAGGATTCAAGTCAACGCTTGCAAAGACTTGGCGCGTAATGATTATAGTGGTGTGTGATTTCGCTCCAGAAGTGAGTAAGTTCCTGCAAACCCGTGTGAATCGTCGGTACTTAGGTCGTGTATTTTACGACCTTATGTACCGTTACGATGAGCCCGGAGTGAGAACGAGTTTGCAGAACTTTGCTCACTGACGGAGCGTTTGTTTTTTAACAAACATAGATTTCTTGCACTTGATAATGATAAAAAATAAACATAAATGCATAAAACCTATAATATGATGCGCATTTTCCATATTAGACGCAAAGTGCATCTTCTCCTATACTTGTTTTCAGAAAAAACAGTCAGGTCAGAGAAAATATTCAAGAATTATTCTTGAATGATTTTTGAATTGTTTTTCAGATCTGTTTTGAAATCTGAAAGGAGAAGGGTCCGGATGAGAGAAGAAGAGACTTACAGTTACAAGACCCCGTCATCCCAGCTGGTGAAGATTGCGGAGATTGCTTCCCACTACAAAGGGAGACCGGAGATGCTGATGAAGGTGATTACAAAGGTTCAGAAGATTGAACC
>NZ_JBNMIC010000093.1:0-6185 GCF_050873065.1 Brotaphodocola sp.
CTCTTCCCCTGCTAATCGAAAGCTCAGAAGTCAAGTGATTGATTTCTGAGCTTTTTGTTTTTGCTGATGTTTCACGGTTCAAATCAGAATTTAATTTTTTTAATTGTTCAAAAAAATTGAAAAAATTCATTGACAATCAGATGGTCATATGGTATTATGTACGAGTGCTCAGTTGAGGCGAATGTTTTAAATGTCATAGGGGAATAGTTCAATGGTAGAGCAGCGGTCTCCAAAACCGTAGATGGGGGTTCGAGCCCCTCTTCCCCTGCTAATCGAAAGCTCAGAAGTCAAGTGATTGATTTCTGGGCTTTTTGTTGTCTTATGGCTGTTTTGAAGCGCCGCAGGGAAAATAAATGTGGGAACCGGATCCGAGAAAACTCAGATCTGGAATTCCCAACTTCCGTCATCCATGCGGTATTCAGAGACGGTCATGCCGTTTTGCTGGCGAAATTGTCTGGAAAAGTAGTTCACATCCTTAAAACCCATCTGATCGCAGATCTCATAGAGCTTGAGGCTGGTGTTTCGCAGAAACCAGGATGCCCGGCTCATGCGGATCCGTTGGCTGTACTCCCGGTAAGAGAGGTGGAGAGCTGAGGAGAAGCGTTCACTCAGCGCAGAGGCACTCATAAAAAATTCCTGAGCGACCTCTTTTTGCGGCAGAGGAGTGTCGACGTGTTCGAGCAGATAAATCATAATCGCTTTTACATGTTCATCGTCGGTCTCGGGATAGAGGCGCCAGAGCTGATCGTAGAGCCGGTTAAAGCCCTGCTCACAGAACGTGCGGACGAGATGCTCATCACTCGTGAAGAGTCCGTGAATCTGACTGAAATCCTTCTGGTCGATGAAGGACGAAAGCCATGGAAATTCCTGAAAAGTGAGGGATACGACATTTTCAAAAAAGCGTCTGAGCCGCTGATCGGTCTCGATGTTATTTTCGGTCAGGGAGCAGAGCTGATGGAGTTCTTTGGAGACGGTTTCCGGAAAAAGACTTGTCCCGAGAGTGCGCTTGACGCGCAGAAGAGCTTCCTGTTCAGGAGATTTTTCGGACTGTCCGGAAAGATCCATCCGCGCAAATGTTTTTGCAAGCATATCGGAGGTGAATGGGCGCAGGAGATAGTCGCAGGCGCCGTACAGGAGTCCCTGGCGGGCAAACTGGAAATTCGGAGCTTCGCTTGTCAGCACAACGCGTGCAGCGGGGTGCTCCGCCCGGATTTTCCGAAGAAGGTGGAGGGCATCCAGTCCGTTCAAAAAGAGATCCAGAAATACGACGTCGAAGGTCTGTTCATCGAGCAGTTTTCCGGCATGGATGCCGTCCCGCACAAAAGAAAAAGTTTTCTGACATTCAAATTGTTTCCACACATCGTCTGGAAGCGCATCAACAGCGACCAGAACTTTGGTTTTCTCTGTCAACATCGAATGAAAATTCTCCTTCTCATTATTTTCTCATTGGTTTTATAATAAAAATCATAGCAATTATATAGGAATTACAAAATTGTGTTTATTATAGGACGCGAAAAGGGATCTGTCAACTTGGAATGACGTCCTGTACACGGGGAGGATTTTGGAAATGTTTCCGGAGTGAAAATGATTCTGGAAAAAGAATGGCTTGTGTGATAGGATATACAGACAGAAAGGGACAGGATGAAGAGCGAAAAAAGGAAACGGAAAGAGGAAGAAAGAAACAAAGAAAGAAACAAAGAAACAAAGAAAGGAACGTGGAGCGGATATGATTTCAATGATTCCGTTTGGTCTGCTGGCCGGCTTTGCAGAATTTGATGGGGAAACGGCAAAGAGCGTGGAGAAAAAGGAAATCCGGATTACCGGGATCGAGGAAGAGGCATTTTTCTTTCGGCTGGCGGAATGGGACGACACGGCCAGAAATCGGTTGAGAGCTTTTCGGATCTGTTTTTATGAGATGGAAAAGAAGAGCTATCGGGAGATTCGGATCACAGATTTTTCGATTGCAGAGGTCATAAAAAAAGAATTCTGGACGGAGATTTCTGTGAATGTGCAGCAGGGTGAAAATGGCGGACACTTGGAAAAACAAAGCGAATTTTCAAGTGCGGTGCAGAAACTGATCAGTCAGTATGACCGCTATATCCGCCTGAAACTGGAATGCAGTGATGCGGAGGTATCGGAGGCTCTGATCGGTTATCCGGCGACTCTTGACGGGATCCGCGCCGGTGATTTGATGGAGCAAAAAAGGCAGTGGTTTGACGCAGAGAAAGATGAGGGGAATGCGCCAAAAAATGTCGGGAAATTTGAAGATTTCGATTTCCCGGAGATCGCATTGGAGCTTGACCAGCCGGTTCTGTATGAGAACTATTTAAGTGTGCCTGCCCAGACGTTTGCGCGCTGGTACTGGGAGAAAAACGGACTTAACAATCATCCGCTTGCGGCCTGCCGTCCAAGTCGGCTCTATATAGGAAATTCATTCTGCCCGCTGCTTTTCCCCAAAGAGGAGATCCTGATGAGGCTGTTAGAAAAGGCAGGGCAGGAAAATCTTTCTGTGACGCTTGTTTTTTCATATCTGAGGGAAGAATGGATGGAAAAAACGGAAAAACTCTTGCAGAACGTGGATGCATGGTGGGAAAAACAAAAAGCACAAAAGGTACAAAAAGATCAGAACACGCAAAACATGCAGATAGAGATTGTGATCAATGACTGGGCGATGGCAGATCTTGTGTCGCAAAAAACGAGATATTTGACGCCGAGTCTTGGAATTTT
Source organism: Brotaphodocola sp. (assembly GCF_050873065.1). GTDB lineage: Bacteria > Bacillota > Clostridia > Lachnospirales > Lachnospiraceae > Brotaphodocola. The sequence goes on from NZ_JBNMIC010000093.1 coordinate 2,728, forward strand.
GCTCAACAAGCGCCGGAAAGATCCGAGGGGCAGATATTTAGAGACATGGAGGGGGAAATCGGGAGAGCAAGGTTACGGAAAACAAAATTTGGGGAGACAGGAGAACAATCTGTATGCAGCGTTTTACCGGAATTTTCTGAAAAAGGAATTCGGAATTGAGCGTTATGAGTGGGAATCTGTTGATGGATTGATTAAGAGTTGTTTCCCTGGGGAGAAAAACAGCCTGCATCTTCCATTTTATCAGACAAACACCTCCCAGTATTGTACCTTATATGCGGGTTGTGTCCATGGGGAGCGCGGATATCAGACACTGGTCAGAGCGTGCCCGAAGTTTTGCAATCATTTTGTGTATCTGTATCCAAAGCATCTGAATATGGTCGGAAGAGGAAATTCCCTGTTCGGATTTGACATACGGATTCTTGGGGAGCTTCGGGACTTTTCCGTGCAAGAAAGAGCAGCAAAAGAGGCAGAAGCGGAAAAAACGGTGGAAGAAAAATGCCAACAGAGTGAGTGGCGGGAAGAAGAACTGGCGGAGAAAAGGCGGGAGGAAGCATGCAGAAGGGAAAGCAAATGCAGCAGAATGAGATACTGGAGGAAACTTGGGATCGACCGTCTTGTGATCAATCTGATGGAAGTGGGAGACGAGAAAATCCAGTAAAACGGAAGATGAAAATCACTGCGGGACTTGGCTCGGTCGATGAGTATATCCGTTTTGTCGAGGCGGGAGCGGATGAATGTTTCTGCGGGTATGTCCCGTACTCCTGGACTGCAAAATATGGGACGCAGGTGCCGTTAAACCGCAGAGAGGTGCTCTGCTGCAATGTTCAGATTGGAGCGTACAGTGAACTTGAGATTTTGGCAGGAATGGTGCGCCGCTATGGAAAGCCGGTTCACCTGACATTCAATTCCCTGTATTATCTGCCCAAGCAGTATCCGGAGATTGCCAAAATCATCGTTTCCTGTATGCAACTTGGATTTCAAAGTTTCATCCTTGCGGATCCGGCTCTGATTGTTTATCTGAGAGAACAGGGAATTGACTGTGAGATTCACCTGAGCGGGGAGATGGGAGAAATCAATACGGGGAGTGTGAGGGTGTTGAGCCGCCTTGGACTTACGAGGATCATTTTTCATCGAAAAAACACGTTCGCCGATATGCGCGCTGTGACGAAGTTAGCTGATTTGACGTCCAATTTGACTTTCCCGGCGTTTCCGACAGAATTTGAGGCGTTTGTGATGAATGAGAACTGCCAGTTTACGGGAGCTTTCTGCAATTCACTTCATGGCGATGAGCTGGGGCATCTGTGCAGGGTTCCCTATTGGCTTGCACCGGTGTGTGGGCGTAAGGTGGAAGAATCCGGGTGGAATCAGCTGAGAGAAAATGGACTGATCGATGAGGATGGAGAGCTGATCGGGGCAGAGCGTTTGAAAAATGAGAACGAAAATGAGAATCAAAGTAGGAATCAAAATGGGAATGAGGATAATGAGGATGAGGAAGCAATAGAGGACGGTTATCTGTGCGGAGAGAGCGGGTGCGGACTCTGTGCCCTGTGGCAGCTTCGGCGCGCGGGGATCACACATCTGAAACTCGTGGGTCGTGGAAATTATGTGGATTTTATGGAGAGAGACATCCGAAATTTATCCCGGGCAAGGGAGATTCTCGAAAATTCGGTATCTGAAGAGGAATTTCAGAGGAGAATCAGGAAGGAACTTTTTCCAGACGGATGCAGCGGGAATTGCTATTATCATTAGAGATCGAAGCATAAAGGATTTTATCGTCTGATGGGGGAGGACACAAAAATTTTACAATTTTTTTCTTTACATTGGAACGGTTCCATGGTTTATAATAAAAAGATGAGAGAGAAAATTTATAGTTATCTATCAAAAGTGCAGAAATCACGCCTGATGGCGTAGGAAACGGAGACTTCGGACGTGGTAATTCATGGATGATAGAAAAATAAATATGGAAACTGGAGGATGAAAAGATGAAATTATATCGCAAAGCGGCAGTTGCCATGCTGGCTGGAGTACTTGGCAGTGTTGTAATCGGAAGTGGAATGAGTGCTTATGCGGCAGGAGTGACAAAATCTGGAGACAAGCTCTACTATTATATGCCGGACGGAACGGTTGCAACCGGACTGATCCATGACACTGCATCGGACAAGTACTACTACGGACTGTCTGATGGAACGCTTGCAATCGGCTGGCTCCGCATCGGAGATGACTATTTTTATATGGCAGAGGACGGTTCCCTGTGGACTGGCTGGCGCACGATTGACGGTTCCCGCTATTACTTCTATCCGGATTCCGGAAAATGTGCAATCAACATTGCAATGCCGGTTGACGGATCCTGGTATCTGTTCGGAACAGACGGAAAAGTGCAGACCGGATTCCAGAATGTAAATGGAAGTACCTACTATTTTGATCCGGCAAACGGAGTGATGGTTGCAGGAACTTCCCGCACGATTGATGGAGTGGTGTATACCTTCCAGGCAGATGGTACCTGCACAACTCAGGTTTCCACTGCAACTTCCTACAATTTTAACAATGGCTCTTCTTCCCAGAATGGCAATGGAACGAGCAACACTCCGAACAGCGGTGAGAACAATCCAGAGGCAGACGGCGGAAAGTCAAATGTAATTACTGCTGGTTCTTCCAGATAGTAGATAATAGCAGATAATATCTGGAATGCGGGGCATCGGCAAAATCCGTTGCTGTTTGCAAGGCGCGTGGACCGTAACGATCATGCAGATAATCGTGGAAAAACAGGATGGAAAGATTTGATTTTCTCTGACGATTATGCTAAAATAAAGGCGGGTTTATGCACAATTATTTTAGAAAGAGGGGTCATAATCTTATGGAAAACCAGCTGATGAATTACATTGTTGAGAAGACACACGAACTGATTGATGCATCGAGCTGCTGCGCAGAAGCAAAGGCAGCGGGACAGGCATGGCTGGATGCGCTTGGAACGGACAAAGAAGCCGAGATGACAAAGAATTACATTGCCGAGCTTGAGGAAGACATCATTCCGATCGATGGTTTGATTGCATTTGCAGAGTCTCCGGCAGGAGCAGGTGTTTTTGGTGACAAGGCAGCTGCGGTTGCAGACCATGCAAAAGAAATCAAGGCAAAAGGCGCAAAGTACTGTGACTGCCCGGCATGTACCGCAGTAGCAGCGATTCTTGCAAGAAAAGACGAGATGCTCAAGTAAATCTGCTGATTAAAAAAGTACTATTCAGAAATATAAAAATGAGAAGCATATCTGAGAATTTCCCGGATCCGTTTCAGACATTCCAAGAAGATGGGATGAAAAGAAAAATGGGGATGGCAGACTCAGATAGAGCTTCTCGTTTTTGCGTATAACTATGAATTACCACGTCTGAAGTCTCCGTTTCCTACGCCATCAGGCGTGGTTTCTGAAAGACTACGATAAGTGGCTTATGGCTATTCACAAAGCC
>NZ_JBNMIC010000094.1:0-6010 GCF_050873065.1 Brotaphodocola sp.
ACATTGCACAGTATGTGATCAGTTTCTTTATCAACACCTACTATGTCAATCCGGTATCCCGCCAGTCAAATGCAGTCTCAAAGGCAGCGAGACTGACGCTGATGGACACGACGGTCGGAGATCTCAAGATGGATATTCCGCTCGGAATCATCCTCGCAGTAATCATCGCGGTTGCCGTAAAGTTCCTGCTTGACCGCACAACGTTCGGCTATGAGCTCAAGAGCGTTGGAACGAGCCGCAATGCCGCAAAATATGCGGGCATCAAGGTCGGACGCAGCATGGTCATGGCGTTTGTTGTATCCGGAGCGCTTGCCGGTCTTGCCGGTGTGACCTACTATCTCGGATATTTTGGATCCATTCAGCCGAAGGTGCTTGCAAGCACGGGATTTGATGCGATCGCAGTCTCTCTGCTCGCAAATTCCAATCCGATCGGCATTATTTTCTCCTCTTTCCTGATCACGGTGATCAGCAAGGGAAGCACCTATATGAACTCTGCTTCCGGTTTAGAGTCAGAGATTGCCTCTGTGATCACGGGTGTGATCCTTCTGTTCTCTGCCTGTGGCGCATTTATCCGCTATAAGGTCAAGAGCATGAAAGAGGAACTCAAGGAAAACGAAGAAAGGGGGAACCGCTAATGGAACGAATCATTATAGACGGACTTTCTTTTTCCCTGCCGCTGTTTATCATGGCGATCGGCGGTATTTACAGTGAGAAGAGCGGAATCACAAACCTTGCGCTCGAGGGACTTCAGGGCGTGGGTGCCTTCTTTGGTGCACTTGCTGCCGTGAGCATTGCGGGAAACTTTGCAGGAAATTCCCAGGTGCCTTACTATGTGGCAATTCTTTTTGCCGTGCTCGGAGGAACACTCTATTCCCTGCTTCACGCGCTCTTATGTATCCGCTTTAAGGCAAATCAGGTTATCAGCGGTGTCGTAATCAACATTCTGGCGACTGCGCTGACCGCTTTCCTTACAAAGTACATTAACCGCAGCGTCTTCGGTGCAGCTTCCGATAAGTTTGTTCTCGGCGTGTCTGCAAAGTGGACGATTCCGGGTCTCTCCCAGATCCCGGTGCTCGGTGCTGTGTTCAAGGATATTTACCCATTTGAGGTGATCATTATTGTCGCAGCGGTTGTCGCGTGGTATGTGATGTACAAGACTCCTTACGGCATGAATCTTCGCGCCTGCGGTGATAACCCGCACGCAGTCGATGCGGCCGGTGTCGATGTGGCAAAAGTCCGTCTGATTGCAGTCATGGTGTCCGGAGGACTTTCCGGTCTTGCAGGAATCAGTTTTGCGTACTCGATCTCCGCAAACTTTTCCTCAAGCATCTATGTCGGTTACGGATATCTGGCGATTGCAGCTCTGATCTTTGGAAACTGGACGATTCTTCCGACGCTCGGCTCCTGCCTGCTGTTCGGATTTGCCCGCTCCGGCGGATATTTTCTGGTTCAGAAACTTCAGATGCCGAGCAGCTATTCGGATCTCGTGATGACGCTTCCGTATGTGGTAACCCTTCTGCTTCTGATTTTCTTCTCGAAGTACAACCGTTCTCCGCGTGCACTCGGTGAGATCTACGACAAGGGCAAACGATAAGACAGACAGTGAGCAGTAAACTAAGAAGAAAATGGAGGTGGACGGATGAATATTCGTTTTTATAATGCAAGAATTCTGACGATGAATCAGAACACTGATATTCTGACCGGAGAAGTCTGGGTGGAGGGAAACCGGATCACCCACGTAGGACCGGTAAACACACTCGGCGCAGATTCTGTGAAGATTCTGGAGCAGCCGGTCTGGGACCGTGAGATCGATGCGAAGGGCAATCTGATTATGCCGGGATTCAAGAATGCGCATACCCACTCAGCGATGACGTTTCTGCGCTCCTACGCAGATGACATGCCGCTTCTCGACTGGCTGAACAAACAGATTTTCCCGATGGAGGCAAAGCTTCAGGGTGAGGATATCTACTGGCTGAGCCGTCTTGCGATTCTTGAATATCTGACAAGCGGAATTACGGCAAACTTTGATATGTATTTTCACCCGGAGCAGATTGCAAAGGCATCGGTGGACAGTGGATTCAGAACGGTGATGGTCAGCAGCCTCAATGATTTTTCTTCCTCACTCTCCGCGATGGAGGAAGAGTACAACACGTACAATCATTACCATGAGCTGATCGGATACAGTCTGGGCTTCCATGCAGAGTACACGACATCGAAAAAGCTGCTTGAGGGTGTGGCAGGACTTTCTCAGAAGTACAAGGCTCCGGTATTCTTACACAATTCCGAGACGGAGGCCGAGGTTGCCCAGTGTGTGGAGCGCTATGGCATGACCCCGACGACGTTTCTCGATTCTCTCGGAATGTTTGAGTACGGCGGAGGTGGATATCACTGCGTCTGGATGACGGAGGAGGATCTTGATATCTTTGCAAAGAAACATCTGATCGCTGTGACAAATCCGGGATCGAACACGAAGCTCGCAAGCGGAATTGCACCGATCTCCAAGATGCTTGAAAAGGACATCACCCTTGCAATCGGAACGGATGGACCGGCAAGCAACAACTGCCTCGATATGTTCCGCGAGATGTTCCTTGTCACGGGACTTGGAAAACTGCGCGAGAAGAATGCGGCGGCAGTTCCGGCGGACGAGGTTCTCAAGATGGCAGTCTCCGGAGGTGCCTATGCGATGGGACTTTCAGACTGTGACTGCCTTGCAGAGGGCAAGTTCGCAGATCTGATCATGATTGATCTTCATCAGCCGAATATGCAGCCGCTCAACAACATTGCAAAGAACCTTGTATACAGCGGAAGCAAGCAGAATGTAAAGCTGACGATGGTCAACGGAAGAATCCTTTATGAGAACGGCGAGTTCTCAACCGGTGTGGATCCGGAGGAACTTTACGAGAGAGCAAACACCATCATCACACGCATGCGCGAGAATTAAAATATGCGTTAAGTTTCCCTGAATTTGAGAGTTAAGGTTTTGATTTGACAGATAATAGATAGTAGGTAGTAATTAGGTTTCTGATATGAAAAAGCAGACAGAGAAGACCTGGGGCGGATACGATTTGATCCGCACCTCCAGGAAGACGATCGCCATCCAGATTACTTTGGATGGCGATGTTACCGTAAGGGCGCCGAGAGACTGCGACAAGGCGGAGATTGATGATTTAATCCGGGACCGCAGAGAGTGGATTGAGGAAAAAGTCGAAGAATTCCTTGCCCAGAAAAAAGTGCGCGAGAAGAGACAGGAACAGTTTCCTGAGATCACTCCGGAGAATGAGCCGGAGTTTCGTCGTCTCGCAAAGGAGAAGATTCGCAGTCGCGTTGCGTTCTTTGCGGAGCGTGTCGGTGTGGATTACGGAAAAATCACGATCAAGGATACGAAGTCGCGCTGGGGAAGCTGCAGTTATCAGGGCAATCTGAATTTTTGCTGGCGTTTGATTCTGGCGCCGGAGGAAGTGCTCGACTACATTGTGGTGCATGAACTGTGCCACAGATTGGAGATGAATCATTCCGCGCGTTTCTGGGCGGAGGTCGGGCGGGTGCTTCCGGAATATGAGAAGAGTAAGGCGTGGCTGAAGGAAAACGGGCTGGCGCTTCTTGAACGCTGAAAAAAGCCGTTTATTTTGGGGATTTTCTTTCACGGTGCGGATAGCAAAATTAAAGGATGTGTTTTGACAGAACGTCAAGTTTTAGCATGTGTCAGTTAAGACATGGGATGACAAAACAAAAAACTGGGTGGAAAGACAGACAGGATAGAAAGATAGGTAAAACGGTTTATGACAAATGATATGACAAAGGGAAGTCCGGTACGGCTGATCCTTGCTTTTATGATTCCCGCGTACCTGGGAAATATTTTTCAGCAGTTTTATAATCTTGTGGATGCGGTGGTTGCCGGACGGTACATCGGTGTGAATGCGCTTGCCGCAATCGGAAGCACAACTTCCCTAAACTTTATGGTGATCGGATGGTTGAATGGAATCACCAGCGGATTTGCGATCATGGTGGCACAGAGTTTCGGCGCAAAGGATTACAAGAAGATGCGCCACTATGTCGCAGTCTCGATCGAACTCTGTGTGGCGTTTGTTGTCGTGATGACGGTGGCACTTCTGACGCTCAACTATCCAATTTTGAGGCTTATGAACAGCCCGGATGAGATCATTAATCAGACGGCATCCTATCTCTCCATCATCTATGCGGGACTGTTTGTGACGGCTGCCTACAACGCCTTGGCGGCAGTGCTCCGCGCGCTCGGGGACAGCAAATCTCCGCTTTACTTTCTGATTATTTCCGCAGTTCTCAATGCGATTCTCGATGTGGTCTTTGTGATTAAGCTTCATGTCGGCGTGGAGGGCTGTGCGTGGGCGACTGTGATTGCGCAGGGAGTCTCCGCGCTCTGCTGTCTGATTTACATTATCCGGAAATTCCATATTTTGAAACTCTCTGCGGAAGATTTTCGTCTGGATTTCCCGATGATGGGAGAACTCCTTGGAATCGGCATTCCGATGGCACTCCAGTTTTCGATCACGGCGCTCGGAACAATCATTGTGCAGGGCGCGGTCAACAGCTATGGCTCGACCTATATCGCGGGATTTGCAGCGGCCGGAAAGCTCCAGAACCTTGTCACCTCAATTTTTATTGCCTTCGGTGCGACGACGGCGACATTTGTGGGACAGAACTGGGGCGCGGGAAGATTTGACCGCATCAAGCAGGGCGTCCGGGATACGCAGATCATGATTCTGATCAGCAGTGTGCTGATGATCCTGATCATTCATTTCTTCGGGGATGCACTGATCCACATCTTTATTGACGGAAGTCAGACGGAGGTGATGGGAGCGGCAAAATCGTATTTCCGCACCGTTTCCTGGTGTTACCCGTTCCTTGGAAGCATCTTTCTGTATCGAAATGCCCTTCAGGGACTCGGCTACGGCTTTGTGCCGATGATGGGCGGAGTATTTGAACTTGGGGCAAGATCCCTTGTCGTCATGGTGGTGGCAAGACTCGGCTACGGTTTTGTTGAGACCTGTGCCTCCGATCCGGCGGCGTGGATTGCAGCACTGATTCCGCTGATTCCTTACTTCCTCTATGTGATGAAGAAGACCTCAAAGAAATTAGAGCAGAGAGCAGACCGGTAAAAGGCAATTAATCAGATGGAAGCCTGAAACTGGCGGAGGCGAAGTCCCTTGCATGCAAAAAAGTGCTTTACAAAGGGAAAAAATGTGATAAAATAAGACAAAAATAAATAAGAGAAGCAGAGTAGGTCTGTGTGCGTCAAGTGCCAGCCGGACAGGGAGTTGCCGGCAGGACGAAAAAGAACGAAGAGGTTCTTTGCGGTGCATAGTCCGCATCCCGCTGCGAAGAGGATATGTCCATATCTCCTTTGTAGTTCGAGAGGTCTGCAGAGGAGGTATTTTTTATGAGTAAAATGACATCCCTGTTTGCCGGTTCTTATCGAGAATTCAAGAACGTCCGCACAATCACGACGGCGGCAATGTTTGGTGCGCTGTCCGTGATTCTCGGATATTTCACGATCCAGATCGGAGATTACATCAAGATTGGTTTTTCTACGATTGTAAACCAGTTTGTGTGCAGTCTGTTTGGTCCGGTTGTCGGTGCAGTGTTCGGCGGAACGATGGACATTGTAAAGTTCTTAATTAAGCCGACCGGTGCGTTCTTTCCGGGATTCACGCTTGTGGCGATTGTCGCAGGCCTGATTTATGGGTGCTTTTATTACAAGCGTCCGCTGACACTCTGGCGTGTCCTGCTTGCAGAACTTACGGTCTGTGTGATCTGCAATATGCTGATGAGCACCTATTTCCTGAGCATGCTTTACGGAAAAGGATTCTTAGCGCTGCTTCCGATGCGGGCGTTTAAGAATCTGATCATGTGGCCGATCAATTCGATCCTGTTCTACACAGTGAGAAAGATGCTTGAGAGTGCCGGAGTGGTTCGTCTTGTGAAGGGACACGTATAACTCAGAGTGGATGTCCCCCTCCTCTATAGGTGGGGG
>NZ_JBNMIC010000095.1:0-5869 GCF_050873065.1 Brotaphodocola sp.
GTTCATCAGCGCCTGAATTCCCTCGGACTGGTTTCCGTTTGTCAGCTGATCGGCTGCATAGACGTCAACTTTGATCTTTCCGCCGGTTGCCTGCTCCATCAGCTTTCCAAACATTCTACCGCCCTCTGCCCAGGTACTCGTCTCTGTCGTCGAACAGGTAAAGTTCCAGGTCATCTCCGGCCAGTTTAAATCACTGTGATCCTCAACCGTGTAAGCGCTTGTGGACACACCGCCATTTGCATTAGAACCTGCACCCTCTGCATTGGTAAATGCATGGACAAGTGCCTCTGCATCCTCGTAACCCTGAGCCTGCAGCTCCTTGATGTACCAGTCAGTTACCGGCTCTACTGCCTTCTTGAAGGACTCGATATCGAGTTCCTCAGTCGGAACAACCTCAACGCCGTTCTCACTCTGCCAACGATTCAGGATCTCCTCATCACCGGCACGGTTGATATGGCGCTCATAGGCAACTGCCTTGCGGCCTGCCTCATCGACAACTGCCTGCTGTTCCTGTGTCAGCGTATTATAGAGGTCCTCATTGATGCAGAAGAACAGACAGTCATAGTTTGCATTCCAGAGAGATACATACTTCTGTACCTCCTGTACACTTGCCGCATCGATTGCCGGAAGCGGGTTCTCCTGTCCGTCAACCGTCTTCTGCTGAAGCGCCGTGTAAGTCTCAGACCAGTTCATGTTCGTCGCATCTGCGCCCCAGAGTTCATAACACTTCATCAGCAGGTTCGATCCTGCAACTCTCAGTTTCAGATTCTTGATATCGGAAACACTCTTGACCGGGCGCACACTGTTTGTGAGCTGGCGGAATCCATTCTCTGCCATACCCATGCAGTGCAGGCCATAAGACTCAAGAATCTTGACAAGCTCCTGTCCTGCCGGTCCATCCAGAACGGCATCGGCATCCTCAACCGAATCAAACAGATACGGCAGGGAAACCACATTGAATCTCGGATCAAATGCAGAGTAAATCAGATTGCTGTGCATCGAGATCTGTACCGGATCTCCATTCATCAGTGCCTGAATTCCCTCAGACTGATTTCCGTTTGTCAGCTGGTCTGCTGCATAGACATCGACTTTGATCTTTCCGCCGGTTGCCTGTTCCATCAGCTCTCCAAACTTTCTACCGCCCTCTGCCCAGGTACTCGTCTCTGTCGTTGAACAGGTGAAATTCCAGGTCATCTCCGGCCAGTCAAGATCGCTGTAATCCCCGATTGTGTTGAAATCCTCTCCATCCACAGCGTCTCCATTTGCCATCGCGCCGGCACCGCCTGCTCCGTCTGTTCCATCAGAGCCATTGGAAGAATCCGATCCCGCACCTCCATTGCTCATTGCCGCTGCACTTCCAAGCAGTGCCGGAAGACCTGTGGACATCACCGGAACGTAGGTGATCAGAAGCAGAACTGCAACCGAAGCTCCAACCATCGGCATAACTGCACGGGAAATCTGCTGAAGCGTAACTTCCATTCCCTTTTTCAGCTTCACTCCGATTGCGACAAAAAGGTTTACTCCAACCGGCGGAGTTACCTGACCGATTGCAAGGTTTACTGTTGCCATCACACCGAACGCGATCACATTGTATCCGAGTGCCTTGCAGACTGGAAGCATGATCGGGATGAAAATATACATCGCAGAGTTTGCATCGATGAAGCATCCTGCGATCAGGAAAATCACATTACAGATCAAAAGGAAGGTAAACTGATTCTTTGCAAGGCTTCCCAAGAGTTCCGATGCAGCGGTGGAGATTCCAAAACGCGTGCAGACAAAAGAGAACAGGGAAGCACAGGATACGATCAGCATGATTCCACCGGTCGTCTTTGCAGACTCAACCAGAATATCCCACAGATCCGTCCATTTTACCTCACGGTAAATCACCATTCCTACAAACAGACCATACACAACAGAAACTGCTGCCGCCTCGGTCGGGGTGAAAAATCCACCGTAAATACCGCCAAGAATGATCAGAGGCATCAAAAATCCCCAGAATGCATCCTTAAACGCATCCCAGCGCTCTTTTGCACTCGCCTTCTTGACATTTGCCGGAACGACATGGTTGTGGTGAACCTCCCACATGACAACCAGCACAAGTGCCAGACCCATGAGGATTCCCGGAACAATACCTGCCACAAACATATCTCCGATCGATGCACCCGTGATCGATGCATAAACGACGAAAGCGATGCTCGGCGGAATGACGATTGCAATCGAGCTCGAAGTTGCCATCAGCGCCGTTGCAAACGGAGCGGAGAAACCACCGCGCTCCACCATTGCCGGGATCAGGACAGCTCCAAGGGCGGCCACCGTCGCCGGACCGGAACCGGAGATTGCACCGAAGAAGCATGCTACAATGACACACACATTTGCGATACCGCCCTTGCGATGACCCACGCAGGTATCTACAAAATGAATCAGTCTCGTGGAAATTCCAGCTTTTGCCATGATATTTCCGGACAGAACAAAGAACGGAATTGCAAGAAGCAGGAATTTACTGATACCGGAATAAATATTCGTTGCCACAATCGTCAGCGATGTTCCAGAGTAGAGGATCGCACACGCTGAGGAAAGTCCCAGACACACCGAAATCGGCACATTGAGAATCAAAAGCAGAAAAAAGGAGACAAACAATACTGCACTGACCATTTACTGCACCTCCTTTTTCTTTCCTGCATCATCTTTCTTTGTGCAGGTGTCGATACAGAACTCAATAAAATGCAGGCTCATACATGCCGCACCGATCGGGACAAAGGACCAGAAAATCCACTCCGGCCAGTTGAGCACAAAAGTTCTCTTCTGGTTTGCAAGCTGTGCAAACACCTTGTCCATTCCATAGTAAAACAAAATTGCCATAAACAGCACGCTGAAAAAGGTGATCAGACAAACCACCGGTTTTTTCGTGCATTTTGGCAGACGCTCTGTCACAAGGTTCAGTCCGACAAGACCGCCCTCTCTCGCAGACAGCGCTGCCCCTAAAAGGGTAATCAATACAAACACCGCAACAACCAGTTCCTCCGTAAAGGACCAGGAGCGATGAATCACTTTCCGCGAAAATACATTTCCCACGGTAAGCACAAGAATCAGGATCATGGTGATGACAAGAACTGCCTTCTCCACCACGGCCACTGCATCCATCAGCTTCTTATAGCCTTTCATAATTCTTCCTCCTAAAACGTACCTGCCAGTCCCATCCCGCCTTTCCTGAAATCTTTTCTCAGTTTCCATGTCACTGCACTTCTACACTCTGAACTGATACAGGGAAAATGCGCAAAAAAATCCCGCCCCGGCTCCTGCTCTCAGTCAGTCGAACCTGTGCGGATTCCATTTGCATCATTGCGGATTCCTCTATTTCTCAAAGATACTACATACTGGCATATTTTTATTTTACAAAATTTTAATAATTGCGTCAAGTATAATTGAAAAATATCAGGGATTTCGCTCATAATTGCCGTTTTTCTAGGTCCCAATGTGCACAAAGTTCCCCAGTGTTTCATTTTGGCTTTTTTAAGAGCGAAATCTCTGAATGCATAAGGTTATATATCATTTATGTATCATCAACGATACCGTTTTTTCATAGAAAATCCTCGCCCGCTGACCTCGCTGACCCGGCTTACCACCATAAAACTCTCCGGATCAATGCGATGAACCAGCTTTTCAAGTTCCGGAAGCTGTCGGTTGGAGATCACACTGAAGATCAGCTGCGTCGGATGCTTCAGATAACCGGTTTCTCCGGAAAGCATCGTTACGCCACGGTCCATCTCTGTGATGATAGCTTCCCTGATTTCCTGCGCATGCTCACTGACAATCCGCACTTCTGTGCGGGTGGTTCCCATCAGCATCAGCTTGTCCAACACCAGCGTGTAAGTCATCACCAGAATCAGGCCATATAATACCTTTTCCGGCGGATTTCCAACTGCCTGAACCAGAAGAATGCAAAAATCAAACACATACATGGAAACCGAAACCGGAATTTTCAGATAATGATTCAACACCAGCGGCGGAATATCCATGCCCCCGGTCGACGCCCCTGCGCGGATTACAATTCCAAGCGAAGCCCCGATCCCAAGCCCGGAAAATATCGTACATAAAAACAGATCCTGCGTCAGCACCAGATTTCCAAACAGCTTCTCAAAAAAGCCCAGAGCGATAGGATACACAAACGTACTTACAATGGTTGTCAGCGCAAACTTCCGTCCCATAACTTTCCATCCAATGAGAAGCATCGCCACATTGAATAGCAGTACAAAGGCGGACACCGGAATCCCCCATGCGCGGTTTAACGCCAGTCCGATTCCCGTGGTTCCTCCCGTGAGAAGTCCCGCCGGCATCAAAAAAAGTCTGACTGCCAGCGCATAAAGGATATTTCCAAGTATCACAATTCCCAGAGAGATAGCCTTTTGTAACGGATCATTCCATTTTATTTCCATGATTTTTTTCTCCTTACATACAGATTGTCTGTCATTTCATAAGATGCGGTTTTCTGTAAAATAAAAAACGCCTGTCAGGGATTTTTCCTAACAGACGTGGATCAAGGCATTTGCCTAATACGTTTTTAGTATAAAAAATTTACTGCTCTCTGTCAAGACAGAAGTCATTTCTACAAAATAAACCCTTATTTTCACTTTTCACGTTTTGCCATGCAATTTTGAAGCAGACACGCCCAGAATCCCTGCTCTTTTATCGCCATTATCTTTTATCGTCATTCTTTTTTGTCATCATCGACTTCTTTTCCGGTATCCAGATCCGGCACAGGGTTCCATGCCCCGGGGAGCTCTTGATCTCCAGCGTTCCGTCACACATCTTTTCAAGCCGTTCCCGCACATTGATGATTCCGACATGGCTGCGCCCATCATCCTCCACCTTTTGTTTCGGATCAAATCCCACACCATCGTCCTCGATACTCACCTCAAATCCCCCGCGGCTTCTCTCCGAACGGATCACCACCGTCCCTCCGGACATTTTTTTCAGAATTCCGTGTTTCACTGCATTTTCCACAAGGGGCTGAAGCGTCAGAGGCGGCAGCTGGAAATCTGTCTCCTTGATCTCAAAAATCACCTTCATTCTCGAACCGAAACGCTGACGCTCCAATGCCAGATAATGATTGACATGCTCAATCTCCCGCTCAAGGGAAATACAGTCTTTCTGGGAGATCGCATCCAGATTTCCCCGCAGATACTAGGAGAATTCATCCACTGCCGAGACTGCCTCCTCCGGATTCGTCTTGCACAGATAGCGGATCGTTGTCAGCGCATTGAACAGGAAATGTGGTTTTACCTGAGAAATCATCACCGCAATCCTCATATCATTCAGTTTTCTCTCCTGCAAAACCAACTTGCGAGCCTGCTCAGTCTTCGAGGTCATAAATACGACCAGCACAGAGAGCGTCACTGCAAAGTTTATGAACGAATATCCATAGACAAAGCATTGTACAACCATTGCAATCATCGGAAGCAGGGCATAGGACATAAAACTCAGGCAGGCTCCCGGTCTCGTCTGCCTGCGATAGCGAAACAGAAGAATATTGTCCACCACAATCCCAATAACTCCAATCAGTGCAGAGACCCACCAGCCGTTATTCCGATAGTAGCAGTTGTTTTCATCAAACGCATAGTAAAAATGGGTGAACTGCGAAACAACCAGAATCGCAACTGCTCCGGCGCACAGACAAAAAATTCCATTTTTCCATCTCTTGCGCACTCTGCGGTCAATCCCATCAATCTCATCCAGATAATACCAGGTAAAAAACAATAAAATCATATAGGTGCTGAAAAACACGATAAAATTGCTGATTCTCACCATATAATATCCGACCATTGTAAGATCCCCGCGAAAATACCATGCAAAGGAATCTGCGACCAAAAGA
>NZ_JBNMIC010000096.1:0-5780 GCF_050873065.1 Brotaphodocola sp.
GACCACTGGAGCGGAACATATTTTCAGGTGCCGTATGATTACCTGCCGGTGCGGATTGCGGGAAGCGGGGATATCTTCTCTGCAGTGATGACTGGAGAACTTCTTGCAGGAAAATCTCTGGAGATGGCAGTGCGGGGCGCCGTGCAGGCAGTATCCAAACTGATCATGGATAACAAGGATGAACTGAATAATTATAAGGGAATTCTGCTAGAGCACAGTCTGGATTTCCTCGACGAGATCGATGATGAGGAAGAGGATTGAGAATCGTTGCAGTACTAAAATGAGTTGTATTGCTGAAATAAATGGAAATTAGAATAAAAATTAAAATTGAAATTAAAATGGAAACTAAAATGGAAGCTATAACAAGCTCAATGTGTAAGTTCTGCAAGGTATGAATGTCATAGAAGTAAATATGAATGTATAAAAGCAGATGTATGAATGCATAGAAATGGTAGAATAAGAAATGATACGAAATGTAAGTCTGGAGGAGATCTCCGATGGAAAATTATATACGCTGAATGATATGGCGAAAGCAGGCTGCGGTGGCTGCGAGGGATGTTCGGACTGCTGTCGCGGAATGGGAGAGAGCATTGTGCTTGATCCGCTTGATTTTGCGCGGATGGCGGAGGGCCTGAGTCTTTCGCCTGAGCAGCTTTTAGGTGGATATCTTGAGCTTCATGTTGTGGACGGGATTGTGCTTCCGAATCTGAAGATGGCGGGAGAGGGCGAGCAGTGTCTCTTTTTAAATAAAGAAGGAAGATGTTCAATTCATCCGTACAGACCCGGAATCTGTAGGATTTTCCCGCTTGGCCGCTACTATGAGGAGAAAGATGGAAAAGAAGAATTCCATTATTTTTTACAGATTCACGAGTGCAGCCGCCCGGGACGCGCGAAAGTAAAGGTGAGAAAGTGGATTGATACGCCACAGGCAGATCGCTATGACAAGTATATTTTAGAGTGGCATCATTTCCTTAAGGAGATGCAGCAGCGTGCAGCGGGGGCAGATGCAAAGGAAGCACAGGCAGTGAGTCTGTATGTGCTGAAAACATTTTATTTGCAGTCGTATAGTGGGATGGATTCTTTCTATGAAGAATTTTATCGGAGAATCGGAAAAACAGAAGGAACAGAGTGATAAAAAAATTCTGCTGAGAAAGGACAGGTGAGGATAGATGGCAGAGAGCAAGCAGGAGAAACAGATGGAATGCCAGACGGATGGACAAACCAGTTCTTCTACCAGCTTGACTGGTTTGAGAGGCTTGGTGCTCGAGGGCGGTGGAATGCGCGGAATTTATACGGCGGGCGTTCTCGATGTGTTTATGGATAAAAATCTTTCTTTCGATGGTGTGATCGGAGTGTCGGCCGGAGCGATTCACGGCTGCTCTTTTGTGTCGGGGCAAAAGGGCCGGAGTATCCGTTATTATAAGAAATATGGTTCGGACAGTCGTTTTATGGGTTGGAAAAATCTGCTGCGCACCGGTGAGATTGTGGATGAGAAGTTCTGCTACCATGAGATCCCGGAAGTCCTTGATCCGTATGATTATGAGGCTTTCAACCAATCAAAAACGGCTTTTTACGTGACGTGCAGCAATGTTGAGACCGGAGAACCGGAATACTTGCAGATCACAGATATGAAATCCCAGATTGATCTCATGCGCGCTTCGGCGTCGCTGCCTTACGTCTCTCATATGGTAGAGGCGGACGGGATGAAACTGCTTGATGGAGGATGTACGGACAGCATCCCGGTGGAGGCATTCCGAAAGATGGGATACACGAAGACCGTTGTCGTTCTCACGAGAGACCGCGGATATGTCAAGAAGCCGGAGAACGAAAAGCTGGCATCGATTTACTATCGCCATTACCCGAAATTTGTGGAGGCGTTGAAAACCCGGCATACGAGATACAATGAGACCGTCAAGCGGATCGAAGAACTGGAGCTTGAGGGAAAGATTTTTGTGATTCGGCCGAGCCATGAGCTGACAATCGGGCGGACGGAGCATAACCCGGTTAAACTTCAGGAAACTTATGAGATGGGACGCAGGGATGCGCTCTGCCGGATGAAGGACCTGATGGAGTGGTGGAATAAATAGGTCTTATATAGCAAAAACCTATACCAGTTATCAAGATGATAGTATTTGACCAATAACGATTCCTGATGCATAATAGAGTCAAGAAAAGAAAACAACAACCTAATCAACAAGACAAAGTAACAGACAGAAGAAAACACAGGTTGACGTTTCCGAGCGTGCTGATCGGAAACGGGACTCAAATTTATGCAGGAGGAGAGATCGATATGGTGAAACTGTATGACGGGGGCGCTTATCTGGTAAACGGAACAGAACTGGTTCCGGAGCAGGAGGCAGCAAAAGTAGAGGCTCTGACGGGCAGAGCAGCTGACAAGGAAGAGGCAAAGAAGGGAACGATTGCTTACTCGATTATGAGCAAGCACAATACTTCCGGAGACATGAGCAAGCTGAAAATCAAATTTGATGCGATGACTTCTCATGACATCACTTTCGTTGGTATTGTACAGACTGCAAAGGCATCTGGAATGGAAAAGTTCCCGATCCCGTATGTTCTGACCAACTGTCACAACTCTCTGTGTGCCGTAGGTGGTACGATCAATGAGGATGACCACGTATTCGGTCTGTCCGCGTGCAAGAAGTACGGCGGCATCTTCGTTCCGCCGCACATCGCAGTTATCCATCAGTACATGCGTGAGATGATGGCTGGATGCGGAAAGATGATTCTTGGCTCTGACAGCCACACCCGTTACGGTGCACTCGGAACGATGGCAATCGGCGAGGGCGGCGGTGAGCTGGTAAAACAGCTTCTGTGTGATACATACGACATCGCATATCCGGGTGTGATCGCAATTTACCTGACCGGTAAGCCGGGTCCGGGCATTGGACCGCAGGATATTGCACTGGCAATCATCGGCGCTGTTTACAAGTGCGGATATGTAAAGAACAAGGTTATGGAGTTCGTAGGACCGGGTGTCTCCAGCATGACGACCGATTATCGTAACGGTGTTGACGTTATGACAACTGAGACAACCTGCCTGTCTTCAATCTGGAGAACCGATGAAGATACCAAGGCTTTCCTGACCAAGCATGGCCGCGGAGAGGATTACAAGGAGCTGAATCCGGCAGATGTTGCTTACTATGATGGTGTTGTATATGTAGATTTAAGCACCGTAAAGCCGATGATCGCGCTTCCGTTCCATCCGAGCAACACCTACGAGATCGATGAGCTGAATGCAAATCTGGGCGACATTCTCAGAAGCGTTGAGGTTGAGGCGACCAAGGTAACCGGAAATCCGGATATCAAGTTCAGCCTGACAGACAAGATCGTCAACGGCAAGCTTCAGGTAACCCAGGGTGTCATCGCAGGATGCGCAGGCGGTAACTACACGAACGTGATGGAGGCTGCTCACATTCTGAAGGGCAAGAGCTGCGGATGCGGCGAGTTCGCCCTGGATGTATATCCGTCCTCTCAGCCGGTTTACATTGATCTGGTCAGAAAGGGTGCGATTGCAGACCTCATGGAGGCAGGCGCAGTGCTCAAGACTGCATTCTGCGGACCGTGCTTCGGTGCTGGCGATACTCCGGCAAACAATGGTCTGTCCATCCGTCACACAACGAGAAACTTCCCGAACCGCGAGGGTTCCAAGCCGGGCAACGGCCAGATGGCAGCAGTTGCACTGATGGATGCACGTTCGATTGCAGCAACCGCAGCAAACGGTGGTATCCTGACACCGGCAACCGACTTTGTGGATGATTACGAGGTACCGGAGTACAACTTCGATGATACCGTTTACAAGGCAAGAATCTATCAGGGATTCGGCAAGGGCGATGAGGAAGCCTCCCTTGTATATGGCCCGAACATCAAGGATTGGCCGGAGATGAGCCCGTTGACTGACAATATCCTGTTAAAGGTATGTTCCAAGATCCTTGACCCGGTAACCACAACAGATGAGCTGATTCCGTCCGGTGAGACTTCTTCCTATCGTTCCAATCCGCTTGGACTGGCAGAGTTCACTCTCTCCAGAAGAGATCCGGAGTACGTTGGCAGAAGTAAGGAAGTAGATAAGATCGAGAAGGCAAGAGTTGCTGGAACCTGCCCGTGCGAGTCTGCTCCGGAGTTAAAGGAAGTCTTCGAGAAGATCAAGACGATTCCGGGAAATGAGGATGTCAAGGCATCTGAGACCGAGATCGGAAGCATGGTTTACGCAGTGAAACCTGGTGATGGTTCTGCCCGTGAGCAGGCTGCAAGCTGCCAGAGAGTCATCGGTGGTCTGGCAAATATCTGTAAGGAATATGCAACCAAGCGTTATCGTTCCAACGTTATGAACTGGGGCATGATCCCGTTCCAGATGAAGGATGATCCGGATGCATTCGAGGTAGGTTCTTACATCTACGTTCCGCAGATCCGCAAGGCACTCGACGGCGATATGAAGGACATCAAGGCATATGTGATCGGCGATGAGATCAAGGAGATCAGCCTGTATGTGGCAGACATGACTCCGGATGAGAAGAAGATCGTCAAGGCTGGCTGCCTGATCAACTACAACAGAAACAGATAATGGAATGAATTGATTTTTTAAACCCAACCCCTCATTGTTATTACATTTTCAGATACTAGAATCGAGACAGGGTGTCGAGCTGCCAAGGTGCAGCCCGGCGCTCTGTTTTTTATATGATAGGAAATTGCGTCCTATCATACAAAAAACGCTCCGCTAGAAAAATTTTTCTGAGATTGCAGTGATTGTGAAAATAAATCAGAGAGAGTATAATAAGACACAAATGGCAAAATGCAATGCGGCAGAAAGGGTGGACATACGATCATGGAAGATGTAAAAACTAATAAAAATAATGGAGAACAGGAACAGAGGGGGAAGGGGCAGAATGGATATACGGATGAAGTTTTCTCGGAAAAGACGCTGGAGATGATCTCGGAGGAAGCCTATCAGACGGCAGCGGAGCTGATTGACCTTGCAAAGCTGAAGAAGGGAGATCTCTTTGTGGTCGGCTGTTCGACGAGCGAGGTCGCCGGAAAGCGAATCGGAAAATATTCGAGTCCGGAACTTGGGAAAGCGGTGTTTGACGGGATTTACCGGGCAACGGAAGAAGCCGGAATCTGGCTTGCCGCACAGTGCTGTGAGCACCTCAACCGTGCGCTGATTCTGCCCGAGGAGGCGGCGTGCCAGTATGGATATGAGATGGTGAATGTGATGCCGCAGCCAAAGGCGGGAGGTTCCTTTGCGACCGCGGCGTGGAATACATTTGCGCACCCGACTGCGGTGGAACATATCCGGGCACACGCGGGAATCGATATCGGAGATACGCTGATTGGAATGCATCTGCGGGATGTGGCAGTACCGGTCCGCCTCTCAAAATCTCATTCCATGATCGGTGAGGCTCATGTCGTCTGTGCGAGAACGCGCCCGAAGTTCATCGGCGGAATCCGCGCAATCTACGATGAGACTCGCCTGTGATGGCAAAAGAGACTGTTTATGCACAGGCAGATCCGGATTCGATTGCAATTACAATGAATGCGCGAAAAGCCCACGCCTTTAGGTGTGGGATGGATAGCGCAAAATAATCAAGAAATGAGTATGTAATAATTGATTTTATACACACATAGCAGTATAATATATGTATGGAAAATAATTATAGACATACAAATACAACAGTATCTTTGATAAACTATCATTTTGTATTTTGTCCGAGATACAGAAGAAAGATTTTTCTAATACCGGATGTTGAAAAACGCTTTAAAGA
>NZ_JBNMIC010000097.1:0-5212 GCF_050873065.1 Brotaphodocola sp.
ATGGCAATCGACATGATGAATGCTCTGGGCGGTTCTGCAACTGTTATGAGCTACTCTGAGATTTACACCGGTATGCAGCAGGGTGTTGTAGATGGAGCTGAGAATAACATCACGGCTCTTCGTGATCACAGCGATGTCACCCAGTACTATTGCTATGATGAGCACACCCGTATCCCGGATATCATTGTAATTTCCGCAAAGGTTTGGAATTCCATGAGTGAGAATCAGCAGAAGATCATGAAGGAGACTGCAAAGGCAGCAACCGAGGCTTACAAGACCCGCTGGGCTGATTTTGAGACCGAAGTAAAAACAAATGCTGAGAAGAATGGTGTTACCTTCATCGAGGATGTAGATACCGCTGCATTCCAGACTGCTTGCCAGTCCATCTATGACAACTTAAAGTCAAATGATCCGGATGTATATGCAATCGTTGAGAAGATCCAGAATGCTGGCAAGTAATTCATTGTGTTTCATTTATTTATCCATAACAGGATAAAGCAGCTACAAATCAGGAAATAAGGGATGACCGTCGTCAGTATTTCCGGCTGGCGCGTTCAGCCGGGATACAGATGGCGGTCAATCCAATTACTCAGAGTAGGTATCTTCCACGATAACAGGTGGGGATAGAATAAATCTTCTAAGGAGATGGAATTTTGAAAAAGTTTGATCAGATTTTAGACACAGTTATGCGTTTTATCATGGCTGTTGCAATGTTTGCGCTGCTCGCTGGCGGTACGTGGCAGATCACCTCGAGATGGCTCTTAAAGAATCCGTCCACATTTACAGATGAGTTCCTGCGCTATGTATTGATTTGGGCTTCGATGCTCGGTTCTGCATACTGCTTTTACAAAGATGAGCATCTGGCACTTGATCTTGTGAAAGATCGCGTAAAAGGCGGAGTGCGCATTGCACTGCTTGCTTTTATCGAGGCAGCGATTCTGTTCTTTGTATGTTATGTGTTTATTTTTGGAGGATTCAAACTGGTTATGAATGCAACCAACCAGTCTTCTGTTATGCATATTTCTTTTAAGTTCCTTTATGCATGTCTTCCGATTTCCGGCATTTTCATTGTAATTGCCAGAATCATTAAATACGTACAGCTTTATGTCAACAGCAAAGGAGGTAAATAAGCATGGTTGTTCAGGCTACATTGATGCTGTTTGGTTCATTCTTTGTAATGTTGTTTGCAGGTGTACCGATTTCAGCAGGTATTGGAATTGCTTCGATCATCACGGCAATTATGAGCGGAATGGATGGAAATATTTTTGCGCTGACAGCGGCACAGAGATGTTTCTCAGGCTGTGATTCCTTCTCACTTCTGGCACTGCCGTTCTTCTCCCTTGGCGGAAACATTATGAACAAGGGCGGAATTGCGAAGAGACTGGTTCGTCTGGCAAGACTTCTGGTAGGCTGGGTTCCGGGTTATCTGGCAGCGACAAACGTACTTGCAAATATGTTTTTTGGTGCGGTATCTGGTTCTTCCGTTGCGGCAACTTCCGCAATGGGATCCATCATGAGCCCGCTTGAGGCGGATGAGGGATATGACCCGAACTACTCCGCAGCTGTTAATATCTGTTCTGCACCGACTGGAATCCTGATTCCTCCGTCTGGTCCGTTGATTCTTTACTCAATCACAGCAGGTGGTGTATCCGTAGCAGCACTGTTCATGGGTGGTTATCTGACCGGTGCACTTCTTGGAATCGCTGTTGCAGGTCTGGCAATTTTCCTTGCAGTGAAGAAGGGCTACAAGGCTTCCACAGTAAAAGAGTCTGACCCGGCATGGAAGATTCTTCTCGACGCGGTTCCGTCCCTGTTGGCAGTTATCATTGTTATGGGTGGTATTTTAACCGGTATCTTTACCGCAACAGAGGCAGGCGTTGTGATGTGTCTATACTGCGGACTGCTTGCAATTCTTTACCGCGAGATGGATTTAAAGACGTTTTACAATCTGCTGTCTGACACGATGAGAAGTTCTGCAACGATTCTTTTCCTGATTGCATCTTCCTCAATCATGTCCTACGTGATGTCCTATTCCGGTATCCCGGCAGCAATCAGTGGTGCGCTGATGAGCATTTCGAGTAACCGTTTTGTGATTATCCTGATCATGAATATCTTCCTGTTAGTGATGGGTATGTTCCTGGATCTGACACCGGCAGTACTGATCTTTACCCCGATCTTCCTTCCGATTGCGACGAGCGTTGGAATGAGCCCGGTACATTTCGGACTGATGCTGATCATGAACCTTGGTATCGGTTCTGTAACACCTCCGGTAGGTTCCTGCCTGTTCGTCGGCTGTGGTGTCGGTCATGTAAAGATTGAGGGCGTTACCAAGTACATTGTGCCGATCTTTGCTGCAATGGTAGTGGCTCTGCTTCTGGTAAGCTTCATTCCGCCGATTCCGCTGTTGATCCCGTATCTGTGTGGTCTCGTACCGAGTATGTGGTAAAAAGAATAAGAGATTGATTTGAGTAACATTCATTTTGAGAAGGAACGGAGACAAAAATGGACGTTTGTACAAAATTTGCTGGTATTGAGAAGTTAGAGGGATCATGGCTGATTCACACAAACTGTGCTGACATCAAAGTGGTATTTGTCACAGACGAGATTGTGCGTGTGCGCACTTCTTTTGACAAAGAGTTCGCAGAGGAGTCTTATGTGCTGATGACAACGGCGTGGGAGGATCGCCTCGATCCGCTGTTTGAGGGCGAGAGAACCCGCGTAAATCCGGTGATTCCGGAAGTGATTGAGACGGAGAAAGAGATTTCTTTCTCCACGGGAAAGGTTCGTCTTGTGTTCACAAAGGATCCGATCGGATTTGATCTGTATGACAAAGATGGAAGCCTGCTGTACAGCGATCTTCACGGATCACCGTGCACGCTTGATTCCAACCACAGAGTCAATCATTACTCCTGCATGGATGAGGACGATTGCTTCTACGGATTTGGTGAAAAGGCAGGCATTTTAAACAAAAATAAAGCATTTTTGCGTCAGCGCGCAACCGATGCAATGGGATATGATGCGGAAAAGATGGATACGCTTTACAAGCACATTCCATTTTACATTCGCCTGAACCGGAACACGAAGAAGGCTGTCGGCGTATTCTACCACAACTTTTATGAGTCCTGCTTCAACATGGGATGCGAGAAGAGCAACTACTGGCATCGCTATACTTACTGGCAGGCAGATGGCGGAGACATTGATCTGTTCCTGATGGGAGGAAATACGATTTCCCGAATCGTCGACAACTACACGTTCCTGACTGGTCGTCCGGTTCTGCTTCCGAAGCGTGCGCTCGGCTATCAGGGAAGTTCAATGTACTATCCGGAACTTGAGAAGGACAGCGATGATGCCGTACTCGGCTTTATCGATACGGTCAAGGAAGAGGGATTTCCGATTGACGGTTTCCACCTTTCTTCCGGATATACAAGTTATGACAACAAGAGATGTGTATTCACCTGGAACACGGAGCGATTCAAAGATCCTTCTGCCTACTTCCATGCGATGCAGGAGAAGGGTGCAGAGAATGTTCCGAACATCAAGCCTGGTATTCTGCTGTGCCATCCGTGGTTTGATGAATTCTTCGGCAAGGGTGTCTTTGTAAAAGACAGCAAGAATCCGGACGAATTTGCAGTCGGAAGCTGGTGGGGTGGTCCCGGAGCATTCTGGGATTTCACAAAACCGGAAGCGCGCGAGGCGTGGAAGCAGTATGTGATCAAAAACCTGATTGCTGTGGGAACCAATTCGATCTGGAACGATAACTGCGAGTATGACAGTATTCTGGACAAAGATGCGATTGTGGATTTTGACGGCAAGGGCGGAACGATCGGACAGCTCAAGCCGATCATGAGTACACTGATGTGTAAACTCAGCAACGATGCAGTAAAAGAACATGATGAAAACATGAGACCGTACTCGGTATGCCGGAGCGGATGCAGCGGAATTCAGCGCTATGCACAGACCTGGTGCGGAGACAACTATACAAGCTGGAAGACGTTGAAATATAATATCCCGATTATTACGGGAATGGGACTTTCCGGACAGCCGAATGAGGGCGCAGACATTGGCGGTTTCTCCGGCCCGGCTCCGGAGGAGGAACTGTTTGTGCGCTGGGTTCAGCAGGGTATTTTCCAGGGACGTTTCTCGATCCATTCTGCGAGCAACGATAACACGGTAACCGAGCCGTGGATGTTCAAGAGCAGCACAGATCTCGTGAGAAATGCAATTTTGCTGAGATACCGCATGGAGCCGTATATCTATTCCTGTGAGTACGAGGCAACCAAGAACGGCGCGCCGATTATGAGAGCGCTTGTGTATGAGTTCCAGGATGATGAGAACACCTACGACAATAGCTTCGATTTCATGTTCGGAAGAAGTCTTCTCGTGGCGAATGTCATTGAGAAGGGAGCAAAGACCCGAAGCGTCTACCTGCCGAAGGGCTGCAAGTGGTATGACATGAATGACAATTACCGCTGCTATGAGGGTGGACAGACGATCGAGGTCCCTGTCACGATGGAAACGATTCCGATGTTCCTGCGCGAGGGCGGAATCATGGTCATGGCAGACAACCAGCTGATGAACATGGAGAACGATCATGTAAAAGATTTAAAACTCATCCTTGCACCGGCAGAGGAAGACTCTCGTTTTGTCATGTACGAGGATGATGGAAAGACGAACGATTTCAAGAAGGGAATCTTCCGCAAGACGACGATCAATGTAAGTGGAACAAATGTGGTGAACGTAGACTTTACCGGTGAGGGAGAGTACGGTGATACCGTAGAATCCGTTATGGTAGAGATGATTCGAAAAGACAGAAGCCCATTCTGGATCACTCTGGACGGAGAACAGCTTGAGCACTATCTGAACCGCAAAAAATTTGAGGCAGCTGAATCTGGATGGTATTACAGCCAGACAGAGAGAGCCGTTCTCGTAAAATATAAGAATCCGGGCAAAGATGTCAGACTGACGGTTTCCTTTGAGGATTTTGATTTGATCGGTATGTAATATGACTGACAACAGCCGTCCTGATCTCAGGGCGGCTGTTGGTGTTTGAGTGGAAATTCATCATATATAAGATAGGTAATTGCGAAACTCGCGGTGCTCGTTCGCAACCTTGAACCAAAACAAGGAAGAATTCGCGAAGAGCACGACTTGTGGAATGAAAAATGGATAATCGGACATTTTAGGCGCACTTTAATAAGCTATGGACTTTATG
>NZ_JBNMIC010000098.1:0-5151 GCF_050873065.1 Brotaphodocola sp.
GATTTCCTTATAGCAGAAAAAGGGATTGTGATAGCTATCCCTCATTCCGGACATGATCTGAATGCGTCCGTTTTCCAGTTGATTTCCAAGATTTTCAAATGGAACCATATGGATCATCGGGCGCAGCAGAGGATATTCTTTCTTTAAGTCTCGAAGAATTCCGGGAACCATCTCAAGTTCCGCGTAATTGTGACATCCGATCGCAAAAGAAACGGTCTGCTCCCTGCTTGCAAGACGCTCTTTTGCCGATGCGGCAATGTGTATCATATCATCTGCATCCGGGAGAAACTGCAGCCCCTCCTGTGTCAGAGTAACACTTTTGCTTGTGCGGGAAAACAGTTTGACATTGAGCTCTTTCTCAAGCATATTGATCTGATGGCTGACCGCAGGCTGAGAGATATTCAGTTCCTGAGCTGTTCGGGAAAAATTCAGTGTTTTTGCGACGGAGAGAAAACAGGCTAATTGAAAAGTATTCATTCTGGATTGTCAAAGCTCCCTTCTGTGCGTTCTGTTTTATTTTTTATCCGAGAAATTCAAATCAAATCATTTACATAAAAATATTATGTAAAGCGATTCTATTTTCTTTTTAATATCAATAAAACTTTTTTATAGATTATAACAGATTTGAATTTCTCAAACAACCGGATTTGAGATAAAATACATGTTTGTAATTGGAAATTAAAAAACACAAGAACTGTAAAAAAGAAAAATCCGGAGGTAAGAATATGATTCTTTTAAAACAGATCCGGCAGTACAAAAAGGATACCGTGCTCACGCCGCTTTTTGCAGCGTTGGAAGTGATCATGGAAGTTCTGCTGCCCTTTATTACATCCCGAATCATCGATGAGGGATTAAACGGAGAGAATCTCTCGGCAGTTTACCGCTATGGCGCCCTGATGGTGGTGATGGCGATGCTCAGCCTGCTGTTTGGTGCATTGGCGGGAAAGTATGCCGCAAGCGCCTCGTCAGGCTTTGCCTGCAACCTGCGCGAGAGTATGTATGAGAAAATTCAGACATTCTCCTTCTCAAACATTGATAAGTTCAGCACCGCAAGCCTTGTGACCCGTATGACAACCGACATCACAAACGTACAGAATGCCTTTCAGATGATCATCCGCATTGCGGTCCGGGCTCCTATGATGCTGATCTGCAGCATGGTCATGTGTTTGGTGATCAGCCCGAAACTGAGTCTGATGTTTTTGGCAGCGATTCTTTTCCTCGGTATTGTACTTTTCACAATCATCCGTTTTGCAACCAGAGTATTCGATGAAGTCTTTCACCGGTATGACGATCT
Organism: Brotaphodocola sp.; assembly: GCF_050873065.1. Lineage (GTDB taxonomy): Bacteria > Bacillota > Clostridia > Lachnospirales > Lachnospiraceae > Brotaphodocola. Next base: position 1,295 of record NZ_JBNMIC010000098.1, read on the forward strand.
GAATGCAAGCGTTCAGGAGAACGTTTCTGCGATCCGTGTCGTGAAGGCTTACGTGCGGGAACAGCATGAGAATGAGAAATTCAGCCGTGCGGCCCAGACACTCTACCGTCTCTTTGTGAAAGCAGAGAGCCTTGTCATTCTAAATAACCCGATGATGATGCTTGTCGTCTACGGATGTATCATCGGAATTTCCTGGTTCGGTGCCAAATTCATCGTGGCGGGAACGATGACAACCGGAGAGCTGACATCGCTCTTCAGTTACACAATGTCCCTGATGATGTCTCTGATGATGCTTTCTATGGTCTTTGTCATGATGACGATGAGTATGGCAAGCATCCGAAGAATCTGCGAGGTGCTCGCCGAAACACCGGATCTTGATAATCCGAGACAGCCGGTCCGGGATGTTGCAGACGGAAGCATTGATTTTCACCATGTCTCTTTTGCTTACCGTCATGGAAGCGGAGAGGACACGTTAAAGAACATTGACCTGCATATCCGTTCCGGCGAGACAATCGGAATCATCGGTGGAACCGGCAGCGGAAAGAGCAGTCTGGTCAATCTGATCAGCCGTCTCTATGATGTGACCGACGGATCCGTCTGCGTGGGCGGTGTCGATGTCAGAAAATACGATCTGGAAACTCTGAGAAATCAGGTTTCCGTAGTTCTTCAGAAAAACGTTCTGTTTTCCGGAACGATTTTAGAGAATCTGCGATGGGGAAAGGAAGACGCGACGAGAGAGGAGTGCATCCGCGCCTGTCAGGCTGCGTGTGCGGATGAGTTTATTGAGCGTTTTCCGGACAAATATGATACGTATCTGGAGCGCGGCGGAGTCAACGTCTCCGGCGGTCAGAAACAGCGTCTGTGCATTGCACGCGCACTCTTGAAATCTCCGAAAATTTTGATTCTCGATGATTCTACGAGCGCAGTGGACACGGCGACCGATGCCAAGATCCGCAGAGCATTTGCCGAGGAAATTCCCGGAACAACAAAACTGATCATTGCCCAGCGCATCTCAAGTGTTCAGGATGCAGACCGGATTGTCGTTCTTGAGAATGGCCAGATCAATGGAATCGGAACCCATGAGGAGCTGCTCTCCACCAATAAGATTTACCGGGAAATCTATGAATCCCAGAATCAGAACGGCGGTGGAGATTTCGATCAGAACCGCTCATAGGAGCATAACCCGTGAAAGGAGTGAAAGACATATGGATCACAAAAAATCTTCCGGCAACAGAGATAAGCGGAAATCCTTCGGGGTTCTCGGACGTCTCTTTGCCTACATGCTTGCACATTATCGCGTGCAGTTTCTTCTTGTTGTTGCATTCGTCATTCTCGGAGCCGTCTGCACGATGCGTGGAATGCTCTTTAACCAGTCGCTTGTCGATGACTATATCATTCCGATTCTGAATTCGGATTCTCCGGAATTTCTTCCGCTAGCGCAGGCGCTGATGAAAATCGCCGGTGTCTATGCAACCGGTGTGATTGCGGCTTATGCATACAATCGAATTATGGTTAATATCAGTCAGGGAACCATGCTGAAACTCAGAACCGAGCTCTTCTCAAATATGGAATCTCTGCCGATCCGCTATTTTGACACGCATGCACACGGAGACATCATGTCTGTCTACACGAATGACGTCGATACTCTGCGCCAGCTCTTTGGACAGAGCATTCCGCAGGTAATCAATTCCGCTGTCACAATTGTTGCAACTCTGATTTCCATGCTGATTTTGAACATCCCGCTGACGATTTTGAGTGTCCTCATGTCAATTTTGATGCTCGTTGTCACGAAAAAGATCTCGGGGCTTTCCGGTAAATATTTCTATGCACAGCAGAGAGATCTCGGCACCGTGGATGGATTTATTGAGGAGATGATGGACGGACAGAAGGTCATCAAGGTATTCTGCCATGAGGAGACTTCGATTGAGGATTTCAAAAAGATCAACAATCAGCTTCGGGAGAGTGCGGATAAGGCAAACCGCTATGCAAATATCCTGATGCCGATCAACGGAAACATCGGAAATCTGAGCTATGTGCTCTGTGCCGTGAGCGGTGCCCTGATGGCATTGAGCGGCATTGGAAATGTGACGATCGGAACGATCATCGCCTTTGTCGCACTCAACAAGAGTTTTACCCAGCCGATTACCCAGATCAGCCAGCAGCTCAATTCGATTATCATGGCATCCGCCGGGGCACAGCGCGTCTTTGAGCTGATGGATGAGAAGCCGGAGGAAGATCACGGATACGTAGAACTCGTAAATGCCGAGGAGGATGAACACGGCCAGATCCATGAATCCGAAAAGCGCACGGATGTCTGGGCATGGAAGCATCCGCATCAGGCAGACGGAAGTATCACGTATCAAAAGCTGAATGGGGAGATTGTGATGGACGGCGTTGACTTCGGCTATGACGCTTCCCACATGGTTCTGCACGATATTCATCTCTATGCAAAGCCGGGACAGAAAATTGCTTTTGTCGGTTCTACCGGAGCCGGAAAGACGACGATCACGAATCTGATCAACCGTTTTTATGACATTCAGGACGGAAAAATCCGTTATGACGGCATCAACATCACGAAAATCCGAAAGTCGGATCTGCGCCGTTCTCTCGGAATGGTTCTTCAGGACACGCATCTGTTCACCGGAAGCGTGATCGACAACATCCGTTACGGAAAACTGGATGCGAGCGATGAGGAGTGTATGGCAGCAGCGCGGCTTGCAAATGCGGATGGTTTTATCCGGAGACTTCCAAACGGTTATCAGACGATTCTGACAGCCGACGGAGCAAGCCTGAGCCAGGGACAGAGACAGCTTCTCGCGATTGCCCGGGCAGCGGTTGCCGATCCGCCGGTTCTGATTCTTGATGAGGCGACTTCCTCGATTGACACGCGAACGGAGGCACTGGTACAGGCCGGAATGGATGCCCTGATGAAAGGGCGTACAACGTTTGTCATCGCCCATCGCCTTTCCACGGTCAAGAATTCGGACTGCATCATGGTTCTGGAACAGGGAAGAATCATCGAGCGCGGAAATCATGAAGATCTGATTGCACAGAAAGGAAAATACTATCAGCTTTATACAGGAAATTTTGCAGAAGGATAAGACCCGTAAATCACAGGATTTCTCTTTATTTTTTAATGTTTCTCCTTTATTTTCTATTTTTCAGAAAAATTCGGAAAAAAGTATTTCATTTTTTCGAGGAATTGTGATATGATGTCTGAAAACAGAGTTGAAAATGAGGAGGAAACGATTATGGCATTTGATATTACACCTTATGTAGATATGAGTCCGGCACAGGTGCGTCAGCTGATTCGCGAGGGAGTGATTGATTTCCCGACCGCTGGAATGTGCCGTGGATATGCGCAGGCAAACCTTGTCATTCTTCCGCCGGAATATGCGGCAGATTTTGAAGAGTATGCACAGAAAAATCCGTTTCCGTGTCCGATTCTTGAGATTGTAAAGGGAACACCGGATACTCACGCAATGGGAGAGGGTGGAAATATCTGTACGGATATCCCGAAATACCGCATCTATGAGAACGGTGTCTTCACAAAAGAACTGACGGATGTATCCTCTTACTGGAAAGAGGGATATGTGGGATTTCTGATCGGATGTTCCTTCTCATTTGAGGAAGCTCTGATCCGTGAGGGAATTGAGATCCGTCATATTGCGCAGGGAAGAAATGTCCCGATGTTCAAGACGAACATCCAGACAGTCCCGGCAGGTCCGTTTTCCGGTCCGATGGTATGTTCCATGCGCCCGATGACGCCGGAACATGCCCAGAAAGCGTATGACATCACAGTCAAGATGCCGAATGTTCACGGTGCTCCGGTACAGATGGGCGATCCTGAAAAAATC
>NZ_JBNMIC010000099.1:0-4687 GCF_050873065.1 Brotaphodocola sp.
ATATATCTTATGGTATTATTGTTTATAAGTGAGAGTAAGCATATAACTTGGGGAAATCGTTTTTTCTGAGTTATCGTTCACAGAAATGTATGAGAATCTTGGAAACAGATGAGAATCCATCCAGATAAATTTCCACGGGAGGTACCTATGAGCGTTAGACGAGTGTATGTAGAAAAGAAGCCGGAGTTTGCAGTAAAGGCAGGCGAGCTTCGCGAGGAGATCAGCAGTTACCTTGGAATTGAGACCGTGACCGGTGTCAGAGTGCTGGTGCGCTATGATGTTGAGAACCTGTCTGAGGAGACGTATCGCCAGGCACTGGTGACGATTTTCTCCGAGCCGCCGGTAGACTTCGTGTATGAGGAGACCTTCCCGCATGCGGAGGATGACACGATTTTCTCCGTGGAATTTCTTCCGGGACAGTTTGACCAGAGAGCAGATTCTGCCGAGCAGTGTGTGAAGCTCTTAAAAGAGACCGAGGAGCCGGTGATCCGCACGGCGACGACCTATGTGCTCTCCGGAACTCTGACAGATGAGCAGAAGGCAGCAGTCAAGGGATTCTGTATCAACCCGGTAGACTCGAGAGAGGCGGCTGCAAAGAAGCCGGAGACTCTTGTGACCGTGTTTGATACCCCGGCAGATGTCGCTTCGTTTGACGGATTTACCGAGTTTGGTGAGGATGAGTTAAAGAGCTTATATGATTCCCTGAATCTTGCAATGACATTTAAAGATTTTCAGCATATTCAGAAGTACTATGCAGGGGAGGAGCATCGCAACCCGACAGTGACGGAGATCCGTGTGCTCGACACCTACTGGTCCGATCACTGCCGTCACACGACGTTCTCGACAGAGCTCAAGGATGTGACGATTGAGGGTGGCGATTACAAGGATGCGATCGAGGGCACCTACAAGCAGTACCTTGCTGACCGCGAGGTTCTCTACAAGGGTCGCGATGACAAGTTTGTCTGCCTGATGGATCTGGCGCTTCTCGCAATGAAGAAACTGCGTGCAGAGGGCAAGCTTGAGGATCTGGAGATTTCCGATGAGATCAATGCGTGCAGCATTGTTGTTCCGGTGACGATCGATGGCGTGACGGAGGAGTGGCTCGTAAATTTCAAGAACGAGACGCATAACCATCCGACTGAGATTGAGCCGTTCGGTGGCGCTGCGACCTGTCTGGGAGGAGCAATCCGTGATCCGCTGTCCGGACGTACCTATGTTTATCAGGCAATGCGCGTGACCGGTGCAGCAGATCCGACCCGTCCGCTCTCTGAGACCTTAAAGGGCAAGCTTCCGCAGAGAAAGCTTGTGACCGGTGCAGCTAGCGGTTACAGCTCCTACGGCAACCAGATCGGTCTTGCAACCGGTTATGTAAAAGAAATCTATCATCCGAATTATGTCGCAAAGCGCATGGAGATCGGTGCTGTCATGGGTGCAGCTCCGAGAAAGGATGTGAAGCGTCTGACTTCCGATCCGGGCAACATCATTGTTCTGCTCGGCGGACGCACCGGCCGCGATGGAATCGGCGGTGCAACCGGTTCTTCCAAAGTACATACCGAGGCTTCGATCGAGGTCTGCGGTGCAGAAGTTCAGAAAGGTAATGCTCCGACCGAGAGAAAGATCCAGCGTCTGTTCCGCCGTCCGGAAGTGAGCAGCATCATCCGCAAGTGCAACGATTTCGGTGCGGGCGGTGTCTCCGTTGCAATCGGTGAGCTTGCAGAGGGACTGGAGATTGATCTGGACAAGGTGCCGAAGAAGTATGCCGGCCTTGATGGAACCGAGATTGCGATCTCTGAGTCCCAGGAGCGTATGGCAGTCGTTCTCGACAAGGAGAACGTGGAGAAATTCCTCGGCTATGCAAAGGAAGAGAACCTCGAGGCAGTTCCGGTTGCCGTTGTGACTGAGAGTCCTCGCCTTGTGATGCGCTGGAGAGGCAAGACAATCGTCGATATCAGCCGTGCTTTCCTCGACACAAACGGTGCACATCAGGAGGCAAGCGTAGTGCTTGAAACTCCGCAGAAGAAGGACAGCCTGTTTGTGAGAGCAGAAGTCGGTGATGTGAAAGAAAAATGGATGAACGTCCTGTCTGACCTCAATGTATGTTCTCAGAAGGGTCTTGTCGAGATGTTCGACGGCTCGATCGGTGCCGGTTCGGTCTTCATGCCTTATGGCGGAAAATATCAGCTGACGGAGACGCAGGCGATGGTTGCAAAACTCCCGGTTCTCAAGGGAAAGACCGACACGGTGACGATGATGAGCTACGGATTTGATCCGTATCTGTCAAGCTGGAGCCCGTATCACGGCGCAATCTATGCAGTTGTGGATTCTGTTGCAAAGATCGTTGCAAATGGCGGTGACTATGAGAAGATCCGCTTTACCTTCCAGGAGTACTTCAAGCGCATGACTGAGGATCCGACCCGTTGGGGCGCACCGTTTGCAGCACTTCTCGGAGCTTACAGTGCACAGCTCGGTTTTGGTCTTCCGTCGATCGGAGGAAAGGACAGCATGTCCGGAACTTTCAACGATGAGCATCATGGCGAGATCAATGTTCCGCCGACTCTCGTATCCTTCGCTGTCGATGTGGATCACTCCGGCAACATCATCACTCCGGAGTTTAAGAAGCCGGGAAGCAAGATCGTAGTCTTCAAGATCGAGCGCGATGAGAACGATCTTCCGGTTTACAGCCAGATGATGGATGAATATGCAAAGCTGACGAGAGACATCCGCGCAGGCAGAATCCTTTCCGCATATGCGGTTGAGAGAAACGGTCTCGCAGAGGCAGTCAGCAAGATGGCATTCGGCAACAAGCTCGGCGTGAAGATTGAGCACAACGTAGATCCGAGAGATTTCTTTGCGGCAGGCTGGGGCAACATCGTCTGCGAGGTTGCAGATGGCAAGGTCGGAGAGCTTGAGATCAGCTACACCGTGATCGGTGAGGTCACAGACCGTGCGGCTTTCGAGTACGGACCGGTTTCCATCTCCATCGAGGATGCGATTGCAGACTGGACGAAGCCGCTTGAGGATGTCTTCCCGACGGAGTCCGGTGTGAAACAGACTGAGGTGGAAGAGAAGCTCTATAACGCAGATAAGGTTTATGTATGCGCACATAAGATTGCACAGCCGACCGTCTTCATTCCGGTCTTCCCGGGAACGAATTGTGAGTACGACAGCACGAAGGCATTTGAGCGTGCCGGTGCGAAAGTGATCACCCGCGTCTTCAAGAACCTCTCCGCAGAGGATATCCGTGATTCTGTTGAGGCATACAAGAAGGACATCGCAAAGGCTCAGATCGTGATGTTCCCGGGTGGTTTCTCCGCAGGTGATGAGCCGGAGGGAAGCGCAAAGTTCTTTGCAACGGTGTTCCGCAATGCAGTCATCAAGGAAGAGATCGAGAAGCTGCTCAATGAGCGCGATGGCCTGATGCTCGGTATCTGTAACGGTTTCCAGGCACTGATCAAACTCGGACTTGTTCCGGAGGGTAAGATTGTGGAGCAGCATGCAGATTCCCCGACTCTGGCAATGAACACGATCGGCCGCCACATCTCCAAGATGGTATACACGAAGGTTGTGACAAACAAGTCCCCGTGGCTTGCAGGCGCCAAACTTGGCGGAGTTTACTGCAATCCGGCATCTCACGGAGAGGGACGTTTCGTTGCAAGCGAGGCATGGATCAAGAAGCTGTTTGAGAACGGACAGGTTGCAACCCAGTATGTTGACGATCAGGGTCATCCGACGATGAACGAGTTCTGGAACCCGAACGGTTCCTATATGGCAATCGAGGGTATCACAAGCCCGGATGGAAGAATCCTCGGCAAGATGGCACACTCCGAGCGCCGTGGCGATTCCGTGGCAATCAACATTTACGGCGAACAGGATATGAAGATTTTCGAGTCCGGTGTGAAGTACTTCAAATAAATGACAAGGAGCAGACTACCTGCGCCAGCAGGCAGATGAGTGCGTCAGCATAAGTTTGCGGGTGTGTGAAGCACTCCTGTGATGGGCAGATTCCCGTCATGGGAGTGCTTTTTGATGGGATAGAAAACGTTGTTTGCTGGTAGTTTGCGGGGCGACCATGTAGCGATCATGTACCGGAACAAGCCTGATGAAGGGTGCGTATACTGTCTTTTGTATACAAAATAAACAGCACCTGTGCAGAATTGACAAATTTTCTTAGATATAATTTGGAAAAATTAAGAGTCGCTGGAAATTGTATTGTTGACAATTTAACAAAAAAGTGCGATAATTAGTCGCGTATGGCAGCGTGAATATGGGCATGGTTGAGCCCAGTTTACGGTTGATTATCACAATTTACATCAGGAAGGCGAGGTCAGGTAAAATGGCAGTAGTTGATTTAAGCAAGTATGGCATTACAGGAACCACAGAGGTTGTTTACAACCCTTCTTATGAGATGTTGTTCGAGGAGGAGACAAAACCGGAACTCGAGGGTTACGAGAAAGGCCGCGTGAGTGAGCTTGGTGCAGTGAACGTTATGACCGGTATTTACACCGGACGTTCCCCGAAAGACAAGTACATCGTGATGGATGAGAATTCTAAGGATACCGTTTGGTGGACCACCGACGAGTACAAGAACGATAACCATCCGGCAAGCCAGGAAGCCTGGAACGCAGTGAAGGAGATCGCTAAGAAAGAGCTCTCCAACAAGCGTCTGTTCGTTGTAGATGCATTCTGC
>NZ_JBNMIC010000100.1:0-4673 GCF_050873065.1 Brotaphodocola sp.
ACTAAATACCCCTCCACCCCATACAGGATCTTGAATTCATCCCCTTTGTCAAGCGCATGGTTCGCCTCGGTGAACGCCTGCACGCATCCGTGGTCCGTCACGGCGATCGCCGGCATTCCCCATGATTTTGCGCGCTTTACAATGTCCTTGACATCGCTGACTCCATCCATATCGCTCATCTTTGTGTGACAGTGAAGCTCTACGCGCTTTAACGGACTGTGATCCATGCGCTTGCTCGTAAAATCTTCACCTTTCTTGATTCCGCGCACGGATCCGATTGTGAGTTCTCCGTCAAAACGGTCAATCGTTGTCATTCCGCGCAGACGGATAAAGGATTTCTCAGCCGTCGCCTTGTTGACATCCTCAAGCGCATCCTGATCCGCAAAAATCTTGACCGTGATCGTATCCGTAAAGTCTGTGATCTGGAACATGACAATCGTCTTTCCGTTTTTGAGCTCGCGGCTGTCTTTCTTTAAAATCTTTCCGCGGATTGTGACCTCACCGATCTCTCCCTCGATCTTTTCGATCTCAATAAAGTCATCCTCAAAATCACGTCCGTAGAGCACATCCGGATTGTCGGATTTCTTGCGGTATCCACCGGAACTCCAGTCACTCTTCTTGAAGTTTTCGCGCTTTCCACCACGTAAGACTCCCGGATGGGAACCGGCTCCGCCAGACGCCGCTTCCTTATGAGAATCAGAGGATACGGCTGCACTCTTTGCAGAATTTCCTCCGGCTGATGCTCCAGCAACTGCCGCCGCTTTCCCTGTTGTTCCATTTGCCCCTGCACCGGCAGATTTCTGCGCTCCAATTTCTCTCGATCCGGCTCCTCCGGCTGATACAGCCGCGGACTGTCCCTCTATTCCGTCCTGACCACCGCCCTCTGCCCTCGCACGCAGATTCAGCACATCCGCAACCGCCGCCGTCATCCGCATCGCCTCCTGCTCTGCGAGAAGCTCCCTCTCAATCGAGGCTTTCGCGCGTGTCGCCGGAATGTATTCAAACTCAATCTCAACAGGAATCGAACAGCGCTCATAGAAGACTTTCTCGAGAATCCGCTTGAGTTCTCCAGCCTTCTCCCGGTTGATCATCGTGTCCTCCACCGTCATGTGCAGAAGATCCGGCTCCGGAAAAGTAAACTGTGCCTTTCTGAAAATCGAGTACTCCACAATGCTGTAATGCTTGAGTTCGAGGAGCAGGCTGTCACGGTATGCGGCCAGAAGCTTCTCCGGTGTATACTGCTCGGACAGACGATATTTTTCAAAAATCTTGATCTGGATCTGTTTGCCATAAAAAAGCTGTTCTGCAATTCCGCGCTCCAGATCCATGATATTTTTTCGATGGATCAGACGCGGACTCTCGATGTACACGCGGATCAGACGGCGGTCTCTCGTCATGGAGACGCGGTCTACCTTCACCATCCCCATCAGTTCCTTCATCTGATCCGTCATATGTAATCCGGGAAATACTTCCAGAAATTCTTTCATCGTGCGTCTCATCCATCCTTTCTTATTTTCTCATCTGCTTTTTTATTTATTTTATTTCTTTTGCATCTCTTGCTTTCTGCTCTTCGGAGGCTTTCACAAGTTCTGCGCGCAGTGCCTGCAAAAGGTCACTCTCCGGAAGTTTCTTTACAACCTCTCCGTGCTTGATCAAGAGACCTTCTTTGATTCCGCCTGCGACACCGAAATCAGCCTCTCTCGCCTCGCCCGGTCCGTTTACGACGCAGCCCATCACGGCAACCTTGAGATTTAAGTGATCAAACTCAGTCACCATATTCTCAACCTTGTTTGCAAGGCCGATCAGATCGATCTGGGTACGTCCGCAGGTCGGGCAGGAGACAACCTCGATTCCACCCTTGCGCAGTCCGAGTGTCTTTAAGATTCTCTTTGCGGACTTGATCTCCTCAAGCGGATCTCCCGTCAGAGAAACGCGGATCGTGTCTCCGATTCCCTGATAGAGGATGATGCCGAGTCCGACTGCCGACTTGATATTTCCGGAGGAGAGCGTTCCCGCCTCGGTGATGCCGACGTGGAGCGGATAATGCGTCTTCTTGCTGATCAGCTCGTGCGCATGCACGCACATCATAACATCAGAGGACTTGATGCTGATAACCAGATTGTCGTATCCCATACGCTCAATCATCGCAACTTTGTCAAGTGCACTCTCAACGATTCCCTCGGCGGTCACGCCGCCGTATTTCTCGATCAGATTTTTCTCGAGGGAACCGCTGTTGACACCGACACGGATCGGCACTCCATACTTCTTTGCAGTGTCCACAACCGCCTGTACGCGCTCCTCGGAACCGATATTGCCCGGATTGATGCGGATTTTGTCTGCCCCGCTCTCAATCGCTGCAATCGCAAGGCGGTAATCAAAATGAATATCTGCAACCAGCGGAATATGAATCTGCTTCTTGATCTTGCTGATCGCCGCTGCCGCCTCCATCGTCGGAACAGCGACACGGATGATGTCGCATCCCGCCTTCTCAAGCGCAAGAATCTGTGCAACCGTCGCCTCCACATCTTCCGTCTTCGTGTTGCACATCGACTGGATCAGAATCGGATTATCCCCGCCGATCACGCGGTTTCCAATATGAATCTCTTTTGTCTTCATTCGCTCTGCCATAACTTGTTTCTCCTCCCCGTTTTTATCCGTTTTCTCTTTCCGTTATTTATTGCTTGCTTTCTTTCCTCTGCCATCTAAGTTTACCTGATTTACATAATCCCGCAAACTGATCCTATCGATTCTTTCTCTTATCATTGTAAGTGCATGGTAAGTGCGGACGATTCACATGGACTAGCGAATCACCAGCTTACTGATATCATTAAAGAGCACAAGCACCATCAGCGCCATTAAAACCATCATTCCTGCCATATGAACGGCATTCTCAATCTTTGGATCATTCGGCTTTCTGCGCACCAGCTCAATCAGCAAAAACAATAATCTTCCGCCATCGAGTGCCGGAATCGGAAGAAGGTTCATGATTCCAAGACTGGAGCTTAAAAGAAGCACCCAGTTTGAGAGAACCAGAATCACTGCCTTTGTTCCCACTTCGCGCCCCTCCTGCACAGTCTCTCCGACCATTCCTACAATGCCGACCGGACCGCTGATCGCCTCATCGACTTTCACCTGACGATGCACGAGCATCCGAATACTGTCAAAGGTCGACACAACACAGTATCTCACCTCATATACACTGTCACTGATCAGCTCTCCGATCCCGTGCACCTTCTCATATCCGCGAAACTGCACACCGATTAAGTAGGACTGGTACTCCTGACTGTAAGCCGGAGTCAGCGTCACACTGCGTTTTTCAAATCCGCTCTTTGTCTCCCCGTTTTCACCTGTCGGACGTTCATAATGAATGACCATCTCTTCTCCCGGGTGGGAAAATGTATAGAGCTGGACGTCCCGGTATGCGTAAATCTTTCTTCCGTTGATCTTTGTGATCCGGTCGCCTGCCTGAAGTCCTGCCTCCTGAGCCGGAGACCCTTCTGTCACCCCGTAGAGAACCGGCGCATCGTGACCGACTGCATGCACAATCACAAGTGCAAACAGAAATGCCAGAATAAAGTTAAAGACCGGGCCTGCCGCAATCACAAGAATCCGCGCAAGGACCGGCTTATTCCCGAATGCGTTCGGATCCGGATGTTCGGTATCACTGTCCTCCCCGACCATCATACAGGAGCCGCCAAACGGGAGCAGTTTCAGAGAATATACCGTAGTCTCTGATTCCGGTGCAAGCGCATCCTCCTCGGCGCGCGCAAAAAGCCGCACCTTATAAGTTCCATTCTTTTTTATCAGACTGACAAGACGGGGACCCATGCCGATAGAAAATTCCACGACACCGATCCCGTTAAGTTTTGCCAGCAGAAAATGACCGAATTCATGTACCAGTACGATAAAGCCAAAGAGCAATACCGCCGCCACAATATTCAGCAATTTACCACCTGCTTTCTAAATATGATCTTATTTTTTCATTCCAATGACATGCCACAGTCAGAAGGGGATTATCTCCCCTGCCGAGAATGTTTGTGATGCCCCATCTACAGAGGAGGGAGATCCACTCTGAGTGATCCCTTACATATTAAACTGCATCATCTGCAAAAATTCATACGTCTCGCGCTCTGTCTCAAGAATCTGCTCCACATCCGGATTTTCTACTGTGTGATGGTGTTCCATCGCAGCCTCGATCATCTCGACGATCGCAAGATACGGAATCTCTCTCTTTAAGAATTTTCCTACTGCGTATTCATTTGCCGCATTGTAGACAGTCGGAAGGGAACCTCCGCGCCGTCCTGCCTCATAGGCGAGTTTCGGGCCGCTGAATACCTCCATATCCGGCGCCTCAAAGGTAATTTTACCCATTTTTGCAAAATCCAGACGATCTCCCGGAAGAAATCTTCTCTGCGGATAGTAGAGCGCATACTGGATCGGAAGTTTCATATCCGGTGTTCCAAGCTGTGCAATCACCGCTCCGTCCTCATACTCGACCATCGAGTGAATCACGCTCTGCGGCTGTACCACCACCTCGACCTGATCCATGTCGACATCAAAGAGCCAGTGTGCTTCCATAACTTCGAGTCCCTTGTTGACCATCGTGGAAGAATCGATCGTGATCTTTCTTCCCATCGACCAGTTTGGATGTTTGAGTGCATCCTCAAGCTGAA
>NZ_JBNMIC010000101.1:0-4495 GCF_050873065.1 Brotaphodocola sp.
GTGCTACCTTTCCGGTTGTGGTCAGTGCATGAGATTTTGCGCTCATGTGGAAACTGTAACTAAATGCCATATTGCCACCTCATTTCTGTTCGTGCTTATACTCTTTTACAAAGAGTATAACACCCTAGGTAGATTGACGCAAGCATCAATCTACCAGTGTGCTCTCCGAGGGTCACTCAATAGGGTTACACCCTAGCCGTTCGGCTTACCTGTCTGCGCATCCGGGCAAAAGAAAAGACCGGTCACAGATATTCTGATCTGTTCCGGTCATTCTGTTTTGCCCTCTGTAAATCGAAAATGCATTCGGCATTTTCTTCCAATCTTCACGGCAAATCGGTATTGTTTTGTCGATGTTTCTTTGTCAGTTTATTCTTCGGCATCCTGTTTCATCATCTTCAAGAGATACGAGAACTTGCTTCTGATTGGATTCTGCTGATCCCGCCGTTTTATCTCTTTTACCTTTTGATCTATGTAGTGATATCTCCTGATCTCAATCGAACCATAGCAAGTTGGAGGGTCTGGAAGTTTGAAGTCGGGGATGGTTACCAACACAGAGAACAGTTCGTTGTACTGTTCCTGGGAAAATTTGAATTCATCAAGCGGTGTTTGCCACAGTTCTTTCCCGGTTGTTGCCTTTTCCTGCCACTCTTCCAGCGTCATTTGATTTTCGTCCACTTCGTCAAGGCTTGCCTTTGGAAGTGTCTCGACTTCAAAATGGACTGCTACCACAGACCGCCCTTTCTTGATAGGAGCGTAGGAATATCTGCACTCGGTCTTTTCGTGCATTTCCTTTTGCACCCTTTTCAGAACTTGCTTGTTAAATTCTTTGAATGCTGAGTATGTTTCCACTTTATCGCAATCAAGGATCTGTTTCAGTTCATCAAGTGGTACGTCCCAGCTCTTCCGGAAGCGGTTGGCTTCAAGGTAAATGAACATGATGTATGTGTACCGGCTTGTGAGCGAAGCGATACAGCGGAGCTTGTAACGCAGATAACCGAGGTTTTCAATGTTGAAAAAATACTTCATAGCCTTTTGGGTGCATTCCAGTTTCACTTGCCACAGTCCGTAATCGTCCTGTTCTGCCACCGCTTCTTCAAACAGAGATACCAGTCTGAACCCCTTTTTCAGGCTTGGATCTGGTATCTCTATCACGTTTCCCATAAGGTGTTTGAGTCTTGTCTTGAGATCCTGGTTGTTGATTTTTTTCACTCCGAGTATCTTTTCAAGCTCGCCCTTTTCAAACATCACAGCACGTTTTTCGGGCTTGTGGCTGTCTATCCTTGAGAGATATGTGTCAAGGATTTTAAACTCTGCAAGTGTCAGCTCCGACCGCCACAGGGCAAAGAGTGGCAAGCTCTTCTGTACTGTCAGCTTGTCCTCACTGCCTAAACTGGTTATTGGTTCAATCTTCTTTCTTGCCATTATTATTCCTCCAGTTTAACCCACAGTTCTATCTTGTCTATTCCACCGCCAATGATGTTCCAGGACTCTATCTCTTTATCCTTGACTTCATTCCACCAGGATTCCCTGACTATGCAGGTTGACTTGTAGTGGTTTGAATTATCTTCTGATAGTCTCCAATCCTCAACATCCGTCCAAAAATCATAGTTTTCTTCCTCACAATATCCGTCTATGGATATGCAGACATTTCCTCCGTAGCTCTGTAAAAATTCCTCTAATGTCATTTTACTATCTCCTTCCCAAACATTTTCCCACTTCAGAAAATTCTGGTTTAACAAGAATTTTTTCTTGTTTAGCCAGAATTATGCAAAATTTTTCACATGATTTCGTCCAGTGAAATAACCATGCTGTCACCCGTCCTGTCTGTTACCTTGATCGCATTTGCTCCGTTCATTTCCCATACCACAGAACCATCGACAAAGTTGCTGTCTATCCAATCCTGTATCTTTTCTGCCTGTATTTGCCTGTATTCTGCTATTGTCCTTGCCCCTTTGATTACCATGTGCCGACCTCTCTTTCCATCATTCTGTATTTATTATAATTTATAGGTGGTAATAAGTCAATATATAATTACCACCTATAAGAATTTCTTCACCACCCCATTGGAATTTCTTCACCACCCCATTGGAATTTCTTCACCACCCCATTGGAATTTCTTCACCACCCCATTGGAATTTCTTCACCACCTATAAATCCGGAAAGCCTTGATTTTACTGGATTTTTGACACCCTGTAATCAAGTAAGTAATCAAGTAAGTAATCAAGTAAGTAATCAAGCTATCAATCAAGGGGGAAAACGCGCGGAGCGCGGATCTGCTGGCAAGCGATTTGATCATTTACAACTACTGGAAAATACATAGGTGTAAAACCTCAAATACCCTCCCACAAAAAATTTCTTTTCCCCTTGGCGGATATTCTAGTCAAAAAAGAGATCTTGTAAAGGGCAAAGTCAGCTTACGCTGATGGCAAAGCCACCCTTGACAAGATCCCATTTTTGACTTTTTTACAATCAAGGGGGAAAAGGATATGACACAAGCCTATACACTTGTGAACTTCACTCCATCATCTATCGAGATCGTAGTATTTGGATTTAACATGATTAAGCTCCTGCTGTTGTTTGATAAATGCCTGCAGATTACGGCTAATAGGTTTTGACCTGTCTATAGAGCGTATAAGCTCTTTAAGCAGTTTTTCCGGTACACGGACACGTTTGTCATCTAACATAATTCCTACGGTGCACAATCCTTCTTCTTCATCCTGCCAGATCTGATCATCCCAACCGCCACGGTCGTTGAGACCAACCTTTACTACTGCCCCATCATCATAGATCGCCAATAGTTTGCCTTCCTGCTGATAAGGTTTCCAATCCTTCCCAAATGGCATTTCATTCCATGGCTTAAATGCAGCCTTGGTAAATTCGTGATCAAGCTCTCCGGATAAGATTTTTTTAGCTTTTGTTAGATTATCAACGGTTTCTTTGAGTGGTTCGAGATTTGCCCTGCAGGATTCCATTTGTTCGATTTCTTTGCGCAGATCATCTTTACTGGCAAGCATATTCTGTATCTTTTTGGCAAGCTCAGCAAACTGTTCCTTGATCTTTTTTGCCTGTTCCTTGGCTTTCTGGATGATCGAATCACGCTCCAGGATAATCCGCTGTGCCTCGTTGATTTGTTGCTGTGCCTGGTCAAGCATTGCCTGAGCCTGCATTTGAGCGTTATTTTCAATGTCGCGCGCGTTTCGCTCTGCTTCCTGGAGCATCCGATCAGCATGATCAGAGAGTGAGTCGTTGATATTTGCCCGGGCAATGACAGCATGGAGTTCCTCTTCCGTCAGCCCTTCGACAAATACCCCCTCTCTGGACTCTGTATTTTGTCCAAAAAGCGATTTTTTCCCCGGAATGGTATAATTGCTCATTTTTACAATATCCAGGTCTTCCTGGTGCAAATATGAGCTTACAGCATCAATTTTGGCAATCTGGGCACCCTGTTCGGCAATTTTCTGTTCATTCTGGGCGATTATTTGCCCAATAGACGCTTTTTTTTGTAATAAAGCATCGTTGTCTGCAGATAACTCATTGTTTCGCTTGATGAGCTTGTTATTTGCATCATTGTACTGGATTATATTTCTTGCGGCTTCCTGTCTCTGTGTCTGGATGTTCTGAAGCTCTTTTTTGCTGTTAATAACCGCAAGTGCCGCATCCTGTTGCTCAACGTGAGTTCTTTTCAAATCCTTGGATATTACATCAATCTGCTCAGTGAGAAAATAATATTTATCCAATTCTTTTTTGGGGATGTCTTTATTGCGCCCCTTTTCTTTGGCTTTAAGCTGCATATCAGCAAAAAGGTTCTTGTTTTGTTCCAACTCCATGCCGCGGATCGCATTTTCGCGCATCCGGTCTTGGAGAAAACTCAACCTGTTTGCGTCAAAAACCTTTGTCTTCGCGACCTGTTGTTCTAAGCCTTTCTTGTAACCACTTGCAACCGGCACACCAACCACATGCATATGCGGACTTGACTCATCGTAGTGGATCACGGCTGATGCAACTTTGAATTCCGGAACAAGCTTTTCAAGTGCGCGGAGCTGGTCCCGGTAAATGTATGACATTTGCCGACGTTCACTGTCGGATTTATCTCTCCAGAAGTCCTGGTCTCCGATCTGGATGATGATTTCGGCTGCTACATCACTGCGTGATTTAGATACATGGTCGAGATAGTCTGTAATCTGTCGGTCAGATCTCTTACCGGCATTGTACTGTTCCAGTGCTCTGTCAAATTCGTCATGATAAATGTTTTTTACATTGTCGAGAATTGATTTGTCTGATCCGGATACAATTTCAATCTTGTTTCGGTCATAATCTGCAGATTCATATTCTCGCAGGTTGTGTCTGCTGACCTGTGCTACCTTTCCGGTTGTGGTCAGTGCATGAGATTTTGCGCTCATGTGGAAACTGTAACTAAATGCCATATTGCCACCTCATTTCTGTTCGTGCTTATACTCTTTTACAAAGAGTATAACACCCTAGGTAGATTGACGCA
>NZ_JBNMIC010000102.1:0-4425 GCF_050873065.1 Brotaphodocola sp.
GGTTTGAGCAATATGAACACAAAATTTAATGAGGAACTGTATCTGACAAATGAGACGGGACGTATGCTTTATCACAAGTATGCAGAACATATGCCGATTATCGATTATCACTGCCACCTTCAGCCGAAGGAGATCTATGAGAACCGCCAGTTCGAGGACATCGGTGAGATGTGGCTCTCCGGAGATCACTATAAATGGCGTGCGATGAGAACGTTTGGCATTGAGGAGAAGTACATCACCGGCACAGAGACAACTTACTACGAGAAATATATGAAGTTTGCCGAGATTCTCCCGCAGATGATTGGAAATCCGATCTATATCTGGTGTGCACTCGAGCTCAAACGTTTCTTCGAAATTGATGAACCGCTGAGTGCAGAGAATGCCGAAGAGATCTATAAGCGCACAAAGGCAATGATTCAGGAGAAGAACATCACACCGAGATGGTGCATGGAAATCTCCAATGTGGAGCTTGCGAGCACGACGGAGGATCCGATTGACGATCTTCATTATCACATTGCACTGAAAGAGGATCCGTCCTTAAAGACTCGCATCATCACCGCCTTCCGCCCGGATAAGGCAATGTTTCTGCGCGATAAGGAGTTTGGCGCCTATGTAAAGACACTCGGTCAGGTTGCAGGAGTTGAGATTAAGACGTTTAAGGATCTTGTGAAGGCACTCGAGTCTCGTCTTCAGTATTTCCAGAGCATAACCGGAACAACTGTATCCGACGATGGAATCCCGGATTTCACCTGGGTGGATGCGACGGAGGAGGAGATCGAGATGATTTTTGAAAAAGCGGTCGCAGGTGAGACGCTGACAAAGCGTGAGGATGACCAGTACCGCAGTGCCTTCCTCTATGAGATGGGAAAATTATACTGCAAGAACGGATATGTGATGCAGCTTCACATCGGAACATATCTGGATGCAAACCGCAAGTATGTCGCAAGTGTTGGAAAGAGCACCGGTTTCGACTGTGCGGACGATTCGACTCAGGTACAAAGTGTAGGGGAGCTTTTGAACCGTCTGACTCTTGACGATATGCTTCCAAAAACAATTTTGTACTGTCTTAACGGGACAGATACGGAAAATTATGCTATATTGGCAGCAGGATTCTGTGAAAAAGGAACGAAGGCGAAGGTCCAGTTAGGTGCGCCGTGGTGGTTCTATGATCAGGTATACGGAATCGACAGGCAGTTGCGTGCAGTTTCCAATCTTTATCCAGTCAGCCTTTCCGTCGGAATGTTGACAGACAGCAGAAGTTTTCTGTCGTATCCACGCCATGAGCTGTATCGCCGGGTTCTCTGTAATTTCTTCGGTGAGCTTGTGGAGAGAGGCGAGTACTTCTCTGGAGAAGAGGAACTGGCAAAGACGATCCAGAATATCTGCTACAACAATGTAAAAGAATATTTTGGATTTTAGAGTGGATTAAGTAGTAATTGGGCTTAAAACAATAGAGATAAAATCTGATGAAGATTGCATAGTAGTGCCTGAAAAATGGGAACTGCCGATGGCTGTAAGGTGATTGGGCAGTTGCAAAATATGATAAGAGAAACGCTTATGCGATGTTCGGAGGATGAAGAAATATGAAGCGCAGAGTAACAATCAAAGATATTGCAGCGGCAGCGGGAGTGTCATTGGGAACGGTTCATTTGGCTCTCAGTGATAAACCCGGTGTGGGAGTGGTTACCCGTGAGCGAATTCGCCAGATTGCAAAAGAAATGGATTATCACCCAAATACCGTTGCTGCATCTTTAAAGCGAAAGACACAGCATTTGGCAGTCTGTTTTCCAGAGGTTGCAGGAGATAACCGCTATTATTATCCGCAACTTTGGAATGGATTTCGTGCCTATAAAGAAAGCATTCAGGATTTCAATATTTCCATTCGTGAGTTTGCCTATCCGGAAAATGGAGATGGGAGAACAATCGATCTTTTGTCAAAACAGAAGAAAGTACTTGGAGAACTGGAAAAACTTTTGGAAAATGGGGAACTAGATGGTCTTGTGATCCATGGAAACAGATGTCCGTTCAGTGCTGAGAAACTTCATTCCTATGTGGATAAGGGACTGGCGCTCGGTCTTCTTGATACTGATATGCCGGAGAGTGGCAGACTCTTCTGTGTGTCAGCGGACTATGACATTATCGGGAGAACAATGGCGGAAATTGTGATGAACCGGATTCCTTATTGTGGAAGTATTCTTTTATGTGCCGGGGTTCAGGACTATCCCTCACACAAACGAATTGAGGATGGATTCGATGCTTACATGAGAGAAAATCATTTTGACAATCTGATCTACCGGGAATATTCAAACCTGATCTGTGAGGCAAACTATCAGAAGATTCTTGAGCAGGTGAAGAAACCGGATTTGGCAGCAGCTTGCTGCGTTTCATCAAGAACAAGTGTGATGCTTGCGCGTGCGCTTAGGGAGAGCGGAAAAGCGGGGAGGATTGTGGCAATCGGAAGTGATATTTTTGAAGAGAACAAAACAGCCCTTCAGGAGGGAGTTTTCCAGAATCTGATCCAGAAAAATCCGTTTGCCCAGGCATATATGGCAACCCGTCTTTTGGTTGATTATCTTTTGAAAGATGTGAGGGCAGAGGAGTCTTTTGTAGTTGGAAGTCAGATTGTCTTCCGCAGCAATTTGCCGTTGTTTGAGAAAAATTCTGTGCGCTTTTTGGAATAAGAGAGGATGGATTTCAGAATGAGTCATATGCAGAATAATCAGGTACCGGATATTTATACGCAGGAGGCACAGCAGAAACCATTGAATGGCAGAGTTCTGGTCAGTGACTGTCTTGGACGACAGGAATTTAACACCCAGCTTTTGTATTTTACCTGTTCTTCGCTGTCAGAGAATGATGAGAGAATTTATCTGATTAGTGACAGAGGGGGAAGTCCGAATGTCGTGTGCAGAGATATGTTTACGGGTCAGGAGACGACACTGACGGATAACAAGAAGGGCATTTTAAAGAGCTATGTGTATTTTGATGGAACGTTCAATGAAGGACTTGGAAAGGCAAGTGTCTGTCTCGATTATAAGAGAGAAATTATCTATTATATTCAGGATGACAAGATCTGTAAGGCAGACCGTTTCGGCAACCGCAAAGAGCTGAACCGTGTTCCGGACGGACGAATGACTGCGTTTACTCATGTCAGTCTCGATGGAAAGCGTCTCTGCGTGCCGATGACAGACGGAAGATGCCTTGATTTTGACCCGGAGACGGAAGGATCTGGACTTGATAAGCGACCGATCTACGACATTGATGGCAGAGTACAGGAGGAGAACTTAAGCAGTTATCTCTGTGTTTACGATACGGAGAGTGGAGAACTGCTCTATGAGAAGCAAGTTCCGAAGTGCTGGATCACCCATGTGCAGTTCAATCCGGTTGATCCGGAAAAGATCATGTACAACCATGAGTGGTCGAGTTTCGACTGTGGAATTCGTCGAATCTGGATGTACGATCACGTTTCTGACACGATCACGCGCATTCGCACGGAGGGTACAGACACACTTGGAAATCCTGCTGGATATCCGAGAAAAGCTGGAGACTGGGTCTGCCATGAGATGTGGAGTGATGATGGAAAGACGATTATCTATCACGGTGGATATGAAAATGGTCCGGCTATGGTAGGAAAGTATGAATTGTCATCGGGAAAATATTGGGAGATTGCGCTACCGGATGACTACAATGCATACGGCCATTTCACGATGGATCACAGAGGAAATCTCGTCTGCGACGGATATTTTAAGTATCCGTGGGAGATAAAGAAAGTGCGTGAGAATAGCACGGACAACGGACCGGACCCGCACAAGAAGGATGCTGAGTACATCTGCAAGGTGCTTCCAGACTGGGAGAAAGGTATGCTTGAATGGATTCCGCTGTGCAAGCATGAGAGTGACTGGCTTGGCCAGGATGCGCATCCGCATCCAATTTACAGTCATACTTCCGATCGGATTTTCTTCAACAGCCGGATGGATAAGAAAGTGAATGTGTACTGTGTATCCGCAAAAACGCCGGAATATTTGCATGAATAAGACAGAAACGCAGAAGCGCGAGCAAATAAAAGAAAATTATCAGATGGGGAATCCGAGTTTCGGATTCCCTGTTTTTTATTTGACAGGAATTCAACAGAAGATCGCCTCTTAGTTATTTCCTAAAAATAAATGAATGCTGATAAAAAAATAACAAATATGACAAAATTGTCATTTTTCCGTCACGATCCATTAAGGTTCCTCCTGTAAAATAAAAATCAAGTAAGAGAAAACGCAATAAAAGAAGTGGAATGTAGGTAATTGCGAAACTCGCGGTGCTCGTTCGCAACCTTGAACCAAAACAAGGAAGAATTCGCGAAGAGCACGACTTGTGGAATGAAAAATGGATAATCGGACATTTTAGGCGCACTTTAATAAGCTATGGACTTTATGA
>NZ_JBNMIC010000103.1:0-4356 GCF_050873065.1 Brotaphodocola sp.
GCAGAGGGATTACGACAAATAGCATAAGAAGAATAAATATATAGGGCGGGGACTGCCCGAATTAACGCCTGTGGAGATAGTAGGTCACGAGGTCTGTGAAGCAGGAAGCCCATTGGCTTTAGACAATGGGCAGTTCACAATATTGCCTGCGCCTGCTGCACTCCTGCGGTGGGACAAGTCAGATGGATTCTGTCTGTAAATGTCCCCACACTTCATTGAAATATCCGGCGAATTCGGGAGCGTTTCGTCTCTTGAGAGGAGTGTCGGCTTCCGGAGAAAAATGGATTGTGAGAGAGGCTTTGATTGTGCCGGGGCGGGCAGTGAGAATCAGAATCCGATCGGCAATGCTGATTGCCTCGGCGAGATCGTGGGTGATTAGGAGGGCAGTTTTTCCGGCTGATCGAAGAATTGCGCTGATGTCGTCACAGACGGAGAGGCGGGTCTGGTAGTCGAGGGCGGAGAAGGGTTCGTCGAGAAACAGAAGATCGGGTTTTAAGGCGAGGGTGCGGATCAGGGCTGCGCGCTGGCGCATTCCGCCAGACAACTCGGAGGGGTGGGCAGACTCAAAACCGGAAAGCCCGTAGGTCTCAAGCATGGCTTTAAGTTCTTTCATGGTTTCCGGTGTTTTCTGTTTGCGGATTTCAAGTCCGAGGGCAGCGTTGTCGAGAATGGTGCGCCATTCGAGCAGATGATCTTTCTGGAGCATGTAGCCGATCTGTACATCAGGGCCGCAGATCGGTTTGCCTTTCAAGAAAATACTTCCCTCTTCGGGCCGCAGAAGACCGGAAATCAGGGAGAGAAGAGTGGATTTTCCACAGCCGGAGGGTCCGACGATTGCAACAAATTCGCCGGTGCCGATCTGGAAAGAAATATTTGAGAGCGCCAGAGTTGCGCCGTCCATGCTGTGATAGGAATAGCTGAGATTTTGAACATCAAGGATAGGAACCATGGTTTCCTCCGGAAAAATGGATTATTAAAAAAATTAAGTCGACGCAAGCATCCACTTTATATAGTAAAATAAGATATGCGGAAAATTTGGTATTTGACCCTTGCAATTCTAAACAAGGGGTGTTACAATATAAGCGATAACATGATGAACTGACGTTGAAGAGTGGGCTTTTGGTCCACTCTTAATTTATGCTTCAGGTACAGAACAAACAGAGAGAACCATACAGCGAAACAGGCAGAGAAATGGACATAAAGAAGCGGACAGAACAAATGCCGGCTGTGGAAAATGAGAAAAAGAGGTGACAGCATGACAAGAAGGGAAGAATATGAGGCAAAGACCGAACAGTTTCTGCTTCCGTTGCTTGCAGAGCATCAGTTTGAACTGGTGGATGTCGAGTATGTCAAGGAAGCCGGAAACTGGTATCTGAGATCTTACATCGACAAGCCGGGCGGAATTACCGTTGATGACTGCGAGGTGATCAGCCGACTTTTGAGTGACTGGCTTGATAAGGAAGACTTTATTGAGGACAGTTACATTATGGAAGTGAGCTCCCCGGGACTGGGACGTCCGCTGAAGAAGGACAAAGACTTTGAGCGGAGTCTGGGAGAAGAGGTCGAGATTCGTCTCTACAAGCCACGCAACCGCCAGAAGGAATTTACCGGAATCCTGAAAGCATACGATAAAGATACGGTAACACTGGAACTGGATGGAAATGACGAAGTGTTTGAGCGTGGAGATATCGCTTTGATCCGTCTGGCTTTTGATTTCTAGTCGTGAGATTATTGATTATTCGAGATTTGCGTGAAAGGGAATTTTAGGAGGATAAAAGAATCATGAATAAAGAATTAATTGAAGCATTGGATTTGCTGGAAAAAGAGAAAAATATCAGCAAGGCCACTCTGCTGGAGGCGATTGAGAATTCACTTCTGACTGCCTGCAAGAACCATTTCGGAAAAGCAGACAATGTGAAGGTAAACATCAATCCGGAGACCGGTGATTTCGCCGTATATGCATCCAAAGAGGTTGTTGAGACCGTGGAGGATCCGGTTACCCAGATCAGCCTTGCAGAGGCAAGAATCCGTGACCCGAAGTACTACCTTGGCGATACCGTTCATGTGCCGATCGAGTCCAAGTCTTTCGGAAGAATTGCAACTCAGAATGCAAAGAATGTAATCCTGCAGAAGATCCGTGAGGAGGAGCGCAGCCAGCAGTTCAGCGAGTGGTACCAGAAGGAGAAGGATGTCGTTACCGGTATCGTCCAGCGCGACAACGGACGCAACATCAGCATCAATCTGGGCCGTGTGGACGCTGTCTTAAGCGAGTCCGAGCAGGTAAAGGGCGAGGTATTCAAGCCGACTGAGAGAATCAAAGTATACGTTCTGGAAGTAAAGGATACGAACAAGGGACCGCGCATCACGGTTTCCCGCACGCATCCGGATCTGGTAAAGCGTCTCTTCGAGGAGGAGGTAACCGAGGTTAAGGACGGTACCGTTGAGATCAAGGCAATCGCACGTGAGGCTGGTTCCCGCACAAAGATCGCTGTATGCTCCAACGATCCGAACGTAGATCCAGTTGGTGCATGTGTCGGCATCAACGGTGCCCGTGTCGGCTCTGTTGTAAATGAGCTCCGCGGTGAGAAGATCGATATCATCACCTGGGATGATAACCCGGCAATCCTGATCGAGAACGCACTCAGCCCGGCAAAGGTAATCTGTGTTCTGGCAGATGAGGAAGCAAGAGAAGCTCAGGTAATCGTTCCGGATTATCAGCTGTCCCTGGCAATCGGAAAAGAGGGTCAGAATGCAAGACTGGCAGCAAGACTGACCGGATACAAGATCGACATCAAGAGCGAGTCTCAGGCAAGAGAGCTTGGACTGTTCGAGGAGATGGGAATTGACTATCAGGAGGACGGCGTTTACGACGACTTCGAGACCGATTATGAAGTTTCTGCTTCCGGTGAGGAATATGATTCTGCTGCTGGAACGGATGAATCATCAGAAGAAAACAAATAATTCAAAGTGGATGGTCGACTTGAATTTACAGGTAAGAATTCTGGACAGATGGGATGTGAAACGAGAGTGAGTACAAAGAAATTTCCGCAGCGTCAGTGTATCGGATGCGGCGAACAGAAGAACAAGAAAGAGATGATTCGGATTCTGAAGACTCCTGAGGGAGAGTTCACTCTGGATGCGACCGGAAGAAAGAACGGCAGAGGTGCTTATCTGTGCCCGTCTATGGAATGTCTGAAGAAAGCTGTGAAGGGAAAAGGACTGGAGCGCTCATTCAAGATGGCAATTCCGAAAGAAGTGTATGAGGCACTGGAAAAGGAGATGGAAAATCTTGGATAACAGACAGAAAATTCTGAACCTGATCGGACTTGCCACGAAGGCAGGAAAGACGGCAAGCGGTGAGTTCTCGACAGAGAAAGCGGTAAAGACAGGAAAAGCACGGCTGGTTCTGGTCTCGGAGGAAGCATCCGAGAATACGAAGAAAATGTTTTCCGACATGTGTACTTACTATAAAGTTCCAATCTGTTATTTTGGCAGTAAAGACGAACTGGGACACGCCATGGGAAAAGAGATGCGAGCATCTCTCGCTGTGACAGATACTGGTCTTGCCGGTGCGATTCAGAAGCAGATGGCAGCGAAATCCGCCGCTGATTGTGCAGACAACAAGCAGTGACACTTAATCGGAGGTAGTAGGTATGAATGTAAAGGAACTGGCAAAAGAATTAGGAAGGACGAACAGGGACATATTGAACATTTTAAATCATAATCATCAGAACGTGGCAAATGAAACAGAAAACCTGAGTGCAGAGCAGGTGGAGATCGCAAAGAACACTGTTGCTTCTCAGGCAGGACGTGCGGCAGCAGCAGATGCTCCGAAGAAGAAGATTGCAGCAGTATTCCGCACCCAGAATTCCCAGCAGAAGCCGGCACGCCCGAAGACTGCTGGAGAGAATGGCGAGCAGGCTTCCAAGCCGGCAAGTGCACAGGAGAGCAAGCCGTCCGCAGACAGCAGCGAGCAGGCAAAGCCGGTACAGGCAGGCGCTTCCGCTCAGGGAGGCTTTAACGGAAACCGTGATGGTGGAAACCGTCAGGGAAGCTTTAACGGAAACCGCGAGGGCGGAAACCGTCAGGGAGGCTTTAACGGAAACCGTGAAGGCGGAAACCGTCAGGGAGGCTTTGGCGGAAACCGCGAAGGCGGAAATCGTCAGGGAGGCTTTGGCGGAAACCGTGAAGGCGGAAACCGTCAGGGAGGCTTTGGCGGAAACCGCGAGGGCGGAAATCGTCAGGGAGGCTTTGGCGGAAACCGTGAAGGCGGAAATCGTCAGGGAGGCTTTGGCGGAAACCGCGATGGTGGAAATCGTCAGGGAGGCTTTGGCGGAAACCGCGATGGTGGAAACC
>NZ_JBNMIC010000104.1:0-4189 GCF_050873065.1 Brotaphodocola sp.
AGAACATTTTTATTATTCTTCATCCTGACTATGAAAATCAGAAAAGAAACTGCCAAAAACAATTACAAACAAACCATTTGCCCAGCAAATCAAAACAAAAACGTCAGCGACGAAAGGAACATATTTTGCGACAAACAGTCGCTTAAAAGTAATCCCATTGGGATAGGGCTTTGTGAATAGCCATAAGCCACTTATCGTAGTCTTTCAGAAACCACGCCTGATGGCGTAGAAAACGGAGACTTCAGACGTGGTAATTCATTTCACATCTTGTTTTCTGTTACTCTTATTTTTTATGTATTCATCTTATTACACCTTTGGACACTGTTTAGATACTCTGTCCATAAATTTTCTAAACTCTTATGCAAAAAATAAAAAACAGATGTATTCCCCGATAAAGACAACCTTTCTTTATCGGGAAACACATCTGCCTGTTTCTCTGCTTTAAATTGATTTATCAGCCGAAAATTCTCCAGCCGACGATAAAGTTCTTTGCCCACCAGGAACTTAACGAACGGTGAACAACTTTTCCGTTACCGGACGACGCATCAATTACGGTGCCGCCGCCTGCAACGATGCCGACATGTCCGCTTACCACGACGATATCGCCTGCTCTCAGGCTTGAGAAACTGTTGATTCTCGTGTAACGTCCGACACTTCTCCAACCTGAGGAAGTGATGTAACTCTGGCGGACACCAACCTGATTCAAACACCAGTAAACAAAACCGGAACAGTCAAATGTGTTCGGTCCCTTTGCGCCCCAGACGTAACGGCTTCCAAGCTTCGAGCTTGCAACAGAAATCAGCGCACTTGCGCCTCCACTCGCCGATCCGGTGTTGACGGATCCTCCCTTGCTTCCCTTGCTTCCAGAATTTCCCTTTGCAACAGAAGTCTTGTTTCCGCTCGAGGAGTTTGTCTTTCCTCCCGAAGTTCTCGCCGGAGCCTTTCTCGCATCACCCGAAGTCAGCTTTGCCATCGTCTGCATGCCGACCTGACCATCCGGGCTGAGTCCGTTCGTGTTCTGGAAGAGTTTTACGGCATCCTCCGTCATCTCGCCGTAATATCCCGTCACACTTCCGGAACTTAAGTATCCCAGTTTGCTCAGGAGTGTCTGCACTCTCGAGATATTGTCTCCGCTGTCGCCAAGACTGAGTGCATTCGGAACAGCCGTGGAACTGTTCAATGCAATTCTCGTGGACGGTCCAAGATAACCATCGACAATCTGGTCGTTTCTTGACTGGAACTGCTTGACGGCAACCGTCGTGTCATATCCGTATGTGCCATCCGGATCGGTTGTCAGATAACCGAGCTCTTTCAGTCTCTTCTGAGCGGCAAGCACCACCTCACTCTGCTCACCGTAGGAGAGCATATTGGGCTTCACCTCATCGCTGTACAGAAGGTTCATCGTCTTGAGTCCGACTTTTCCGTCCTGATCGAGTCCGTTTACACTCTGCATCTTCTTGACCGCATTCTCGGTACTCTCATCAAAGGTTCCCGATACCTGCTCCGCCTGGGCAAGGTAACCAAGCTCATAGAGACGGCTCTGAATCCGGCTGATATCATCACCCACATCTCCCGGCTGGGCTGCATAGTACTTCGCATCCGGTGAGAACAGGGCTGCCAGTGTGTCCGGTCCGACGATTCCATCCTGTGCCAGATGATTCTGACGCTGGTAGATCTTGATTGCGCTCTGCGTCACCTCACCGTAATAGTCGGTCGGCTCATCGTTATCCATGAATCCCAAATCCATCAATCGCTGCTGCAGCTTTGCCACAATCGGATGCTGTTCGCCGACGCGCAGAAAATCCGGAATCGGATCTGTGTACTCTGCGTCCACTCCTGCCACGGACGGAAGAATCGGTCCATCCGGAGAGAGTGCCATCACCGACTCATCCGCCGCTGTCTGCGGCAGAGTCTCATCCGTCAGAACAAGCTCCGTCTCAGAAGACGAATTTGCAGATTTTCCACCCGCCTGACATCCTGCTAACAGTGCTCCCGTCAGAAATACGGCTCCGAACCGGCATGCCCCACTCATCCATCGCTTATATCGTTTGTATTTTCCTGTCATAAATTTAAACAGTCCCTCGCTTCCTTTTATCAAAAACTATTTTTATCACGTTCTATACAGATAAAAAGCCTCCGGCCTTTGAACGGTAATCGATAATCCTTATCCTTTTCGTTCTTTTCGGCGGACGCACCAAATCGCATCTATTTTATCACATTCCTTTTTTGCTTTCAACGTACGAAATTCTTATAAAAAAATTAAGTACTAAAAAGAATGTGCCTTGGCACATTCTCGCGCCGAAGCGCGGTTGCTTCAGCAACCATCTTCCCTTGCGCTGAGTGCGCATCCATGCGGAGCATTTTTTGTTGCATAGGGTGCAATTTCCTATGCAACAAAAAACATGCCCCTGCCGATTTCCCGTGCGGTGGGGAGGGGCAGAAGCATGTTCCGTAAAGCTCTTATTTTTATATGTAACTGTCGTATCTGTCGAAAATGTTTTTATACCGGTCTGGATTCTTTGGGGAAGAACCAGACCTTGTGGGGAAGGAAATGGGATCTTAGATCGTCAGGACTCCGAGGATCAGACCTGCAATCATGCAGACAAGGCTCACGCCCCAGATCCAGAAGAAGCTCGTCTTGATGTGATCCTTGATCTCAACTCCGGCAAGGCCGACACCGAGGAAGGTAGCCGGTACAACCGGGCTGATGAAGGTTGCACAGTTTCTGCACACAACCATCGTGATTGCGGTGTGAATCGGATCTACGCCGAACTGGTTTCCAACTCCGATTAATACCGGAAGCAGTCCGTAGAAGTAAGAATCCGTGCAGAACATCAGGGTCAGAGGAACAGACAGAACACCAACGATCAGCGGCAGGAAACGTCCCATGGACTGCGGAATGAATGCTGCCAGAATCGTTGCCATGTGGTTCATGATCTCACTCTCCTCCATGACACCGAGGAAGACACCTGCTGCCAGAATCGTGGAAGCCATCGTGAGTGCCGGACCTGCGTGGGACTTGATGATCTTTCCCTGCAGCTTTGCGCCCGGGTAGTTCACAAGAAGGGCAACCACACAGCCTACCATGAAGATGTAGTAAGCCGGAACTTTCAGCATAATCAGCGCTACAATGATTAACAGCGTCCAGATCAGGTTTACTGCAAACAGCTTCGGTCTCGCAAGATCGGTCTTGGATGCAGAACTTCCAGCCTCTTCCATATCGCCGTACTCAACCTCAAGCGTGCTGTTCTCGCCTGCGCCGCGCTTCTTCTCAACAGTACCCCAGAAGAATGCAGTCAGCAGGGCAATGACCATTCCGACTGCCTGCATCGGCAGAATGTGCATCCAAAGCAGGTTGGAGTCCATGCTCAGAACAGATGCTGCACGCATCGTCGGGCCGCCCCACGGCATCAGGTTCATAACACCCATTGCAGTGACACAGATCAGAAGCAGGGTTGTCGGACGCATTTTCAGTTTCTTATAAACCGGCAGCATTGCCGGGATCGTGATCAGGAACGTTGCTGCACCACTTCCGTCAAGATGAGCAATCATCGCGATAATGCAGGTCATCATTGCGACACCTACTACATTATTGCCAACTCTCTTTAACAGGGCGCCGATGATGACATCGAACATTCCCGCATCGGACATAATTCCAAAAAACAATACCGAAAAGATAAAAAGTGCTGCGGTTGAATGAACACCTTTCACTCCGGCAGAAACAAAATCACCCATCTCGCTGACTGAGTAGGTTCCGGTAAGAACCAGAATCAGCGCGGTCACTGTGGATACCCCGATAAATGCAATCGCCGGAACGGTCACATTTCTCAGCAGCAGCACAATGATTGCAATGATGGTCGCAAACCCCAGCAGGGCAAGCATCTGCTCACTCATGATACTCCTCCTTTGAATATGAAACATCGCTACATTATTAACAATCATTATTCTACGATGCAATTCTTAAAGGAGTACATTCTCCGCCTTACAAACTGTTTATTTTCCCCTTAATGTTTATTAAGAATATTACCGTTTTGAAACTTCCTATTTTAGGTTCTATACTGAATGTTGGGGTGTGTTGAAAAACATACTTCCAACATTCTTTTTATTGTAATAAAATACATCTATAAGAAGCCTCCCAAAACATTTTACCGACCAAAGTTTAATGCATACGGAGGTGACCCCTTATAGA
>NZ_JBNMIC010000105.1:0-4177 GCF_050873065.1 Brotaphodocola sp.
CCTCATCATATCCGACGAGCAGCATGCAATGCTCGTTTGACCGCCACGTAAACAACTCACCACTGTCCAAAAGTTTCCACTGAGGACCGATGATTTCTTTCTTCATATCAATGCATGCCCAGAACACGACCGGCATATCCCGGTCAATATAGCGTTCGATCAGATCCTGCATCGACGTTCCCGTCTCATCAACCACCGTGTACTGATCTCCAACTGCTTTCTGCAACGCCTCGCAGATCACCGGCGCGTAGCATCCGAACGAGTCTGCATCATACGGGCTTCCGCAGAAAGCCTTGCGCGGATCCGGTCCGTACATCTGTCCGTCCCGTTCCTGCATCGGCACACACGTAACATAGTTTTGGATAAATTCATCCACTGTAATTTCATAACCGAGATACTGCAAAAGCATCGTTGCCGACACGCTCTCGCAGCCGGTCGGATAGGAAACACTCTGATCGATATATGGTACCTCTATTATCTTTCGCATGTTATTTTCTTCTTCTCCCAAAGCATGCTGCTTCCACTCCTGCCTCACTGCCGCATGCAAATTTTCATCATTTACAGCATTGACACATCATTGGTGAAATCATTTTTGATTCTGTATTTTATCACTATATGATTACGCAGCCACGCTTTTCTTCTCACGCGAAGAAAACATGCGCTTCATCACGGTCAGCACAACAAGTAAGATCACAAGACTGCTGCCCAGCGCAATCCACCAGCTCTGCGATACCCCTGCGATAATGTAACCGATAAAACATACGACTGCAACCACTGCCGCATACTGCATCTGCGTGGTTACGTGGTTAATATGGTTGCTCTGCGCTCCGGCAGATGACATAACTGTCGTATCGGAAATCGGAGATACATGATCGCCGCATACCGCACCGGCAAGAACTGCCGATACGGAGATGATCATCATCTCAAGCTTATCCGTTCCAGGGAACATTGCGATTGCGATCGGTACAAGGATCGCAAAAGTCCCCCAGCTTGTTCCGGTAGAAAATGCGAGGAAAATTGCTACAAGGAACAGGATTGCCGGAAGCAGCAGACTCGCTGAAGCACTTGCTCCAACCGCATTCTCAACAAACGTGCCGATTTCCAAGGCGTCACCCATGCCTTTTAATGTCCATGCGAAAATCAGGATTCCGATTGCCGGGATCATCAGCTTAAAGCCTTCCACAAAACTGCCCATGAAATCTTTAAATGTAATGACTTTACGTGGCAGATATAAAAATAAGGTAACAAAAACCGTAACCATCGTTGCAAAAATCAGACTCGTCTCAGCATCGCATCCTGCGAACGCACTGACCACATTATCGGCACCACCCAGATATCCGGTGTAGATCATCGCGCCGATCGCGGAAACGATCAGTACCGCAACGGGAAGCACCAGATCAATCACCTTGCCCTTTGTAGAAACTTCTTCCTCTTTTACCTGCTCGAACTCCTCTGCGCCGGATGTAAAGAGATCGCCTCTGGCCGCATTGTCTTCATGCTTTTTCATCAGGCCGAAATCAAAATTCGCCACGATCACATAAAATACCATGACCAACGTTAAAATTGCATATAAATTGTACGGAATCGTGCGCAAAAATAACTGGAAGCCCGAGATTCCCGCATCCTCCGGCACATAGGAATTGACCGCTGCCGCCCAGCTGGAAATCGGTGCAATAATGCACACCGGAGCAGCGGTGGCATCAATAATATATGCCAGCTTTGCACGCGAAACTTTATAGCGGTCCGTAACCGGTCGCATAACCGATCCGACCGTCAAACAGTTAAAATAATCATCTACGAAGATTAAGATACCAAGTCCTGTTGTCGCAAGCATCGCACTCTTTTTCGACTTAATCTTGTCTCCGGCCCACTTACCGTATGCGGCCGAACCGCCGGACCTTGACATCAAAACAATGATCATTCCAAGCAGCACATCAAAAATAAGAATATTTAAATTCATACTGCTTTTCATGATATCAAACAATGCGATAAACGCATTCCACGGATGAAATCCCGTATAAAGCAGCGCACCCACTGCGACTCCGATAAAAAGGGAACTGTACACTTCCTTCGTCACAAGTGCAAGTATAATTGCAAGAAGCGGCGGTACCAGTGACCACCATGTACCGATAAACATTGACGCATCCATTTTCAAAACCATCCTCTCTCATTTGTTTCACTACATAACATTTCTTTCATCATACACATAAATTTGATGTATGAAAAGTAATTTTTGCACTTTTTTGCACGGAAATTGCATATCTCTTCCTATAACATCAAAAAGGACCGACGTATGCTCTTATCCGGAGCCGCATCGATCCTTTCTTCTTCTTACTTTATGCAATTACATAATCACAAACTATACGGTTTTACGTCCGCAGCACTGTTTATACTTCTTGCCGCTTCCGCACGGACACGGATCATTCGGATAAACTTTTGCATGTTCGCGCTTCTTCGGCGCATTTGCTACAGTCTCATCCTTATTGGTTCCGGTTACCTTGGCAACCTGCTCTCTCTCAACCTTCTGCTCAACCTGAACGTGGAACAGAAGACGGATTGTATCTTCCTGAATTGCAGAAATCATCTCATCGAACATATCAAAGCCAGCCATCTTGTACTCAACAAGCGGATCTCTCTGACCGTATGCCTGAAGTCCAATACCCTGACGCAGCTGATCCATATCATCGATATGATCCATCCACTTACCATCGATTACCTTAAGAAGAACAACACGCTCCAGCTCACGGAACTGCTCGATCTCAGGGAACTCCGTCTCCTTTGCCTCGTAGAGAAGTACTGCCTTCTCCTTCAGATGCTGCTTAAGTTCCTTCATATTCTTCACATCAGAGATACTCTCCTCTGTGATCGGCTCAAGCGGAATGATCGGAAGAATCAGTTCGTTGAGTTCATTTAAATCCCACTCTTCACGAGGAATCTCATTGGAGATACAGGTGTCAACCGCCTTCTCAACCTGATCCTGGATCATCTTGAAGATGACATCTCTCATGCTGTCTCCGTTCAATACCTTACGACGCTCAGAGTAGATGATCTCTCTCTGATCATTGTTTACCCGATCGTACTCTAACAGATTCTTACGGATTCCGTAGTTGTTGTACTCGATCTTCTCCTGTGCCTTCTCGATCGCAGAGGTCAGCATCTTATGCTGGATCTGCTCGCCTTCCGGCACACCAAGTGTTGTAAATACGGACATCAGTCTCTCTGATCCGAACAATCTCATCAGATCATCTTCAAGAGAAATGAAGAACTGGGACTCACCCGGATCTCCCTGACGGCCGGAACGTCCACGCAGCTGGTTATCAATACGGCGGGACTCATGTCTCTCTGTACCGATGATCTTCAGACCGCCGGCAGCCTTTGCGTCATCGTCAAGCTTGATATCCGTTCCTCGACCGGCCATATTGGTGGCGATCGTTACGGCACCGTGCTGTCCGGCCTGTGCAACAATCTCAGCCTCAAGTTCATGGAACTTTGCATTCAATACCGTATGCTGGATACCTTCGCGCTTCAACATACCGCTGATCAACTCAGAAGTCTCGATCGTGATGGTACCAACCAGAACCGGTTGCCCCTTCTCATGTGCTTTCTTAACTTCCTCTACAACAGCCTTAAATTTCTCTTTCTTGGTCTTATATACGGCATCCTGATGATCGATACGGGCGATTGGACGGTTCGTAGGGATCTCGATTACGTCCATTCCATAGATATCACGGAACTCTTTCTCCTCGGTCAACGCGGTACCGGTCATACCTGCCTTCTTATCAAATTTATTGAAGAAGTTCTGGAATGTGATCGTCGCAAGGGTCTTGCTCTCACGCTTTACCTTCACATGCTCCTTCGCCTCGATTGCCTGATGTAATCCATCGGAATAACGTCTTCCCGGCATGATACGTCCGGTAAACTCATCGACGATCATAACCTGATCATCCTTCACCACGTAATCCTGATCACGGAACATAAGATAGTGTGCACGAAGTGCAAGGATAATATTATGCTGGATCTCAAGATTCTCAGGATCCGCAAGGTTCTCAATATGGAAGAACTGCTCAACCTTATGCACACCTTCCTGTGTCAGGTTTACAACCTTATCTTTCTCATTTACGATGAAGTCTCCGGTCTCTTCCTGCTCGATTCCCATGATGGCATCCATCTTGGAATA
>NZ_JBNMIC010000106.1:0-4053 GCF_050873065.1 Brotaphodocola sp.
ATTTTATGTATAATGGTAAGCAGGAGAATACGCATCTGTATTTCTTCATCGCCCGCGCCGCTTTTTGGCTGAGGCGTGCGCGACGCGCGATCAGAATTTGATCTGAACGAAAGAAGAGGTATAAGTATCATGGCAAAGGTAGATCTGAGCAAGTATGGGATCACCGGCACGACCGAAGTCGTGTATAATCCCTCCTACGAGCAGCTGTTTGAAGAGGAGACCAAGCCCGGTCTGGAAGGCTACGAGAAGGGCCAAGTCAGCGAGCTGGGTGCCGTCAACGTCATGACCGGCATCTACACCGGCCGTTCTCCCAAGGATAAGTTCATCGTCATGGACGAGAACTCCAAGGACACCGTGTGGTGGACCAGCGACGAGTACAAGAACGACAACCACCCCGCTTCTCAGGAAGCATGGGCTGCCGTGAAG
The DNA here is from genome assembly GCF_050873065.1 of Brotaphodocola sp. Classification (GTDB taxonomy): domain Bacteria; phylum Bacillota; class Clostridia; order Lachnospirales; family Lachnospiraceae; genus Brotaphodocola. Next base: position 427 of record NZ_JBNMIC010000106.1, read on the forward strand.
GAGATCGCCAAGAAGGAGCTGTCCAACAAGCGCCTGTACGTCGTGGATGCTTTCTGCGGCGCAAACAAGGATACCCGCATGGCAATCCGTTTCATCGTAGAAGTTGCATGGCAGGCACACTTTGTAACCAACATGTTTATCAAACCGACTGAGGAAGAGCTGAAGGACTTCGAGCCAGATTTCGTTGTTTACAATGCTTCCAAGGCAAAAGTTGAGAATTACAAGGAGCTGGGGCTGAACTCTGAGACCGCAGTTATGTTCAATATTACCAGCCGTGAGCAGATCATCGTCAACACCTGGTACGGCGGCGAGATGAAGAAGGGTATGTTCTCCATGATGAACTACTATCTGCCGTTAAAGGGTATTGCTTCCATGCACTGCTCTGCAAACACCGATATGAACGGTGAGAACACCGCAATCTTCTTCGGTCTGTCTGGTACCGGTAAGACCACTCTGTCTACCGATCCGAAGCGTCTGCTGATCGGTGATGATGAGCACGGCTGGGATGACAACGGCGTGTTCAACTTCGAGGGCGGCTGCTACGCAAAGGTTATCAACCTGGATAAGGATTCCGAGCCGGATATCTACAACGCAATCCGTCGTGATGCTCTGCTTGAGAACGTTACCCTGGATGAGACCGGCAAGATCGATTTTGCAGATAAGAGCGTAACCGAGAATACCCGTGTATCTTACCCGATCGATCACATTGAGAAGATCGTTCGTCCGGTTTCCGCAGGTCCGGCAGCTAAGAACGTAATCTTCCTGTCCGCAGATGCATTCGGCGTACTTCCGCCAGTATCTGTACTGACCCCGGAGCAGACTCAGTACTACTTCCTGTCTGGATTTACCGCTAAGTTAGCAGGTACCGAGCGCGGCATCACTGAGCCGACCCCGACCTTCTCTGCTTGCTTTGGACAGGCATTCCTTGAGCTGCATCCGACCAAGTATGCAGAAGAGCTCGTTAAGAAGATGGAGAAGAGCGGAGCAAAGGCTTTTCTGGTAAATACCGGATGGAACGGAACCGGCAAGCGTATCTCCATTAAGGATACCCGTGGCATCATCGACGCAATCTTAAACGGCGACATCAAGAATGCACCGACCAAGAAGATTCCGTACTTTGATTTCGAGGTTCCGACTGAGCTTCCGGGCGTTGATTCCGGAATTCTGGATCCGCGTGACACCTATGCAGATGCTTCTGAGTGGGAGGCAAAGGCAAAGGATCTGGCAGGCAGATTCATCAAGAACTTTGCAAAATATGAGAACCATGAGGCTGGTAAGGCTCTGGTTGCAGCAGGTCCGAAGGCTGAATAAGATTGTGATGACCATTCTGTGAGTCTGCGCATCCACGCAGAATAAATAATAAATGGTTATAGATTATCGGAATAGAAGATGTGGCGGCGCACTTCGGATTCAAGGGGAATCCGGGGTGCGCCGTTTTTTGTACTTTTCCATGAACCGTGAACTCAAAGTAAAACATTTTTTAGGTATGCCCGGGCGTTATGTGTTTTTTGAAAACAGGCCTGAACCCGGACATATCTCAGGGGAGAAAAATGAACGAGAAGAGAGAATATGATCTGATTGCGTTTGATATGGATGGAACTCTGCTGAATTCTGAGAAACAGATTACCGAGAAGACGTTAAGGGCGATTGATCGGGCAGTGAAGGCAGGTAAGACTGTGATTTTGAACACGGGACGCGGGCCGGCAGAACTCAAGGAGTATCTGCCGATTCTTCCACAGGTGCGCTACGTCAACGGACTGAGTGGAGGCCTCGTCTATGACAGAACAAATAATCTCAAAGTTTATGAGAGGCAGTTCTCACCCGAGACGGTGAAAAAGATTCTTGAGATCGGAAGAAAAGAAGATGCGATGATTCACTTCCTGACGGATCGCTCGATTGTCCAGATGAATCAGTGGGCGCGCATGGATCATTTTGGAATGGGGCAGTACCAGGGAATGTTTGCGCGCGTCGCAGAGCGGTGGGAGGATATTTGTGAGCAGTATTTTGCAGATCCATTTCCGATCGACAAGTTAAACCTCTATCATGCGACGCCGGAGGGGCGTGCGAGAACCGAGAAACGTCTTTGCGATGCCGGAATCGAGCTTGAGATGGCGGAGGCGGAGACGACTTCGCTTGAGCTTTCACCGGTCGGAGCGAACAAGGGAAGTGGACTTTTGGCACTCTGCAAATTTTTAAATCTGCCGGTAGAACGGACGATCGCTGTCGGAGATGCGGACAATGATCGTCAGGCACTCGAGCGTGCAGGGCTTGCAGTCGCGATGGGAAATGCCACTGAGGAGATCAAGGCACTCTGTGATGTCGTTGTCGCAGATTGTGATCACGACGGCTGTGTGGAGGCGATTGAGAAGTATTTGCTGGGAGAAAATTAGAATCCCTAGTTTTAAACTCTGTTTCTGTGACCGTAAGTCAGTGTGTGTCCTTGATAAGCGGACATTTGACTCTCATACAAGGAAAAGTACTTGACAGATCAGAGGAATTCAAGTATGATTTTGCATAAACGGTTTTCTTTACGGTAAAAAAATTACGAGGAGATAAAGCGATCATGAAAAAAGTAGTGAAGTTTGGCGGAAGCTCTCTGGCAAGTGCACGCCAGTTTAAAAAAGTGGGAGATATCATTCGGGCAGACAAGACCCGCCGTTATGTGGTTCCGTCCGCACCGGGCAAGAGAAACAGCAAGGATGAGAAGGTAACCGACATGCTGTATGCATGTTATGAGGCTGCTTCTACCGGCGGAGCATACAAGAAGATCTTAGAGCGCATCAAGGAGCGTTATCAGGAGATCATTGACGGTCTGGACTTAAACCTGAATCTGGATCACGAGTTTGATGCGATTGAGCAGAACTTTGTAAAGGGCATTGGCCGTGATTACGCAGCTTCCCGCGGCGAGTACTTGAATGGTATCGTGATGGCGAACTACCTCGGATATGAATTCATCGATTCTGCAGAGGTGATCTTCTTTGATGACAACGGAAACTTTGAGTCTGAGCTGACGAACAAGGAGCTGTCCGAGCGCCTTGAGCATGTGGAGCGCGCAGTCATCCCGGGATTCTACGGAGCGAAGCATGACGGCACGATCAAGACGTTCTCCCGTGGCGGTTCCGATGTGACCGGTTCCATCGTGGCACGTGCGATCCACGCAGATCTCTACGAGAACTGGACCGATGTATCCGGTTTCCTTGTGGCAGACCCGAGAATTGTGGATGATCCGGCAGTTATCGAGACGATCACCTACAAAGAGCTTCGTGAACTCTCCTACATGGGTGCGGGTGTTCTCCATGAGGACGCAATCTTCCCGGTTCGCCGTGAGGGAATCCCGATCAACATCCGCAATACGAACAAGCCGGAGGATAAGGGAACTCTGATCGTGGAGAGCACCTGCCGCAAGCCGCATTACACAATCACCGGAATTGCAGGAAAGAAGGGCTTCTGTGCAATCAACATCGAGAAAGCGATGATGAATGCAGAAGTTGGTTTTGGGAGAAAAGTGCTTCAGGTATTTGAGAAGTACGGCATCTCCTTTGAGCATATGCCGTCCGGAATCGATACGATGACGATCTGGTGTACCATGATCGTCATCGTATCGATTCCGGACGGCATATGCTCAAA
>NZ_JBNMIC010000107.1:0-3687 GCF_050873065.1 Brotaphodocola sp.
AGTATGCCTGATAGATATAAAAGCTGTCTTTCTTTACCTTGCGGTCGATCGTCACAAGTCCCTTGTTGTTTCTTCCGGCAACTCCACCCCATTTCGGGCTGCACATCCGAAACCAAACATGTTCCAGACATGGCTTGACCACATCCACGGTCTGTCGTTTAAAACCTTTGCCATGTGCTCGTGGTACAGGGCCTGATATTCTTCCGAGTAGTCCTTGCAGGCCGGATTCGGTCCATGATTTGTGATCACGCCTTCACAGCCGTACTCACTCAGTCCCAGGCAAATATCCGGGTGAAGCTCATGGAAACGGTCAAGCCACGGTCCGTTATCCTCCATCTTTCCGCCGTACCAGCCAAAGTAATGGTTGTAGCTGATAACATCGGTGATGTGATGCATCGGGCTCTCAACCGGAGTCATGCTCACATGAGCGATCGTCGTCAGTCTCGTCGGATCAAGTTCCTTGGCAATCGCATTCAGTTCTTTATGGTTCTCGACAAGTTTCTCTGAGATGCCTCCGATCAGAATCTCGTTGGAGATACCCCAGAAACAGATTGACGGGTGATTATAATTCTGAATGATCAGTTCTTTAAGCTGCTGGATGCAGTTCTGATGCGCCTCCGGATCCTTGTTAAATACACTGATGAACGGGATCTCTGCCCAAACTACGAATCCAAATTCATCGCAGGCGTCATAGAAGTCCTGTGCGTGCTGGTAATGTGCCAGACGGATCGTATTTGCTCCGAGTTCCTTGATGATGCGCGCATCCTCGTAATGATCTTCTTTTGTCAGCGCATTTCCCTTGTAGAGCTTGTCCTGATGACGGCTCACACCGCGAAGCGGAGTCGGCACTCCGTTCAGGATAAATCCCTGATTCGGATCACAGGAAAAACTGCGCACGCCCGCCTGAACGGTAAGCTCATCATAAATCTCATTTCTTCTCAGGAGAGATGCCTTGACCTTGTATAAGGAAGGGGTTTTGGGGCTCCAGAGAGAGGCATTATTTACATAGAGCGTAATTGAGCTGTTATCCGCTGGTCTAAGGCCACCTGCTACCTCATGCCCCTGTGCATCCTCAATGCTGTAAAGTACCGTAAAATTCTCATCTGCTCCGGTCACAAAACTCTTGATCTCAAACGTTGCGCCTCCACACTCATCCGGCTTCGGAGTCACCATGATGCCCGGTCCTCCGTAATAATCCAGATCAAAGTGAACCGCCGGAACACTGATCAGATTTACACCGCGATACAGACCGCCGTAAAACGTAAAGTCGGCAGACTGCGGATACACGCTGTCCTTGTACTCATTCGAACAGTTAATCACAAGCAGATTCTCAGTTCCGTCCGTATGACACAGATCCGTGACATCGACGCGAAAAGTCGAGTAACCACCCTCGTGATACGTTGCCTTCTTGCCATTCACATATACCGTTGCCTGCTGTCCCGCTGCCAGAACCTCCACATAGGTACGTCCTCCCCCCAGAGGCTGTGCCGGTGTCTCAAATGTTCTCGCATACCAGTAGCTTCCCCGGTCATAACTTCCGTTTCCGTCCTGACCATCCACGGCATTCCAGGTGTGCGGAAGATCCACGTTCTTCCAGTTCTCCGGCAAAGATTCCGGCAGTCCTGCGTCCTTCTGGATAAATTTCCATCCGGCATTCAGATTGATCACTTCTCTCATTTCTTGCCCTCCAATTTCCATCAAGATTCCTATTTAAGATGCATTAAGATACATTAATATATTAGTTATATCCCTCATAAGTGATGTCTTAACTATACTCGGATTTCTCTCTTTTTCATAGGACGATTTTCGTTGATATTAGCATTATTTTTTGCTAATATAATAAATAAGACCATTTTTGTACGATTGTCAACGAACGTGTAAATCGGCAATACCGCAAAAAAGAATCCAAATAAAAATACACTCTGCAACGAAAAACCATAAAAGGCGAAAGGACATGAATGCATAATGAAAGAAACGAACGAGAAAAAGAGACAAGAGAAAGAAAAACAAGAGAAAGAAAGACAGATGAAACAGGGAACAGGAACAGACGAACTTCTGACCCTGATGAGTGAACTGTACGAACACTGGGGACTTCATGTTCTGCTTATCACAGATCTCGCCACTCAATGCGAAGAGATTGATCTTGGTTTTAGAAAGCGCATGTACGCAGATTCCCGGTACGAGCAGGTCTGCGAACTTTTCCGCTCCCACATCGATCCGGATACATTCTATCTCTACGAGGACGAACTTCTGATGAGCTATTCTTTTTTCCGGCTTCCAGATGAAAGGGCAGATTCTTCCGTTCGCAGTTCCAGTGGCGATTCCGTCTCTCCTATTCTCTGCATCGGACCGGTTCTTTTTCAGGCTATGGGGACAGCGGAAATCTCTGCCCAAATGACAAAACTCAAGATCAATCCGCTCTACCAGCAGGATTTTGTAGAGTTCTACAACCGTATTCCGATCTGTCCGTCCAGAGAGATGTGGATTCACACAATGATGTTTTTTCTCCAGAAACTCAGCAAAAATCCCGTCACCTTCCGCGAGATCTCCTCTGCAGAGGCATCCTGGGGATTTATCACGCCGGAAGGCGCCGACTACTCACTTCCGAGTCAGCCTGATGTCGCCCTGACCGCCATTGAAGATCGATACCAGGCTGAGAGCGATCTGATGGAAGCTGTCGCCGCCGGAAATACCTCCGAAGCCATGAACCGCTGCCGGCGTTTTCTCTCCTACCGCCTGAGTCCCCGCGTGGCCTCCCCTCTGCGCGACAGGAAAAATATCCTTTTTACCTTTAACACTCTGCTCAGAAAAGCCGTGCAGCTCGGAGGTGTCCACCCACTCCACATTGACAACCTCTCCCGCACATTTGCAATTCAGATCGAATCTGCGATGACTGTCGAGCAGCTTGATCAGATCAACAGCGCAATGGTCCGCAAGTACTGTATTCTGGTTCAAAACTACTCCAGGCGTGCCTACTCCCAGCTTGTCCAGACCTGCATGAACAACATTGACTTTTACTACAACACCGAGCTCTCCCTCTCCTGGCTTGCCGGACAGTGCTCCGTCTCCGAGAGTCATCTCTCCACGGTCTTCCGAAAGGAGACTAATATGACTGTCACGGACTACATCAACAAAACCCGCATCCGGCAGGCGCTGATTCTCCTGAACACGACAAGTCTGCCGGTCGGAGAGATCGCCTCGCGGTGCGGGTTCTTCGATGCTAACTATTTTTCCAGAGTTTTTCGAAAGCTTCAGGGGCAATCCCCAAAGCAGTATCGCAGCAAGATCCGCCAAAAGGCATCGTCCTGATGCTTAAGACTCTTAAGATTTTTAAGACTCTTAACAGTGCTCCTCCACTTTATGAAGTTCTCCTGTCACAGAATCCATGATAAATCCGCCGATCTTTACATTCTTCGGCATGAGTGGATGATTGCGGAGTACATAAACCGTGTCACTCACAGAGACTTCCACCGACTCAAATCCGCCCAGCCAGTCTTCCAGATCGATTCCGCTGTGGCGGATGATGTCGATATGTTCCTGAGAAATACCACGCTCCACGAGCTTTTTGAGCATCTCTGAGCCATCCATTCCCTGAACGCCGCAGTCTGTGTGACCAATCACCATGATCTCCTCAACTCCAAGTTCCAGAATCGCAACAAGAAGGCTTCGCATTGCACTTCCGTATGG
>NZ_JBNMIC010000108.1:0-3553 GCF_050873065.1 Brotaphodocola sp.
TACAGAATTACGGATGATTCAATGTGCAGTTTTGAAGGTACATGTATGAATTGCAGAAATGCGATTCAAATATGCGCGAGTGGCTCAGTTGGTGGAGTACGACCTTGCCAAGGTCGGGGTCGCGGGTTCGAGTCCCGTCTCACGCTCTTGCAATGAAAATTGCATATGCTGCTGTGGCTCAGTCGGTAGAGCGTCGCATTGGTAGTGCGGAGGTCACGGGTCCGATTCCCGTCAGCAGCTTAGAGTGAGAAACCCTTGTAAATCAAGGGTTTTTTGTTGTTTTAGGGTGAAATTTAAGCCGTCCGATTTGGGCGGCTTTTTGTGCGGAGAAAGAGTGGAGAAGTGAATGAACAGATAAAAGTGAAACGTAATTATCGAATTGATAATGTGAGAGCATTGCTTATCACATTAGTAGTGGTTGGACATTTAACAGAGATTATATATTATCAAAATTCAGAGTTCGTTTATCGCTGGATTTATATATTTCATATGCCGGGTTTTGCTTTCGTGTCGGGTCTGTGTTGGAATGGAGTGAAAGATGGACGTGTCTGGAAAAAATTAATTTATCCGTATGTGATTTTCCAGACATTGTATCTGATTTTTCAACACGTTGTTTTAAAAGGGGATTTTATATTGCAGTATACCACACCGTATTGGCTGATGTGGTATCTCTTTGCTTTGATCCAATGGGGAATGATTGTATCAACGATTCCAATAAACAAAAAGAACGGTGGAATTATAATTGTTTGTTCACTGATAATAGCGTTGCTGTGTGGGTTTGATGATACGATTGGATATTATTTTTCCTTATCACGAACATTGGTATTATTTCCATTTTTTCTGTGCGGAGTATGGCTGCGGGAATTTCCGGAGCTTTTAACAGCAAAAGCGAAAAGATGGATGAGAGTATTATCTGGTATTTGTGTGCTAGGATGCATGGGAATAGTGTGGCATTATTATGGACAAATGCAAAACAGCTGGCTTTACAATAGTTTATCATATCATTCGGCAGGGTATCATCTTTGGATTCGTTTAGGAATCTTAATTATGGCAATGATTTTATTGATTTGTTTATTTGTGTTGGTTCCTGATAGATGTGTAAAAGGTGTGAGCTATTTGGGACAAAATACAATGCCTGTATTCTTGTTTCACGGTTTTATTGTGAAGTGGATGGGGATGTATGGAGAGTTTTGGAATAAACCGCATTGCCGAGTGCTTATCCTGCTCGCAGTAACCACAGTAATGTTAGTGGTTTTGAGTTCTCCGTTAATAGTTAAGATAATGAGATTCCTGATAGGATGGTTTTATAAAAAGAAATAACATGATCTATATCAAAAAACACGAAAAATTTGGGCGTGTGAAAAATGATTTCTCATTTTTTCACATGCCCCTTTTTGTTTACAGTTTGCTGTGCCTGTTGATAACTAAACTATTGGAAGATTCTGAGCTTTAGATCGCATTGAGTGCCTGTGCGAGATCAGCGATCAGATCATTTTTATCTTCAAGTCCGCAGGAAATACGAACAAGACCAGCTGGCACTCCGGCGGCAGCAAGCTGTTCATCCGTCATCTGGCGATGAGTGGAGGTTGCAGGATTCAGACAGCAGGTACGGGCGTCCGCAACATGAGTCTCAATGGCAGCAAGTTTTAAGTGTTTCATGAAAATTTCAGCAGCAGTTCGTCCGCCTTCCAGCTCAAAGGAGACAACGCCACAGCCGCCATTTGGAAGATATTTCTGAGCACGGGTATAGTATTTGTCGCTTGGAAGTCCCGGATAGTTGACGTGGGTTACTTTTGGATGAGAAGCAAGGAATTCAGCAATTGCCTGTCCGTTCTCAACATGGCGCGGCATGCGGACGTGAAGAGATTCCAGACCGAGATTGAGATAGAAGGCATTTTGCGGAGCCTGCATACAACCCAGGTCACGCATGAGCTGAGAAGTACATTTTGTGATAAAAGCGCCCTCCTTGCCAAATTTTTCTGCATAGGTAATACCATGGTAGGACTCATCCGGTGTGCAAAGTCCCGGGAATTTTTCGGCGTGAGCCATCCAGTCGAACTTACCACTGTCGACAATTGCGCCGCCCAGAGCTGCGCCATGACCATCCATATACTTGGTTGTAGAATGGGTTACGATATCTGCGCCCCATTCGAACGGCCGACAGTTGATTGGAGTTGGGAAGGTGTTGTCAACAATCAGCGGAACTCCGTGAGCATGAGCAGCTTTTGCGAATTTTTCGATGTCGAGTACCGTTAAAGCGGGGTTAGCGATTGTTTCACCGAAGACAGCACGGGTATTTTCCTGAAATGCGGCATTCAATTCTTCTTCAGTGCAGTCAGGAGAGACAAAGGTCGCGGTGATTCCCATTTTTGCAAGGGTCACGGCAATCAGATTAAAAGTTCCGCCGTAAATGGAAGAGGAAGCGACGATATGGCTTCCGCATTCGCAGATATTAAACAGAGCAAAGAAATTAGCGGCCTGTCCGGAGGAAGTTAACATTGCTGCGGTACCACCTTCGAGAGCTGCGATTTTGGCAGCGACATGGTCGTTTGTTGGATTTTGCAGACGAGAATAGAAATATCCGCTTGCTTCCAGATCAAACAGCTGCCCCATTGCTTCACTGGTGTCATATTTAAATGTTGTGGATTGAATGATCGGAATCTGCCGAGGCTCTCCGTTTCCAGGCTTATAACCGGCCTGAACACATTTTGTGTTGATTGAATATTGATCCATTGTGTAAACCCCTTCTCTTTATAAGTAGATTGACTTCAGATGTTCCATCAAACAACGATGTTGCATCTGCGTGTTTCTCCATTATACGCCTATTTGGGAAGAGATACAAGAAAACAGAGAAAAAATTCCCTACTTATCATACTTATAAAATATGTTTTGTAAGTGCGTAAATTGGAAAAATAAAAGAAAAGGTGAAAATAGGTAGATTTGATTTGAGAGAGAAAAGGGAAGAGCAAGGGGAGGATGGGAAAAGAGATGGCGAAATTATGGAATGAAACAGACGGAGCTTCTGGTAATATATAGCACAAACAGTATGTAACTCAGAGGGGATACGCAGTGATTTGGATAGGAAGATCCAAGCAGAGCTGACCAGAATCGCGCGCCAAGTCTTAGCGAGTATCGACTTAAATTAACATGAAAAATAAAAAAAACGCGAAAATCAGAAAAAAGTGAAAAAACGCTTGACGTTTGTCTGGCGGTGTGATATTATAATCCTCGCCCCTGAAAACAGGGGCACTGATTAAAAGAAAAAATAAAAAAGTTGTTGACAGATCGACGGATATCTGATATGATATAAAAGTTGCTGCTGAGATGCAAACAACAAAGAAGTTGAAAAACTTCAAAATAAAATAAAAAAGTGCTTGACAAACACGAAAGAGTTTGATAAAATATACAAGCTGTTTCGAGAGAGATAGGCAAACAACAAAAACTGAACCTTGAAAATGAAAGATTGAACAGTGTTTAAAACCCTGAAAATTCTTATAAAAAAGAGTCTTTTGGTAAAGACATCTTTGAATTGAGAAATTCAGAACAAAAACAA
>NZ_JBNMIC010000109.1:0-3457 GCF_050873065.1 Brotaphodocola sp.
CGGTGTACACCCAGCTCGAACCGCTGAAGACGGAACTGAGAAAGATTTTTAAACGCAACCCGATTCCCGGTCAGCCGACGAACAAGAAAGGAAAACCGTACAATTATTTTGTGTACACTTCCTGCATCGTCAATGTGGATACGATGGAACATGTGTCGGAAGTCCAGAAAAAGCTGACGGATCAGGGCTATCAGGCGAACAGCAATGCGGAGTGGATGAACCAGGCGGAACAGCAGTCCAAGATGATTCAGGCCGTGCTCGGCGGCATCGGTGCAGTCTCTCTGTTTGTCGCGGCGATCGGAATTGCAAATACGATGATGATGTCGATCTATGAGCGGACAAAGGAAATCGGTGTGATCAAGGTGCTCGGCTGTGACATGGGAGACATCCGGAATATGTTTTTGATGGAATCCGGATTCATCGGGTTCATGGGAGGCGTCGTCGGACTGGCATTCAGCTATGCCGTCTCTGCGATGCTCAATCATGTGCCGGCGCTTGCGAATCTCATTGGAAATGGAACCGGGGGAAATATTTCCCGGATTCCGCTCTGGCTTGCAGGTTCTGCGGTGGGATTTGCGGTTCTTGTGGGAATGATGGCAGGATTTTTCCCGGCAATGCGGGCGATGCGCCTCAGTCCCCTTGCGGCAATCCGCAATGAATAAGAAAAAGTACGCCTGAGAAGAATCGGAAACGGAAACATTGGATGAAAAAAAGTACTTGCCAGATGAAAAAAAATCGATTATGATAAGGATAAGAAGCGTGCGACTGGCGGAAAGAGTGGGATACCACGAGGGAGCACGTCTGAATGTATAATGCCGACCGCCTGGGCGCCATTTTTTTGTGGTACTCAGGCGGTCTTTTTGCATATATTTTTGCATACATGTGGATCCCGCTCTGAGCTGCCGATAATGAGAGAGGAGAAAAGCAGAAAATGAAGATGTTATCTCTGGAACAGGAACTGAAAGAAAACGCATATCCGGGAAGAGGAATCGTGATTGGAAAGACTCCGGACGGAACGCGTGCGGTAACTGCGTACTTTATCATGGGCAGAAGCGAGAACAGCCGGAACCGTGTCTTTGTGGAGGATGGAGAGGGCATCCGCACACAGGCATTTGATCCTGCAAAACTGGAAGATCCGAGCCTGATTATCTATGCTCCGGTTCGCGTGCTGGGAAATAAGACGATCGTGACGAACGGTGACCAGACCGATACGATTTATGAGGGAATGGACAAGCAGCTGACTTTTGAACAGTCTCTGCGCAGCCGTGAGTTTGAGCCGGATGCTCCGAACTACACTCCTCGCATCTCCGGTGTGATGCACATTGAGGCGGGCAATTACAATTATGCAATGTCAATTCTCAAGAGCAACAACGGCAACCCGGATTCCTGCCACCGCTACACGTTTGCATATCAGAATCCGGCAGCGGGCGAGGGCCATTTCATTCACACCTACATGCATGACGGTAATCCGCTTCCGAGCTTTGAGGGCGAGCCGAAGTTAGTCGGCATGATGGATGACATGGATGCATTCACTGATCTGCTCTGGAACAGCCTGAATCCGGACAATAAGGTTTCCCTGTTTGTCCGCTACATCAGCCTTGCAGACGGAACTTACGAGACCAGAATTGTGAATAAGAATCACTAAACAGAATTACGAAATAAAATTACGAAACAGAATTGTGAAGCAAAACGATCTGGAAACGAATGAACGGAATGAATTAGGATAGAAAAGGACAGGAGTGCGCAAAATGAACGAGATGGAATTAAAGTACGGATGCAATCCAAATCAGAAACCGGCGAGAGTATTTATGAATGAGGGAAAAGACCTTCCGATCAAAGTGCTGAGCGGCCGCCCGGGATACATCAATCTGCTTGATGCGTTGAATGGCTGGCAGCTTGTGCGCGAACTCAAGAAGGCAACCGGACTTCCGGCAGCAACTTCCTTCAAGCACGTCTCTCCGGCAGGTGCAGCGGTCGGCGTGCCGCTGACAGAGACTCTGGCAAAGATTTACTGGGTAGACGATATGGGAGATCTCTCTCCGCTTGCAAGTGCCTATGCGCGTGCGAGAGGTGCAGACCGTATGTCTTCCTTTGGTGATTTTATTTCTCTCTCTGATGTGTGCGATGTGGATACCGCAAAGCTGATCAAGAGAGAAGTGTCTGACGGTGTGATTGCTCCGGGATATGAGCCGGAAGCCCTGGAGATCTTAAAGTCCAAGAAAAACGGCAACTACTGCGTGATCGAGATCGATGAGTCCTATGAGCCGGAGCCGATCGAGCGCAAGCAGGTGTTTGGAGTGGTATTTGAGCAGGGAAGAAATAATCTGGCGATCAATGAGGAACTTCTGACCAATCTTGTGACAGACAATAAGGAACTTCCGGAGTCTGCGAAGAGAGATCTTGTGATTTCCCTGATCACGCTGAAATACACACAGTCCAACTCCGTATGCTACGCAAAGGACGGACAGGCAATCGGAATCGGAGCAGGCCAGCAGTCCCGCGTACACTGCACAAGACTTGCAGGTCAGAAGGCAGATAACTGGTTCTTGCGTCAGGCACCGCAGGTTCTGAATCTCCAGTTCGTCGATCACATCAAGCGAGCAGACCGTGATAATGCGATTGATGTTTACATCGGTGACGAGTATATGGACGTTCTCGCAGATGGCGCATGGGAGAAGATCTTCAAAGTAAAACCGCCGGTATTCACGAGAGAAGAAAAGCGTGCATGGTTAGACAAGATGCAGGATGTTGCGTTGGGATCCGATGCATTCTTCCCGTTTGGCGACAACATCGAGCGCGCTTACAAGAGCGGCGTGAAGTACATTGCCCAGCCGGGCGGATCTGTCCGTGATGACAATGTCATTGAGGTCTGCAACAAGTATGGTATGGCAATGGCATTCACCGGAATCCGTCTGTTCCACCATTAGAATAAAGAAATAAATACTGCGATTTATGAGAAAGCAGTGATAAGGATTGAGAAAGGCATTGGAATATAGAACAGGTAATCCTTCTGTATTTCAGTGCCTTTTTGTTGTGTTATTTCAGCATAATCGTTGGAGATATAAAAAATAATGTTTTTGAAAAAAACAAAGGGTCGGAAACAAAGACATAATTTGATAAAAATTGGAAAGAAAAACAGAAATGTACATATGGAAATTTGAGAAAGTTTATTAATTACAAACATTTATAGGAACATTTTAAATCATTTTTAGGAGGGGTTAAATGGAAAGTGTAAACAAATTTCAAAGTTTAGTCATCTTATTAATGGTAGCAATCGGAATATTGCTTGGACAGATTGAATTTATCCAGACATATGCAGAATATCTAATAACACCATTTTTAATGGTGATGTTATTTTTAGTAGACCATCCAGTTTTATTATTCTTTATAATCAATTTCTGTGTTGGAAGATTAGTCGGAAGGGTTATGAAATTAAATTATGAAGATAGTGTTGCAC
>NZ_JBNMIC010000110.1:0-3367 GCF_050873065.1 Brotaphodocola sp.
GATCACATCGAGCGTCGCAGTGACGTAGGTATCAAATCCCGCAAGAAATGCGTCACAGTGCGGCTCCACGTTTCCAACCTCCCACGCCAGAGTGATATTGACATTTGCAATCACTTTTCCGCCGTGTTCATGGACTGTCTTGGCGATCTGTGCAATCCGGTCAACCCCGCTCAGTGTCGTCTCCAGATGAGTCTCTTTCGCCGGGCGTCCCTCCTCATCCACATTGCAGACTTCCTTGTTCTCACACAGGTCCAGTTCCAGATAACCCGGGGTTGCACTGAAATACGCTCCGGATGACGGCTGAAGCAGAAGAATTGCCAGATCCGCTTCCTCCACACAGTTTGTCAGCGTCACTCCCATAGGATCTTCCGAAACCTGTTTTTCGAGAGATTCCGTCGCCTTTTCTGCCATTTTCGGGTCTTTGTGGAAACACTCCACATACACTTTTTTTCCGGCGCATTTCTCGGCAGTCAGCGGCAGAACTCCATCGTTTTTCAGAAGAACAACGCTCTTTCTGTGTGCCTCCATCGCATGATCCCAGTCATCCTGATTGTAAATGACTTCCTCTGCCTGTTTCGGATCGCGGTATGGATTCTCAAACATGCCGAGCGCAAACATCTCCGTCATCGTGCGAATAACCGCGCGGTCAAGACTCTCATCCGTCAGAACCAGCTCTTCTTTTGAAAAGCCTTCCGGAACCGGATTCTTCTCATAATAATCGTTTCTGGCGCGCGCATACGCCTCCTGCCCTTTCTCCTGGTCAAACAGTCCGCTGATCAGATCCACGCCTGCATGGGTGACTGCGAAACCGATCCGCTCAGGCTCATCAAGCATCTCCACACCCCAGTCCATGTTGTGGACAATTCCCGTATCCGAGTTGATGTATCCCTGAAATCCCATCTGTTTTCTCAGCAGACCATCGATAAACGGCTTATTGTAGGCAAAACCGTATGGCTCCATCTCCATCTCGCCGCCCTCTTTGTCCGTCTGGGGAGCGCTCTTTTTAGCTGCCGGTTTTGCATAGTATGGCATGATCGAGGAGGCATTTGCATCGATTGCGGTCTGGAAGCCCGGAAGATGATATTTCTCGAGGGATCCCTCTGTCTGATAGACATTCCACTGTCCCATCTTATAGTGCGGGTCAAATCCATTCTCTCTCGCACCGCCTCCCGGGAAATGTTTGACCGTCATCGCCACACCATCCGGAGTCACGCCATCCCTGCTTCCCTGAATAATCGGGATGATTCTCTCAAAAATATCACAGATCAGTTTCGGATCCTCTCCAAATGTGCCATAGCTGCGCTGCCATCTCGGATCGGAGATCACATCTGCCATGTACATATATCCCTTTTTCATTCCAACCGCATCCCACTCTCTTCGGATACAGTCTGCAAATTCATCTGCAATCTCGAGGGAATCTCCACGGATTGCCGCTGCAATTCCGAGCGTTCCCGGCCAGGATGCAAACACACCGCCGGCGTCATTCATGCCGAAAATCAGCTCTCCATTCTCATTTCGGGAGTTCGACACAACCTGAACCGGAACAAAGTGCTCACACTCCTCTGCAACTGCATGGAGCTGGTTGATCCAGTCCGTCATATCCTCCGGCGTCGGGGCATCGCGAAGAATCAGATGTCTTGCAAACCACTCCTTGATAAGCTCGGTCGTTCCCGGAAGATGCTGTTCTCCAAAGATCGTCTTTCCGTGAAATTCTGCATCATCGAGGACACCCGACTCATCGAGCTCCGGCTTGTGATCCGGGAATCGATCTGTGTATTTACCCATGCGCCAGTCGGAGATAAAAAGCTGTGCAATCTTCTCCTCCGTCGTCAGCGTCTTCACATACGCTTCTGCACGCTCCCCTGCCGGAAGTCGCCAGTCGTCGAATGTCTGAAACTCTCCGCTTCCATCGAGGTCTTTAAAGTAGAGTCCGTCTTTCTCAATCACCTTTCTTGACACCGTTCCGATCACCGGACCGTTCGGATTCTGATAATAGCGGACATGTTCCGATGCTTTCTTTGCCATAATCCTTTCCTCTCCTAATCCTATTTCTATCTTTTCTTAGTTATCGTTTTTTATTATCGTTTCTTCTCGTCTTTTTTGTCTTTTCTGAGATAAACGTGATACCCCCATCTGTCAAAGAAGGGGGTATGTTGTTCGCTTATGCGCGTCTCTTTTTCAGTTCTGCCACGTTTGCATCGACTCTAGCCTTGTTTAACGGATAGATAAACAGCAGTGCCAGTGCAACCAGAATCATTCCACCTGCCGGAATCAGGCAAGCCAGATCGAAGATCTTCTTCAGCACTTCCGGATAGGATGCCGGATCTGCTGCAACTGCCTTGGAGTATCCGATTGCAGTCATCAGTCCACCGATCATACCGGAAGAAAATGCCTGACCAAGTTTTCTTGCAAAAGAGTATACGGAATAGATTGTTCCGTCCTCTCGAACTCCGTTTCGGATCTCCGCATCATCGATGACATCGGTGATCATTGCCCAGATTACCATGTTGAAGAACGTCTGACCAATATAAGCAACCACATAGAATGCCACAAACACGATCGGACTTTCCGGTCTCACAAAGAGACAGACAATCCAGGTTGCCGCTGATACGAGACAGCCGACAATCGACATCTCTTTCTTTCCGACTTTTGCTGCGATCTTAGACGCCAGCGGAGCCACAACAAACAGAGAGGCGAGACTGCTCAACATAGAGGACAGAGACTGTGCAGAACCACTGTTATAATACACTGGGAACACATACGGTGCCATTCCGCTCATTCCAAGCATGCCGAGGAGCAGAAGAATTGCTGCTGCGATGATTCCAAGAAGAGCACGGTTTGTAAAAATGCTCTTTAACATTGCGCCCACATTGACTTTTTCCGTCTTCTGAGGAACTTCCACACGCTCTGTCACAAGATGGAAGCAGAGCAGGTGGCAGATGATGCCGCAGGCTGCAAAAACACCTGCAATCATTGTCATACGGCTTCCGGACAGAACGGTTGCGCCGTCAACTGTTACATAGGCAACCATCGGAGTCAGGGTTCCGATTGCCAGGTTTGCGCAGGCAGCGCCCATCGAACGGAATGTGGAGAGCTGCGCACGGTCAGATGCCTCCGGAGATACTGCGGATGCCATCGAACCATATGGGATATTCACAGAGGTGTAGAAAATGGAACCCCAAAGCAGATACGTCAAAAACATCCAGAAAATCTTAAATCCCATCGGCATTCCCGCAAATCCCGATTGAAACATCAAAAATGCCGAAATTCCAAGCGGTCCGCAGCAACGGCGAATCCACGGTTTGAACTTTCCATCTTTTGTCGGTGCAGACCGGTCCACAATCTGTCCCATCGTCACATCTGTCAC
>NZ_JBNMIC010000111.1:0-3204 GCF_050873065.1 Brotaphodocola sp.
CAGTCATATGGCTCAGGAGGATGCCTCTGCGACGGAGAAACAGATTTACAACACCTTCATGGTGTCGAGACAGCAGGTGCTTGAGCGCATTCGCTACGAGCTGATGAGCGATCACCCGACAGCGATGAAGGACCTTCCGAAGGATATGATGGCGTACATGGTTTATATCTACAACTATCTGTCCGGTTCGACGGTCGGAATCATCCAGAGAAACAAGATTGACCAGAACAGTGCAGCATACCTTGGATGGAAGGACGATACGATCAGCCTTCGCGATTACATCTATGCGGGAATCTCAGACAACTGGATTGACACGACGCGCCTTGAGGTAAAGAGCAAGTATTCGAGCGCGGATGACATTTACTCCGTTCTTGTCGACTATGTGATGAATCAGCTTCAGGATGACTCGAAGTTTGCAAAACAGATTTTCCGCTATCTGATCAACGGGGATGTGATCACAGGAAAACAGCTCTGCATCGCACTCTACGATCAGGGAGTTCTGCCGTATGATGCCCAGCAGGTTCAGCTGCTTCAGGCAAACGGAAGCGGATACACCTACACGTTCATCCGTGAAAAAATCCGAAATATCCAGCTGACCCCGGCCCAGCTCGCCCTTGATCCGTGTACCGGAGGTGTCGTGATCACGGACATCAAGACCGGTCAGGTGCGCGCGCTTGTGACCTATCCGAGCTACGACAACAACCGTCTGTCAGGAAGTGTGGATGCAGCGTACTTCAACCAGCTGAATGAGGATCTCTCGCTTCCGCTTTATAACAATGCGACGCAGGCAAAGAAGGCGCCGGGATCGACGTTCAAACCGATCACGGCAGTCGCAGGACTTGAGGAGGGTGTGATCGGTCTTTATGATACGATTGTCTGCACCGGTGAGTACGGCGAGGTCTCCCCGCCGATCAAGTGCTGGATCGGAGGAGGCGGACACGGCCCGCTCAACGTTGTCGGAGGAATTCAGAATTCCTGTAACTATTTCTTTGCGGAAGTTGCACACCGGCTTTCAACCGATGCAAACGGAAATTATTCGACGGAGCGTGGCCTGAATACGATCCGCAAGTATGCGACGATGTTTGGTCTTGACCGTCCGTCCGGAATCGAGATCTCCGAGGCACAGCCGGAGCTGACGACCGAGGACCCGGAGCGTTCGGCAATGGGACAGGGTACGAACTCCTACACGAATGTCCAGCTGTCGCGCTATGTGACAGCGATCGCAAACCGTGGAACCGTCTTTGATTTGACGCTTCTCGATCATGTGACGGACTACGAGGGAAATACGACAAAGACGTATGAGCCGAAGGTGACCGGTCATGTCGAGGTTGCAGACAGTACCTGGAATGCGGTTCAGCAGGGAATGCGCGCCGTGGTTTCCGACGGTTCTGCCAAGCAGATTTTCCGAGATCTTCCGGTGGAGATCGCCGGAAAGACCGGTACTGCGCAGGAGACGCACTCCCGAGGAAACCATGCATTCTTTATTTCCTACGGACCGTACACAAATCCGGAGATTGCGGTGACTGTCAATATCCCGTATGGATATTCCTCGTCAAACGCAGCGAGTGTAGCAAAGAACGTTTACCGGTTCTACTATGGATATACGACGCTTGACCAGATTCTGAATACAGGTGCACTTTCTGTATCGAATGTCAAGATCGGAGACTAAAAATCAGAGCGAGTATTTTTCGGAAAATCGAAAAGAAAGCGGGGGAGCAGGTTGTGAAAAACAGAGTTGTCATCAAGAGCAGCAAATCCGGGATGGTGGTGAATCTCGATCCCGACTGCCCGTTCTCAGAACTGGAGAATGCTGTCGCAGAGAAATTTGAGAAGAGCGCCCGCTTCTGGGGCAACATTCAGATTGCGCTGATTTTGCAGGGAAGAACGCTCAGCGCGGCGGAGGAACTTCGGATTGTCAATGCGATCACCGAGCACTCCGGAGTTGAGGTGCTCTGCCTGCTCGATCAGGACGCACAGCGGATGCAGCGGTGCGAGAAAGCGCTCAACGAGAAGCTGATGGAATTGTCCTCGCAGACGGGTCAGTTCTACCGCGGGGACTTAAACCGAGGGGAATCTCTTGAGTCCGAGGCGAGTATCGTGATTATCGGAGATGTCCGCCACGGCGCCCGCGTGTCTGCGAAGGGAAATGTCATCGTGCTTGGACAGCTTCGGGGGACGGTGTGTGCCGGTGCCTCCGGAGATGAGCAGGCGGTGATTGCCGCGATGGAGATGGCGCCTCTTCAACTCAAAATCGGAGAGGTTTCCTGCCATTACGGAGACCGGGGCAGAAAAATCGGCCGTGGTCCGATGCTGGCATTTGTGGAAAATTGTAGTATTTGTACGAAAGCAATAAAAAAATCGGGATTAAGTCTGCTAAATTTGAAATAGATACTGGAAAAATTTTTACTTTTAATGTAAAATAAAAAATGGTTATTATATTTTTCAGGAGGCATTTCTATGAGTGAAGTCATGGTGATTACTTCTGGAAAAGGCGGGGTCGGCAAGACGACGACCACAGCGAACATCGGCACAGGCCTGGCACTTTTGGGTTACAGTGTCGTGCTGATCGATACAGATATCGGTCT
This sequence comes from Brotaphodocola sp., assembly GCF_050873065.1. GTDB lineage: Bacteria > Bacillota > Clostridia > Lachnospirales > Lachnospiraceae > Brotaphodocola. Next base: position 2,586 of record NZ_JBNMIC010000111.1, read on the forward strand.
GCGCAATCTGGATGTGGTGATGGGACTTGAAAACCGGATCATTTATAATCTGGTAGATGTGGTGGAAGGCAACTGTCGAATGAAACAAGCCCTGATAAGAGACAAAAGATATCCCAATCTCTATCTGCTGCCATCGGCGCAGACGAGGGACAAGACTTCCGTCAATCCCGGGCAGATGAAAAAGCTCGTGGAGGACTTGAAAGGAGAGTTTGATTATATTCTTCTTGACTGTCCGGCGGGGATTGAACAGGGATTTCAGAATGCGATTGCAGGGGCAGACCGGGCGCTTGTCGTCACGACACCGGAGGTTTCCGCAATCCGCGATGCAGACCGGATCATCGGTCTTCTCGAGGCAGCGCAGATGCGCCGGACGGATTTGATTGTCAATCGGATCCGGATGGATATGGTGCGCAGAGGAGATATGATGTCGGTCGAGGATGTGTCAGATATTCTTGCAGTTCCAGTTATCGGCGCTGTGCCGGATGACGAGGATGTGGTGGTATCGGCAAATCAGGGAGAACCTCTCGTGGATACAACCTCTTTGGCCGGTCAGGCATACTTGAATATCTGTAAGCGGATTACAGGGGAGACGATTCCTCTGATGGATCTCGATCCTCAC
>NZ_JBNMIC010000112.1:0-2897 GCF_050873065.1 Brotaphodocola sp.
ACATTCCAGTATGTGAATGCAGGAATCGGTGGAACAACATCGCATTTTGCTTCGGCGCGTGTGGAAGCGGATCTGTTGTCACATCATGTTGATTTTGCAATTGTTGAGTTTTCGGTAAATGATGATTCAACCGAATTCTTTCGCGAGACCTATGAGGGTGTGGTTCGCCACGTATGGCAGGATCCCTGTGAACCTGCGGTCATGCTGGTGCACAACGTATATTACAATACAGGAGCAAATGCACAGATCATGCATGCACAGATCGGACGCCACTATGACCTTCCGTCTGTCAGCATGCAGAGTTCCATCTATCCGGAGGTTGTAGCCGGACGAATTCCAAATCGTGCGATCACACAGGATGACCTTCATCCGAATGACAATGGACACGAACTGGTAGCATCTGTTATTATATATGCATTGGAACAGATGTTAGAAAATCCGAGTGCGGACAGTGAGGCTTCCTTGCCTGCACCACTGACCGAGAATGCATATGAGAAAGCATTCCGTCTGGACAACCGCAATTATGAGCCGGTATGTGATGGATTCACAAAGGATGAGCGCACACAGACAGACATCACAGACTGCTTTAAAAACGGATGGTCGGCAGCCGCGCAAGGGGCGAAGATCTCTTTTAATGTTGATGCGAGTGAGATTGCGGTACAGTACCGCAGATGTGTGAGCAAGCCGGCTCCGGTTGCTTTGGCCATCGTTGATGGCGATGAGGCAAATGCAGTGCGTCTGAATGCAAATTTTGACGAGGACTGGGGAGATAAGCTGGAACTGACACCGGTACTGATCCATGGTGAAAAGACGACCCATACCTTAGAAATTCGTCTTGTGTCGGGAGATGCATCCATGCCAAGTACCTTTGATGTAATTTCTGTTATCGGTTCTGTAAAATAGGACGAGCGATAGGAGTATTGGAAGATGAGTGAAAAAGAAATTTTGTTTATGAATCCGGTATTCACCCATAATATCTGGGGTGGAACCAAGCTTAGAGATGTGTTTGGATATAAGATTGAAGGCAATGATATCGGCGAATGCTGGGGTATTGCCGCACATCCGAACGGAACCTGCACGATCGCAAACGGAACGTACCAGGGAGAAAAATTATCGGATCTGTGGGAGCAGCACAGAGAATTGTTCGGCGATACGAAGGGAAAAGTGTTTCCTCTGCTGATCAAGATTATCGATGCCAAGGCAGATTTGAGTATTCAGGTTCATCCGAATGATGATTATGCGGCAGAACATGAGAACGGATCGCTGGGCAAGATGGAGTGCTGGTATATCTTAGACTGTGAGCCGGATTCCAAGCTTGTGATCGGACATAATGCCAAGACCCATGAGGAACTTGAGGATATGGTAAATCATGGCCGCTGGAGTGATCTGATCCGTGAGATCCCTGTGAAAAAAGGCGATTTTATCCAGATCGATCCGGGAACTGTGCATGCAATCAAGGGTGGTATCACGATCCTTGAGACACAGCAGAACAGTGATATTACGTATCGTGTATACGATTATGATCGTCTTTCGAACGGAAAGCCGCGTCAGTTACATATTAAGCAGAGTCTTGATGTCATCACCGTTCCGGCAGCACCGTTGTCCGATTGTATGATCGAGACTGGTGAGTCGAAGGTAAATGAACTGCAGAAACTGATCGAGTGTAAGTATTATAAAGTATTTCATGAGAAGGTCGAAGGTGAGGCTGCATTTAATCAGGAGTTCCCATTCCTGATCGTAAGTGTTGTGGAAGGCAGCGGTACATTAAATGGGACGGAAGTGAAGAAGGGAGATCATTTCATTCTTCCATATCAGTTCGGTACGGTCAGACTGCAGGGAAATCTGGAACTTGTTGCTTCGACGGTTGCAGAATAGATCCAGCAATTATCGTAGATTTGGATGTCTGCACATGGTATAATTGAACAGAAATAAATAGTTAGAGCTGGTTGTCTGTTTTGAGAGCAGACAATCAGCTTTGATCCGTTAAAGGGTATATTTTAGCGAAGGAGAGACAGTGTGGATCGATATAAGAAAATTGAGAGATTAACAGATAATCGTTTTCTGAATCTGTATCATATGGATGCGGTGACAAGAAGCGGCAGTACGTTTGATTACTACTTTGCATCCCGCAATCCGAAGGAGCGACTGAAGGCAATTACACATGAGAACAAACCGGAAGGGATTGCCATCTATGCGCTTTGCAAAGAAGATCCGGGGCAGATCGTTATGATCCGGCAGTTTCGCTATCCGTTAAATGACTATATGTATGAGATCCCGGCAGGACTTGTGGATCCAGGTGAGACACCGGAGCAGAGTGCAATCCGGGAGATGAAGGAGGAGACGGGTCTGACGCTTGAGATCTATGAGGGCGGTGATCCTTGTTTCCGCAGACCGTTTTTTATGGCACAGGGACTGACGGATGAGAGCAGTACCATGGTGTATGGGTATGCATCGGGAGAAATCAGCGGTCTCGGGCTGGAGGCAAGCGAAGACATTGAAGTGTGCTTTGTGGACAGGAAGCAGGCGCGTGCAATTCTGGGGAGTGAGCGTGTTTCCGTCCGCGCAGCGTATATGCTCATGCAGTTTCTACATGCAAAGGATGAGGAGCCATTTGCATTTTTGAACTGATACCCAACTGTCGATTACAAAACTTCTGTGGCGGCGTGCTCCGGCGGGGACTGACTCTGCGGCTGGTTCCTGATCGGACACTAGTTATCCAAAATCAGGAATTTGCAGAAAATGTCCGCCGGGCTTTTCTCATGATTTGTTGTCCGCTCAAGCTTAGACAGTGGCACTCCGGTTGTTCGCCTGAACACAGAATGTGTCCGATGGATTTCGTGTCTGCCTTACGTGGGGCATCTTTGTGAAAAAGTGCCCGCGGGTCGTGTTTGCGACCA
>NZ_JBNMIC010000113.1:0-2863 GCF_050873065.1 Brotaphodocola sp.
CTCTACCATTGAACTATTCCCCTATGACATTTAAAACATTCGTCTCAACTGAGCACTCGTATATAATATCATACGTTACTACATCTGTCAACAAAATTTTTTATTTTTCTAAATGAAGTTACAAAATGCCCAATATAATATATAAAGATGTTTAAAATATTACTTTCACATACCTGTTTCCTATTACTCAAAATCCGACAAACACAATCTGATACGCAAAGCAATATTCCAAACATCCTCAATTTTTTTCTTTTTGCTTTATTTTTTCAGAGCCTGTGAAGGAGAAAAGTAAATCTCCCCAAGACATCTTCCCGTCAGATTCACCTTCGTCTTACATTGATCAATGCCATTCCGCCCCAGATGATAGACGCTGTATCCATATCCTTCCTCAAAAGATACTCCGCCAGCTTCCAGTTCTTCTCCACGGAAAGACATACTGTCCGCAATGTAATACGGAACCTGTGCCACACGGCCCACATAGTGATGATGCGTATGCCCGCAGATCACTGCCGCTGGTCTCGTCTCGCGAAGAATCTCCATGATCTGTTTTTTCTGCGGAATCGGAGGAACTCCCGGAAGCTGATCGATGAGCTGATGATGCGTCATCAAGATCACCGGTTTCCCTGTTTTTTTTGCCTCAAGCAGGTTTTCCCGCATCCAGACAAGCGCACTCTCGTCCGCACAGCCATCCGGACAGCCCTGTACACTGCTGTCAAAGGAGACGATAACCGCTCCCTCGAGTTCCTCGACAAAGTGATACGGGGACGCTCCGGCACGCTCTGCCTCCTCCTTTGACATTTCCAGCCACCCGATTCTCAGATTCTTCTTGCTGTCATGATTTCCCGGAGTGATGATCACCGGACGCTCCCCGACGAGATCCCGAAGCGCTCCACGCAAAGTCCGGTAATCTTCCACACTTCCATCTTCTGTCAGATCTCCCGTGACAAGAACCGCATCGATCGGCTGTTCCCGCAGAGCTTCCAAAACGCATTCCCGCAGGAAAATCAGAGGATCTTTCATCTGTGTCAGCATCTTTTCATATCCACTAACGCCACCCGGATAGAAACTTCGATAATGAATATCGGAAATGTGCAAAAAATTCATTCTATCTTTCGTCTCCACAATCTTTGTTTTGCTCCTGTTTCTCTTATCTTTCTTATCTCAATTTCTTTCGAATCATTCCGGTGAGAAGATCCATAACAAAGACCATCACAACAACGCCAAGCAGAATGATGCTGACCTTGTCCCAGTTTCGCGACTGGATTGCAAAAATCAGCGGCGCTCCGATTCCGCCCGCTCCGACAAGTCCGAGCGTGGAAGCACTTCTGACCGCAATCTCAAAGTGATTCAGCGAGAGGGAACTGTAAATCGGCATCAGCTGCGGAACTCTCGCAAAGAACAAAGTCTGCCAGAATCCGGCGCCGACTGCGCGCATCGCCTCCGCAGAATCCTCTCCCATCGCTTCAAGTTCCTCGGTGTAGAGTTTTCCGAGCATTCCAATCTGATGAACGCCGATCGCCATGACACCGGCAAACGGACCCGGTCCGACCACTTTTACAAAAATGATTGCATAAACGAGCTCCGGAAATGCTCTCAGCACATTACAGATAAATTTGCCGATCTTTGATACCCACGGATAGGATTTCCAGAGATTGGATGCGCTGAGAAGTGTGATCGGAAGTGCAAGAATCGTCGCAATCGCAGTTCCGAGAAACGCAACTCCAAGCGTAAGTCCGAGAAGACTTAAAAGATCCTCTCCGCTTCCGTCATACACAAAACTCCACCGCGGTTTTAACAGCCCCCGAATGACTTCCATTCCCATCTGAGGAGAAAAACCGGCAAGGCCCGAAAAATCAACGCCTGCAATGCAGTACACAATCACTGCCACTGCCGCAAGGCCGATCGCCCATCGGCGAATACTTCCTGCCTGTCTCATCATACCAATCTCCTCCTGATCGCTTCACTGAGTGCATCCACAATCGCAACCACAACAAGAATCATCAAAATTACCAGCGAAACTCTCTCATACTGGAGCAGGGCCAGAGAAGAATTCAGGATCACTCCGATTCCGCCTGCACCGACATATCCGAGAACCGTGGACGCACGGACGTTTACCTCAAGTGCATAGAACGTGTAGCTGACAATCTGACTGAGCACCTGCGGCGCAATCGACCAGAACGCAATCTGAACCTTGTTTGCTCCGACAGACTCTGCCGCCTCAATCGGGCCATAGTCAATCGTCTCGATCGTCTCATAAATCAGCTGGGAAACCATGCCGAACGTGAAGATCGCGATCGTCAGAACACCTGTCGCCTCTCCGATTCCGATCACTGCGACGAGAAGTGCCGCAAGCAACAGGTTCGGGATCGTGCGGACTACGTCCATGATAAAACGCATCACCGTCGTGACTGCCATATTTCTCGTCACCACCGTCGTTCCGAGAAAGGCCGCCGGAACTGCAAAGAAAACGCCAAGCACCGTTCCCACCACCGACATTTTCAAAGTCTTCGCCATCGGATCAAGAAGTTTTGGCAGATAAGAAAAGTCAGGATGCATCAGACGGCTGAGAAAAATCCCCACCTGATCGAGGTTTGAAAACACTTCTGAGAAATCAGCTTCCGTCACCGCTGCACTGCCGAAGATACAGACTGCGAGCAGAAACACAATCAGCAGGTGCTTATACCACTCAAAATGTACCGTGTCCTTCAGTTTCATCTGCTTTCCTCTCCGTCGTCTTCCGACGCTTCCTGTTTCATCGCAATGTTCTTTCCGTAAATGCGCTCTAACTCTGCCTCATCCAGCTGTTTCGGTGTTCCGTCAAAGACCACTTTTCCGCTCTTAAATGCCAGAATACGGTCAGAAA
>NZ_JBNMIC010000114.1:0-2754 GCF_050873065.1 Brotaphodocola sp.
AGGTGCAGTACCTCCCTGCGGCTTGTCATTGCAATCTGATGTGTGATCTGATTGCCGTCCCCGATCAGCGTCCTCTGCCAGAAGAACAGAACCGCAAACGCGATAAACGTCGGGAATCCTCCCATACCTCCGATAAATCCATTCACGAACACCATCACAATGAATGCAAGCACGATCGATGCGATCAGACGTGACGGCTTACTTTCTGTATTTCTCGTAATTTTATAGAACTGTTTCATGTTTCTTACCTCGCCAAAATTCAACCTCAGCCTCTGTGATATGTTGAACTACTTTGTCACAAAACACTCGGCCCAATTCTGCCATCCTCAACCTGCCAGATGCGATCCGCCACATACAATTCTTCCTCATGATGCGTCGTAAAAAGCACACTAAGCGGATTCTTCTGCCGGTAATCCACGATCAGCTTCCACATCGCCGCCCGCGAGGCACGATCCATACCGCTTGTTGCCTCATCCATCACAAGAAGTTCCGGCTTCCTGCATAACGCAAGAATGAGCATCAGCTTTCTCTGCTGTCCCTCGGAATAAAGCTTGACCTTGATCTGCCTGTTCAGCTCCATCTCACTCATCATCTGCACATATCGCGGCTGATCGAACCACGGCTCGAATTTACACAGTTCCCTCACCAGTCCGTCCGGCTTCAGTTCGATGTTAAAATTCGGAGAATCGTAGACAACTGACATCCTTTTTCGGATTTCTCTCTCGTTCTCGTACATCTCCTTGCCGAAATACCGGATACATCCGGTCTCCGGTCGCACCGCCCCTCCGACGGCACGAATCAATGTCGATTTTCCGGAACCACTCTTGCCCGTGACTGCGTGAATCTTCTCTTCTTCGATCACAAGGTTCACATCCTTCAGCCAGAAAGAACCTCTCCTGACATATAACTTTTCAATCTCTAATGCATTCTTCATAGAAATTGTTTACCCCTTTGATTGCAGTTCTTTGTCTGTATGTAGTGATAACAAAAAAGGTTCATCCGTTTGGATGAACCTTTTATTTTCAATGCGGAAGATGGGACTTGAAGACTCCGGCGCTCCCGCAAACCCAAGAAATACAAGGAGATAATGCAGCGTCGATCACTTAGGCTCGCATTAGTCTCGCACCTTTTTATCACCCAGATCTTATGATTTTATCATATTACAGAACCCTTATGCAATATTCCGCATCTCAAAATAACTGAAATAGTTACCATTCCCTACTATAATGAAATCACTCATTGGTATTTGCATCAACGCTCCTGCTTCTTTGAGTCTTTCCGCTGCTTTAATATCCTCTTGTGATGGAGTACAATCACCAGATGGATGATTATGAACAACGATAAATGTGGCTGCTCCACAAAGCAACGCCCGCTGAAGTATACAACGAGCGCTTGCTTCTGTTGCAGCGATCTCTCCATGTGAAGTTTGAAAAACCCCTAAAACATGCCACTTTGTGTCCATAGCGATTGTGATCAGATGTTCCTCAGCACAATATTCAAGATCGAATATATTATTCACCATCTTCACGATTAATGCTGAGTTATTCAATTCACTTTCTACTTGATACTCCACTGAACTGTCCAATTTCAAATATGGTACTCTATTTTCATTCAACATTACAGAATAATTATTGATTTTCATATTGGTCTCCTTGATATATCTATATTTATAGTCGTTTCGCTGCGCGCGGTTTCATCAAAAGGGGGATGAAACCGCGCGTTCTTTTTTCTTCTTTGTTTCTCTACCTTTTCCTGCCGCAAGACTCTTCAGCGTATCTCCCTTCTTATACTCACAATCCACTTTCTTGAGGATGGACTTGTAGGTACGGGTGGTGCGGGAGGAGTCCTTGTTTCCTCCCACTTCATCCAGGTTGTAGTCATCGTAGACTGCCTGCATATTGACGATGAACTCGGAGCCGCCGGTTGCAAAGTAGAGGGATCGGGTGCTCGGGGTACCTGCCATAGCTTCAAACGTCTCGTTATAGACGGAACCTTCCTTCAGCTCGGCGTATGCTTCCGGTGTGGACTCATAGGTGCCGGAAAGGTTGACATCCTTATCATCTTCAGGGGTACTTTCCTTACCGATGTACTGTGCGATGACGCTATTTGTCTCGGTATAGTCACCATTTCCCATATCGGAAGCCTTAACAGTCTTACCCTTTACCTGCTTACCACTGAGCACGTTTGTCCAAATGGCACTTGCGCCGGAACCGCTCTTTTTATAGATATAGACCTTTGCTTTCCAGTTGACATACTTAGAACTCTTTGCTGAGATCTTAAGACCATCGGTACGAACTTTGGAGTTGGAAATGCGCCAGATCAGACAGTTATTTGTCTGCAGGTCTTTGCCACCGATCTGTTTTGCAGAAACAAGCTTATTATAATTCTGCTCATCTCCCTTCTCGCTTCCCTTATTCGTATCATCATACTGATTCAGTGCGGCGGCGTATTTCTTCTGCTGACTTGTACTGCCGCCCTTGATCTCCTTCACGGTCTTACTGCTCTTACCATCCAGTGTCTTTACCGTCTTTCCGGTGCCATCCTCAAATACTACTTTTACATAGTATTTATTGGAACTGAGCATCTTTGCAAAAAGCGCTTTGGAATCCTTATCTTTATCCGGTGTCAGTTTTACATAGACATCATCAGTGACTGTAGAATTATCACCGGTCACATCTACCGTTACACTCTGGAATGTATCCTTGATGTTCTTACCATTGGTAGATGGAGCCTTTTTGTTTGCCTTGGTGGAAT
>NZ_JBNMIC010000115.1:0-2519 GCF_050873065.1 Brotaphodocola sp.
CTCTTAAATACCTCGGGAGGGGATGTCGATGCGGGACTTGCAATCGCGGAGATGATTGCATCTCTGTCGATGCCGACGGTGTCTCTGGTGCTTGGCGGAAGCCATTCAATCGGAGTTCCGCTTGCCGTCTCGACGGATTACTCGTTTATTGTGCCGACCGGAACGATGATGATTCACCCGGTCCGCATGAATGGACTTGTGATCGGGGCATCCCAGACCTACGAATATTTTGATATGATTCAGGACCGGATTTTAAGTTTTATCAGCGAACATTCCCGGATCGCTTACGATCAGGCAAAACGGCTGATGCTGAATACGAAGATGCTCACGAGGGATCTCGGAACGGTGCTTGTCGGCACACAGGCAGTCCGGGAGGGACTGATCGACGAGGTCGGAGGAATCCGGGAAGCACTTGGAAAACTCTACGAGATGGTAGACAGAAGAAGAGAAAATCTGATAAAATAAGAAAGAAAAGACAGACAAATGACGGACAGAGAAAGAATGATACAGAACGATACAGAAGAAAAGGATGAGAGAGATGGACAGACGACAGATAGAGGTATCCGGGAATCCGGGAGGAAGTGACCGCACGAAGTACCGGCTTGCGGAGTCGATTAAGGCATGCATGAAGGTTACCCCGGTGGATCGCATCACCGTCAAGGATATCGTGGATGGATGCGGACTGACGCGCCAGACATTTTACCGGAATTTTAAGGATAAATATGACCTGATTAACTGGTATTTCGATAAACTTGTGCTCCAGTCATTCGCACAGATGGGAACAGAAAATACGGTAGGGGAGAGTCTGGTCCAGAAATTTGAGTTTATCCGCAAGGAGAAAGCTTTTTTCACGGAAGCGTTCCGCTCGGATGATTACAATTCGGTCAAGGAACATGATTTCGTCCTGATCTTGCAGTTTTATAAGAGCCTGATTGCGGCGAGGACGTCGAGAACGCTGAGTGAAGATCTCGATTTCCTGCTTGAGATGTACTGCCGGGGGTCGGTTTATATGACGGAAAAATGGGTGCTTGGCGGAATGAAGCGCTCTCCGGAGGAGATGGCGGAGAAACTTGTGGAGGGAATCCCGCCGAAACTTGCGAAGGTGTTTGCAGAGCTTGGGCTCTTGTGAGGTTTTTGATTTGAGTGTTTTTGACGGGTTTTGCGTTTTTTCTTTTCTGCAGATGCCGGACAGGATACCGGTGTCATGCGGATTGTGTGCTTGAGACTGAGAAAAATGTTTATGGTTTGACAGGCGTGAAAACGGAGAAATCGAGAATTTCCCGGACTTTTATCGTGAAAATAGATGAAGAAAAAGAAAATAGAAAAAAAGTTTTAGGCGGAAAGTGACAAACGGACGGATTTGTCACTTTCTTTTTTGAAAAAATGCTGTTAAAATTATAACAGTTGCAAGAGAGCGGACGAAAAGAAAATTTCGTCCAGAAGAGCAAAACAAAACCGGTCATGTGCGGTTGATTCCGCACGTGGCCAGAGATTATTTATAGGAGGAGATTCACATGGCAAACAGAATTGTATTGAATGAGACTTCTTATCATGGAGCAGGAGCAATCAAGGAGATCGCAAATGAGGTGAAGACCAGAGGATTTGCGAAGGCATTTGTATGTTCTGATCCGGATCTGATCAAATTTGGCGTGACAAAGAAAGTGACGGATGTTTTGGACGGAGCAGGTCTTGCTTATGAGATTTATTCCAACATTAAGCCGAATCCGACGATCGAGAATGTCCAGACCGGTGTCGCAGCATTCAAGGCATCCGGTGCAGATTATCTGATTGCAATCGGTGGAGGTTCCTCGATGGATACCGCAAAGGCAATCGGTATCATCATCAACAATCCGGAGTTTGAGGATGTCAGAAGCCTCGAGGGTGTGGCTCCGACGAAGAAGCCATGTGTGCCGATCATCGCAGTTCCGACCACAGCAGGAACCGCAGCGGAGGTAACGATCAACTACGTGATCACCGATGTTGAGAAGAAGAGAAAGTTTGTATGTGTAGATACCCACGACATTCCGGTAGTGGCAGTGATTGATCCGGATATGATGTCAAGTATGCCGAAGGGTCTGACGGCTTCCACCGGTATGGATGCCCTGACTCATGCGATCGAGGGATATATCACAAAGGCTGCATGGGAGACGACAGATATGTTCCATCTCAAAGCAATCGAGATCATTTCCAAGTCCCTGAGAGGCGCCGTTGCAAACACTCCGGAGGGCAGAGAGGGAATGGCACTCGGTCAGTACATTGCAGGAATGGGATTCTCCAATGTCGGTCTTGGAATCGTTCACTCAATGGCACATTCACTCGGTGCAGTCTATGACACTCCGCACGGTGTCGCAAATGCAATTCTGCTTCCGACTGTTATGGAGTACAACGCTCCGTGCACCGGAGATAAGTACAAATACATTGCAAAGGCAATGGGCGTCGAGGGTGTCGATGAGATGACCCAGGAAGAGTACCGCAAGGCAGCTGTCGATGCAGTCAAGAAGCTGTCCGCAGATGTGGGC
>NZ_JBNMIC010000116.1:0-2412 GCF_050873065.1 Brotaphodocola sp.
ACTCAGAGTGGATGTCCCCCTCCTCTATAGGTGGGGGGATCACAAACTTTCTCAGGAGGGGAGACAATCCCCTTCTGAGTTATACGCTCCGCGAGACTGCGCAGGGATTCCGGATGGAAGAAAGGTCTTGACAGAAAGCAAAAGAGACAGAAGAGAATCGAACGATCGGTTCCCTGCTGTCTCTTTTTTGTATGATAGGAAATTACCTCCTATAAAATAAAAGATGCTCCGCAAAGATGTGAATTCGGTGCAGAAGTTTAGGATTCCTTTTTGACGGTCTTTGCCTCGATGTCTTTTCGGATGGAGAGCATGCGCTGGTCGGTCTCTGCGATGACTTCGGCACACTGGCGAAGCTGTTCTCCGATCTCCTCAGCATTATCGACATCCTTCTTGTATTTGAGCTGATGATCAAGACTTGCCCAGAAATCCATCGCAATCGTGCGGATCTGAACCTCAACACGGATGTTTCGTTTCTCCTCGGAGAAGTAGACCGGAACTTCGATGATCAGATGGTAACTGCGGTAACCGTTTGGTTTCGGATGTTTGATATAGTCCTTGATTGCGATGACGGTCACATCATCCTGGCTGACAAGCATGTTGGCGACGGTGTAAATGTCATCGACAAAGGAACAGATCACGCGGATTCCGGCGATATCGTCGAGATTCGAACACATGGATTCCACAGATACCGGGAGATTCCGGCGGATCAGCTTTTCGACAATGCTCGTCGGTTTTTTCACGCGGGACTTGATAACTTCGATCGGGTTGCGCTGATGGCGGATCGAGAGCTCATCATTTAAGACCTCAAGTTTTGTCTTTACTTCGCGGATTGCACAGGTGTACATCATCATTGCGGACTGGAACTGTCTTGCCTGGCTGATCAGCGCCTCCGGAACCTGTGCGAGATTCGGGACATTGACGGCGGACTGGATCAGCTCACTGTTTGGATTCATATTTACATTCATTTTAAAACCCCTTGGTATCGATAAATTTAGAATTCTGTATCAGGGAGCGGGAGCATGGGAGACATCCTGCCCGGATACATGTTCATTATAAGCAGTTTTTACTAAAACGACAAGCGATAAAATGAGAAAAAATTAAAAAATTCACAAATTCAAGAAATTCGAAGAGGAGGAAACACCCGGAGTGAAAAATAGGGCATTAGCAAAGTCTGTTACCAATTATGCGACGTGTGAACGGTGACAAGAAAAGAGATTCGGAAAGCACTATGAAAAAAGAAAGGCTTGCAAAAGCCTGTTAAATGAACTACAATGAAACGAGGGTCTAAAAATGTGTATGTTTAAAATTGCTTGATCTGGGGGATTGCGAACGCACACAAAAGATAAGAAGAATCAGAATTGGAGGAAAATTCACATGAGTGAGAATTGTACGCATGACTGCAACAGCTGTGGAGAGAGCTGTCCGAGCCGGAATGGAGGTCAGCCGACCAGCTTTTTAGCACCGCTCAATCCTGCAAGCAGCGTTAAGCACGTAATTGGCGTTGTGAGCGGAAAAGGCGGAGTAGGAAAGTCTCTTGTCACCGCGCTGATGGCAGTGAAGATAAATGAAAAGGGAAAGCACACCGCGATTCTGGATGCAGATATCACAGGTCCGTCGATCCCGAAGGCATTTGGTCTCGGCACAGATGGTCTGTCTGTGACGGAGGATGGCATGATGGTTCCGGCAACGACGGCTACCGGTATTGATATCATGTCTGCAAACCTGCTTCTCGATAAGGACACAGATCCGGTGATCTGGAGAGGACCGGTCATTGCAGGTGCAGTAAAGCAGTTCTGGAGTGATGCACTCTGGAAGGATGTTGACTATATGTTCGTTGATATGCCTCCGGGAACCGGTGATGTTCCGCTGACCGTATTCCAGTCTCTGCCGCTGAGCGGAATCATCATTGTAACCTCTCCGCAGGAGCTGGTTTCCATGATCGTTGCAAAGGCAGTGAACATGGCGAAGAAGATGAATGTTCCGATTCTCGGTCTTGTCGAGAACATGAGCTATTTAAGCTGTCCGGACTGCGGAAAGAAGATTTCTGTGTTCGGAGAAAGCCACATCGATGAGATTGCAGAGCAGTATGGTATTCCGGTACTTGCAAAGATTCCGATCGATCCGAAGATCGCCGAGAACGTGGATGCAGGTACGGTAGAGTATCTGAAGGAAGACTGGATGGAGAGTGCTGCTGAGAAGGTACTGGCTCTGTAAAGAGTGTGAGTGGGATTACTATAATATATGTATGGAAAATTAAAGATTAAAAAACGGTTTTGACACGAGCCGTATGTTATCGTTAATTCATTCATCAGAATGATTGATAATGAAAGTCTCATAGAAACGAATTAGTCTTATATACTTTCGAGCATATTTGGAAGTTCATGTATATGAGAACCCAACGAGCTTTAGCCG
>NZ_JBNMIC010000117.1:0-2093 GCF_050873065.1 Brotaphodocola sp.
ATAACGCGCCAAACTTGTTCTTTAACACTTCCTTATCATAGCCTGCAATCTCGAATGCTTTTTCCATGATCTGCATGTCATGGTTGCGGACAGCACCGGACGAAAGTTCCACGCCGTTGCAGACGATATCGTACTGGTATGCCAGAATGTCAAGCGGGTCCATCGTATTAAGTGCCTCTAAACCGCCCTGTGGCATGGAGAACGGGTTGTGGGTAAATCCGATTTTTTTCGTCTCAGGATCGCGCTCAAACATCGGGAAATCATTGACATAGCAGAAACGGTATGCGTTTTTCTCGATCAGATCCAGCTTCTCACCGAGTTCATTTCTGATCATGCCGGCATAGTATGCCGCACGTTCTTCCCGGTCTGCCATAAAAAATATAGTATCTCCAACCTCTAGTCCTGTCAATGTGCGGAATTCTTCCTTGCAGTCATCCGGGATAAACTTATCGATCGGTCCCTTATAAGAGCCGTCCTCTAATACTTCCAGATATCCTAATCCACCCATGCCAAGTCCGGTCGCAAATTTAAGGAGTTTCTCGTGGAAACCTTTGGACATATCGGCGTGAACGCGGATCGCACGAACCGTTTTTCCGATGAACGGCTTGAATGTGCATTTCTGGAAAAAGTCGGTCACATCCATAATGCGGAGCGGGTTGCGAAGATCCGGTTTGTCGGAGCCAAACTCCAACATCGCCTGCTTGTAGCTGATGATCGGATACGGTGCTTTTGTGACAATGCTTCCTTCCGGTGCAAATTTTTCAAATACTGCGGAGAGCACTTCCTCTCCGACTGCAAACACATCTTCCTGTGTTGCAAAACTCATCTCGAAATCAAGCTGGTAAAACTCTCCCGGTGAGCGGTCTGCCCTTGCATCCTCATCACGGAAACACGGTGCGATCTGGAAATATTTATCAAATCCGGAAACCATCAGAAGCTGTTTGTACTGCTGCGGTGCCTGTGGCAGTGCATAAAATTTTCCTTTGTATTTTCTGGAAGGAACAATGCAGTCTCTTGCGCCTTCCGGAGAGGATGCACAAAGGATTGGTGTCTGTAATTCGAGAAATCCCATCTCGGTCATCTTCTCGCGAAGGTAAGCGATTACCTTGGAACGGAAAATGATGTTGTCTTTTACTTTCTGGTTTCTCAAATCCAGATAGCGGTATTTCAAACGTACATCCTCATGTACGCTCTTGCTTGTCATGACTTCAAATGGAAGCTGGGAATATACCTCACCAAGAACGGTTACTTCCTTTGCATCCAGCTCGATCGTTCCGGTCGGGATCTTCGGGTTGTAAGTTTCCTCATCTCTTTTTTCAATCAGACCTTCCACGGTGACTGCCTGCTCCTTGCGGATGCCCTCAAGTAATTTTCCATCGCGGATAACGATCTGCATCACTGCATACATATCACGAAGATCGATAAAGGATACCCCGCCGTGGTCACGGATATTTTCTACCCAGCCTGCCACACGGATCGTCTTTCCGATGTCCTGTTCGCTTACCTGATTCAGTGTCACATCTCTGTAAATGTTGCTCATATCGTTTACTCCTTTTCTTCTCCGAGGCTTCTTTTTGTAAAAACATAAAAAGAAGCCCCGGAATACTTATTTTGTATTCCGGGGCGAATAATTCAGATTATCCGCGGTACCACCCGCATTGAAAAATGAGAAAACCCATCTTCCCTCTCTTACGCGTAACGTGCGCTCACGTACGAACCTACTTTCTCATTTCGTTTTAAAAACGTCCTGTTCTTGTTCAATCCGTCTGCTCCGGCAGTGTTCCCTTTCTTATCTCTTTCAAACAGCGCTCTCAGTCGGTGACGCTGTATTCCTGTCGACGTCTGATAAGAAGAGTCTCCATCAATGCATGTACTTCTTTTGTAATCTGTTTTATCACACAATGGAAAGGATTGCAAGAAAAAAATTAAAAATACTCCTTTAGTGCTACAAGCGATTCCACTTTTTTGTAGAGAAATTTTTCAAGTTCTGCATCCGGCTGTGTCAGATCCGGCACCATGATCACCTTGCATCCGGCACGATAGGCACTTAAAATTCCGTTTGGCGAATCTTCCACCGCAAAGCAGTCCTGCGG
>NZ_JBNMIC010000118.1:0-2059 GCF_050873065.1 Brotaphodocola sp.
GTATGAGCAGTCTGTGATCGCTGGCATTCACCGTGCAGTGGAGCCGGACAGCGTAGAGCTTGAGGCAGATCTGGCACTGATCGCAGTCGTAGGACGCGGCATGAAGGCAACCCGTGGTACCGCAGGAAGAATCTTCTCCGCACTGGCACATGCCCGTGTCAATGTCAAGATGATTGATCAGGGTTCTAGTGAGCTCAACATCATCATCGGTGTCAAGAATGCAGACTTCGAGACTGCAATCAAGGCAATCTACGACATCTTTATTCTTGCAGAGATCTAAGAAGAATATGCGGATCGTCGCAGATAGATGATCATAAATCAGGGAGTCCGATAGAATGTCCGGAACCAAAGGACATTCTGCCGGACTCTTTTTCTGTCTGATTATAAGAGAGAGCGTCCTATCATAAAAAATGGAGGTTAGGTGCGCACAGGGGTCATCTTCGGTGATCCTTGAAAAAAACACCGCCTTATGCTACAATGCCAATATTAGAGAAAACCGGAGACGGCTTTTGGAAAATGAGACGGATTAAGAAAATAAGGAAATCAGAGTGATTATGAGACAGTTGGGCAGAAATGTTTCCATCAGGATGACGGCGGGAGCGGTGGCACTGATGCTTGCGGGATGTGCCGGTCCCTCCACGAGAGTCCTGCCCAGAGTGGACACGAATCCGGAGTATCAGATGCCGGGGGATGTTCCTGTTCTGGAAGAAGTCAATACCTTTTACCTTCAGGAAGAGCTTGCGAGGCTGACGCGTTCTCCACGCCCCTCGGGGAGCCGCGGGGAGAGCAGTGCGGCTGCATACATCCGCCAGCTTCTCGGGGATTATGGTTATGTGACGGCTCTTCAGCCGTTCCAGTACGGACAGGAGAATGGAACGGTTGTTTCTGGCACAAATGTGACGGCAGTGCGCTCTGCATCCTCACCGGAGGCGGATATTCTGATTTTATGTGCGCATCACGACACGATGGTCGGAAGTCCCGGTGCGGTTGACGACGCTGCCGGGGTTGTAACACTGCTTGAGAGTGCAAGGCTTCTCTCAAGACTTCCATCCGACACGGAGCTGCGCTTTGTGAGTTTTGCAGGTCACGAGTCACAGAATCTCGGATCCCGCCATTATGTCAGCACGATGAGCGAGGAGGAGAGAAACCGCGTGATCGGCGTGATCGATTTAGACCGCTTAGGGGCGATGACCGGGGGGAATATTGTTCTCGGAACGATTGACCGAAAGGAGACGATGCTCGGGGATCTTCTGCTTGAGGCGTCGAGGGAGATCACGGACACGAGCTGGGCGTACGAGCGGTGTGCCGGGGGAGATTCCTCCTCATTTTTGCGCGGACGGATGCCGGCTGTGACTGTGACAAGGCGGCAGAGCAGTTATGGGGAAAAGACTCCGTATGACCGCGCGGAGACGGTGAATATCGAAGATGTGGCTCAGATTGTGGATGTCATCTGTCAGGCGGTATCGAAGATTATGAGTCTGGATACCCCGTCCATGACGGCGAAGGCGCACTACTATAACAATTTCCATGACAGTGCCTATGTGCAGGCGAAAGATCAGGGAATCCCGTTCGGGGTGGATGTAGAGACATTCTCAGAGTTTCTTGGAATGGATGGAATTCTGGCGGCGGAACATATGGCAAAGGGCGGAAAAAAGATCCAGAATTATCAGTTCCCGATGAAGTGGTTTGGGGTGGATCAGACGATTCTGACAAGCTGTTATTTTTCGGATGGAAGACTTGAGAGTCTTTCCCTTGAGGCGGACAGTGCCGGGGTGGATTTTGAGGATATGAAGGAGCGCCTCAGCAGCTGGTACGGCGAGCCGCAGGATGCCGGAAGCGGGCCGTCAGGCACCTCGTTTGAGTGGACGGATCCGCTTTTCAGGAGAAGTTTTCTTTTGACACCGGGGCAGGATGGATTTGATGTCGAAGTCCGCCCGTGGGAGCCGGAGCGGACGATTTTAGAACAGCGGAGTGTCAGTGGAACTCTGCTCGAACCGGGAGTCTCCGACCCGAGAGGACGCCTGCTCTGTGCATTTGCGGCAAGACTCTTACCGGAGGA
>NZ_JBNMIC010000119.1:0-1981 GCF_050873065.1 Brotaphodocola sp.
CGCACAGCAGCAGGTGTGGACACGCCCTTTCGGGTCGATCTTCGGCTTGCTCGTGTGCGCAAATACAACTCCCGACGTTCCGATCGTCGTAAATGCAGTTCCATCTTTCACAATTCCCGTTCCAACTGCCGCTGCCGCATTGTCCCCGGCTCCGCCTGCGACAACTGTCTGCGTGCGAAGTCCGGTCTGCTCTGCAATCTCCGGAAGCAAGGTTCCCGTCGCCTCACAGGATTCGTAGACACGGCCGAGAAGATTTCGATCAATCTCAAGCGTGTGAAGCACTTCCTCCGACCAGCAGCGGTTCGGCACATCGAGAAGCTGCATTCCGCTCGCGTCCGACACCTCCGTCGCAAACACTCCGGTCAGCACATATCGGATGTAATCTTTCGGCAGAAGAATGTGACGGCATCTCGCATAATTTTCCGGCTCGTGATTTCTCACCCAAAGAATCTTCGCCGCTGTCCATCCGGTCAGAGGCGGATTCGCTGTGATCTCAATCCAGCGCTCCCTCGGCATTTTTTCAAGCATCTCCCCGACTTCTGCTCCGGTTCTCTGATCGCACCAGATGATTGACGGGCGGATCACCTCGCCATTCTCATCGAGCATCACAAGGCCATGCATCTGACCGGACAGACCGATTCCCCGGATTTCTTCCGGACTGACACCATCTGTTTCCGCCTCTCTCACAACCGATGCCAAAGTTTCTAAGACTGCCGCTCTCCAGTCCTCCGGATTCTGCTCCGCCCAGCCGTTCTGCGGCTGAAGCAGCGGGTACTCCTTTGAGGCAGATGCCACAATCTCTCCATTTTCTCTAAATAACACCGTCTTTGTCGCCGATGTTCCCACATCAATTCCAATTAAATAGTTCATTGCCCTTGCAATCCCTTCACCTTTACATTTCTTTAGATTTCTGATCGTTTCTGATTACAGTTATAGCGGATTTATAAAAAAGAAAATACCGAAACAAATCGACCTTTTGTACATCGAAATTTAGACTAAAAGAAAAAATTCCCGGCTCTCCATCTCTGGAAAAGCCGGGAATGATATGATATATCGTGGGAAAAGATTCCCAAATGAATAAAATACAAGTCTGCAAGTTAAAGCGGATTCTAGGCGAGAAGTTTCTTTACCATCTCGGCAGTGAAGACCACTTTCTCGAGATGATCCACCTCAATCTGGTACAACGCATTTGCCGCGATGTGCTCCGCTGCCTGCTCAAGATCACGGATTCCGCTCGTCTGCATATGCAGCTCGATCACGGCATCAAGACCCTCTTCGGTGAGAATGCACTCCTCCGGGCGCAGGCTCATACGGCGCAGAACTTTCGGCAGCGCATAGCGCGAGAAGATGATCTTCTTCTCCTCAGCTGTGTAATCCGGGATGTCGATCACCGCAAAACGGGACATCAACGGTGCACTGATCTGCGACTTGTCGTTCGCGGTCGCGATCGGGTACACCCCACCAGTCGGGATCATGCACTCCATGTAGTTGTCCGTAAATCCAAGGTTATCAAGAAGCGTCAGCAGAACATCCGCCGGGTTGCCATTTCCCTTTCCGGAAGCCGCCTTGTCAAGCTCATTTATGATGAAGACAAGGTTGGACTCTCCCGCCATCGAGAACGCCTCCATGATGATTCCCGGCTTTGCATTCGCATAGATCCGGGAGCTTCCTGTCAGCTGCTCCGGATCGTTGATCGAGCTCATGTCAAGTGTCGTCCACGGCAGTTTCAGAATTCTCGCAACCGCATAGGCGATCTGGGACTTTCCGGTACCAGCCGGGCCGACGAGCAGAAGGCCGTATGCCGGGAGCGTGTGCGTGCGGTTGATCTGGATGATCGTCTCAATGATTCTCTGCTTTACGCGCTCCATGCCGTAGAGCTCCTCATCGAGAATCCGGCGCGCCTCCTTCGGATCGATCGCCTCAAAGTAGTTGTTCTTCCACTGGATATTCATCATGATGGAAAGTGCACGCTGTGCGTGGC
>NZ_JBNMIC010000120.1:0-1965 GCF_050873065.1 Brotaphodocola sp.
AATATAAGGAATTGAATATCACAGGCGTATCCAGTCAGGAGGAATTTGAGAACCTTCCATTCTCCAGCAAGGATGATCTGCGCAACGCGTATCCGCTTGGAATCCAGGCAGTGCCGGACGAAGAGGTTGTAAGAATCCATTCCTCTTCCGGAACCACCGGCAAACCGGTCATCATCCCTTATACCGCAAAGGATGTAGATGACTGGGCAACGATGTTCGCAAGATGTTACGAGACGGCCGGAATCACGAAGAAGGATCGCATCCAGATTACACCGGGTTACGGTCTCTGGACTGCAGGAATCGGCTTCCAGCTCGGCTGCGAGAAGCTCGGAGCCATGGCAATCCCGATGGGACCTGGTAACACCGACAAGCAGCTGCAGATGATGGTTGATCTTCAGTCCACCGTCATTACAGCAACCTCTTCTTATGCTTTGCTTCTCTCAGAAGAAATCGAGAAGCGTGGATTAAAGGATAAGATCCGCCTGAAAAAAGGCGTGATCGGTTCGGAGCGCTGGAGTGATAAGATGCGCAAAAGCATCAGGGACGGCTTAGGCATTGAACTGTTTGATATCTATGGACTGACGGAAATCTATGGACCGGGTATCGGTATCAACTGTCCGGGCGAGTCGGCAATCCATTATTGGGATGATTATATTTACATTGAGATCATCGATCCGAAGACCGGCAAGACCGTGCCGGACGGAGAAGAGGGCGAGATTGTTATCACAACACTCGTCAAGGAGGGGGCTCCGCTCATCCGTTTCCGTACACACGATATTTCGCGCATTGTACCGACCAGCTGCAACTGTGAGCGATGCAAGAAATATCCGAGAATCGATAGGGTCGAAGCGACGACATGTTCAAGGTACACGGTGTCAATATGTTCCCGAGCCAGATTGAGGAACTTCTCTCTCAGGTGGACGGTGTATCCAGCGAGTACAACATCAACATCGCACACGATGATGAAATCAACAAAGATGTCATGCTCATCACCTGTGAGGCAGAAGGACGTGTCAGCTTTGAGAAAGCCAAGGAGCATCTGCATGAACTGTTTAAGTCAAGAATCGGTGTCACACCGCGAATCACGGTTGTTCCGGTCGGAACGCTGCCACGTTCGGAGAAGAAGACGAAGCGCGTGATCGATCACAGGGAACTGTAGAAATATCGGATACTATAGTGGAATTTACAGTTGAAAAGTCAATGTTCTTTTGAGCATGAGATGAAGACCAGGCAGAGATTCTTTTTATGCAGACAAGATTAATAAGACTGGCTTCAGAAGAATGGTGTTTGCCAATAGAGAAGATTGTTGAATTATTCAAAAGATTTAATGTTTTGGAATACATAGAAAAAGGTTATGGGATTTTCCAATGTGAGGGTGATGAGACTGTTCTTGATGACATCACAGAGTTTCTGAAGGAAAAGAAAATCAACAAGTAATTATAAGTTATGAGATACACTACCTCTGCATAAACTGTACAAACACAGTAATGCAGAGGTATTTTTTTGAAAACATATATCGAGGAGCGGGCTATCGAGATCGCTAATTATATGATTGAAAACAACGCTACGGTGCGGCAGGCAGCAAAGAATTTTGGAATCAGTAAAAGTACGGTACATAAGGATGTCACGGAGCGTTTAGAGCAGGTGAATCCATCGCTTGCGGCGGAGGCACGTAAAGTAATTGATGTCAACAAATCGGAGCGCCATATCCGCGGCGGGATGGCAACGAAGGAGAAGTATGCGCATCAACACGAGCAGGCAGCGATGTAGCGGACTGCGCCTTTTGTCCCGTAAGTTCGTGTCTAAGAATGCGAGGAAACAATGGGATTGGCATCACAAAGCACCGTATCGAAAGAAAAACAAGGCGAAAATGCCGGAAAAGCTTGCATTATCGGATGGAGAGGTTATAATACTAGGTGGTTCGAAGAACCATGAATTGAATGGGGTGCTCGCGCAGGCGGGCTG
>NZ_JBNMIC010000121.1:0-1734 GCF_050873065.1 Brotaphodocola sp.
CGGGACTGTACGGTAAATCCGCCAAACTGTACCGGATATGTGATGTCTGTCTTGGTCAGCCAGCTCTCATCTGTGATCCATGGGTTTGGAGTCTCTTTCTGTAAGTTATGATCAAATACCTGCTTGAATAATCCGTAATGGTAGTTCAGACCTACGCCGTCACCGTTTAATCCGAGTGTAGCGATCGAATCAACGAAACATGCTGCCAGACGTCCAAGTCCGCCGTTTCCAAGTGAAGGCTCAAGCTCGATTTCCTCGATCTCAGCAAGGCTCTTGCCGGATGCCTCAAGCTCGCTTCTCACCTGCTCGTAGATACCGAGGTTGATCAGGTTGTTGGAAAGAAGCTTTCCGATCAGAAACTCTGCGGAAATGTAATATAACTTTTTCTTTCCTTCGTTACTTACTTTGTCTTCTGCCATCTGCTTGGTCATTTCAAGCAAAGCGATATAAATTTCTTCGTTACTGCATTTTTCAATTGTCTTGTTGTACTTTCTTGATACAGCCTTTGATAATGTCATTGTTGTTCTCCTCCAACACAATACGTTTGTTTGTATGATCCTAGTATACGCGCTGCACATCACATAATCTTGTCATATTCACCACAAAAGTGTTACTATTCTATCATTTTTCTTTACTTGAGGGGATATATCTGCTATGCTTGCAGTATGAATATATTAAAGTATGAAAATTATCATGAAAATGTAACACACGCAGATATCATCTTTCCGTACAACACGTACCTCTGCTCGATTCCGCTTGATTTTCCAATGGTTCCTCTGCACTGGCACGACGAGGTGGAACTTGTCTATATCAAGAAGGGGCGCGGCAATCTCACGGTGGATTTCACGGAGTATCCGGTGAGTGGTCCAAGTATGGTACTTATCTTGCCCGGACAGCTTCACTCGATCTATCAGGAGCCGGGAGAAAGCATGGAGTATGAGAATATTATTTTTCACCCGAACATGCTGCTCCCACGCCAGAATGATGTGACCGCAACGGATTTTTTACTGCCGCTTCTGCACGGAACGCTCAATGTACCGACGCTGTACACGCCGCAGGATCCTTATTACGATGAGATTATTGCCGGGATTGATGCATGTGACGAGATCTCCAAAACAAAACCAAGAGGGTTTGAGCTTTATATCAAAAGCCAGCTCTACCTCTTCTTCTATATGTTAAGCAGCCGCTGTCACGATGCGAATCGCACCAAAAACAGTAACCGCAAAACGCTCGATAAGATGAAGATTATTCTGAAATACATTGAGAACCACTACATGGATAAGATTACGATCGCCCAGATTGCTTCCGAAGTGCAATTCTCGGAATCGCATTTTATGCGCTACTTTAAGGAGACAATGGGCACAACATTTACGGATTATCTGAAGGATTACCGCCTGACGATGGCTGCCAGACTTCTGACGACCTCTGACTCTACGGTTCTTGCGATTGCGGAGGAGACGGGATTTGAGAATCTGTCGTATTTCAACCGCTCCTTCAAGAAAAAATATGCCCTCACACCGCGCCAGTTCCGCGCGATGGAGGGCTTCGCTCCGGGTAATTAGGATAGTAGAAATTCTGCGATTCGGGCTCCGGTGCTGGAATCGTCTCTCAGCGACAGGTTCCTAAAACAGACACTAGTTATCCAAAATCAAGGATTTGCGAAAAATATCTGCCGTGCTCTTTTCATGATTTCTGTCCGCTCAAGCTTAGACAGTGGGACTCCGAATGTTCGCC
>NZ_JBNMIC010000122.1:0-1593 GCF_050873065.1 Brotaphodocola sp.
TATCACAAGATCAGTGACATAATCCAGATGGAAAAATATCGAGTCCTCTATCAATGTGCAAGGGAATGCAATGATTTTGACTCCTTTGTAAAGACCGTGGCATAGTTTTGTGCAATTTTTCAAATTTGCTCATTTATAGTTTCAAAATTTGAAAATTAAAAGGAGATTCTTCCTATATGACAAGCAAAGAACTTCTCTATGTAAAAACCGTCGCCGATGAGAAAAATATCTCGCGCGCGGCAAAAAAACTTTTCATGGCGCAGCCGTCCTTAAGCCAGTCGATTCAGCGCATTGAGGAATCCGTCGGCGCTCCGCTTTTCAACCGTACCACAAGCGGACTCACCCTGACCTTCGCCGGGGAGCGCTATTACCACATGGCAACCCAGGTTCTCAAGATGTTCGAGGATTTCGAGATGGAGATCAGCGACATCAACAATCTCAAGACCGGACGGATCCACCTTGGAATCACCAATCACCTCGGCACACTGATTCTCGCCCGGGTTCTTCCGCGTTTCCGTGAAATCTGTTCCCATGTGGAGCTTGATATCTGTGAGGAAAATTCAGTCCGCCTCGAAAAAATGCTTCTCTCCGGAGAGCTGGATTTTGCAATCATGCACACTCCGCCCGAGCAGCACGCCCAGCCGCAGCTTCACTACGATATCATGAGCCGGGATCCGTTTGTGATCGCTCTTGCCCCCGACCATCCGCTGCTCAAAGAAGCATTTGAAAAACCCGGTTATCCCTACCCGATGCTCGATCCAAAACTTCTCAAGGATCAGCCGTTTCTGATGCTTCACCGCGAACAGCGCATCCGTCAGATCACCGACGCCGTTCTTCTAAAAGCAGGCATCCCACAGCCCCACTGCGCGCTGACTTTGAGAAACTTCGAGACTGCCCAGCTTCTCGCCGCTCAGGGAATGGGCGTCACCCTTGTCCCCCTGCAATACTCCAGAATCGCCTCCGCAGAATACCGCCCTGCCTTTCTCTCCATCAATGAGCTCTACGGCGCTTACTGGGATCTCTGCATTGCCTCCTTAAGCAGCGGTTTTCTCTCAAAAGCCGATCAGCTCTTCATCCGGATCTTGAAAGAGACCTGTGGAAACCTCACCTGATCGGTCTTCTCAATCTTGTGCCTCTGACACTCCAACGGCTAAAGCTCGTTGGGTTCTCATATACATGAACTTCCAAATATACTCGAAAGTATATAAGACTGATTCGTTTCTATGAGACTTTCATTACCAATCATTCTAATGAACGAATTAACGATAACATACGGCTCGTGTCAAAACCGTTTTTTCTACTTTTTAAATGCCCATACTACTCAAAGTATGGGTATTTTTTAATCTTTGAATTTCTATATCATGAAGTGTTTTAAAAGTATGAAATCTGTCCTTACATTTTTCTATATCAAAATTTTCTAAATCACCTGAAATATTCATTATTAAAAAAGCACTGTATAAATCTCTCTGAATCTTCATTCCGTTTAAGTCATTCCATCGTTTTGAAAGTGATTTTTTATGATACTCACCTGTTATATGATTAAATTGACTGGCTTTTGTTTTAAATGTATTAATTTCTATCAAATTCAATCCA
>NZ_JBNMIC010000123.1:0-1290 GCF_050873065.1 Brotaphodocola sp.
GATATGTACAGCTTCTTCCGGGAACGTATCCGTGTGACGGATTCTTTATTTCGGTATACCGGAGAAAAGTGTAAAAGCGTGAGAAAAGTACAGGGAAAGCTTATAGAAGGGTTGGACGAGAGAAAGATGGAAATGGACAAGACAGATATCAAATCGCTGTATCTTCCGGAACTGGAAGCATGGATGCAGCAGAGAGGAGAGAAGGCGTTTCGGGCAAAACAGATTTTTCAGTGGATGCATGAGAAGCTGGTGACAGATTTTGATGAGATGACGAATCTTCCGGCCTCTCTTCGCGAAAAGCTGAAGGAGACCTGCACGCTGACCGCTCTGACGCCGGTGGATGTGAAGGTCTCCGCAATCGACGGCACGAGAAAATATCTGTTCGGTCTCGCCGATGGAAATGTGATTGAGAGTGTCTGGATGAAATACCATCATGGCAATTCGGTCTGCATTTCCTCCCAGGTGGGCTGCCGCATGGGCTGCCGTTTCTGTGCGTCCACACTTGACGGACTTGAGAGAAATCTGACACCGTCGGAGATGCTCGATCAGATTTACCGGATTCAGTCCCTGACGGGGGAGCGCGTCTCAAACGTCGTCGTCATGGGATCCGGGGAGCCGATGGACAATTATGACAACCTGATCCGCTTTGTCCGTCTTCTCTCCGGCGAGAAGGGACTCAACATCAGCCAGAGAAACATCACGGTCTCGACCTGTGGAATCGTGCCGGGGATTTTGAAACTCTCAGAGGAAGATCTTCAGATCACCTTAGCGCTCTCTCTGCATGCGCCGAGCGATGAGGTGCGAAAGACGCTGATGCCGATCGCAAACCGCTATGCACTCAAAGATGTGCTTGCTGCCTGCCGGACATACTTTGAGAAGACCGGGCGGAGACTGACATTTGAGTACAGCCTTGTGCGCGGAGTCAACGACAATCTCGAGGAGGCGCGGGCACTGACAGCGCTGATTAAAGACCTTCACGGCCATGTGAACCTGATTCCGGTCAATCCGATTAAGGAGCGCGATTATGTGCAGTCCGGAAGAAAGGCGATTGAGGATTTCAAAAATTATCTTGAAAAAAATGGAATCAATGTTACGATAAGAAGAGAGATGGGGCGCGATATCAACGGCGCCTGCGGACAGCTCAGAAAGAGCTATCTTGACCAGGAAAAGGAAGGATAAGGAGGGAACAGCAGATGGAGGCATGTGCGCTTACAGATATTGGCATGAATCGCAGCATGAACCAGGACTATGTGTATTCTTCTACGGCGCCGATCGGTTCTCTCGATAATC
>NZ_JBNMIC010000124.1:0-1145 GCF_050873065.1 Brotaphodocola sp.
ATCTGAATCAGCAGTTGATTTAACGACTAACAGTAGCATAACTGAACTGACAGCAAAAAGCACCGGCCTCCCCGCGCTTTCTTCCAGCTGCAATCTGACATCTATCATTTGATGTCTGCGGCCTGAAAAAATTCTGAGGAGCCGGTGCTTTCTCTTTTTCATTTTTAATATTTCATTTAATATTTTATTTTTAATATCTTGTTTTTAATATCTTATTTCCAATATTTTATTTTCAATCTTCAATCCAGATGTTCTCTGAACTCTCTGTTGATTAAGACTCCATGCGGTCTACCTTGGACGCTCTCGCCTCAACCTCTTTCTTCTGGATATCGCCAGGAGCCTGCTCATAGCGGGAGAACTCGTACTCGTAAACGCCGATTCCTCCGGTCATCGAGCGCAGATCCGTGTTGTATCCGAAGAGCTCAGACATCGGGATATCCGCCTCAATCACCTGTTTACCGTGATGATCGGAATTCATGCCGAGCACACGACCTCTTCTGCGGTTCAAATCGCCCATGACATCGCCGGTGAATTTATCCGGAACCGTTACCTTCGGGGATGCGATCGGCTCAAGCAGAACCGGATTTGCCTCCATAAAGCCCTTCTTGAATGCCATCATCGCAGCGGTCTTGAATGCCATCTCAGAGGAATCTACCGGATGATAGGAACCATCTATGAGGGTTGCCTTCACACCGACAACCGGATATGCGGCAAGCGGTCCTCTCAGGCAGCTCTCTGCAACACCCTTCTCAACTGCCGGGAAGTAGTTCTTCGGAACTGCTCCACCAAAGACTTTCTCCTCGAAGACATACGGCTTCTCAAGATCACCGGACGGCTCAAATTCCATCTTGACATCGCCATACTGGCCGTGTCCGCCGGACTGCTTCTTGTACTTGCCCTGTACCGTGACTTTCTTTCTCAGAGTCTCACGGAAAGCAAATTTCGGCTTGCACAGCTCAATCTCAACTTTATAACGGTTCAGGAGCTTGCTCACAACAACCTCGAGCTGCTGATCGCCGATTCCGTAGAGCAGAAGCTGGCGGTTTTCTTTATCGTTGACAGATTTGAGAGTCAGATCCTCCTCCATCAGCTTTGCAAGTGCACTCGATACCTTGTCCTCATCGCCCTTTGTCACGGTCTTATAG